>NZ_POTW01000051.1 GCF_003236295.1 Jiangella anatolica
GGCCCTGCTCAACACCACCACCAACGATCAACAGGTAGCACCAACAGCACTCCTCACGGCATGATCAGCACAACTCGCTGACCCACACACGTGGACGACCACCTACACCACGTCACGGGACGTCACCTAGCCGGGCCGACGCGCCTCAAGTCCGCGCCCGCTGTGGCTGATGGCATCTGTGGTTGCGGGGCGCGTACTTGACCCGCGCCGTCCCGGCCAAGAACGGGCAGCTATCAGGGGGACGGGGGGAGTGTGGGCACGCCGCAACCCATCAGCCCACGTGCGCCGCCTTCCCCGGCCGCCGTTGCCGTCGCCCGCGCGTGCCCGTTGTGCGACGTTTGCCGGCCTGTGGACGCTCATGATCATCAACCTTTTGGTCTCGCACTAGGCGTTCTCCCGCTCTACCACCCATGCATGCCTAGGGGGTGGGAGTACGTCTGGTGGGCGGCCCGGGAAACGCGGCGAAATCTCACCACGTGGACGCCCAGCGACACTAAAGCCACGTCGAACCGGCCCGACCGGTCGCCGGGAGAGGCCAACGGACCAGAGCTGCCTGCCCACGCGGCGCCCGTCAGGCCACCGGGAGCGGCCAGCGAGCCCGGATCGCCGCGAACCCGGCGCCCGCGCTCCAGCAGACAACGCGGAGCCCCGACGGGCCGTCGCCACACTCCCCCGTCCCCCTGATAGCTGCCCGTTCTTGGCCGCGGGACCGCGGGTCAAGTACGCGGCCCCTAGCCACAACACAACAGCCACCAGCAGCGGCCGCGGACTTGAGGCGCGGTTGCGCGGCTAAGAGAATGGGCAGCAGGGGGACGGCCAACGTTCGCAGCCCCTCAAGCCAACTGCGGCAACCCGGCCCGCCTAAGCGCGCGTCGCGGTGAAGAAGCGCGTCCGCCCGACCAAGCCATCATCGGCGAGCTGGATGCCGTCGGCGCCCGTGCTCAGCCAGTCGGCGGCGACGTCGGCCTCGTCGGGCCGCTGGGCGTCGTCGAGGGCGACGATGGCGCCGTCGGCGAGAGCCGGCGCGAGCAGGGGCAGCGCCGGGAACCGCGACCGCGGCCCGACCTTTCCGGGCGGGCCGTCGACGAACAGCAGGTCGATGCCGCGCAGGTCGGCCCAGCTGGGCGCGGCGTACCAGTCGTGCTTCTCGCCCTGGACGGTGACCGGCTCGAGCGGCGCGGACCGGACCTCGGCGACGCCGTCCAGGCCGAGCCGGGCCAGCGCCTCGCGGGTCCGGGCGGCGTAGAGGTCGTGGTGCTCCAGCGCGACGACGCGGCCGGTGCCGCGCCGCTGGCAGGCCAGCGCGAGCCAGACCGTCGAGCTGCCGCTGCCGCACTCCACGATCAGCGCGTCGCCGGGCAGCCGGCCCACCATCGACGTCAGGCGGAGGATCGTCCGGGGCGTCGCCGCGTAGCCGCCCAGCACCGGCACCTCGTCGGCCGGGCCGAACATGGAGTAGAGGTTGGCCAGGGCGGAGAGCTCGCTCAGCTGGTCCTGCGCCATCGCGTCGAGATCGCCGGCGTCGTGCTCGGGCCGCTCCTGGGGCCCGGCGGCAGAGGTCAGCGCCGCGGTGACCGCGGCGAGCTCCGCACGCACCTGGGCGAGATCGGTCCGGACGTCGGCGGCGACGCGTTCGGTGCGCGCCGCCGACTCATCGTGCATGAGCGCGGTGTCGGTGCGCAGCGCACCGAGGATCGCGCCGAGCGGTCCGCCGGCCGGGTCGGCCAGCGTCGCACGGAGCTCGCCGAGCGCCTGGGTGGTCTCTCGGTTCGCCGCCTCGGTCCTCTCGACCTGGTCGGTCAGGGAGCGGATCCGCCGGTCGGCCTGGTGGGTGGCCGCGATCGCGACGGTCGTGCCGGCGAGCGCCAGGCCCAGCAGCAGCGCCAGGATGGCCGCGACGACGTCGCCGTCGTCGATGAGTGCCCAGCCGGCGGCGACGACGGCCAGGGCCGCGCCGAACAGGCTGAGCGCCGTCCACTTCGAGCCGAGGAACTGACGTGCGGCGCGGAGCATGTACTTCCCGTCGTCGGTGACACCTGATCGCCCACGACTCTATCGCTGCGCGGGGCGCAGGACGGCCCAGGTCTCACCGCACGGCGTGCGCGAGCTTCTCCAGCGAGTGGATGAACAGCTCGGCGTCGGCGTCCCAGCTGTAATGCGCGATGACGGCGTCCCGCCCGGCCTCGGCCATGCGACGGCGTTCGGCCGGGTCGGACCGGAGCGCGCGCACCGCCGCCTCGGCCGCGGCGACGTCGCCGAAGGGGACGATCGTGCCGCAGCGGTGCCGCCGGATCAGCTCGGCCGACGCCGGGTTCGGCGTGCTGATGACCGGCACGCCGTGCGCCATGTACTCGACGATCTTGGTGGGCCGGGAGTGCGCGTAGTTCGGCTGCTCGTGCAGCAGGCTCAGCCCGGCCAGCGCGCCCGGCAGCATGGCCAGCGCCTCGTCGTTCGGCACGAAGCCGTGCCACGTCACCGCGCCGTCGGCCTGCGCGGCCTCGATCGCCGCCGCGCAGTCCGCGTCGGCCGGCCCGACCAGGTGCACCTCGATGTCGGGCGCCAGTCGCCGGCCCAGTTCGACCAGGTCGAGGCCGCCCCTCGCCGCCGTCAGCCGGCCCAGGTAGACGACCCGGTCCTCGACCGGCACCGCGACGTCGTCGGGGATCGCGACGCTGTTGCGGACGACGGTGTGCTGCTTGCGGAACCGGTCGGCGTAGGACTCCTCGGCCAGCAGCAGCGGCATCCGGCGCTCGGCGTTGCGCTCGATCGCCCGGATCAGCGCCGCCCCCGCCGGGCGGCCCGCCTTCGGCAGCCACGCCTTCATCCGCAGCGCCGCGGCGGTGTCCTCGTGCACGTCCCACACCAGGCCGGGGATGTCCAGGCCGATGCTGGCCAGCACCAGCTCGGGGTCGTGCATGAGGACGATGTCGTAGTCGCGGCCGTGCCGCTTGAGCAGCCGCCGGGCGGTCCGCAGCGACGCCAGCCGGTGCCGGCCGTGCGAGCGGGGGATGTCGATGGCGGCGAGGTCAGCCGGGATCGGCCGGCCGGTCGCGCCGAACGGCGCCGCAAGCGTCACCTCGTGCCCGGCCTCGCGCAGCGCGACGATCTGCCGATGCCTGATACGCGCGTCTTCCGGGTCGTGGACGACGGTCAGGACGAGGATGCGCATGGCGCTAGCCGGCCCGCCCGCTCAGTCGCTCTCGCACCTTCGATCCCTGACTTCCCGTCGACACTGCCACACCTGGATGACGCCACACGCCGCTGTGCGGTTGCACGGCGCGCGTCGCAGTCTCGTCCGCGCCCCCATGGCCGGGCCCGCCCCAGGGCCGCATCACCCAGGGGATCGTACCCCAGGCCCGGTGGTCCGGACCTCCGGTGACGCCGTCGGCTACGGCAGCAGCGAGGAGCCGGGCGGGGGCGGCAGCGGCCGGCTGCTCCGGGTGCGCCGCCCGGCGCCGGACTCGGCCCGGTTCGGCGCGACGACGAACTGGTAGAGCGCCCACGCGATGACGGCGCCGACGAGCGGACCGGCCAGCCACGCGGCCAGGCCGTCCCACTCGCCGCTGACCACCGACGGGCCGAAGCCGCGCGCCGGGTTGATGGCGCCGCCGGTCAGCGGCGCGATGGCGAAGAAGCCGCCGGCGATGGTCAGCCCGCTGGCGAGCGGATAGACCGACGCGGGCGCATACTGGTCGACCACGGTGCCGAGGTAGACCAGCACCAGGATCATCGTGGCGGCGGCCTCGACGGCGATCGCGCCGCCGACGCTGACCAGATCGTCGGCGATGACGGGCGTGCCGGCCCGGACGACGTCGCGCTCGGAGGACAGCATGACGACGAGCGCGCCGGCCGCGGCGCCGGCGAGCTGGGCGATCCAGTACGCCACCGCGGCGAGCGTGTCGATGCGCTTGGACAGCAGCATGGCCAGCGTGATGGCCGGGTTGAAGTGCCCGCCCGACACGTGGCCGAGCGCGGCGATCAGCGCAGCGGTGCCCAGTCCGTACGCGAGCGCGGCGGGGATGATCCCCGGGCCGACGGCGACGACCGTGACCGTCACGAAGACCAGCATGAACGTGCCGACCGCCTCGGCAACGACGTTGCGCGTCAGGTTGTCCACGCGTCGCCTCCCCCTTCCGCCCCGGCAGCGCCAGTTGATCAGGTCGCCCCGCCGAGCATCGTACCCAGGGGCGGCCGTCAGCGCATGGCCGCCGTCAGCGCCTCGTCCAGCCGCGGCGTCAGCGAGTCGACGTAGGTCGCGGTCAGGTGCGATCCGCGGCGGTAGACGAGCACGTTGCCGATGACCGCGGGGCAGGTCTCGCCGGGGCAGATCCAGTCGGTGAGGTCCGCCGCGGCGACGCCCGGAGCGTCCTCCAGCGCCGTCCGCTGTGCCGGTGCGCCACCGTTGCTGGCGCCCTCCTCGCGCGGGAACGCGCAGGCGCTGAGCTCGTCGCCGTGCTCGGCCACGCACTCCATGACGTCCAGCGGCGGCCACGGGTTGTCGATCATCACCACGACGTCGCGGCCGGCCTCCTCCAGGCCGCTCCACACATCGCGCAGGTCCTCCACCATGGCGTCGAACCGCTCACTCCGCGACGCATCGGGCCCGAGAAACGCCTGGGAGGCGACCTGGGAGGTGACGACGTAGTCGACGGATTCCAGCTCGCGCAGGTGGTCGTAGCGGGTCCGGTTGTACTCGGCGCAGTCCTCGTTGGCCGCCTCGTCGAGCTCGACGTCGACGGTCACCAGCGGGCAGCCGCTCTTGAGGTAGGTGACGATGCGCCAGCCGCGCTCGTCGGCGACGCGCTGGAAGGCGGTGAGCCACTGGTGCATCTTGGAGTCGCCGACGAGCGCCACCGTGACCTCGGCGTCCTCCGGGCCGTACGTGCACGACTCGAGCTCGGTGCCCACGATGTCGCTGATGCACTGGTCGCCGTCCAGGCTCGCCACGTCGTCGGCGGCCTCCAGCACGTCCGGCACCATGTGGTCGACGGTGTCGGTGGGCCGGCCGTCGGGGTCCGCGGCGGGATCGTCGTCCAGGACGGCGGCGCCCTGGGCCCGTTCGGCGCCGTCGTCGGCCGGCGCCGTGGGCACGGCCAGCGACACGACCAGCGCCGCGGCGACGCCGATCGCGGTGCAGGCGACGCCGAGGACCGCCGCCCGGGCCGGCAGCCGGACGTACACGCGGGCCCGGTGGAACGGGGCCTCGACCAGGCGGTACGTCAGCCAGGCCGGCACCACCGCGAACCCGGCGACGGTGACGCCGATGGCCACCGGCAGCTCGCCGCCGGCCTCGCCCCACATCGCCGCGGCGCCGACCAGCAGCGGCCAGTGCCACAGGTACAGCGAGTACGAGAGGGTGCCGATATCGCGCATGATCCCGGTGTCGAGCACCGCGTCGGTCACCGTGCGGCGCCCGGGCAGCCCCGCGGCGATGACGGCGGCGGCGCCCAGCGTGGGCAGCAGCGCCGCCACGCCGGGGAACGGTGTGGACCGGTCGAACGTGACGACGGCGAGGACGATCGCGCCGAGCCCGGCGAGGCCCAGGAGGTGGGTCCAGCCGGCCGGCAGCCGCGTGAGCCGGTGGGCGAGCACCGCCAGCGCGGCGCCCACGGCCAGCTCCCAGAGCCGCGTCGTCGACACGAAGTACGCCGGGCCGGGCCGGGTCTCGGTGAGCACCACCGACCAGATCAGCGACGGCACGCCGATGGCGGCGATCCCCGCCAGCATCGCCTTGGTCAGCGGCAGCCGGTAGCGGCGCTGCAGCCACAGCACCAGCAGGATCATCAGCGGCCAGAGGACGTAGAACTGCTCCTCGACGGCCAGCGACCAGAAGTGCTGGACCGGGCTGGGCGCGTCGTCGGCCGCCAGGTAGTCGACCGACTGGCCGGCCAGCCGCCAGTTCACCAGGTACAGCGCGCTGGCGCCGACGTCCCACGCCACCGACGACCAGCGCGTCACCGGCAGCACCACCAGCGTGACCACTGCCACGGCCGCCAGGACCACGGCCGTGGCCGGCAGCAGCCGGCGCACCCGGCGGGCCCAGAACCGGCTGATCCGCAGCCGTCCGGTGCGGCCGATCTCGCGGTCGATGAGGCTGGTGATGAGGAACCCCGAGATCACGAAGAACACGTCGACGCCGACGAAGCCGCCCGGCATGATCGGCAGCCCGGCGTGGAAGCCGATGACCGCGAGCACCGCGACCGCGCGCAGGCCCTGGATGTCGCCGCGGAACCGGGGCCGGCTGCTCGACGGCGCCGGGCCGGCCCGGCGCGAGGCCGTCGCGACGGAGGGGAGCGGGTCCGGCGCCGCGGCCGGCGGCGGTGGCGGCATGGCGGCGGGCGGCGGTGGCGGCACGGCGGACGGACGGCGCATCTGTCTGGTCGGGTTCCCCGGCCGGCGACGTTCGCCGGCTGTGTCGCTGGTGATGGCCGTCAGTGTAGACGAGCCGCGATAGGGTCGCCGGTGGCGACGTCCGGGGATCCGATGGCGAGGGGTGGGTAGATGGTCGACAGCTGGCTGCGGAACGCGGTGGCCGAGGCGGTGGGCACGTTGTCGGTGGTCTTCGTGACCGTGGCGACGCTGGGCATCGTCGCGCAGGCGACGCCGACCGTGCTGGCCTACGGGTTCGTCACCATGGGCATGGTCGCCGCGCTGGGCCACGGCTCCGGCGGCTACTTCAACCCGGCGATCACCCTCGCGATGCTGCTGGCCAAGAAGATCGACCCCATCGGCGCGACGATCTACTGGGTCGCCCAGTTCGCCGGCGGGGCGCTGGGCGCGCTGCTGGTCCTGCTCGTCGCCGACACCGACGTCGTGGCCGCCGGGACGCCCATGCTCAACGACGATCTGGTCAACGTCGGCGGCGCCATCGCGCTCGAGGCCGTCGCCACCATGTTCCTCGTCCTCGTCGTCTTCGGCACCGTCGTCGACGAGCGGGCACCGGTCTCGATCTACCCGTTCGCCATCGGCGGCGCGCTCGTCGCCGGCAGTGCCGCGCTGCTGGGGCTCACCGGCGGCGCGCTGAACCCGGCACGCGGCTTCGGGCCCGCCGTCGTGAGCGGCGAGTGGGATGCGGCCGCGTCCTGGCTGGCCGGCCCGCTGATCGGCGCCGTGCTCGCCTGGGCGCTGTACACGTTCGTCATCGCCCACGACGACTCCCGCGGCGCCGGGTGGCGCCGTCGCTCCCGCTATCCGGAACCGGTCCCGCCGCCCGGCAACTCGCTGCTGCCCTGACCGGCCGTCAGGCCAGCAGGCTCGAGATGCGGCGCATACCCACCTCGGAGCCGCAGTTCTCGGCGACGAAGGCGGCGCCGCGCCGCGAGTAGTCGGCGTAGCGCTCGCCGTCGGCCCACAGCTCGGCGACGGTGCGCTCGACGTCGGCGGGCTCGGCGTAGACCGCGGCGTCGCCGAAGATCTCCGCGTACTCCGGCGGCAGGACGCACGGCACACCGACGGCCATCGCCTCGGCGATGTTGCGGCCGAACTCCTCGATGTAGTTGCTGTGGTGGAAGTGGACGAAGATGTCGATGCCGTCGAGGAACTCGGTGACCGACAGCGAGTCGAACGGGTGGACCACCCAGTTCTCCGGCCGGTGTCCGAGCACCGCCTCTGCCGCCGCCGTCCCGCCGAGCAGCTGGACCTTGTACTGGGTGCCGGCGAGGTACGCCTGGGCCAGCGTGCCGGCGTCCTCGGGCCACTTCGTGGCGTGGTCGCGGCTCTGCCGCCCGACGACGGGCGTCGGCGCGGTGCCGACGGTGCGCGTGCGAGGGGACGGCCCGGCCCAGCTCACGATCGGGAACCAGTCCTCGTCGAGCAGTACTCCCGGCGCCAGCTCGCCGTCGAGGTAGCGGCGCACCCGCGGGCTGATGGAGATCCAGTTCGGCTCGCCGCCGAAGGCGTCGGTGAACCGCTGGTGGATCGCCGAGGTGTCGTACTGGACGTCGGTGTAGTTCTTCATCTGCCACGGCAGCTGGTTGACCAGCAGGAACCGGTGCTCGGCGTCGATCGTCGGGTAGCCGTCGAACGTGCGGCGCAGGACCGGCGGGTGGTGCAGGAGCAGCGCCTTCGCCGTGACGTCGTCCTCGGGGGTGAGCAGGTCGACGCCGTCGAGCTCGAGCAGCTCACGGTAGGCGGCGTCGACCGAGCCGAAGCCGCGGGTGCGGTACCGGGGCGCGTTGAACAGGCCGACCCGCAGGCCCAGCTTGCGCGCGCAGTCGATGTAGGCGAGGTTGCACCGCCGGGTGCCGCCCAGCAGCGCCAGGTCAGAGCCGATGACCACGTCGTAGGCCTGGCCGGCGGCGTCGGCGCCGCTCAGCATCGGCCGGGTGCTGAAGAACGGGTCCTTGAGGCCGGTGCGGCGGTGCCCGGCGAGCGACGGGAGCTCACCCTCGGCGAACGTGCGGCTCCGCCAGAACCGCGCCTGCTCCATGTACTCCCGGCGCGACCCGAAATCGATCGAGCGCATGCCGGTGGCCTTGTTCTCGGTGATGTTGTCGCCGGTGACCAGGCAGAACGAGAGCGGCACCGTGGTGTCGACCTCGACCAGCACGTCCGCGCCGTGGTGGGCGCGCAGCCGCTCGATGAACTCGGAGTCGGCGTGCGCGCGCACGGTGTCCCAGCCGCCGAGGTCGCGGTAGACCTGGGTCCGGCACAGCAACGACATGTAGTTCCAGTGGATCGGCTCGAGCATCGGGCGGTAGGTCCGCAACAGGAACTCAAGCCGCGGGCTGACCCGGGCCAGCCGCGAGAACGACCCGACCGCGTCGGCCTGCGTGCGCAGCGCCTCGAGCTGCCGCTCCAGCAGCTGCGGGTGGGACCAGTCGTCGGCGTCGTGGACGGTGAAGTACTCGCCGGTGGCGTGGGCCAGACCGGTGTTGCGGGCGGCGTAGGCGCCGAGGTTCTGCGGGTGCTGGAAGACCTTGACGCGCGGGTCCGCAGCGGCCAGCGTCTTCGCGACCGCGTACGTGTTGTCGGAGCTGGAGTCGTCGACGATGAGGATCTCGACCGCGCGGAGCGTCTGCGCCCGCAGGCTGTCGACCGAGTTCGTCAGCGTGGTCTCGGCGTTGTACGCCGGCACCACGATCGAGACCACGGGCGGCTCCGGCTCGCCCTCGACCGGCGCCGGCTCGGTGCGCAGCCCCGCGTAGGCGAGGTTCGTGGGGTCCTGGAGGAGCGTGCTGACCGGCGTCAGGCCGTGCCGGTCGAAGATCCAGTCGATCAGTGCCAGCCGCTCGCGGCCGGCCTCGTCCGGCGCGAGCTCGCCGTCATCGGCGCGGCGCAGCAGCAGGTTCGCCTGGACCAGGCGCAGGTCCGGCGACTCCTCGCCCCACTTCTGGAACAGCTGGTCCGCCTCGTCGAGCCGGCCCAGCCGGGTGAGCAGGTGGTGCTCGAACACGCGCAGCCGCTCGGACTGGCTCAGGCCGTTGATCGCCCGGGCGTGGATCAGCCGCTCGAGGGCGAGCTCGTCCTGTCCCTGCGTGGCGTACCAGCGGGCCAGCGTCTCGGCCGCGCGGGCGATCGGGGGCCGGTGGGCGTCCTCGCCCCGTCGCAGGCTCTCCAGCTCGGCCAGCGCGTCCTGGGTGAAGCCCATCCACAGCGCCCGCGAGAGCGAGCTCACCTTCCGGTCGAGCACGCGGTCGTGCTTCGCCTGGCGCCGCTTCGCCTCGCGTCGCTCGGCGGCCTTCTCCGGCTGCATCCGTGCCGCCGCCCGCCGCAGCTGCCGGCGGACCCGGCGCGGCAGCACCTGCTTGGCGACGATCTTCAACGACTGCTTCCGGTCGGCCGAGAGCCGGCCGTTGGTGAAGCGGTACGCCCGGCGAGCCAGGTTCTTCATGTGCTGTTCTGCTCCTCTGCCGCGTCGCCGGGCTGCGACGCGCTGGGGGTGACGCCTACCGGACGGGGGACGGTGCCCGTGCGCGGCGGATGCGTACGGCGGCCGGACCTCATGCCGTGCGACTAGGCACCTCGATGATGCCACAGCCGCGGGCGTGCTGCCGAGCAGCGAGGCGTCGGTCAGCGTCGCGGGGCCAGGGACGCGAGCAGCAGCCGGTCGGTGCGGCTTAGGCCGTCCGGGCCGACGGTGATGGAGGCGGTGCTGCGGTAGGTGGCGAAGATCGCGCCCAGCGTCGTGCGGACGTAGTCGTCCCAGGGCTGCGCGTGCGGCCAGGAGCCGGCCGGCAGCAGCAGCTCGGCGGGGTAGCCGTAGGCGCGGGCCGCGGCCAGCTCGGGCACGTCCATGACGACGACCGGGCGGAAGCCCGCGGTCAGCACCTGCAGCTCGGCGATCTCGTCGATGACGTCGCGGACGCGGTCGGCGGGCAGGCCGAGCAGCAGCACGACGACGACCGGGAGGCGCTCGGCGCCGACGCCGGCGAGCAGGCGCCCGGCGGTGACGTCGAGCGGGGTGTGCTGCTTGGCGTCGACGGCGAACAGCCGGTGTACGACGGCGCGTGCGGTGGAGGAGTCGCGGATGCGCGGCACGACCGTGCGGCGCGCGTAGCGGTAGCCGGGGAGGCGCCGCACGTGGCGCATGACGCGGCGGGGCTTGCGGCGCTCGGCCATGGTCAGTCCTGCCCTTCGGCGACGAGGCCGGTGAGGAGGCGGGCCGCCTCGGCCGCGCCGTTGCCGGGATCGGCGTCGGCGACGTGCTTCACCATCGGCTCGCCCTTCTCCAGCAGCGCGGCCAGCAGCGGCGTCGCCTGGTCGACGGTGACGACGTCGAGGGTGTGCGCCCAGCCCTGCGCCGCCGCGTACCGGGCCCGCCCTTCCTGGTCGTCCAGGGCGGTGGACCGGTTCGGCACGAACAGCGTCGGCACGCCGAACCTCAGCAGCTCGTGGAAGCTGTTGTAGCCGGTCGCGCTCACGGCGAGGTCGAACGCGCGGTACCGGCGCGACAGCGGGAAGTCGCGCACGACGTGGACGTCGTCGACGCGCCCCTGGGCGGAGGCGATCTCCGGCTGCGTCACGCACACCTCGACCTCGAGGGCGCGCAGCGCGGCGACGACGGCGCCGAGGTCGCCGCTCGTGTCGTTGATGTTGCCGGCCCCGAGCGAGACCAGCGCGAGCGGCGCCGACGGGTCCAGGCCGAGGAACGCCCGGGCCTCGGCGCGGCTGTCGAGGTCGTCGCGGTCGAGCAGCGTGACCGGGCCGACGCGGGCCGCCTGCGCCGTCGCGGTGACGCCCTGGTCGGCGGGCGCCGCGAACTCGCCCGGCTCGATGACCAGGTCGAACCAGCTCGCCTTGGCCAGCTGGTCGCGGTTCATCCCGGGCCGCCACATGCCCCGTCGCGACCACACCCAGCCGATGCCGGGGTAGGCGCGGCGGACCAGCCCGAGCCCCTCGTACGGCCAGGTCCCGTCGAAGACGACGACCGACGGGTGGATCCGCTCGATCGTCGCGGACAGCCGGGTGGCGAAGTACGCGTGCCAGCGGGCCGGTTCCAGGCCGGTCGCCGTCGCCGACGGGACGTACTCGTACGGGTGCCCGAACCGGCCGACGACCGGCGCGGCCTGCGACAACGAGAAGAAGTGCGGCTCCAGGTCCGGGACGCAGCGCTGCGCGTAGGCGAGCAGCCGGGTGAGGTGCCCCATGCCGGCGCCATTACTGCTGACGAACAGGGCACGTGGCCTGCTGCGCGTCGCCGCGGCGCCGGACGGAGCGGGCGCCTCCAGGTCCGGCGGCCCGCTGGGCGGCCCGATCAGCGCCTCCAGCCGGGCGACGTGCGCCTCGTGGCCGAACCGCTCCCGCGCCGCCCGCCGGGCCCGCTCGACCTGCGCGTCGTAGGCGTCTCGGTCGGCGTACAGCTCCTCGACGACGCGGCGGACGCCGGATGGCTCGGCGTAGACGGCGGCGTCGCCGAAGACCGGCTCGAAGTGCGGCGGCAGGATCGCCGGGACGCCGGTGGCCAGCGCCTCCAGGATGGTCCGGCCGAACGCCTCGACCCAGCGCGGGTTGTGGAAGTAGACGAAGAAGTCGAGCGAGGCGAGGAAGTCGCGCGGCGGCATCGCGCCGAACTCGAACACCTCCCAGCTCTCCGGCAGCTCGCCGAGCAGGTGTTCCACCGGCCCGGCGCCGCCGAGCACGCGCACCGTCCACGACCCGTCGACGGGGTAGACGGCGCGAAGCGTGGCCGCGTCGGCCGGCCACTTCTGCGGCGAGGACCGGCTGTGCCGCCCGACGACGGGCCGGGCGGCGGCCGGGCCCGGCCGGTCCACGGCCCACGCGTCGACGTCGATGATGTTGACCCAGTCGGCCGCGGCCAGCGCCTCGGCCGGCACCCGGCCCTCGATGGCGGCCCGGACCAGCGGGCCGATCGGCGCCCACACCGGCTCGCGGCCGAACCGGTGCTTCGCGATCTCGTGCACCGCCTCGGGCCGGTAGTGCTCGTGCCCGTCGATGTCGTACGGCGCCGCGTTGGCGACGATGACGACGTGGTCGGCCTCGACCGGCGGCAGCTGCTCCGCGGCGTGCTGGAGCACCGCGGGGTGACGCACCACGACGACCTTCGCGCGCACCGGCGCCCGGCCGACCAGCAGCCGGGCCCGGCCGGCCTCGACGGCGGAGCGGATCAGCCGGTTCACCGGCGACACCTTCGCGACCAGCGGCCCGTTCAGGCTGATCAGGCCGGTGCTGAAGCCGGAGCGGGCCTGCGCGGCGATCTCCTCGGCGATGCTGTGCGAGGTCCCGCCGGGGAAGCGGAGGTCGGAGACGTCGAGGACGTCGACGGTGCGAGTGCCGGGCGCTGGCATGGTTCCAGATCGTGCCACACCGCCGGTCCCGCCGCCGACTCGCGGTTCGCCCGGTCAGGCGGCGGCGGTGACCCGCTCCGCCGTCATCCGCCGCGCCCGGCCGGCCGGGTCCTCGTGCCGCACCAGCACCGCCGAACCGCCCGTCACCAGCGGCACCAGCAGCGCGTCGACCAGCGCCGTGCCGAGGTCGTCGGTGGCGACCAGCAACCGGCCGCCCGGGCCGGCGCCGAGCTGCTCGGCCCGCTGCCGGGCGTGGTCGGCCAGCCCGCCGAGCGTGTGCACGGCGCCGGAGCGGTCCAGCGCCGGCTCGGCGTCGTCGAGCGGGAACAGCGGCGCGAAGTGGTCGGGGTAGCCGGGCACCTCGACGGCGTAGTCGGTGACGCCGGGCGGCAGCGGCTCGGTGAACCGGCCGCCGAGCGGGCGCAGCGCCAGCCCGACCACCTCCGGCGCGCTGCCCGCCGCGGCGGCGGCGTCGGGGCCTGCCACC
Source organism: Jiangella anatolica (assembly GCF_003236295.1). Classification (GTDB taxonomy): domain Bacteria; phylum Actinomycetota; class Actinomycetes; order Jiangellales; family Jiangellaceae; genus Jiangella; species Jiangella anatolica. Next base: position 13,234 of record NZ_POTW01000051.1, read on the forward strand.
GCGACCTGGACGTCGTCGGCGTCGCCGAGGACCACGCAGACCCCGGCCGACCAGCAGGCGGCCGCCCAGGCCAGTGCCTGCCAGTGCGCCGGCAGCCGGAGGGCGACGCGGTCGCCGGGCTCGGCGGCCAGCCCGCCGGTGAGGAAGCCGGCGGTCTTGGCGACCCAGTTGTCGAACGTGGTGGTGGACAGCTCGACGCGCTCGCCGGTGGCGTCGTCGTAGAAGGTGAGGAACGGCCGCGCGCCGTCGTGCCGGACGGCGGTGCGCAGCAGTTCTGCCGGGGTCTCGCTCATGCCCCCAACCCTACGGCCGCCCCCTACCCGTCGTCTGACGGCGCAGGTCCGGCGAACCCGCCGCCGACCTGCGCCGTTGGGGCTGTCGGTGGTCCGTGCTTCACTGGGGACGTGATGGAGCGGACGTGGCGGCCTCCGCGCCCGGTCGACATCCTGGCGACGCTGACGCCGCACCAGCGCGGCCCGCACGATCCGGCGTTCCAGCTCGACGCCCGCGGGCGGGTGTGGCGCACCTGCCGGCCCGGCGGCGAGCCGGCGACGGTGTGCGTGGCTCGGGCCGCCGGCGGGGAGGTCACGGCCACCGCGTGGGGTCCCGGCGCGGCCGCCGCGCTGGACGCCGTCCCGTCCTGGCTGGGCGCCGACGACGATCCCGACGGGTTCGAGCCGCGGCACCCGGTGCTGGCCGAGGCGCTCCGGCGGTTCCCGGGCACGCTCATCGGGCGCACCGGGCTGGCCGTCGAGGCGCTGGTGCCGGCCATCCTGGAGCAGAAGGTCACCGGCGTCGAGGCCTACCGCGGCTGGCTGCGGCTGCTGCGCAAGTACGGCGAGCCGGCGCCGGGCCCCGCACCGGAGCGGATGCGTGTCGTCCCGCCGGCCGGCGTGTGGGCGCGCATCCCGTCGTGGGAGTACCACCGCGCCGGCGTCGGGCCGCAGCGCGCCCGCACCATCGTCACGGCCGGGCGGCACGTCGCCCGGCTCGAGGAGATCGCTTCGCTCGGCACCGCCGAGGCCGACCGCCGGCTGCGCGCCGTCCCCGGCATCGGCGTCTGGACCTCGGCCGAGGTCCGGCAGCGGGTGCTGGGCGACCCCGACGCGCTGTCGGTCGGCGACTACGGCCTGCCGCATGTCGTCGCGTACGCGCTGACCGGGGAGCGGCGCGGGTCCGACGAGCTGATGCTGGAGCTGCTCGAGCCCTACCGCGGGCACCGTCACCGCGCCTGCGTCCTGCTGCTGAGGGGCGGTCCGATGCCGCCGCGACGGGGCCCGCGGGCGCCGGTGCGCGACTACCGCTCGATGTGACGGGCGGTCAGGGCAGGTCGCGGACGAGATAGACGAACTCGCCGCGCTCGTCGGACCCCTCGCGATCGCGGCGGAAGCCGAGCTTCTCCAGCACCCGGAACGACGGCGTGTTCCACAGGCCCACGGTCGACCACAGCCGGGTCCGCCCGGTCGCCGCGGCGGCCTCGACGACGGCGCGTGCGGCCTCCGTCGCGTAGCCCTGGCCGTGGTGCCGGCGGAGCAGCTCGTAGGCCAGCTCCGGCTCGTCCAGCGTCGCCCGGCCGATCAGCAGCCCGGTGTAGCCGAGCGGCTCGCCGTCGGACCGGCGCCGGATGGTGCGGAAGCCGATGCCGCTGCCGGCCTCCGACGCCTGCAGGTCCGCGAGCAGCCGCCGGTCCGCGTCGAGCGTGCGCGGCGTCGCGTTCTCGCGCTCGCCGAGCAGATCGTGGTGCCACTCGGCGGCGTCGCCCGGGCCGATCGGGCGCAGCGTGAGCCGCTCGGTCTCCAGCTCGGTCGCCAGCGGCCGGCACTTCACAGCGTGACCGTCACCATCGCGACGTCGACGGGCGGGTGGTCGGCCGCAGGCTCGGCGGCGTGGCCGATCGCGATCGCGCCGATCGGCGTCCAGCCGGGCGGGAGGTCGAGTGCCGCCGTCGCCGCGGAGAGTGCCGGGTCGGGGAACAGCCAGGCCGACGCGAGGCCCTCGGCGCCGAGCACGATCAGCAGGTTCTCGATCGCCGCGCCCAGCCCGAGCAGCGCGTCGGACCCGTCGACCAGGCACGGGACGACGACATACGGCGCGGCGCCGAGCAGCCCGGCGCCGTCCAGCGCCGCCGCCAGCCGTCGCCGGGCCGCGTCGGACTCCAGCAGCACGAACCGCCACGGCGGCGTGTCGATCGGCCAGGGCGCGGAGAACGCGGCGGCGACGGCCTGCCGGACCACGCCCGGGTCGACCGGCGCCGGCGTGAACGACGACGCGGTCCGGCGGGCGGTGACGGCCGCGCGCATCGCCTCGGGCGTGCCCAGGCGGAACCGGTCCTCGGCGCTGGGCCGGATCAGCGCGGCGACGCCATGGTCGTCCTCGCCGGGCTCCAGCAGCAGGTGCGGCAGCCCGCGGACGACGGCGACGGGCACGCCGGACAGCTTCGCGCGGACCAGCTCCGACGCCGCCGCCAGCTCGTCGGCCAGCGCGACGACGGTGACGCCGAGGTCGTTGCCGTACGCGTCGGTGCTGCCGCGCAGGTCGTCGACGGCGCGGATGCCGGCCGAGCCGACCGCGAAGTCCGCCACGCCGTTGCGCCAGACCCGGCCGGCGGTGTCGGTGACGACGACGCCGACGCCGACGCCGTAGCGCCGTTCCAGGCCGTCGCGGAGCGCCCGTGCCGACGCGTCGGGGTCCACCGGCAACAGCACGATCGACCCGGGCTCGACGTTGGACGCGTCGACGCCGGCGGCGGCCATGACGAAGCCGTGCCGCGTCTCGACGATGCGGGTGCGCCCCCGCGGCGTCGTCCACTCCGAGATCGTCCGCACCGCCTCGGCGTCGATGGCCTCGTCGCGGTCGATGCCGGTCCGGATCCGCCCCTCGGCCTTGCTGACGATCTTGCTCGTCACGACGACGATGTCGCCGTCCCTGAGCGCGTCGCCGGGCGGTGCCTGCTCGAGCGCCGTCGCGAGGATCTCGGTGAGGTCGTCGCCGGGGCGGACCTCCGGGATGCCGGGCAGGCCGAACGCCTCGTAGCGGGTGCTCACGTCGTCCGCACCTCCGCGGCGAGGTCGAGGGCCGCGCGGGCCATGGCGGCGGTCGTGTCCGGGTCGGTCATCCAGAGCGGGACGGCCCTGGCTCGGATCCCGGCCGCCTCGACCTGCTGCGTCGCCGCCTCGTCGACGGTGTCGACCAGCCAGCCGTCCAGCAGGTCCGCGAACAACTCGGCGACGCCGGCCGCCGTCGTCGGCACGCCGATCGCCGTCAACGCGGCGTCTGCCATCCCTCTCACCGGTGAACCCCCGATGATGGGTGAGAGGCCGACCTTCGGGGCGCTTGCTGCCCGGACGGCGTCGCGGATGCCGGGGACGGCGAGGATCGGGCCGATGCTCACGACCGGGTTGGACGGCGGCAGCAGGATCACGTCGGCGCCGGCGATCGCGTCGAGGACGCCGGGGGCCGGCTTCGCCTGCTCGGCGCCGACGAGGACGATGCGGCGGGCGGGAGCCTCGGCGTGCAGGCGGACCCACCACTCCTGGAAGTGGATCGCCTTCTCGCCGCCCTCGTCGTCGCCGATGACGACGTGGGTCTCGACCCGGTCGTCGGTCATGGGGATGAGGCGGACGCCGGGTCGCCAGCGGTCGCAGAGGGCCTCGGTGACGGCGGAGAGGGGATAGCCGGCGGTGAGCATGCGGGTGCGGATGAGATGCGTGGCGAGGTCGCGGTCGCCGAGCGTGAACCAGGGGGCCTCGGCGCCGTACTCGGCCAGCTCCTCCGCCACGGTGTGCGTCTCGGCGGCGCGGCCCCACCCCTGCGCCTCGTCGATGCCGCCGCCGAGCGTGTACATGACCGTGTCGAGGTCGGGGCTGACGTGCAGCCCGTGCAGCGTGATGTCGTCGGCGGTGTTCCCGATGACCGTGACCTCTGCGTCCGGCTCGGCCCGCAGCAGCCCCCGCAGGAACCTGGAGCCACCGATCCCGCCGGCCAGCGCGGTGATCCTCAGCACAGCCCCGACCGTACCCGGTGCCGCGCTGGGTGCCGCCCCGCGCCCGGTGCGCGAGACGCGACCCGGCGCTGGGGTGCGGCGTTGGCTTGGTGGGGTCGGGTCGGCCGGTTGTGCCGCGTAGGCCGGGGGCGAGGTCGTATTGGCCGGGGGTGAGGTCGCGTTGGCCGTCGTTCTGCCGTTGGCCGTCGGAGGACGGGCGGAGTCTGGGCACGTCGCACCGGGCGTCTTGCCCACGTACGCCGCCTCTCTGGCTCCGGTCCGTCCACTTGGTCACCTGATCATCTTCTGCGGAACGATCAGGTGACCTACCCACCGATCCGCCGCTGCGGCAGGTCGTGATCATCAACCGTTCGCCGCGTCGTCCGGGCCGCCCACCAGGGGTTTTCCCACTTCAGCAGGCATGCATGGGTGGTGGAGCGGGAGAACGCCTCGTCGTGCGGACGGAACCGTCGCGCTGCCTCGGACGTCAACCAGATGGCACGCTCGGCGGGCGGACGTATCGGGTGATCGGCCGTCTGGCGTGCCGCGCGGCGGAGCGCCTATGCTCCGGCGTCGAACCGCCACCGGCTGCCGTGACGAGGCGTCAGCAGGGCGGGTCGGGGCGCCCGGCACGATGGGCGCCGGCAAACGAACGGAGATCTTTAGCACGGTTCCGCTTGACGCGCACGTATTGCATTCATGTAATTTCGAACGTGTCGTTCAGTGGTCTGGCGGCGTCGACCACCGCCAGGCCGCTTCGGGGGCCGGCTTTCGAGCCGGAGAAACCGGTCGAAGGAGGCGAGCCATGACCGAGTGGGACGAGATTGACCTGCTCTGGGGCGAAGCCGAAGAGATGAGTTGGCAAGAGCGGGCGCTGTGTGCCCAGACTGATCCGGAGGCGTTCTTCCCTGAGAAAGGCGGGTCCACCCGAGAGGCCAAGCGAGTGTGCCTCGGCTGCGAGGTCCAGGCAGAGTGCCTGGAGTACGCGCTGGCGCACGACGAGCGCTTCGGCATCTGGGGCGGGCTGTCCGAGCGGGAACGGCGGAAGCTCAAGAAGCGGGCGGTCTGACCGCCGCCCGGCCGGTCGCCACGACGTTGGACTCTGACGTTCTCAGGTTCAGCGCGTAAGGTTGGCGGCTGGCGCACGGGGTCGCCCGGCCGAGGCATGCTTCGGCCGGGCCCGCCACGCTCCGCGCGCTCGCAGACCGACCGCTGGAACGACGACGAGGCATTGGCACCGGACCCCTTGACCGCAATCGACAACGGCAGCACGACGCCCAGCGTCTACTCCGACCCGGGCATCGGCGCCGACGCCGCCCTTGACGCGTTCGCCAGTGACATCGGCGAACCGGAGCCGGTCGACCCCACCGCGCTGCTCACGCACGACGTGACGGCGGTCATCGTCGCGCACGACGGCAACCGGTTCGTGCACCGCACGCTGGAGGCGGTCGCGGCGCTGCGCCGCATGCCCGAGCGCATCGTCGCCGTCGACACCGGCAGCCGCGACGAGACCGAGCAGATCCTCACCTCCACCCTCGGCGCGCCCAGCGTCGTGTCGATGTCCCGCTCGACGGGGTTCGGCGCGGCCGTGGCGGCCGGCGTCGCCGCCGGCGACGAGATGGCGCAGGCCATGCGCGGCACCGGCGGCCTGCGACGATCGGACCAGACGCACTGGGTCTGGGTGCTGCACGACGACAGCGCGCCCGCGCCCGACGCCCTGTCGCGGCTGCTCGAGGCCGCCGTCCGCCGCCCTGACGCCGGCATCATCGGGCCGAAGGTGCTGGACTGGCGCGAGGGTCGCCAGCTCCTGGAGATCGGCCTGACGGTGACCGGCGGCGGCCGCCGGCACACCGGCCTGGACCGCCGCGAGTACGACCAGGGCCAGCACGACACCACCAAGAACGTCCTCGCCGTCGGCAGCGCGGGCATGCTGATCCGCCGCGACGTATGGGACGAGCTGGGCGGGTTCGACCCGAACCTGACGATCTTCCGCGACGACCTCGACCTCGGCTGGCGCGCGAACGAGGCCGGCTACCCGGTCGTCGTCTGCCCGGAGGCGATCGTCTACCACGCGGAGGCGGCCGCGCACGGACGCCGCCGGCTGGGCGCCACCCGCGACCGGCCGCACCTCGCCGACCGCCGCAACGCCATCTACGTCCTGCTGGCCAACACCCCAGCGCGGTCGCTGCTGTTCGTGCTGCTCCGGGTGCTGTTCATGAGCCTCGGCCGGTCGCTGACCTTCCTGGTCGGCAAGCAGCCGGCGCTGGCGTTCGAGGAACTGGTCGCGCTGCTCTCGGTCATCGGCCGGCCGGACCGGCTGATCCGGGCCCGCGCGTTCCGCCGCCGGACCCGGCGGAAGTCGCCGTCGCAGCTGCGCACCCTGTTCCCGCCGCGCGGCCAGCAGCTGCGGCACGCCGGCGAGAACGTCCTCGGCATGATCACCGGCTCCGGCGGCGGCGCGGGACACGACGTCTCCGGCGGACGGCGGGCGGCCTCCTCCGGCGACGAGGAGGAGGCGCCGGCCGGCGACGACGGCTGGGTCCTGCGCTTCCTGCTGCACCCCGCCGTGCTGATGACCGCCGCGCTGATCGTGATCGTGCTGGTGACGGCGCGCGGCCTGATCGGCTCCGGCCGGCTGTTCGGCGGCGCGCTGCTGCCGTCGCCGGCCGCCGCCGGCGAGCTGTGGGCCGTCTACACCGAGTCCTGGCACGGCGCCGGCCTGGGCAGCGCGTCCGCGTCGCCGCCGTACCTGGGCGCCGTCGCGGTCGTCGCGACGATCGTGCGCAACGCCTCGCTCGCCGTCGACCTGCTGCTGCTCGGCTCCGTGCCGCTGGCCGGGCTGACGATGTACCTGCTGGTCCGCCGCGTAGTGACGACGAAGCTGCTGCGGGTGTGGGTGGCGGCGTCGTACGCGCTGCTGCCCGCGACGACCGGCGCCATCGCGGCCGGCCGGCTGGGCACCGCCGTCGCCGCTGTGCTGACGCCGCTGCTGGTGCTGGCCGTCATGCGCACGCTGGGCTCGCCGGGCCGGCCGGGACCGGGCCGGGCCGCCTGGAGCGCCGGCCTGCTGCTCGCGGTGGTCTCCGCGTTCGTGCCGCTGGCCTGGCTCATCGCGCTGGTGCTGGCGATCGTCGCGGCCGCGACGGTGTTCGGCGACCGCCGCTCGCTGCTGCGGCTGGGCGTGCTGCTGGCGGTGGCGCCGGTGGTGCTGATCCCGTGGACCGGCAGCCTGATCAGCCGGCCGATGCTGCTGGTGACCGAGGCCGGCGTGCCCGGGCCGGACCTGTCCGACCCGGAGCTCGCGCCGTGGTCGGTGCTGCTGCAGAACCCCGGCGGCCCCGGCAGCGGCCCGCTCTGGCTCGGCGCCGGCATCGTCGTCGCGGCCTGGTTCTCGCTGTTCCGCCCGGTCCGGCGGCTGGCCATCGCGAGCGCCTGGACGGTGGTCGGCGTCGCGCTGGTCGCGGGCATCGTGCTGTCACGCATCGCCGTCAGCGGCCCGACGCTGGAGACGCCGGTCGCCGGCTGGCCCGGGTTCGCGACGGTCGTCGTGGCCGGCGGACTGCTGGTCGCGACCGCGATCGGCGCCGAGGGCGCGCGGGAACGGCTGTCGCGGGCCAGCTTCGGCTGGCGCCAGCCGCTGGCCGTCATCGTCGCCGCGGCGGCCGGGCTGGCCCCGATCGTCGCCGCCGGCTGGTGGGTCGCCCGCGGCGCCGGCGACCCGATCGAGCGTCGCGACCCGCAGATCCTGCCCGCCTACGTCGCCGACGAGGCGGCCGGGCCGCAGGGCGTCCGCACCCTCGTGCTCAACCGCGCCGACGACGGCCGCATCACCTACGCGCTGCTGCGCGAGTCCGGCCCGCGCCTCGGCGACGCCGAGACCAGCCCGCCGCCGGAGGAGTACGGCCCGCTCGACGACGTCGTCGCCGACGTGGTCTCCGGCCGCGGCGGCGCGGACGGCGCCCGGCTGGCCGAGTTCGCGGTCCGCTACGTCTACCTGCCGCGCCCGTTCGACCCCGACCTCGCCGACACGCTCGACACCGTCCCCGGCCTGGTCCGCAGCAGCGCGCCGGAGGGCGCGGCGATCTGGCAGATCGATCAGCCGGTCGCGCGGGTGTGGGTCGCCGCGCCGCCGGCCGAGGACGGCGAGCTGGCGCCGCTGGCCGACGAGAACGCCGAGGTCGTCACGGTCCCGAGCGACGAGTCCAGCGCCGCCGGCAGCGTGCCGGAGGGCCCCGAGGGCCGGCTGGTCGTGCTGTCCGAGCTGGCCGACTCCGGCTGGACGGCGCGGCTGAACGGCGCCGAGCTGACGCCGACGACCTACGGCGGCTGGGCGCAGGCGTTCGAGCTGCCGCCGCAGGCGGGCCAGCTGACCGTCGAGTACGAGGGCAACCGGCGTGCGTTCTGGCTGTGGTTCCAGCTCGGCGCGGTCGTGGTCGCGCTGGTGCTGGCGCTGCCTGGCATCCGCCGTGACCGGGGCGCCGTCGACGACGCCGCCGACCTCGACCCGGACGACTCCTCGCCACAGCTGCCACTGGAGCCGGTGCCGGCCCGCGAGCCGGCCGCGGCTCGCGGCGGTCGTCGCCGGGGCTCCCGGCGCGGCGCCGAACCGTCGCCGTCGCCGCGGCCGGAGCCCACTCCCGTTCCCGTGCCCGAGCCGGCGCGCGAGCCCGAGCCCGCGACCGTCGCCGAGGCGGCGTGGCTGCCTGGTGAGCGCCCGCTCGGCGAGCGGCTGCGCCGCGACCCCGCGCCGGCGGATGTACGCAAGCGGACGACGCGCAAGCGCCCGGCCCGCGAGCCGGAGCCGGCGGCCGAGACGGGCATCCTGGAACCGGTCGCCGAGCCCGCGCCGCGCGGGCGCAAGCGTGCCGCCGCCGAGCCGCCGATCGCCGGCCCGCCGATCGCCGGCCCGCTGACCGACCCGGCCTCGGCCGAGCCGGCGCCGGCGCCCCGGGGCACCGCCGAGCCCTCGCCGCACGACGTCGGCGACTGGAACCCGTTCGCCCGGGCCGGCGTCGACGACGACGCGCCGCGCGGGTCGCTCACCGACGCCTACAAGGGCCGCCGGGCCGGCCGGCAGGCCGACGAGGCCGCCGGCGAAGCGCCGTCCGAGGAGACCGGCCGCGGCCGCCGCACCCCCGGCAAGCGCGCCGCGGGCAAGCGGGCGAAGGGTCGCCGGCAGGAGGACGAGCAGTGATCAGCGCACGTTTGGCAGGACTCGCGGCCGGCGCCGGGGTGGCCGTCGTGGTGGGCGGCGCCACGCTCATCGGGCCGCCGGACTCGATCGTCGACGACCACCCGGAGGTCCGCGAGCCGGTCGTCCGCTCGTCGCTGGTCTGCCCGTACGTCGACGGCGAGGAGGCCGGCACCGCCGAACTGGGCGTGCTGGCGCTGCCCGGCGTCGACGCGCCCGAGGCCGCCGCGGAGCAGCCGCCGATCACCGTCCAGGCGCTGGCGCTGCCGCCGGACCCGGAGAACCCCGAGGCCACCGGCGATCCCGCCGCGGAGGCCGCGGCCGAGCCGCTGGTCAGCATCGCCGAGCGGGGCATCCCCACGATCACCCCGGTCGAGACGGCGGCCGGCACGTCGTACGCCGTCACCGGGCAGGGCACGCTGGCGCCGGGGCTGGCCGCCGAGCAGTCGCTGATGCTGCAGGAGGTCGACCTGCGCGGCGTCAGCACGGCCTCGTGCACCGCACCGCGGCGCGAGCACTGGTTCGTCGGCGCCTCGGCCGAGGTGGGCCGGCGCGGGCGGCTGATCCTGGCCAACCCGACCGACGTGCCCGCGGTCGTCGACGTGGAGCTGTGGGACGAGGCCGGTGTCGTCGACGCGCCGGGCACCCAGGACATCGGCGTGCCGGCCCGCAGCCAGCGGATCCTGCTGGTGGACGCGCTGGCCGGCGGCGCGGTGACGACGGCCGTGCACGTGCAGTCCAGCCAGGGCCGCGTCACCGCCGCGCTGGAGGTGCGCGAGACCGCCGAGATCACGCCGCAGGGCATGACGTACGTCCCGGCCTCGGTCGCGCCGCGCCGCGAGCTGCTGATCCCCGGCGTGCCCGGTTCCGGTCAGCGCAACCTGCGCGTCGTCGCGCCCGGCGACACCGACGCGATCGTGTCCCTGCAGATCCTCGGCGTCGACGGCGCCTACAGCCCGGTGGACCAGGACGTCATCACCGTCACGGCCGGCACCGTCGCGGACATCCCGCTGGACACCGGGGTCGACCCGGCCGGCATCCGGCTGGAGAGCGACGAGCCGATCACCGCGTCGATCCGCGTGGTCCAGACGACGGAGGGCGGCCTGCCCGACGTCGCCTACACGTCGGCATCCGAGCCGCTCACCGGCCCGACGCCGGCGCTGCTCAGCCGCCCGGCCAGCACGCTGCTGCTCAGCTCCGTCATCACGACGACGTCGCGGGTCACCGTGCGTACCCTGGCCGCCGACGGGACGGTCGCGACCGAGGAGCCACTGGAGCTGCCGGCCGGCGCGACCGTCGCGGTCCCCCTGACCGCCGCCGGCGACGCCGCCAACGCGACGGTCGTGGTGGTGCCCGAGTCTCCGGGGTCCGTGGTGGCGGCGCGGCAGATCTACGCGACCGACGACGCGGGGGCGCTGCTGGATCTGCTGCCGCTGATCTCGCCGACCGTCGAGGTGAACGTGCCCGAGGTGGTCGGGGAGCTGCCCGACGTGCCGGAGCCGGCCGAGTCGCCCTGACGGGCGGCAACGATCGTTACGGGAGGTCGTGGCCGCCGTAGGCGGGGTCGATCTCCTCGGGCTCGACGCCGAAGAGCTCGGCGACCTGCTCGGTGACCACGTCGCCGACGAGGGCGCGCAGCTTGGCCGGGTCGGTGGCCCGGGTCTCGACCGGGCGGCGGAACACAACGACGCGGGCGGGCAACGCACCCGTGCCGGCGTACGCCCGGGCCAGCGGCACCCAGCTGCGGTCCCAGTCGTCGAGCGCGGGGACGTCCTCGACGGCGAACTCGACCTTGGCCAGCTGGTCCTGCCAGCGCCGGTCCAGCCGCTCGACGGCGGCGATGACGAGGTCGTCGAAGCGCTGCGCCCGCGACACCGACAGCGGCGAGCCGGACGGGGCGAGCGGGCCGCGCATGCCGCGTCCGTGCCGGTCGCGGCGGACCCGGGGCAGGGCCAGTCCGGACGGCTCGGTGTCGGGCACACGTCGGCTCATTCTGCGCAGACTAGCCGTGTTTGGCGTGCCGTGCCCGGCCGACACCGGCCAGACGCTAGCCTTCGTCTGTGAGTCCGATGCGTCGCTGTTCCCGATCAGCCTGCCGGCGGACCGCGGTGGCGACGCTGACCTACGTCTACGCCGACTCCACGGCCGTGCTCGGCCCGCTGGCCACCTACGCCGAGCCGCACAGTTACGACCTCTGCGCCGAGCATTCCGAGCGCCTCGTCGCGCCGCGCGGCTGGGAGGTCATCCGGCTGGCACCGGACCCGGCGGCGCTGGGCCCGAGCAACGACGACCTGCTGGCACTGGCCGACGCGGTCCGCGAGGCGGGCCGGCGACCGGAACCGGCCCCCCAGCAACCCGCGCCCGGCGAGGGCGGGGCTCGCCGCGGGCACCTGCGCGCGCTGCCCGACCCGGACGCCTGAGTCACTCTTCGTTCACCCGACGTTCACCAAACGTCCACGTCAGCGGCGCGAAGGCCCGTTGATCAGCTCATGACCCGGGCGTACGCTCACCCCAGCCGGACGCAGGAGGGCTCCGTCCGGGTCGGCCGTCACCGCTGCGACGGCAGGGGGGCGATGTGCGCGTCGAGACCACGTGGTCACCGCCGCGGCCGGACGACACGTCCGCTGCGGCGCCCGCCGGTGCGCCCGGCGCCGGCCTTCGCCGCTGGCTGGCCCGCTGGTTCGCCGGCACCCGCAGCCTGCGCTCCCGGTTGATCAGCTCCTACGTCGTGCTGCTCTCGACCTCCGCCGTGGTCACCACGCTCGTGCTCAGCGAGGTGCTGATCATCCGGCTGGACCAGCGGGTCCAGCGCGCGGAGCTGCAGGAGGTGCTGGAGCTGCGGCGCATGGTCGACGACGGCCAGGACCCGACGACGGGCGAGCCGTTCACGTCGCTGACCGCGCTGTTCGACGTCTACTTCGCCCGCAACGTGCCCAGCAGCGGCGAGGGCATGGTCGCGTTCGTCGGCGACCGCGTGCGCCAGACGGCGGTCGGGCGGCTGCCCGACGGCGAGGTGCCCCGGCACGTCCTCGACCACTGGCGCGACCTCGCCGACGACGCCGTCAGCACCACGGGCCGCATCGGCACCGACGAGGGCGAGCTGCGCTACCGCGTCGAGCCGGTCGAGCTGAACGGCGAGACCGGCGCGTTCGTCGTTGCCCACCTGCCCCGGCGCGACCTCGAGGACATCGAGGACGTGCGCACGTACAGCCTCGTCATCGCGCTGGGCGTGCTGCTGGTCGCGGGGCTGGCGATGTGGCCGCTGGCCGGCCGGGTGCTGGCGCCGCTGCGCGCTGACGGCGACCGCGCACACGATCTCCGAGTCCGACCTGACCGGCCGGATCCAGACCCGCGGCCGCGGCGAGGCGGTCGAGATGGCCCGCGCGTTCAACGCGATGCTGGACCGCCTGGAGGCCGCCTTCCGCAGCCAGCGCATCTTCGTCCAGGACGCCAGCCACGAGCTGCGCGACCCGCTGACGATCTGCCGCGGCCACCTGGAGCTGCTCACCGACGACCCGGCCGACCAGCGGGCCACCGTCGCGCTGGTGCTGGACGAGCTGGGCCGGATCGGCCGCATCGTCGACGACCTGCAGGTGCTGGCCGACGCAGACCAGCCCGACTTCGTCCGGCCCGCGCCGGTGGACCTCGGTGAGCTGACGGTGGAGCTGCTGGCCAAGGCCGGCGCGCTCGGGCCGCGGCGCTGGGAGCTCGACGCCGTCGGCGCCGGAACGGTCCTGGCCGACCGGCACCGGCTCACCGAGGCGGTGCTGAACCTCGCGCACAACGCCGTCAACCACACCCGCGGCGACCAGGTCGTCGCCGTCGGCAGCTCGCGCACCGACGACGAGTGGCGGCTGTGGGTGCGCGACACCGGCACCGGCGTCGCCGCCGCCGACCGCGACCGGATCTTCGAGCGGTTCGCCCGCGGCGCCGGGTCACGCCGCACCTACCAGGGCGCCGGGCTGGGCCTGGCCATCGTCGCGCTGATCGCACAGGCGCACGGAGGCCGGGTCGAGCTGGCCAGCCGCCCCGGCCACGGCTCGACCTTCACCATCGTCGTCCCGCTGTCCGGTGACCGGCCGTGACGAGCATCCTGATCGTCGAGGACGACCCGCTGATCAGCGCGTTCGTGCAGAAGGGGCTGCGCAGGCACGGCTACGCGACCGAGATCGCCGACGACGGGCTGACGGCGCGGCAGCTGAGCATGTCCGGCGCCCACGACCTCGTCGTGCTCGACCTCGGCCTGCCGGAGCGTGACGGACTGCGGGTGCTGCGCGAGCTGCGCTCGGCCGGGCACACCGTCCCGGTCGTCGTGCTGACGGGGCTGCCCGAGCGCGACGCCGCGACCTGTCTGGAGAGCGGCGCCGACGACTACATGAGAAAGCCCTTCCACTTCGAGGAGCTGCTGGCCCGGATCCGCAGCCGGCTGCGCACGTCGTCGGGCCTGGGTGGACGGCCGCTCCGTCGAGCTCACCAGTCGCGAGTTCGCCCTGCTGGAGACGTTCCTGCGCCATCCCGACCAGGTGCTGCAGCGCGAGCAGCTGCTCTCGCAGGTGTGGGGGTTCGCTGTCGATCCGGGCACGAACGTGGTGAACGTCTACGTCAACGCGCTGCGCAAGAAGCTCGGCGCGGACGTCATCGAAACCGTCCGCGGCGTGGGATACCGGCTCAAAACCCCGTAAAGAACCTCTCATGATCGCCTTACAACCGTCTCATCGCCCGCCGCCAGGCTGACACCGTCGATATCCAGGTGGGGTTTGCGGATCGACCGGGGGGTCTTTTCCGCAATCCGGTGTCCCAGTGCGGGTCCGGGAAATGCCGAGGAGATCCTCGGCAGGGGGGCGGGTGGATTGTCATGTCCAAGGGGCGGACGCGTGCGCTGGTCGCGCTGATCGCGTCGCTGGCCACGTTGGCCGGCATCATCGCGTTGACGGCGCCGGCGGCGCAGGCGGGTGAGATCTTCGCCGTCACGAGCACGACGGACGCGGCCGACGCCGACGTCGGCGACGGGCTGTGTCTGACCGGCGCCGGCGAGTGCACGCTGCGCGCCGCGATCCAGGAGTCGAACGCGTCGACGGCGCCGGACGTCGTCCAGGTGCCGGCCGGCACGTACGAGCTGGCCATCGCGCCGGACGGCGACAACGGCGCCGGCACCGGCGACCTGGACGTCACCGCGCCGGTCACCGTCACCGGCGCCGGCGCGACGACGACCATCGTCGACGGCGGCGACGTGCCGGGCGGCGCGGTGCCGGAGCAGACGGCGCTGGACCGGGTGCTGGAGATCCACGAGACGGCCGGGACGGTGACGCTCACCGGCCTCACGCTGCGGGAGGGCTGGGCCGCCGAGGAGGGCGGCGCGCTCTACACCGCCTCCGGCGGCAACGTCCGCCTCAACGGCGTGACCGTCGCGGACAGCACCGCGATCGGCGCCGGCGGCGGCATCTACGCGCTGACCGGCACCGTCACCATCACCGGCGGCGCGATCACCGGCAACACCGCGCACAACGGCGGAGGCGTGTTCGGCGCCGGCGAGCTCAGCGGCAACGGCGTGCCGAGCCGGCTGAACCTCAGCGGCGTCACCGTCGACGGCAACTCCGCGGCCTCCGGTGGCGGCGTGTTCATCGACCACGAGGGCGCGCTCAACCTCTCCACCAGCACGATCACCGAGAACCACGCGACCGACGGCGACGGCGGCGGCGTGGTGGCCGGCTCCAAGGCGAGCCTGTCGATCCGCGGCGGCACGATCGAGGGCAACACCGCGACCGGCGACGGCGGCGGCGTCTTCACCGGCGTCGAGCGGCCGGTCGCCGTCGACGGCGTCACGTTCACCGGCAACGCGGCGGGCGTCGAGGTCGAGGGCGTGACGGAGGGCAGCGGCGGCGGCCTGTTCGCCGGCGGCAGCGGCCCGGTCGTGGTCAAGGCGTCGACGTTCGCCGAGAACACCGCCGGCGCCGCCGGCGGGGGCATCGCGCTGGAGAACAACGGCTCGGTCAGCATCGACGACTCCGAGCTGACCGGCAACCACGCCGAGGCCGGCGGCGGCCTGCTCAACGCGGCCGCCCGGGTCACGCTGACCGGGCTGACCGTCCTGGGCAACGAGGCCGAGCTGGACGGCGGCGGCATCCTCAGCGAGGGCAGCGGCGACTTCACGATCAGCGAGACGACGGTCCGCGGCAACACCGCCGAGAACGGCGGCGGCCTGGCCAACGAGGCCGACGGCGCGCTGCGGGTCGAGGCGTCGACGTTCTGGGACAACCGCGCCATCGCCCGCTTCTCCGACGACACCGGCCTGGGCGGCGGCATCTACGGCCTGGGCGACGCAGAGGCGAACTACGAGAACGTCACCATCACCGGCAACACCGCCCAGGTGCGCGGCGGCGGCCTCTACGTCGACGCCGACGCGCCCGTGCACGTCTCCAGCACGACCATCGCGCACAACAGCGCGCCGGAGGCCAGCGGCCTGGGCGGCGAGGTCACCGTCATCACGTTCCCGATCCAGCCCAGCCAGGGCGTGATCCTGCGCAACACCATCGTCTCGGACAACCTGCTCGGCCCGAACTGCTCGTTCCCGGTCGGCTCCGAGGGCGGCAACATCGAGAACGGCGACAGCTGCTGGTTCCGCGGCACCAGGGACCGGCAGAACGCCGAGACCGCCGGCCTGGACGCGGTCGCCGACAACGGCGGCCCGACGCTGACGATGGCGCCGCGGCCCGACAGCCTGGCCGTCGACGGCGGCGTCTCCCCCTGCCCGACGGTGGACCAGCGCGGCGTCGCGCGCCCGCAGAGCACCGAGTGCGACAGCGGCGCGGTCGAGTTCGACGGCCCGTTCGGCCCGCCGGACAGCACGCCGCCGGACACCGCCTACGTCTCCGGCCCGGTCCAGGACACCGAGACCACCTCGCTGTTCACCTTCACCGGCCACGACGCCGTCACGCCGACGGACGAGCTGCTCTACGAGTGCCGGCTGCTGGAGTTCGAGCCCGGTGAGCCGCCGGAGCCGCCGGACCCGACCGAGCCGCTGGACCCGGAGGAGATGTTCGCCGGCTGCCCGAACCCGTGGCAGGTGGAGCTGGTCGAGGACGGCGTCTACCTCTTCGAGGTGCGCGCGATCGACCGGGCCGGCAACGTCGACCCGACGCCGGCCTCGCGCAGCTTCGAGCTGCAGCCCGACGGCACGCCGCCGAACACCGTCTTCCAGGAGACCCCGCCGGACCCGAGCGACCGCAACTCCGCGGCGTTCACGTTCACCGGCACCGACGACCGCACCGCGCCGCAGTTCCTCGAGTTCGAGTGCCGCATCGACACGATCGACCCGGACGCCTGGCTGGAGTGCTTCAACCCGGCCGTGTTCTCGAACCTGGCGCCGGGCGAGCACACCGTGCAGGTGCGGGCGATCGACGGCGAGGGCAACATCGACCCGACGCCGGCCACGCACACGTGGACGGTGGCGCCGGCGGCGAGCTGCACCGCCGCCAACATCGTGCTGACCGCGGCCGCCGACACGCACGTCGAGCAGGAGCTGCCGCTGGACAACTTCGGCGGTTCGGAGGCGCTGGCGGTCCGCTCGGCCGCGCCGGACGGCAACGCCCGGTCATTCGTGCGCTTCGATCTCCCCGCGGTGCCGGACGACTGCGTGCTGGAGCGGGCGACGCTGCGGCTGCACGGCGAGGGCGAGGCCGGCCGCACTCTGGAGGCCGTCGCCACCGACGCCGCCTGGGACGAGTCCCAGCTGACCTGGAACACCCAGCCCGGCACGACCGGCGCGGCCGTCCCGACGACATCGGGCTCGGGCTACCGCGAGTGGACGCTGACCGGCCAGGTGCAGGCGATGCTCGACGGCGCCGCGGCCAACCACGGCTGGCAGCTCCGCGACGCCGCCGAGGGCGCCGAGACCGGCGCGGAGTCCACGTTCGTCAGCACCGAGGCGATCATCGACCCGCCCACCCCGCCGCAGCTGGTGCTGCGCTTCCAGGACGCCGGCACGCCCGAGCCGCCGGCGCCGCCGGAGCCCGGCGCGGCCGAGACCGTCACGTGCGGCCAGGTGATCACCGAGAGCACCCGCGTCGCCAACGACCTCAGCTGCCCCGGCGAGGGCCTGGTCATCGGCGCGCCGAACCTCGTGCTCGACCTCAACGGGCACACGCTGCGCAGCACGCTGGTCGTCGACCCGGGCGCTGAGGAGGGCATGTTCGCCGGTGTCCGCAACGCCGGCCACGCCAACGTCGACGTCCGCAACGGCACCATCGAGCTGTTCGGCTACGGCGTGCGCGTCCTGGGCGGCGGCGAGCACGGCTCGATCCACGACCTCACGCTGAACCGCAACGTCATGGCCGGCGTCGAGCTGCACGACGCCGACGACGGCCGCTACGGCGTGCACGTCCACGACAACGTCATCGACCTCAACGGCGACGGCGTCGCCGCGGTGTCCGGCACCGAGGGCGCGCTGATCGAGAACAACGAGCTCGGCGGCAACGTCGGCCGGCAGGTGTACCTGTTCGACGCCGGGCACAACCGGATCGAGGGCAACACCGTCAGCGGCCTCACCCACGACCCGCTGCTGGACAGCGACGGCGGCATCTACCTGGAGAGCTCCAGCGACAACGTCGTCGCCGGCAACACCGTCACCGACACCGGCGACGCGGCGATCGCGATCCACGCCGGCTCGCACCGCAACACCGTCGAGGGCAACACCTCCAGCCGCAGCAGCGACTCCGCGGTCTCCGTGGACGACTCCGACGGCGCCATCGTCACCGGCAACGTCGCGCACCTGTCCGGCGGCGCCGGCATCACGCTGTCCAACGCGCACCACGGCGTGGTCAGCGAGAACGACGCGCGGTTCAACCCCGGCGGCATCCTGCTGGCCGGCTCGCACGACAACGAGGTCACCGGCAACGAGGTGAGCCACACCGGCGCCGAGGGCATCGGCGTCGAGTCCAGCCTGCGCAACGTCATCAGCGGCAACGTCGCCAACCACGGCGGCGGCGCCGGCATCGCGGTGACCGCGGAGATCGCCGAGCCGTCCGACAGCAACGTCATCGAGGACAACGAGGCGACCGGCAACCTCGGCGACGGCATCTCCGTCGGCGGCAGCGGCCACGAGGTCACCGCGAACGAGGCGTACAACAACGCCGCCTGGGGCATCAGCGCGGACGTGCTGACGATCGACGGTGGCGGCAACCTGGCCAGCGGCAACGCCGAGCCGGAGCAGTGCGAGGGCGTGGTCTGCGCGCCCGGCGCCGCGCCGCCGGTCGTGCCGCCGGACCTCACCGCGCCGGACACCCAGCTCCTGAGCACACCCGCGAACGGCGCCAGCTCGCTCGCGCCGCAGTCGTTCACCTTCACCGGCACCGACAACGTCGCACCGGCGACGGCGCTGCGGTTCGAGTGCCGGCTGGACGCGCCGCCGGACCCGCCGCCGCCGGTCCCCGAGCCGGGCGAGCCGCCGCAGCCGCCGGACGTCGACAACTGGGTCGAGTGCTCCAGCCCGCAGCTCTACCGGTTCCTGCTGGCCGGTGAGCACACCTTCGAGGTGCGCGCGATCGACCCGTTCGACAACATCGACCTGACCCCGGCCACCTACACCTGGACCGTGGTCCCGGCCCCGCCGGGCGATGACACCTTGCCGCCGAGCACGACGATCTCGTCGGCGCCGGAGGACCCGTCGACGTCGGACGCGGCGACGTTCGCCTTCCGCGGCTCGGACAACGCGACCCCCGGCCCGTTCCTCACCTACCAGTGCCGACTCGACGGCGCCGCCTGGGCGGCCTGCGTCAGCCCGGCCGAGTACACCGGGCTGAGCCTCGGCTCGCACACGTTCGAGGTGCGCGCGACCGACGGCGCCGGCAACACCGACCCGACGCCGGCCACCCACACGTGGACCGTCGTCACCCCGCCGGACGACACGACCGCGCCGGAGACGACGATCGACTCCGGGCCGGACGTGACCACGGTGAACACGACCGCGACGTTCACGTTCTCGTCCAACGAGACCGGCGCGACGTTCGAGTGCGCCCTCGACGAGGCCGCGTTCGCCGCCTGCGCCAGCCCCGCCGAGTACACCGGCCTGGCCGTCGGCGAGCACCGGCTGCAGGTCCGCGCGATCGACCCGTCCGGCAATGTCGACGCCTCGCCGGCGGAGCACGTCTGGACGGTCAGCGCGGCGCCGGTGCCGACGACCGTCAGCTGTGGCCAGGTGCTGACCCAGAGCACGCTGCTGGAGAACGACCTCACCGACTGTGGCGGCGACGGCCTGGTCATCGGCGCCCACGGCATCACCGTCGACCTCGACGGCCGGATCGTGGACGGCATCGGCCAGGGCACCGGCATCCGCAACGACGGGTTCGACTCGGTCACGGTCCGCAACGGCATCGTGCAGGAGTTCGACCTGGGCGTCTCGCTCAACGCCGGCGTCGCGCTGAACATCGTCGACGGCCTGACGCTGCACTCGCACCTGGTCGCCGCCGTCCAGCTCAGCAACGCCGACGACGGCACCCACGGCAACACCGTGCGCAACAACGAGATCGCCGGCAACGGCATCGGCGTCGCCCTGCTGTCCGGGACCCAGGCCGCGTCCGTCACGGGCAACGTCATCAGCGGCAGCACCGAGTACGGCGTGCACCTGCTGAACTCCAGCGGCAACACGCTGGCGAGGAACCAGATCAGCGGCACCAGCAACGCCGGCGTCCAGCTGGACGGCTCCAGCGACAACACGCTGCTGGAGAACGAGGTGATGACCAGCTCCGACGCCGCCGTGCTGATCCAGCTCGGCTCGCACGGCAACCGGGTCGAGGGCAACGCGCTGTCCGAGAGCGAGGCCGGCGTCATCGTCATCGAGTCCGACGGCACCGAGATC
Source organism: Jiangella anatolica (assembly GCF_003236295.1). Classification (GTDB taxonomy): domain Bacteria; phylum Actinomycetota; class Actinomycetes; order Jiangellales; family Jiangellaceae; genus Jiangella; species Jiangella anatolica. Next base: position 33,259 of record NZ_POTW01000051.1, read on the forward strand.
GTCGGCAACACCGCGACGACCAACGGTGACCTCGGCATCTCGCTGGAGACCGCGAACGGCTCGCTGATCCAGGACAACGACGTGCGCTACAACACCGGCGGCATCGCGCTGCACGGGTCCAGCGGCAACCACGTCGAGGCCAACGACGCCAGCGACTCCTCCGGCGTCGGCATCGAGGTCGGCGACGGGTCGCTGAGCAACGTGCTGCTGGGCAACGTCGCGATCGCCAACGACGCCGAGGGCATCGCGGTCAGCGCGTTCGCGCCGCCCGGCTCCGGCACGCTGATCCAGGGCAACACCGCCAACAGCAACGCCGCCGACGGCATCGCCATCACCGCCGTCGGGCACATGATCGGCGGCAACGTCGCCAACAACAACGGCGGCTGGGGCATCTACGCCGAGTCCGGCAGCGTCGCCGGCATCAACGTCGACGGCGGCGGCAACCGCGCCACCGGCAACGTCGGCGGCGGCATCGACCCGGTGACGCAGAAGGTCATCCAGTGCCACAACGTCGACTGCGACGGCGGGCCGCCGCTGCCGACGGACCAGGTGGCGCCGGACACGTCCATCGTCTCCGGCCCGAGCGACCCGACCACCAGCACGTCGGCGACGATCACGTTCACCGGCAGCGACAACGCCACGACCGTGACGTTCGAGTGCCGGATCGACGGCGGCGCCTGGGCGCCCTGCGTCAACCCCGTCACCTACACCGGCCTGGGCGTCGGCGAGCACCTCGTCGAGGTCCGCGCCACCGACTGGTCCGGCAACGTCGACGAGACGCCGGCCCAGCACGCCTGGACGGTGGAACCGCCGCCGCCGGGCGTCGCCCCGGAGACGTCGATCGACTCCGGGCCGGACGCGATGACCGTCAGCACGACGGCGACGTTCGCCTTCTCCTCGAACGAGGAGGGCGTGACGTTCCAGTGCAAGCTGGACGCGCAGCCGTACGCCGCCTGCACCTCCCCGGCCACCTACACCGGCCTGAGCGTCGGCGCGCACACGCTGCTGGTCCGCGCGACCGACAGCGAGGGCAACGTCGACGCCACACCGGCGCAGTTCCAGTGGACGATCGGCCCGGCGCCGGTCGCGGCGGCCGTCAGCTGCGGCCAGACCATCACGCAGAGCACGCTGGTGACGAACGACCTCACCGGCTGCCAGGGCGACGGCCTGATCATCGGGGCCGCCGGCATCACCCTTGACCTCGGCGGGCACCTGCTCGAGGGCAGCGGGCTGGGCGCCGGCGTGCGCAACTCCGGCTTCGACAGCGTCGCGATCGTCAACGGCTCGGTCACCGACTTCGACTTCGGCGTCCAGCTCGGCGGCGGCGTCGCGAACAACGTCGTCGCGTCGATCGTCGCGACGGCCAACCAGGACGCCGGCATCGCGCTGGCCGGCACCGACGCCGGCAACACCGTCCGCACCAGCACGATCGGCGAGAACACCGCCGGGATCGTGCTGTCCGGCGGCACCACCGGCGCGGTCGTGCTGGACAACACGCTGAGCCTGAACCCGGGCGACGGCATCCGGCTCGACGGCGTCACCGGCAGCCGGGTCGAGGGCAACCTCGTCACCGGGTCCAGCGAGTCCGGCATCGCGCTGCTCGGCTCCACCGGCAACACGCTGCTGGACAACCACCTCAGCACCAGCAGCGGCGCCGGCATCTCGCTGGAGGCGGGCTCGGACGACAACCTCGTCCAGGGCAACGCCTCGACGGTGAGCGGCGCGGCCGGCATCGGCGTGGTGGACTCCAGCGGCAACGAGTTCGTCGCGAACGCGATCGGCTCGGCCAGTGGCACCGGCATCGCGTTGGACAGCGCCGACGACAGCCAGCTGCGCGCCAACGACGTGCGGTTCAACTCCGGCGGCATCGCGCTGATCCAGTCCGGCGGCAACCTGATCGAGGGCAACAACGCCAGCGGCACGACCGACGCCGGCATCTCGGTGGAGAGCGAGTCGTTCGGCAACGTGATCAGGTCCAACACCGCCGGCGGCAACAACGGCGAGGGCATCTACGTCGCCGGGCAGGCCCCGGCCGGCGAGGGCAACCTGGTCGAGTCCAACAACGCCAGCAACAACGGCAGCGGCGGGATCCTCGTCTCCGACGCGGGCCACACGGTGACCGGCAACGTCGCGAACAGCAACGACGGCTGGGGCATCTACGCGCACGAGCAGACCGTCGACGGCGGGCAGAACCACGCCACCGGCAACGCCGAACCGGCGCAGTGCTTCACGATCGTGTGCATCATCGGCCCGGCTCCGGGCGCGCCCGACACCGAGATCGTCGACAGGCCGGCGAACCCGAGCACCAGCAGGAACGCGCTGTTCACGTTCATCGGCACCGACGACATCACCCCGCTGGGCAACCTGGAGTTCCAGTGCCGCCTGGACAGCACCGACGAGGCGGCCTGGGCCGACTGCGAGAACCCGCAGGAGTACACCAACCTCAGCCCCGGTGACCACCGGTTCGAGGTGCGCGCGGTGGACGAGAACGAGCTGGTCGACGCCTCGCCCGCGGTGTACGAGTGGGAGTACGTCCCGCTGCCGCCGGGCGTCGCGCCGGACACCGTCATCAACCTCAAGCCGCCGGCCGAGACACCGCTGTTCGACGCGCTGTTCACGTTCTCCTCGAACGAGCCCGACGTCACCTACGAGTGCGCCATCGACGACGCCGCGTGGGAGCCGTGCTTCTTCTCCGTCGAGCACGAGTTCGACGAGACGCAGGTCGGGCCGCACACCTTCCGGGTCCGCGCCACGGACTCCGAGGGGCTGACCGACCCGACGCCGGCCGAGTACACGTGGGTCATCACCGGCGTGCTCGCGACCATCACCGACGGGCCGGCGTTCGAGCCCGGCCAGGGCACCGAACCGCCGAACGGCGGCGAGACCGAGGAGACGACGGCCACGTTCGTCTTCGAGGCCAACGTCGCGGACTCGACGTTCGACTGCTCGCTGGACTTCGCGCCGTTCGCGCCGTGCACGTCGCCGCTGACGTACACCGGCCTGAGCGTCGGCGAGCACTCGTTCAGGGTGTTCGCGACCGACCCGGAAGGGGCCAGCCAGCTGGAGAGCACCGAGTACGACTGGACGGTGATCACGAGCCTGGACACCGTGCCGCCGAACGCCGTCATCCAGGGCGGACCGGCGGACCCGACCGGCGCGGCCACGTTCACGTTCTCCGGCACGGACAACGTCACCACCCCGGCCGGCCTGCTGTTCGAGTGCAGCATGGACAGCGCCGAGGAGGCCGCGTTCGCGCCGTGCACGAGCCCGTGGTCGTACCCGAACCCGGACGCCCCGGAGCCGCTGGAGCCCGGTGCGCACGTGTTCTATGTGCGGGCGATCGACGCCGAGGACAACATCGACCCGACGCCGGCGCAGCTGTCGTTCATCTACGGCGGCGACACCGTGGCGCCGTCTGTCACCATCCTGACCACGCCGCCGGCGACGACCCCGCACCCGGACGTGCTGTTCACGTTCAGCGCGAACGACCCGTTCGCGACGTTCGAGTGCAGCGTCGACGGCGCGGAGTTCGAGCCGTGCACCTCGCCGTTCGAGGTGCAGGGGACGCTGGTCGGGGCGCACGAGCTGCAGGTGCGGGCGGTGGACCTGTCCGGCAACGTGGGCGCCGTGGCGTCGGCCGAGTGGACGATGGTGGGGCCGCCCGAGACGACCCTGCTGACCACGCCGGCCGACCCGTCGGGCGCGGACGTGACGTTCACCTTCATGGCCGACGTGCCGGGGTCGACGTTCACCTGCGCGCTGGACAGCGGGCCGTTCCTGCCGTGTGACTCGCCGCTGACCTACACCGGTCTCGGCGGCGGCGACCACGCGTTCCAGGTCGCCGCGGTCAGCCCGGAGGGCTTCGTGGACGAGTCGCCGTCGGAGTTCGCGTGGACCGTCGACGCGCCGGCCGACACGGTCGCGCCGGACACGGCGATCGACAGCGGGCCGCCGTCGGTCACGACCGCCGTCGACGCGACGTTCGAGTTCTCCTCGCCCGATCCCGGCGCCGGGTTCGAGTGCGCGCTGGACGGCGGGTCGTTCAACACCTGCCCGACGCCGCACACGCTGGAGGGCGTCACGGAGGGGCCGCATTCGCTGGCGGTGCGGGCCGTGGACGCCTCGGGTAACGCGGATCCGACGCCTGCCTCGTTCGCGTGGGAGGTCGACGGCCCGCCGGAGGCCTCGGTGACGTCGGGTCCGCCGGTCTCAACGGAGGCATCGTCGGCGACGTTCGAGTTCGTCTCCGACGAGCCGGGCTCCACGTTCGTCTGCTACCTCGACGGGGTGGAGGCGCCGTGCACGTCGCCGGCGTCCTACACCGGCCTGAGCGTCGGCACGCACCTGTTCGCGGTGCAGGCGACGGACGCGAACGGCAACGTGCAGCCGGACTGGACCGAGCACGAGTGGACGGTGACACCGCCGATGCCGCCGCAGACGCTGCTGACGTCGGACCCGCCGCCGGCCACGACGAGCGCGACGGCCGCGTCGTTCGCGTTCAGCTCGAACGAGCCCGGCACGTTCCAGTGCGCGCTGGACGGGGCGGCGTTCGCCGCCTGCGTCTCGCCGGTGGAGTTGACCGGCCTCTCGGCGGGGGCGCACACGTTCGCCGTCCGCGCCGTCGACCTGGCCGGCATCCCCGACGGCAGCCCGGTGGTGAGCACCTGGACGGTCACCCCGGCCGACACCACCGCGCCGCAGACGACGATCGGCGCCGGCCCGAGCGGATCGACGACGGCCACGACGGCGGCGTTCGAGTTCACGGCCGACGAGGGCGGCTCGACGTTCGAGTGCCTCCTCGACGGCGGCGCCTGGGCCGCGTGCACGTCACCGTCGGTCCACCATGACCTGACGCCGGGGGAGCACACGTTCCTGGTGCGGGCGACGGACGCGGCCGGCAACACCGACCCGACCCCGGCGACGCGCACCTGGACGATCGCAGCGCCGCCGGTCTGCACCGTGCAGAGCGTCACGCTGACCGCCGTCGCCGACGCGTGGATCGACCAGGGCGGCCCGTCGAGCAACAAGGGCGCCGACTCCATCCTCAAGGTGATGTCGAAGGCGAACGCCAACCTGCGGGCGCTGGTCCGGTTCGACCTGCCGGAGCTGGCCGAGGGCTGCGCCGTGACGTCGGCGACGTTGCGCCTCAACGCCGCGTCGTCGCGCAGCGGCCGGACCCTGCAGGCGGTCCAGGTGGCCGCGCCGTGGACCGAGAACGGCGTCACGTGGGCCAACCAGCCCGCCGTCGCCGGGACGCCCGCGACCACCACCTCCGGCACCGGCTGGCGGACGTGGACGGTGACCCCGCAGGTGACGGCCATGTACACGGCCGGGACCGAGCACGGGTTCCTGATCCGCGACGCGAGTGAGAACAACGACCACGAGCAGCAGTTCCGCAGCCGCGAGGCGGGCAGCAACCCGCCGCAGCTGGTGCTCACGATCGGGCCGGCGCCGGAGCCGGACACGACCGCGCCGCAGACCACGATCACGTCCGGTCCGGGCTCGGCCAGCGTCCCGTCGTTCGAGTTCATCGCCGACGAGCAGGGCGTGTCGTTCGAGTGCTCGCTCGACGGCGGGGCGTTCGCGGCCTGCTCGTCGCCCCGGACGTACTCGGGGCTGGCGGTCGGGTCGGAGCACACGTTCGCGGTGCGGTCGGTCGATCTGGCCGGCAACGTGGACCCGTCGCCGGCGACGGTCGGGTGGACCGTCCCGATCGACTGCGGCGCGCCGATCACCGTCCCGGCCAACGCCGACGCCTGGTTCGAGCAGGCCAGCCCGTCGACGAACAAGGGTGAGGACTCGGTACTCAAGGTGCTGTCGAAGTCGTCGAACCAGAACGTCCGGGCGGCGGTGCGGTTCGCGCTGCCGGCGCCGCCTTCCGGATGCGAGGTCACTGGCGCGACGCTGCGGGTGTACTCCGACTCGGCGGTGTCCGGGCGGACGCTGCAGGCGCAGCGCGCGGCGGCGGCCTGGACCGAGACCGGCATCACCTGGGCCTCCCAGCCCTCGGTCGTCGGCGCGGCCGCGTCCGCGCCGTCCGGCACAGGCTGGCGGACCTGGACGGTGACCGAGCAGGTGCTGGCCATGTACGCGCCCGGCGCCAACCACGGCTTCGTCCTGCGCGACGCCACCGAGGGCGCCAGCGCCGGGCCGGAGCAGTCGTTCCACAGCCGGGAGAAGGGAGAGAACACCCCGCAGCTCGTCGTCACCTTCGGGGCGTCGAGCTGACGCCCTTTCCGGGAAGGTGGCGGTCACGGCGCCCCCCGCCGTGACCGCCACCGCCGTTCGAGGGAGCTCCCCGGCTCGGTCCGTGGGTCATCCGCCGCCGCGCCCTAGCATCACGGCCATGCCTAGCATGCCGATCCATCACGACGACCGCGGCTATCTGCGGGAGTCGCGCCGTCAGGTGCTCCGCGCGTTGGACGGCCTGGACGAGTATCAGATCCGCCGCCCGATGACTCCGACCGGCACGAACCTGCTCGGCGTGGTGAAGCATCTCGTCGGCATCGAAGCCGGCTATCTGGGGACATGCCTCGGCCACCCGTTTCCGGAGCCGCTGCCGTGGATCGGCGACGAGCAGGCGGCTGTGCCGAATCGCGACATGTGGGCCACCGCCACCGAGTCCCGGGATCACATCACCGGCCTCTACCGGCGCTCGTGTGAGCACTCGGACCGGGTACTGGACGAGATCGGCCTGAACGCGGCCGCAGCGGTGCCGTGGTGGCCCGCTGCCTCCAGGGCGACGACGGCGGAAGCCCTGCTGGCGCGCGTATTGACGGACACCGCGATGCATGCGGGACAACTGCAGGTGCTGAGGGAACTGATCGACGGCCGGGCGGGCTCGGATCGCGACTCGACCGGCGACGACCGGTGGTGGGCGGAGTACAGGTCGATGCTGGACGACGTGGCGCGCCGGTTCCAGCCCTAGCGTGCGGCGGAGTTCGCCCGTGCGTCTCCGTCACGCCGAGCGGGCAGGATAGGGTCGCGAGCGTGCGCGACCTCGCCCCGATCCTCAAGGCCTACGACATCCGTGGTGTGGTGCCCGACGAGCTCGACGACGAGACGGTGCGGGCCATCGGATGGGCGGCGGCGCATGTGCTGGCCGACGGCAGCGGCGCGCTGGTCGTCGGGCACGACATGCGGCCCACCTCGCCCGGCCTCGCCGCGGCGTTCGCCGACGGCGTCACCGCGGCCGGCGTGGACGTCGTCATGGCCGGGCTGACCAGCACCGACCAGCTCTACTACGCCAGCGGCGCGCTGGGCCTCCCCGGCGCGATGTTCACCGCCAGCCACAACCCGGCCCGCTACAACGGCATCAAGCTGTGCCGGGCCGGCGCCGCCCCGGTCGGCTACGACACCGGCCTCAGCGATATCCGGGCGCTCATCGCCGACGGCGTCGACACCCCCGTCGCGGCCCGCGGCCGGATCACGGCACGCGACACGCTGGCCGACTACGCCGCCCACCTGCACGACCTCGTCCCGCTCGACGGCGGGCGCCCGCTGACCGTCGTCGTCGACGCCGGCAACGGGATGGCCGGGCACACCGTCCCGGCCGTGCTCTCCCTGCCGGGGCTCACCGTCGTTCCCCTGTACTTCGAGCTGGACGGCACCTTCCCGAACCACGAGGCGAACCCGATCGACCCGGCCAACCTCGTCGACCTGCAGGCCGCCGTCCGCGAGCACGGCGCCGACCTCGGGCTGGCCTTCGACGGCGACGCCGACCGCTGCTTCGTCGTCGACGAGCGCGGCGAGCTCGTGTCGCCGTCGGCGCTGACCGCGCTGATCGCCGTCCGCGAGCTGGCCCGCGACCCCGGCGCGCGCGTCGTGCACAACCTCATCACCTCGAAGGCCGTGCCGGAGATCATCGCCGAGCACGGCGGCACCCCGGTGCGCACTCGCGTCGGCCACTCGCTGATCAAGCAGACGATGGCCGAGACCGGCGCCGTCTTCGGCGGCGAGCACTCCGGGCACTTCTACTTCCGCGACTTCTGGCGGGCCGACTCCGGCATGCTCGCGGCGCTGCACACGCTGGCCGCGCTGCGCGCCGATCCGCGGCCGCTGTCGCAGCTGCTCGTCCCGTACGAGCGGTACGTCGGGTCCGGTGAGATCAACAGCACGGTCGACGACGCCGAGGCGGTCACCGCCCGGGTCGAGGAGGCGTTCGGCAAGGCGCCGGACATCGTCACCGACCGGCTCGACGGCCTCACCGTCGAGTTCACCGGCACGCCGATGTGGTGGTTCAACCTGCGCCCGTCCAACACCGAGCCGCTGCTGCGGCTCAACGTCGAGGGCGCCGACCGCGCCGTCATGGAACGGGTGCGCGACGACGTCCTGCGGGTGGTCCGCGGGGCCGGGGAGGAAACCTCGTGAGGCTGGATCCGACGTTGCTGCAGGTCATCGCGTGCCCGGTCTGTCATGGCGCGCTTGAGCCGGACGATGCGGCCGGCGAGCTGCTGTGCACCGGCTGCCCGCGGGCGTACCCGGTGCGCGACGACATCCCCGTGCTGCTGGCCGACCAGGCCCGCACCCGTTCTGCGGAGTAGCCCACGTGTTCTTCGACGGCTCGCTCGACGACCAGGACGCGCTGAGCGTCATCGACCCGGTGCTGCGCGACATCGCCGGCTGGGGCGCCCAGGTCCGCCTCGCCGACGTCGCCTCGGCGGACGTGCTGGCCTCTATCGCCGCGGGGGACCGGCCGCGGGCGATCGTCGCCGGCGGCGCCGACGGCCGGCTGTTCCGCGCCGTGCTGGAGCCGGTCTGCCCCGTCCCGTTCGTCGCTTGGCCGCACCGCGGGCTGCCCGGCTGGGCCGGCCCGCTGGACCTCGTGGTCGTCGTGTGCCGCTCCGGCCACGGCGACGACGAGATCTCCGCCGTCGCCGAGGCCCGCCGCCGCGGCTGCCAGCTGCTCGTCGCCGCGCCGTCGGACTCCCCGATGGCGGCGGCCGCCGCCGGCCGCGGCACGACGTTCCTGCCGGCCGGCAGCGCCGACCCGACCGCGCTCGCCGTCCCCGTCCTGCACGCTCTGCACATCATGGGCCTCGGCCCCCGGGTCGAGGCCGAGCCCGTCGCGGCCGCCCTCGACGACGTCGCCGAGCGGTGCGGCCCCAGTGTCCCCGCCGACGTGAACCCGGCCAAGGAGCTCGCCCTCGCCATCGCCGACGACGTCCCCATCGTGTGGGGCGGGTCGGTGCTGGCCGCCCGCGCCGCCCGCCGCGTCGCCGAGGCGCTGCGCTCGGCCAGCGGCCGCCCCGCCGTCGCCGGCGAGGCCGACCAGCTGGTCCCGATCCTGGAGGGCGCGCCCGAGCCGGACCTCTTCGCCGACCCCTTCGAGGACGCCGCCGCCGCGCCCTCGCGGCCGGCGCTGGTCATTCTCGAGGACGGCGCCGACACGCCCGCTGCCCTGGCCGGCCGGGCGCGGCTGGACGAGGCCGCCAAGAACGGCTCGGTGCGGGTCCAGGAGGTGCGCGCCACCGACGGTCCCGACATCGGCCGCTTCGCCGCCCTGCTCGCCACCGGCCGGTACGCGGCCGCCTACTTGGCGCTCGGCCTCGGCCGCCCCGCCTGACGGTTCAGTGCAGCACGCGGATCTCGGCGCCGGCGTCCAGGCCCGACCACGCCCGATCGGCGGTGAGCGCGGGCACGCCGAGGCGTCCGGCGAGGGCGAGGCAGCATCGATCCGCGAGGGAGAGCCCGGCGGCGCGGGTCGCCGGGTACAGCTTGGCTGCTCGAGCCGCGTCCTCCTCGGTCAGCGGCTGCACGGTCACGCCGAGGACGATGAGCAACGCGCCTTGGCGGTCCGGGTCGCCGCCGTGGAAGGCGATCTGCTGCAGCGTCTCCGACCAGTTGACCGCGCTGACGTGGGACTCCTGCAGGAGCGGTGGCACGGACTCGTGGCCGGGCTCGGCATAGAGGTAGGCCAGGAGCGCCGACGCATCGAGGACGATCACCGGCCGTCGGCGCTCTCCGCGGCGGCCTGCGCACGGCGATCGGCGACCAACTCGTCGACCACACTGCCCGACGTGGTGCGCGACTCCAGCGCCTCCCGTTGCAGCCGGGCCGCCAGGTGGGCTCGTTCCTCGAGGATGAGCCGGCCGTCCTCGACGTAGGCCACGAGTGCGGTGCCGGGCCGGAACTCGAGCTCCTGACGCAACTTGGCCGGGATGAGCACACGACCCTGCTCGTTGACAGATATCGTCGCGTGTGTCATGTTCCAAGCCTATCTGACATATCCCGGCGAGGGCAGATTCAATGGTGGGTGACGTCTTCACCATCCCGCTCGATGACGACAGGGTCGGGCTGGGTCAGGTCGTCGGCACCTACCGAGTCGCGGCTCTGTACCTCGCTGTCTTCGACAGGTCTCTTCCACGGGACGTGGCGCCAGCTGTGGCCATCGGGTCGGCACACGGGCCGCTGCTGTTCCTCGCCCTCTCATTCGATGCGAAGATCTACGCCGGCCACTGGACCGTGATCGGGCGCGCACCCGTCGACGACTCGATCGAGCTGCCCGCGTACAAGGAGATGGTCGCAGTTCCGCCGGCGTACGAGGTCGTCGACGCGCGGGGTGTGAGACGACGCCCGGCGACCGACGTTGAGGCAGCGTCGCTGCCGAACCGTGCCATCGTCGCCCCCGTGCGAGTCGAGAAGGCGCTGCGCGCGCACGTCGGCCTGGAGCCGTGGCACGAGGCCTACGCCGAACTCAGACCCGACCCGTTGACGAGCGAGCGTCGAATCTTCGGCTGACCGGGGCGGCGCCGACAACGCCGGCGGTCGTGGGGTGGCGGCCGGGGTCAACTAGGCTCTCCGATCGTGGCCGTGCTTCTGGACAACCCGGTGCGTTCGTACGCCTGGGGCTCGCCGACCGTGCTCCCCGAACTCCTCGGCCGGGCGCCGTCCGGGCAGCCGGAGGCCGAACTGTGGGTCGGTGCGCACCCGGGATCGCCGTCGACGGTGGTGGGGGACGGGCGCAGCCTGGCCGACGTCATCGCGGCCGACCCCGAGGCCACGCTCGGCGACGACGTCGTGCGCCGGTTCGGGCCGCGGCTGCCGTTCCTGCTGAAGGTGCTCGCCGTCGAGCGGCCGCTGTCGATCCAGGTGCACCCGACCATCGAGCAGGCGATCGAGGGCTACGCCGCCGAGGACGCCGCCGGCCTCGCGCTGGACGACCCGCGCCGCTCGTACCACGACCGCAACCACAAGCCCGAGATGGCGGTCGCCGTCACCCCCTTCGAGGCCCTCGTCGGCTTCGACGACCCCGCCGAGGTCGCGACGGTGCTGGCGCCGAGCGAGCACACCGACCTCGCCGGCGCCGCCGCCGTCCTGCGCGACCAGGACGGGCTGGAGCGGCTGGTCCGCCGCTGGCTCACCCTCGACGACGCCGCGGCGGCGCAGATCGTCTCGGCGCTGACGGCGGAAGCCTCGGCCCGGCGCGAGGAGCCGCGGTTCGCGCTCGTGCACCGGCTGGCCGAGGCCTACCCGCACGACCGCGGACTGCTGCTCGCGCTGCTGCTGCGCCACCACACGCTGGCGCCCGGCGAGGCGGTGTTCGTCCCCGCCGGCGTCCCGCACGCCTACCTGTCCGGCGTCGCCGTCGAGCCGCAGGCCAGCTCCGACAACACGCTGCGCGCGGGACTGACGCCCAAGCACGTCGACACCGCCGAGGTGCTGCGGATCCTGCGCTACCAGCCCGGCGGCGCGGTCCCGGTGCCGCCGGTACCGGGCGGCCCCGGCCTGGACGTCTACCCCATCCCCGGGGTGGACGAGCTCAGGCTGGGCCGGGTGCGGCTCACCCCCGGCGCCACCGCGACCGTGTCCGGACCGTGTCTCGTCCTCGTCCTCGACGGGATGGCGACGGCCGGCGGCGTCGAGCTGGCCCGCGGGCACGCCGCGTTCGTCCCGGCGGCCGAGCCGGACGCGACGCTCACCGGCGACGGTGTGGCGTTCACCCTCACGACGGCCCTCGACCAGGCACGATAGTCCTCGACCACGCAACGCTCCGGAGTGAAGGAACCCCATGGCCACTGAAGGTGGGACCAAGGCAGTCGTCGCGGCCCTGCTGGCGAACACCGGCATCGCGATCACCAAGTTCATCGCGTTCGCGCTGACCGGTGCCTCGTCGATGCTGGCCGAGGCGGTGCACTCCGTCGCCGACGCCGGCAACCAGGTGCTGCTGCTGGTCGGCGGCCGGCGGGCGCGGCGCAAGGCGACACCGGAGCACCCGTTCGGCTACGGCCGGGTCCGCTACGTCTTCGCGTTCATCGTGTCGATCGTGCTGTTCAGCATCGGCGGCCTGTTCGCCCTGTACGAGGCGTACCACAAGTACGAGGAGGTGCACGCCGGCCACCCGAACGAGCTGCTGGAGAGCGACTGGTGGTGGGTGCCGATCGCCGTGCTGGTGGCCGCCATCATCATGGAGTCGTTCTCGCTGCGGACCGCGGTCATCGAGTCCAACCACGTGCGCGGCGGCCGGTCCTGGGTGCAGTTCGTGCGACGGGCGAAGTCGCCGGAGTTGCCGGTCATCCTGCTGGAGGACATCGGCGCGCTGCTCGGCCTGGTGTTCGCCCTCATCGGCGTCGGCCTGGCGCTGCTCACCGACAACGCCTACTGGGACGTCGCCGGCACCGCCGCGATCGGCGTGCTGCTGGTGGTCATCGCGGTGGTCCTGGCCATCGAGATGTCCAGCCTGCTGATCGGCGAGGGTGCCGCCGAGGAGAACGTCCAGAAGATCCTCGCCGCCGCGACCGCCGGCGACGACATCGGCCGCGTCATCCACCTGCGCACGCTCTACACCGGCCCGGAGGAGTTGCTGGTCGCGGCGAAGCTCGCGGTCCGCACCGACCAGACCGGCGAGCAGATCGCCGCGGCCATCAACGGCGCGGAGGAACGCATCCGGGCGGCGCTGCCGGAGGCCCGGCACATCTTCCTCGAGCCCGACATCGACCGGACGCCGGCCTCCTAGCCGCTACTCGTCGCGTGGTTCGCGGTCGGCGAGCAGCTTGTCGACCGCGGCCGCCTCTTCGGGGTGGCCGGTCTCGAGGTAGCCCCGCTTCGCCTCCAGCAAGTCGGCTCGCGCCTGGTCGGCGTACTCGCCCTCGGCCGGACCGCTGCGCCGGCCGGCCGCCGTCAGCTCGGCGAGCCGCTGGCGGAACCCGACCGGCTCCGGCCGCGAGTACTCCCGCTCGGCGCCGGGCTCGTGGTAGGCGGCCAGGTCCTCGGCCGTGATCCCTCTGGCCTCGAGCCACTGCCGGGTCGCCTCGCGAAGGCGCGACAGATGCGAGGGCTGGAGATCGCGCATGTACGTGGTCATACGGTGCCGGCCCCACCGTTCGCGCGGGACGGGGTAGGGGTCGCCCGGCGGCGGCTCGGCCCCGAACACGTCGAACCAGAGGTTGCGCATCCTCTCGTCGGTCCCCCACTGCGTCTCGTACGAGGCCGGCCCGGCAGAAGAGTCGCGGATGTGCGCCGCCAGCTCGTCGCGGAAGCCCTGGAGGTCGTTGAAGTTGCTCTCCAGCCATTCGGGGACGGTCTCGCACGCCTCCATGTAGAACTCGAGCAGTTCGCCTCCGCCGTCGTTGAACTCGTGGCGCCACTCGAGGAAGTTCTCACTGATCTCCATCACAGCTCCGTGTATTTCAGGTCGTTGGCACGGTCGTCCAGGAAGTACCCGGTGACAAGACACCAGGACTGCCCGGGCTTCCGCACGAAGAAGATCAGACTGCCGGGGCGCTGTGCACCCGATACGAGGTCATCGTCGCGAACCCACGGCGGGCTGCCCAGCCCGGCCATGGAGCCGTCACGGGCGCTGAGCCATAGTTCCTCGCCGGGTGCGGTGTCCGTGCCCGGCCCCCGCACGGCGAGGACATCGCCGGGCACGATGCCGGTGTCCGATGGACGCAGGAAGATCCTCGCTCGCGTCTTTCCCTTCGCCTTGCCGTCCAGGTATCGGTCCAGCGCATCCTGGGTGCGGCCGGCGGCCTGCAGGAGGGCGATCAGCGGCTTGGCGAACGCCTCCGGCGACGTGTACTGACCGGCGGTGGCGCGGACTTGGTGCGGCTTGTTGTCGCTCCGCAGGGAGCGAACGGATCCGTCCGGCTCGAGCTGCCAGCCGTCGACTCCGGCCGGGTCGAGGCGCCACTGGGCGCGGGCGATCTGGTGCTTGCGGCGCAGGTGGTGGCCGTGCCGCTGGACGGCGTGCGCTGTCGGCCCGAACAGCAGCTTCTTCGCCAGCTCCTGGAGCTTCGGCGGGAACCGGGCGACGATCTGGTTGATGGCCCGCCGGTGAGCGTCCCTGTCAGGGAGGTCTCGATGGACGGCCGCCGCGTCGTCGGCTGACGTCTCGACGGTGGGCGGCGGGGCCGGTGG
>NZ_POTW01000052.1 GCF_003236295.1 Jiangella anatolica
CCCCGGCGCCGCCGCCGAAGCCGAAGCCGACCGCGCGGATCGCCGTCGCGCTCGGGCTGGCCGGGCTGGTGACCGCGTGCGCGCAGCTGCCCGCCGAGATCGACCAGGCGGCCCGCGGCGCGCTGATCCCCGCGATCACATCGGACCGCGCCGAGGGGTTCTTCGAGCAGTACAACGAGGCCGTGACCGGCGCGGGCGCGACGCCGCTGGCCGACGTCGAAGGCGGCGCGCTGCTGGCGACGTCGCAGTTCGCGGTCGAGGAGGAGCAGGCCACCGGCGTCGCGCCCGAGCAGCCGCCGGTCGCCGTGACCCCGTCGGTCGTGCTGTCCCCGCAGGTCGGCGAGTACCCGATGTGGGCGGTCGTGACCGGCCAGTCGTCCGCCGGCGGCGCGCCGTCGTGGTTCCTGCTCAGCCGCGAGAACGCCGCGTCGCCGTGGCTGGCGACGCTCGCCGTCCACCCCGCCGAGGGCACGGCCGTCACCGCCCCGCTCACCGCCGACGGCGCCGCCGTCGTCGCCGACGATGCCGCCGTCCGCCGCGGCGACGAGGTGCTGGAGGCGCTGCGGCTCTACGGCGAGACCGGCGAGGAGCCCGAAGGCGTCGACCTCGCCTACGCCGACGGGCTCACGAACCTGCCCGACCACGGCCTGCAGCTCGACACCGCGCCGCCGGAGTTCGGCACCGCGACCCGCAGCTGCGCCATCGAGTCCCCCGACGATGTGCACTGGCTGCAGACGGAGTACGGGGCCGTCGCGCTGGCGTCGATCAGCTGCACCCAGTCGGTGACGGTGAACCCCGGCTACTCGGTGGTGATCGAGGAGGCCGGGCTGGGCACGATCCCCGGCGGGTCGCAGATCTCGCAGGCGGAGATCTCCCAGAACGCCACCTTCATCCTCTCCGTCGACACCGACGGCTCTGCGACGGTGGTCGGGCAGCGCATGCAGCCCATCGGCATGACCTGGTCGGTCCCCTAGGATGACCGGTGCGCGGGAGTGGCGGAATCGGCAGACGCGCCAGATTTAGGATCTGGTGTCTTCGGACGTGGGGGTTCAAGTCCCCCCTCCCGCACCCGCGTCACTCGTTGGAGATCGTGAGGCTGCGCGCGTCCGCGTCCAGGACCGCATGCGTGCCGATCGGCACGGCGACGGGGTTCTTGCCGTGGCCGATGGGCAGCCCGCCCAGGATCGGCACGCCCAGCAGGCCGAGCCGGTCGCGGAGCACGTCGATCTCTGTGCATTCGACGTCGGTCGTGGGGTCCGTCGCGGCGCCGCAGCCGGTGTACTGGCCGACGGCCACGCCGACGACGTCGGCGAGGATGCCGGTCTTGATGAGCATGGTGAGCTGACGGTCGATGTGGCCAAGCCGGAGGTTGACGGCCTCGAGGAGCAGGATCGCTCCGTCGAAGCTCGGCAGCGCCCAGCCGGCGCCGGTCGCGATCGAGTCCTGGTTGCCGCCGATGAGCACGCCCTCAGCCCTGCCGTGCGTCGTGAGGGCGTGGGTGTGCTCGTCGGTCGTCGCGTGGACAGTGATCGGCTCGGTGCTGGTCACGGCCTGGACGAACGAGGCGGCGGCCCGATCGCCGAAGCGGCCGGCGTCCCAGGCGGCGCCGTGGATGCCGGCCAGGCCACAGCGTTGCAGCAGCGCGAGGTGCAGGATCGTCACCTCACTGAATCCGATCAGCAGCTTCGGGTGGCGGCGCGCGGCCTCGAAGTCCAGACCGTCGGCGATGCGGTAGGCGCCCTTGCCGCCGCGCGTCGCGATCACCGCCGCGACGCGCGGATCGCGCAGGGCGTCGTTGAGGTCGGCCAGGCGATCCTCGTCGCTGCCGGCGAGGTAGTCGATCGTGTCGTGGACGTCGTGGACGTGCGCGCCGTACTCGACCCGCAGGCCCAGCTGTTCGAGGGCCACCGCGCTGCGGGCCAGGCCGCCCACCGGCACCGGGCTGGCCGGGGACACGAAACGGACGCGGTCACCCGGGCGGAGCTTCGGCGCCATGGTCACGCCGCGAGTCTGTCGCATCGCCGCCGGGCTCCGGGCGCGCCCTACGCGGTCTTGACGTGCATCCAGAGCACGACGTCGAGGATGCGAAGGGGCGGGTCGTGCAGGTCGGACTCGCGGATGGCGGACTCCTGCGTCACTTCCTTGAGCCGGCGCTGGACGTCGCCGTCGGTGATGAGGTGCTGGTAGACCAGCCAGTCGACCCGGCGATCCTGGCCGACGCCGAGGAGGTTGCGGGTGACGAGGGAGTCGCGGACGGGGAACAGGCGCGGCCGCTTGCGCGCGCACAGCTTCGACGCGGCGACCCACTTGTTGCCGCCGAGTGCGTTCTTCAGCTGCAGGTGCAGGTTCTCGGCGGCGTCGAAGACGGCGTCGTCGGCGTCGGCGAGGTCGGTCTCGACCGGCACCATGCGTAACGCCTTGAGGACGTCGTTGCGGTGCGTTCCGCCCTGCAGCAGCTGCCGCCCGGCCCGCGGGCCGACGGCGATGCCCAGCAGCGACGTCGCGTAGAGGTCGGCGGCGGTGATGCTGTCGTACTCGACCGGGCCGACGGCGAGGAAGCTGCGGCCGGCGTAGTTGGAGTCGCGGTCGTAGAAGAGGCGGAGGTTCTCGACGGCGGCGGGGTCCTCGAGGGCGGCCAACGTGGCCGACCTGGCCCGGTCGAGCTGAGCGGAGGACGGCCGACGGGCGCGTGTCGGGGTCACGACGATCATCGTGACAGGCTCCCCGGACATAGCCAAGCCCAATGATCATCAATCGGACTGAAGTACCCTCGCAGGCGCACCCGCCGCCGTGACGAGAGACGTGAGGGCCGATGGCCGAGCCGACCGCCGACGACTGGGGCGCCAGGTACGGCGCGCGGCGCGGGATGTACGAGCAGTACGCCGGCCGTCTCCAGATCCTCCTGAGGGACGTGCTGACGTCGGCGGGCATCGACGTGGTGCAGATCGAGGCGCGGGCCAAGACCGTCGAGAGCTTCGTCGAGAAGATCGGCCGCAAGGGCCACGACGACGACCCGCTCGCCACCATGACCGACCTCGTCGGCCTGCGGGTGATCACCTACTACGTGGAGGACGTCGAGCGGGTCGGCCAGCTGATCGCCCGCGAGTTCGAGGTCGACGAGGAGAACTCCGCGGACAAGGCGACCGACCTCGCCTCGAACGAGTTCGGCTACCGCTCCGCCCACCACGTCGTCCGGCTGGGACCGTCGCGCCGGGAGCTGGCGGAGTGGGCGCCGTTCGCGTCGCTCGCGGCGGAGATCCAGGTGCGGACGGCGCTGCAGCACGCCTGGGCGGCGGTGAGCCACAAGGTCGCGTACAAGGCGGCGGCGCTGCCCGAGCCGATCCAGCGCCGGCTGAACCGGCTCAGCGCCCTGTTCGAGCTGGCCGACGAGCAGTTCTCGTCGCTGCGGGACGCGAGCGCGGCGACCGACAGCGACTACCGCCAGAAGGTGGACCGCGGCACCCTGGACATCCCGGTGGACACCTCGTCCATCGGCGCCTATCTCGACGGTCGCCGGGGCGACGAGCTGGCGACGCTGTTCCAGCGGCACGGCTTCGACCGCACCGTCCACAAGGACGTGCGCAGGCGCCGGCGGGCCCGTTCCGCCCTGGTGTCGGCGCTGCAGGGCGTCGGCCTCGGGACGCTCGCCGACCTCGACGCGTTCGTGTCCGACGCCGAGCGCATGGACGCCGCGGTCGGCCTGGTGCGGAGGGTCTACGAGACCGACGGGCACCGGCCGCGGGGACCACTGGACGACCTGCTGACGATGACCGTGACGGCGGCGCTGGACTTCGGCGACGAACCGGGCCGGCCCTACCTCACCGAGCAGTGGTCCGACACGCTGAAACGGGTCCGGCAGGGCGAGTCCACACCCTAGCAATGTGCGTACGACGTACGCGTACGGTGTACGCTGTCTCTATGACCATCCTCGTCACCGGTGCGACCGGCAGCGTCGGCCGCCTCGTCGTCGACCACCTGCTCGCCCGCGGCGCCATCGGCGTGCGCGCCCTCGTCCGCAACCCCGCCAAGGCCTCCCTCCCCGACGGTGTCGAGGTCCTGACCGGCTACGTCGCCGAGCCCACGACCCTCGACGGCGTGTTCGACGGCGTCGACCGCCTCTACCTGACCTCGTACACCGAGACCGCCGCCGAGGTGCTGGCCCGCGCGAACAAGGCCGGCGTCCAGCACGTCGTCAGCCTGTCCGGCGAGCCGGACAGCTGGTGGGGCTCGATCGTCGCCGACGTCGAGGCGGCCGGCATCCCGTGGACGCACCTGTGGCCGGGCGAGTTCATGGAGAACAGCACGATCTGGGCCGACCAGATCCGCACCACCGGCCAGGTGCGCGACGGCTACGCGCGGTCCGCGAACGCCGCGATCGCGATGGACGACGTCGCCGCAGTCGCCGCCGTCGCGCTCACCGAGGACGGCCACGTCGGCCGGGCGTACGAGCTCACCGGACCGGAGACGCTGACCCGGGCCGAGAAGGTGGCCCGCATCGGCGCGGCCCTCGGCCGCGACGTCCCCTACGTCGAGCTGAGCCGCGAGGACGCGATCGCGCAGCTCACGCCCGTGATGGGCGAGTACGCCGAGTGGTACGTCGACGGCGAGGCGGACCAGGTCGATGCGCGGCAGCAGCCCACGACGACGGTCGCCGACGTGCTGGGCCGGCCGGCCGAGACGTTCGCCGACTGGGCCGTTCGGAACGTGACCCTGTTCCGCTGACCCACTGCAGCATTAGAGTCGAAATGTGAGGGTCGTCGTTCTGCTCATCGCGCTCGCCGTGGTGCTCGTCCTGACGGTGACGCTCCTCTCGACGCGGCCGCCGGCGGCCGGTACCGGGCGGCTGTCCCGGTACCGCCGCCGCGCCCGTCAGGCGCCGACGTTCCGGCTGGAGCGGGTCAGCCAGCACCGCTACGTCCTGCACAACGACGGCGGACTGCCCGCCTACGACGTCCAGCTCGACACCCGCGACCTCACCGTCACCGAGGGCGAGACGTCGCTGCGCGAGTTCCGCCCGCGCCACGCCGAGCAGTACCTGCTGATCCAGCCGATGCACGGTCGCGTCACCGATCTGGTGGTCCGCTGGCGCATCCGGCCGGGCTCCGACGACGTGCAGGTCACGCCGCTGCCACTGGACATCGAGGCGGCGCCGGAGGGCCAGGACGCGTGAGCGTCCGGAGCGCCCGGCGCGCCAGATGGCACGCTCGGCGCACGACACACAGGATGATGACTTAAGGTCGTCCAATGCTTGGCCTGCCCGACCACATCAAGGCGTGCCTGTTCGACCTCGACGGGGTGCTCACGCCGACGGCGGAAGTGCACAAATCCGCCTGGACCGCGACGTTCGACGCCTTTCTGCGCGAGCGCGCGGAGCGCACCGGCGAGCCGTTCGTCGCCTTCGACCCGGTCGCCGACTACAACGTCTACGTCGACGGCAAGCAGCGCGCCGACGGCGTCCGTTCCTTCCTCGCCTCCCGCGGCATCACGCTGCCGGAGGGGACGCCGGACGACCCGGGCAGCGCCGAGACCGTCAACGGCCTCGGCAACCGCAAGAACGTCGTGCTGCTGGAGCGGCTGCGCGACGTCGGCGTGGCGCCGTATCCGGGCTCGGTGACGTACCTGCGCGCGGCCGCGGCGGCCGGGCTGCGCCGGGCCGTCGTCTCGGCCAGCGCGAACTGCCGCGAGGTGGTGGCGGCGGCCGGCATCGAGGACCTGCTGGAGGTCCGCGTCGACGGCGTCACCGCCCGGGAGGAGGGGCTGCGCGGCAAGCCGCAGCCGGACTCCTTCCTCGCCGCGGCGAAGCGGCTGGGTGTGGAGCCGGGCGAGGCCGCGGTGTTCGAGGACGCGCTCGCCGGGGTCCAGGCCGGCCGCGCCGGGAAGTTCGGGTTCGTCGTCGGCGTCGACCGCGTCGGCCAGGCCGACGCGCTGCGCGAGCGCGGCGCCGACGTCGTCGTCACCGACCTGGCCGAGCTGCTGGACGAGGAGCGCCGGTGATCCAGGAGAGCGGGTTCCCGGGCGAGCCCTGGCGCATCCGGGAGGCGACCCTCGACCTCGACCTGCTGGCGCAGTCGGAGTCGGTCCTCGCGCTGTCCAACGGCCACATCGGCCTGCGCGCCAACCTCGACGAGGGCGAGCCGCACGGGCTGCCCGGCAGCTACCTCAACTCCTTCTACGAGCTGCGCCCGCTGCCTTACGCGGAGGCCGGCTACGGCTACCCGGAGCAGGGCCAGACCGTCGTCAACGTCACCAACGGCAAGCTGATCCGGCTGCTGGTCGAC
The DNA here is from genome assembly GCF_003236295.1 of Jiangella anatolica. Classification (GTDB taxonomy): domain Bacteria; phylum Actinomycetota; class Actinomycetes; order Jiangellales; family Jiangellaceae; genus Jiangella; species Jiangella anatolica. Next base: position 6,279 of record NZ_POTW01000052.1, read on the forward strand.
GACGAGCCGTTCGACGTCCGCTACGGCGACCTGCGCGCGCATGAGCGGGTGCTGGACATGCGGGCCGGGACGCTGGACCGCACCGTCGAGTGGGTGTCGCCGGCCGGCCAGGCGGTGCGCGTCCGCTCGACCCGGCTGGTGTCGTTCATCCAGCGCGCCGTCGCGGCGATCTGCTACGAGGTGGAGCCGATCGACGAGGAGGCGCGCGTCGTCATCCAGTCCGGCCTCGTCGCGAACGAGGAGCTGCCGGTCACCAAGAAGGACCCGCGCGTCGCCGCCGTCCTGGAAGAGCCGCTGGAGTCCGAGCAGCACCTCGCCAACGGCGCCGGCGGCCTGCTGATCCACCGGACGAAGGCCAGCGGGCTGCGGATGGCCGCGGCGATGACGCACGTCGTCGAGGGGCCGGACCGGACCGTCGTCAGCACCGAGGCGTTCCCCGACTGGGCCCGCACCACGATCGCCTGCGTGCTCAAGCCGGGCGAGAAGCTGCGCGTGGTCAAGCTGCTCGCGTACGGCTTCTCCAGCGTGCGGTCGATCCCGGCGCTGCGCGACCAGGTCGGCGCGGCACTCGCGTCGGCCCGGCTGACCGGGTGGGAAGGGCTCTGCAAGGGCCAGCGCGAGTACCTCGACGCGTACTGGGACGCCGCCGACGTGCGCGTCGACGGCGACCCCGAGGTGCAGCAGGCGGTCCGGTTCGGCCTGTTCCACGTCCTGCAGGCCGGCGCCCGCAACGAGATGCGGCCGATCCCGGCGAAGGGACTGACCGGCCCCGGATACGACGGCCACGTCTTCTGGGACACCGAGATGTTCGTGCTGCCGGCGCTGATCTACACCCAGCCCGACGCGGCCGCACAGGTGCTGCGCTGGCGGCACGCGACGCTCGACCTCGCCCGGGAGCGGGCCCGCACGCTGGGCCTCAAGGGCGCGGCGTTCCCGTGGCGGACGATCCGCGGCCACGAGACGTCGGGCTACTGGCCGGCCGGCACCGCCGGGTTCCACATCGGCGCCGGCATCGCCGACGCGACGATGCGCTACATCCAGGCCACCGGCGACGACGCGTTCGAGCGCGAGGTCGGTGTCGAGCTGCTGGTCGAGACGGCCCGGCTGTGGCGCTCGCTCGGCCACCACGACCGGCACGGCGGGTTCCACATCGACGGCGTGACCGGCCCGGACGAGTACTCCGCCGTCGCCAACGACAACGTCTACACGAACCTCATGGCGCAGCGGAACCTCGTCGGCGCCGCCGAGGCCGTGCTCCGTCACCCCGACGTCGCCGCCGACCTGGACGTCGACGACGAGGAGACCGCGTCCTGGCGCGACGCCGCCGCGGCGATGACCATCCCGTACGACGACGAGCTCGGCGTGCACCAGCAGTCGGAGGGGTTCACCCGGTTCCAGGAGTGGGACTTCGAGGGGACGGCGCCGGAGGACTACCCGCTGCTGCTCACCCACCCGTACTTCGACCTCTACCGGCGCCAGGTGATCAAGCAGGCCGACCTCGTGCTGGCGATGCACTGGCGCGGCGACGCGTTCACGCCGGAGCAGAAGGTGCGCAACTTCCGCTACTACGAGGCCCGCACCGTCCGCGATTCGTCGCTGTCGTCGTGCACGCAGGCCGTGATGGCCGCGGAGACCGGGCACCTGGAGCTCGCGCACGACTACCTCGGCGAGGCGGCGCTGACCGACCTGCACGACAGCCACTCCAACACCAGCGACGGCGTGCACCTGGCCTCGCTGGCCGGCGCCTGGCTCAGCCTGGTCGCGGGCTTCGGCGGCATGCGCGACCACGACGGCGTGCTGTCGTTCGCGCCGCGGCTGCCCAGCCGGATCGGCCGGCTGGACTTCTCGCTGCTGTGGCGCGGGCTGCGGCTGCGGGTCAGCGTCCTTCCGCACGAGGTCACCTACTACCTGCGCGAGGGCGACCACGAGGAAGGCTCGCAGCTGGAGCTGCTCCACCACGGCGAGCCGGTCACGGTCCGCACCAACGCGCCGGTCACGGTCGCGATCCCGGCGGCGCCGCCGCGCGGGCCCGACGCGGAGCAGCCGGCCGGCCGGGCGCCGGCCCGCCGCGGCGCCTACGGCCCGGGCTGATAACCAGGTGAGCCGGGAGGGGCGGGGGTCGTAGGCTTGACGACGTATGCCCACCCCTCCCCTCACCGATTCGCCGGCCGACCTGCGCGCCCGCCTGCCCGAGCTGATGCTGCGGGACGAGCGGCGGCTGGCCCGCCGGCTCGACGGCGTGCGCAAGGCCCGGACGGACGACGCGCTGGCCGAGATCGCGCGCGAGGTCGCCGCGGCCGAGCGGCGGGTCGAACGCCGTAGGGCGGCCGTCCCCGAGGTCCGCTACCCGCAGGAGCTGCCGATCAGCCGGCGGCGCGACGAGATCGCCGCCGCCATCCGCGACCATCAGGTCGTCATCGTCGCCGGTGAGACCGGGTCGGGGAAGACGACGCAGCTGCCGAAGATCTGCCTGGAGCTGGGCCGCGGCATCCGTGGCACGATCGGGCACACCCAGCCGCGCCGGCTGGCCGCGCGCACGGTCGCCGAGCGGGTCGCCGAGGAGCTGCACACCGAGCTCGGCGCCGCCGTCGGCTACCAGGTGCGGTTCACCGCGAAGGCCGGCGACGACACGCTGGTGAAGCTGATGACCGACGGCATCCTGCTGGCCGAGATCGGCCAGGACCGCATGCTGCGCCGCTACGACACGCTGATCATCGACGAGGCGCACGAGCGCAGCCTGAACATCGACTTCATCCTCGGCTACCTCAAGCAGCTGCTGCCCAGGCGCCCGGACCTGAAGGTGATCATCACCTCGGCGACGATCGACCCGGAACGGTTCGCCCGGCACTTCGGCGATGCCCCGATCATCGAGGTCAGCGGCCGGACGTATCCGGTCGAGATCCGCTACCGCCCGCTCGAGCCGGAGACCGACGACGCCGGCGGCGAGCCGCGCGACCAGATCCAGGCCATCGTCGAGGCCTGCGACGAGCTGGCGCTGGAGCCGCCCGGCGACGTGCTGGTGTTCCTGTCCGGCGAGCGGGAGATCCGCGACACCGCCGACGCGCTGCGCAAGCGGTACGCGTCGGCGCCCCAGGGCACGCTGGAGGTGCTGCCGCTCTACGCCCGGCTGTCCGCAGCCGAGCAGCACCGGGTCTTCCAGCCGCACACCGGCCGGCGGATCGTGCTGGCCACGAACGTCGCCGAGACCTCGCTGACGGTGCCCGGCATCCGCTACGTCGTCGACCCCGGCACCGCGCGCATCTCCCGCTACAGCAACCGGACGAAGGTGCAGCGGCTGCCGATCGAGCCGGTGTCGCAGGCGTCGGCGCGGCAGCGGGCCGGTCGTTGCGGCCGGCTCTCCGACGGCGTGTGCATCCGGCTCTACTCGGAGGAGGACTTCGAGGCGCGGCCCACGTTCACCGAGCCGGAGATCCTGCGCACCAACCTCGCGTCGGTCATCCTGCAGATGACGGCGCTGGGCCTGGGCGAGGTCGCGGCGTTCCCGTTCCTCGACCCGCCGGACCGGCGCAGCATCGCCGACGGCGTCAGCCTGCTGGTCGAGCTGGGCGCGCTGGACCCGCTGGCCAAGGACGACAAGAACAAGCTGACCGACGTCGGGCGGTCGCTGTCGCAGCTGCCGATCGACCCGCGGCTGGCCCGGATGCTGATCGAGGCCGGCCGCAACGGCACCGTCCGCGAACTGCTCGTCCTCACCGCCGCGCTGACGATCCAGGACCCGCGCGAGCGCCCCGCCGACCAGCGCGAGGTCGCCGACGCGTTCCACGCCCGGTTCGCCGACCAGACGTCGGACTTCCTGTCCTTCCTCAACCTCTGGCGGTACGTGAAGGAGCAGCAGCAGGAGCTGTCGTCCAGCGCGTTCCGCCGGCTGTGCCGCACCGAGCACCTCAACTACCTGCGCATCCGCGAGTGGCAGGACCTGGAGTCGCAACTGCGCCAGCTGGTGAAGCCCCTGGGTCTCACGCTCAATCAGGCCAAGGGATCAGAGGACAACATCCACCAGGCGCTGCTCGCCGGGCTGCTCTCGCACCTCGGGGTCAAGGACGAGGCGGGCAACGAGTACCAGGGCGCGCGCGGCGCGAAGTTCGCCGTCTTCCCCGGGTCGGCGCTGTTCAAGAAGCCGCCGCGCTGGGTGATGTCGGCCGAGCTGGTCGAGACGTCGCGGCTGTGGGCCCGCGTCAACGCCCGCATCGACCCGGCGTGGGCCGAGCCGCTGGCCGAGCACCTGGTGAAGCGGACGTACAGCGAACCGCACTGGGAGCGCAAGGCCGGCGCCGTCCTGGGCTACGAGAAGGTCATGCTCTACGGCGTGGTCATCGTGCCGCGGCGCAAGGTGCAGTACTCCCGCGTCGACCCGGAGCTGAGCCGCGAGCTGTTCATCCGGCACGCACTGGTCGAGGGCGACTGGACGACGCAGCACAGGTTCTTCCACGAGAACCGCGAGCTGCTCGAGGACGTCGAGGAGCTGGAGCACCGGGCCCGGCGCCGCGACATCGTCGTCGACGACGAGACGCTGTTCGCCTTCTACGACGAGCGCATCCCGGCCGACGTCGTCTCCGGCCGGCACTTCGACAGCTGGTGGAAGAAGGCCCGGCACGACCGCCCGGACCTGCTCACGTTCGACACCGACCTGCTGACCACCGACGCCGCCGGCGCCGTCACGCAGGCCGACTACCCCGACGCCTGGCCCGGCGACCTCGGCCTGCGACTCACGTACCAGTTCGAGCCGGGATCCAGCGCCGACGGCGTCACGGTGCACGTCCCGATCGAGGTGCTCAACCAGGTCGAGCCCGACGGGTTCGACTGGCAGGTGCCGGGGCTGCGGCCGGAGCTGGTGACGGCGCTGATCAAGGCGCTGCCCAAGCCGCTGCGGCGCTCGTTCGTGCCGGCGCCGGACACCGCACGCGAGGCGCTGGCGCAGCTGCCGCCGTCGCCGTCGGGGCAGCCGTTCACCGCCGCGCTGGCCCGGGTGCTGCACCGGCTGCGGGCGGTGCCGGTGACGGCCGACGACTTCGACCTGAGCAAGGTGCCCGACCACCTGCGCATGACGTTCCGGGTGCTGGACGAGAAGGGCAGGCCGGCCGGCGAGGGCAAGGACCTCGACGCGCTGAAGGTGCGGCTCAAGCAGCAACTGCGCCAGACGATGGCGGCCGCGGCCAGCAGCATCGAGCGAACCGGGCTGACGGAATGGCCGGGCGGCGAGGTGCCGCGGACGTTCGAGCAGCGCCGCGCCGGTCACGTCGTCACCGGCTACCCGGCGCTGGTCGACGACGGCGCCACGGTCGCGCTGCGGGTGCTGCCGACGCCGGCGGACCAGGCCCGCGCGATGTGGACCGGCAACCGCCGGCTGCTGCTCCTCAGCGTCCCGTCGCCGACGGCGTTCGTGCAGCGTCACCTGGCCAACCGGTCCAAGCTGGTGCTCAGCCAGAACCCCGACGGCTCGGTCGCCGCGCTGCTCGACGACGTCGCCGCCGCGTCCGTCGACTGGCTGGTGGCCGAGGCGGGCGGGCCGGCCTGGGACGAGGCGGCGTTCGCCGCGCTGCGCGAGCGGGTCCGCGCCGACCTCATCGAGACCGTCTTCGAGGTCGTCGCCGACGTCGAGAAGGTGCTGGAGGTGGCGCACCGGGTCGCGGCGACGCTGAAGAGCACCACCAGCCTGGCGCTGGCCGCGTCGCTCGTCGACGCCCGCGACCACCTGGCCCGGCTGATGGCGCCCGGCTTCGTCACGTCCACCGGCCGCCGCCGGCTGCCGGACCTGCTGCGCTACCTGCGGGCGATCGAGCGGCGGCTGGAGAAGCTGCCGACCAGCCCGCAGCGCGACCACCAGAACATGGGCACCGTCCGCCGGGTCACCGAGGAGTACGAGGCCGCGCTGGCCGCCCTCCCGCCCGGCCACGGCCCCACGCCCGAGCACGACGCCGTCGCCCGGCTCATCGAGGAGCTGCGGGTCAGCCTGTTCGCCCAAGAGCTCGGCACCGCCCAGCCGGTCTCGGAGAAACGCCTGCTCAAGGCCATCGACGCCCTCTACGACACCTGAATGATCACGTTGAGTGGGTGTGCTCCCGCTCTACCACCCATGCATGCCTGGGGAAGCGTGAGAACGCCGCAAGACACAGGCAATCGCTTTCCGCGGCGTCGCCCGGCGCCCGGTCCAGGCGAGTTCACGGTTCGCTAGGCATGCTTGCCTCGCAGAGCAGGAGCACACCAACTCAACGTGATCATTTAGGGTCGGCCAGGAGCCACCGACCGCGGGTCGAACCCGTACGGCAGCTCCAACCGGTGCGCCGCCAGCAAGTCCGCGTCCCCCAGCACGTCCGCCGTCGCCCCATCAGCAACCACCGCCCCACCCGACAGCACCACCGAACGCGGGCACAGCTGCAGCGCGAACGGCAGATCGTGGGTGACCACGAGCTGCGTCACGTCGAGCGAGTCGAGGACGTCGTGCAGCTCGCGCCGGCTGGCTGGGTCGAGGTTGCTGGTGGGCTCGTCCAGCACGAGGATCTCCGGCCGCATCGCCAGCACCGTCGCGACGGCGACCCGGCGGCGCTGGCCGAACGAGAGGTGGTGCGGCGGCCGGTCGGCGACGTCGCCCATGCCGACGAGGTCCAGCGCCTCGGACACCCGCGCGTCCAGCTCGGCGCCGCGCAGGCCCAGGTTGGCCGGGCCGAACGCGACGTCGTCGCGGACCGTCGGCATGAACAGCTGGTCGTCGGGGTCCTGGAAGACGATGCCGACGCGACGGCGGATCTCCCGCAGCGTGTCGCGATCGCCCGGCCGGACCTCCAGGCCGCCGACGCGGACCGTGCCCACGCCGCCGGAGAGGATGCCGTTGAGGTGCAGCACCAGCGTCGTCTTGCCGGCGCCGTTCGGCCCGAGCAGCGCGACCCGCTCGCCCCGTCCGATCGTGAGGTCGACGCCGAACAGCGCCTGGTGGCCGTCGGGGTAGGCGAAGGCCAGCCCGGCGACCTCCAGCGAGACCTCGATCATGAGAGCACCGCCACCACGCCGGCCGCCAGCGGCAGCGTGGCGCCGCGCAGCCAGTCCGCGCGGCCGGCTCCCGCGGTCGCCGTCAGCGGCATCGAGCCCGCGTAGCCACGCGACAGCATCGCCAGGTGCACCCGCTCACCCCGTTCGTAGGACCGGACGAACAGCGCGCCGGCGCCCTGCGCGACCACCCGCGCGTGCCCGAGGTGCCGGGCCTGAAAGCCGCGCGACTCGCGGGCGATCCGCATCCGCCGCATGTCACCGGCGACGACGTCGGCGTAGCGGATCATGAACGACGCGATCTCCACGAGCCGGTCCGGCACCCGCAGCCGCTGCAGCCCGGCCAGCAGCCCCCGCACGTCCGTCGTCGCCGCCAGCAGGATCGACGCGACGACGCCCAGCGTGCCCTTGGCGAGGATGTTCCAGCCGGTCAGCAGGCCGGGCTCGCTCAGCGACAGCCCGAGCACGTCGACCCGCGGACCCTGCGACACGACCGGCATCAGCAGCGCGAACACGACGAACGGGAGCTCGACCACCATCCGGGCGACGACCACGCGGGCCGGGACGCGGGCGATCGCCGCGACACCCGCCAGCAGCAGCGCGTAGGCGCCGAACGCCCAGTAGTGCTCGCGCGGCGTCGCGACGACGACCAGCACGAACGCCAGCAGCGCCAGCACCTTGACGTGCGCCGGCAGCCGGTGGACGGCGGAGTCGCCGGGCCGGTACAGCGCGTGCCCGTGGCCGCCGCTCACCGGACGGCGGCCTCCTCCCGGTCCGCGGCGGGCCGGCGGCCGACCAGCCGGAACAGCAGCACGCCGGCGACCACGACGACCGCGACGCCGAGGATGCCGGCGACGCCGACCGGGATGCCGCCGACCTCGCCGTAGTCGGCCAGCGCGAAATCGCCGAACGCGTGGTCACGGGCGGTGGCGAGGAAGCCCTCGCCCTCGGCGACGTACTCCAGGCCGTCGGGGTTGCTGCTGGCGAAGAAGCTGACGATGCCGGCCAGCGCGAGCGCGACCAGCCCGCCGCCGACGAGCAGCGGCCTCGTGCTCGCACGCGGCGCGGCGGCCGCCGCCGGCGTGGGCTCGGGGGCCGGCACCAGGCTGCCGTCGGGCCGGCGCAGCTGCAGCGGCGCGCGCAGGCCGCGGGCCGCGTACACGAGGTCCGGCCGGACGGCGACGACGGCGCTCACCGTCAGGCCGGTGATGACCGCCTCGCCGATGCCGATCAGCGTGTGCCAGCCGAGCATGCTCGCCGTCAGCGCGCCGAGCGACAGCGACGCCTCGCCGCCGATCGCGAACAGCAGCACGAAGACCAGCGCCGCGACCGGGACGGACACGAGCGCACCGATCGCCGACGCCGGCACCACCGACGCCGGTCGCTTGGGCAGCACGGCGAGCACGGCCCGCGTCACGACCCAGCCGACGACCACCGTCGTGATGCCGATCAAAGAGATGTTGGTGCCGAGCGCGGTCAGCCCGCCGTCGGCGAACAGCAGCCCTTGGACCAGCAGCACCACCGACAGGCACAGCACCGCCGTCCACGGGCCGACCAGCACGGCCGCCAGCGCCCCGCCCATCAGGTGGCCGCTGGTGCCGACGCCGACCGGGAAGTTCAGCATCTGCACGGCGAACACGAACGCCGCGGTGAGGCCGGCCAGCGGCGCGGTGCGCTCGTCCAGCTCGTCCTGCGCCTTGCGCAGCGCCAACGCGACACCGGCGGCGGCGACGGCGCCCGTCGCGACCGAGGTGGGTGCGTTCAGGAACCCGTCGGGGACATGCATGCGAAGTCCTCCTCGTGCGCGCCGGCGTGCCTCACAGGCGATGATGCGACACAGTCGCAGGTAGCGCAAGCTCGCGGAACGTCATTCATCTCCCACATGATGAGACGTCACGGTCCGTATGACGGGACGTCACCTTGCGGTCCCCGTGCGTCCTCCTAGGATCGCAAGCACTGGTGGTTCGGCCGGCGGGCGCCTGATGGGTGCGATCCGGCCGACGCAAGAGGCCCCCGGCGCGGTTGACGTCGATCGGGTGGCCGGCCCCCGGCGAACGCCTGTCCGCGCTCCCGAGGAGACACCTTCCATGACCCGTTCCATCCCGCCCATCGGCGCGACCGTGCCCGGCTACCCGCGCATCGGCCCGAACCGCGAGCTCAAGCGCGCCCTGGAGTCGTTCTGGTCCGGCGAGTCCGGCCGCGACGACCTGGAGGCGGCCGCCCGCGCCGAACGCGAACGGAGCTGGCGCCGGCTGGCAGCGCTGGGCCTGGACTCCGTCCCGTCGAACACGTTCTCGCTCTACGACCAGGTGCTCGACGCCGCCGTGCTGACCGGCGCGGTGCCGCCGCGGTTCGCGTCGCTCGGGCTGGACGGCCCGGGCACGTACTTCGCGATGGCCCGCGGCACGACCGGCGCCGCGCCGCTGGAGCTGACCAAGTGGTTCGACACGAACTACCACTACCTCGTGCCGGAGATCGCGCCCACGACGCGCTTCCACCTCGACCCGGCCAAGCCGGTGGGCGAGGTCCGCGAGGGGCTGGCGCTGGGCGTCCAGACCCGGCCGGTGCTGCTCGGCCCGGCCAGCTTCCTGCTGCTGTCCAAGGCCGCCGACGGCGCGCCGGCCGGGTTCGCGCCGCTGGACCGGCTCGACGACCTGCTCGCGGTGTACGCGCTGCTGCTGACGACGCTGGCCGCCGAGGGCGTCGCATGGGTCCAGCTGGACGAGCCGGCCTACGTCGCGGACCGGACGGCGGACGAGCTGGCCGCGCTGGGCCGGGCGTACGCGCGGCTGGGCGGGCTGACGGAGCGGCCGGCGCTGCTCGTGTCGGCGTCGTTCGGCTCGCTCGGTGACGCGCTGCCGGTGCTGGCGTCGTCGCCGGTGGAGGCGATCGGGCTGGACCTGGTCGCGGGGTCGCTGCCGGACGCCGACGTGCCGGGCCTGTCGGGCAAGACCGTCGTCGCCGGTGTGGTCGACGGCCGCAACGTCTGGCGCACGGATCTCGACGCGGCGCTGGCCACGCTGCGCGCCGTCGAGCCGCTGGCCGCCGCCGTCGCCGTCAGCACCTCGTGCTCGCTGCTGCACGTCCCCTACGACCTGGACGCGGAGACCGGGCTGGACCCGCAGCTGCGCTCGTGGCTGGCCTTCGCCGACCAGAAGGTGGCCGAGGTGGTGACGCTCGCGGCCGCGCTGCGCGACGGGCGACGCTCACCGGCGTTCGACGAGGCCGCCGCCGCGCTGGCCGACCGCGCCGCCGCCCCGCGCGTCGTCGACGACGCCGTCCGGACCCGGCTGGGCGGACTCACCGCCGCCGACACCCGCCGCGCGCCGTACGCCGAGCGGGCCGCCGCGCAGCGCGACCGGCTTGCGCTGCCGCCGTTGCCGACCACGACGATCGGCTCGTTCCCGCAGACCGGCGACGTCCGGCGGGCGCGGGCGGCGTTCCGGGCCGGCCGGCTCGACGCCGCCGAGTACACCGCGCGGATGCGGGCGGAGATCGAGCGGGTCATCCGGCTGCAGGAGAAGCTCGGCCTGGACGTGCTGGTGCACGGTGAGCCGGAGCGCAACGACATGGTGCAGTACTTCGCCGAGCAGCTCGCCGGGTTCGCCACGACCGAGCACGGCTGGGTGCAGTCCTACGGCTCGCGCTGCGTCCGTCCGCCCATCCTCTACGGCGACGTGTCGCGGCCGGCGCCGATCACCGTCGAGTGGGCGACGTACGCGCAGTCGCTCACCGACCGGCCGGTGAAGGGCATGCTGACCGGACCGGTCACGATCCTCGCCTGGTCCTTCGTCCGCGACGACCAGCCGCTCGCCGACACCGCGCGGCAGGTCGCGCTGGCCCTGCGCGACGAGGTCGGCGACCTGGAGGCGGCCGGCGTCGGGATCGTGCAGGTGGACGAGCCGGCGCTGCGCGAGCTGCTGCCGCTGCGCGCCGCCGACCGGCCCGCCTATCTCGCGTGGTCGGTCGACGCGTTCCGGCTCGCGACGGCCGGCGCGGACGATGCGACGCAGGTGCACACGCATCTCTGCTACTCCGAGTTCGGCGACGTCGTGGCCGCGATCGACGGCCTGGACGCGGACGTCACCAGCATCGAGGCGGCGCGGTCGCGGATGGAGATCGTGCCGGACGTCGCGGCGTCCGGCTTCGCCCGCGGCATCGGCCCCGGCGTGTACGACATCCATTCACCCCGGGTCCCCGGCGCCGACGAGATCGAGGAGTTGCTGCGCCGCGCCCTGGCGGCCATCCCCGGCGACCGGCTCTGGGCGAACCCGGACTGCGGGCTGAAGACGCGGACGTACGAGCAGGTCGAGCCGGCGCTGACGGCGCTGGTCGCGGCCGCCGCCCGGGTCCGGTCCTGAGCGGGGGCGGACCGCCGATCAGCCGTCGACGGTGACGTCGATGGTGTGCCAGCCGGAGGCGCCGTCGGGGGCGGGCGGCGCCTGCTCGGACGTCTGCACCTCGCCGTCGGCGGTGGTGGCGCGGACCTGCAGGCGGTGCTCCCCCGGCTGCGCGTCCCACTCCCAGACCCATTGCCGCCACGTGTCGGTGGACGGGACGGCGGCCAGCCGGGCGGCGTTCCAGTCGCCCTCGTCGACGCGGACCTCGACGGCCTCGATGCCGCGGTGCTGCGCCCACGCGATCCCAGCGACGGCGACGGTGCCGGCGCCGACGTGGGCGCGGCTGCTGGGCACGTCGATCCGCGACGCGACCTTGACCGGCCCCCGCTCGGCCCAGCCGCGCGTCGTCCAGTACGCCTCGAAGTCGTCGAACCGGGACACCTCCAGCTCGACCACCCACTTCGTCGCGCTGACGTAGCCGTACAGGCCGGGCACGATCATCCGCACCGGGAAGCCGTGGGCCAGCGGGAGCGGCGCGCCGTTCATGCCGACCGCGAGCAGCGCGTCGCGCCCGTCGGTGAGCACGTCGAGCGGGGTGCCGGCGGTCCAGCCGTCCTGCGAGTGGGACTGGACGGCGTCGGCGTCGGCGTGCGGCCGCGCGAGCGCGAGCACGTCGGCGATCGGCACGCCGGTCCACAGCGCGTTGCCGATGAGGTGGCCGCCGACCTCGTTGGAGACGCAGTTCAGCGTCAGCCAGCGGTCCACCAGGCCCATGCCGACGAGGTCGTCGTAGCTCAGCTCGACCTCGTTCTCGACCATGCCGCGCACCCGCAGCGTCCAGTCCTCGGCCCGGATCAGCGGCTCGGACAGCGCGGTGTCGATGCGGTAGAAGTCCCCGTTCGGCGTGCGCCACGGGTTCGCGCCGTCGACGACGAGGTCGGCGCCGTCGGGCGGGGTGGCCCGGGGCAGGTCGAGGCTGGTCGCGAGGTCGTCCCGCGACGTCTCGACGCCGGCGCGGCGGGCGCCGAGCAGTTGGCCGAGCCCGGCGCCGGCGACGGCCAGGCCGGCGGTGATCCCGGCCGCCCGCAGGAACGCCCGCCGTGTGGGCGCGGGCGTCGTGACCGGTGACGGCGCCGGCGCCGCTCGGCCCACCAGCCAGCTCAGCGCGGGCAGCGCGACCAGCCCGGCCGCGACGGTCGGAATGAGGTCGGCCATGGTCGTGTCGGGCCGGCTGTTGACCGCCAGCCCGGCGACCACCAGCAGGACGGTCGCGGCCAGCAGGCCGGCGCCCCGGCGGCGGGCGGCGAGCAGGCCGATCAGCGCGCCGAGCACCGTCAGCACCACACCCATGCCGACCAGCAGCGCGGTCTTGTCGTTGGTGCCGAAGACGTCGATGGCGAAGTCCTTCAGCCAGCCCGGTGTGAGGTCGATGAACTCCTCCCCGACGGCGGACACCGGCGTCTCGGCCCGGCCCAGCGCGCCGGCCACCACCTCGGCGGCGGCCAGCCCGAGGCCGAGCGCCAGCACGCCGGCCAGGGCCGGCGGCCACCACGCACGGCCGGTATCGGAGTCGCTCACCCTCCGATCATCCTCCCGGCCGGCCGTTCCGCCCACCGCCGAGCAAGATCGTCAGCGTTTGTTCAGAATCACAGGGCGGCGAGGTGGCTGGCGATGGCCCGGAAGGCCCTGCCGCGGTGCGAGATCGCGTCCTTCTCCTCCGGCGTCAGCTCGGCGGTCGTCCGCGTCTCGGCGGCCGGCACGAAGATCGGGTCGTAGCCGAACCCGTTGCTCCCCCGCGGCGCCCGCACGACCACGCCGTCGACGCGGCCCTCCGCGGTCCACGCGGTGCCGTCGGGCAGCGCCAGCGCGGCCACGCAGACGAACGCCGCCTGCCGGTGCTCGTCCGGGACGCTGGCCAGCTGCGCGAGCACCAGCCGCAGGTTGGCGCCGTCGTCGCCGTGGACGCCGGCCCAGCGGGCGGAGAACACGCCGGGCATGTGGCCGAGCGCGGCCACCGTCAGCCCGGAGTCGTCGGCCAGCGCCGGCAGCCCGGTCGCGGCCGCGACGGCGTGCGCCTTGAGCAGCGCGTTCTCCTCGAACGTCAGCCCCGTCTCCTCGACGTCGTCGACACCGGGGAACTCGGTGACGGCGACCAGGTCGACCGGTGTGCCGGCCGCGGCGAGGATGCGGGCGATCTCCGGGACCTTGTGCGCGTTGCGGGTGGCGAGGACGACCTTGGGCACCGAGCTCATCCCACCAGCGCCGCGTTCTGCAGGTCGGTCAGCTCCTTGCAGCCGGCGCCGGCGAGCGCGAGCAGCGAGTCCAGCTCCTGCCGGTCGAACGGCGCACCCTCGGCCGTGCCCTGCACCTCGATGAACCGGCCGTCGCCGGTCATGACGACGTTCATGTCCGTCTCGGCGCGCACGTCCTCCTCGTAGCAGAGGTCCAGCAGCGGCACGCCGTCGACGACGCCGACCGAGATGGCCGAGACGGAGTCGGTCAGCACCTTCTCCGTCGTCAGCAGCTTCTCCGAGCGCATCCACTCGACGGCGTCGCGCAGTGCGACGTACGCGCCGGTGATCGCCGCGGTGCGGGTGCCGCCGTCGGCCTGGAGCACGTCGCAGTCGATGACCAGCGTGTTCTCGCCCAGCGCCTTGGTGTCGATGATGCCGCGCAGCGAGCGGCCGATGAGCCGGGAGATCTCGTGCGTGCGCCCGCCGATGCGGCCCTTCACCGACTCGCGGTCGCTGCGGGTGTTGGTCGAGCGCGGCAGCATCGCGTACTCCGCCGTCACCCAGCCCAGGCCCGAGCCCTTGCGCCAGCGCGGCACGCCCTCGGTGACCGACGCGGCGCACAGCACGCGGGTCTTGCCGAACTCGACGAGCACCGAGCCCTCGGCGTGGTCGAGCCAGCCCCGGGTGAGCCGGACGGTGCGGAGCTGGTCGGCGCTGCGGCCGTCGATACGGGTGGTCATGGCGCCCAAGCTATCGGCTCCGCTCCGTCCGGGGACACCGGGCCGCTCAGAACGTCCGGATCGCGATCTCGGCCGGCGCCGCGAACAGCGACACCAGCTCGTCGTCCAGCTTCACCAGCGTGAGCGAGACGCCGGCCATGTCCAGCGACGTGCAGTACTCGCCGACGTAGTTGCGCCCGACGGTGATTCCGCGGTCCGCGAGCTGCTGGTGCGCCCGTCCGTACAGGATGTACAGCTCGCTGATCGGCGTCCCGCCCAGCCCGTTGATCATCAGTGCGACGTTGTCGCCGCGCTCGTACGGCAGGTCGGTGACGACGGCCTCCAGCAGCTCGTCGACGATCGCGTTCGCGTCGGCCAGCTTCTCCCGCCGCCGGCCCGGCTCGCCGTGGATGCCGACGCCCATCTCCATCTCGTCCTCGCCCAGCTCGAACAGCGGCGAGCCCTTCGCCGGCGGCGTGCACGACGTCAGCGCCATGCCCATCGTCCGGGTGACGGAGTTGACCTTGTCGCCGATCCGCACCAGCTCGTCGAGGTCAGCGCCCTGTTCCGACGCCGCGCCGACCGCCTTGATGACGAAGAAGTTGCCGGCCACGCCGCGCCGCCCGACGGTGTACGTCGAGTCCTTCACCGCGACGTCGTCGTCGACGACCACCGTCCTGATCGTGACGCCCTCGGCCTCGGCCAGCTCACGGCCCATGTCGAAGGCCATCCGGTCGCCGGTGTAGTTGTTGATCAGGTGCAGGACGCCCTTCGGCGTGTTCAGCAACTTGCTGGTCTCGAGCACGTAGTCCATCGGCGGCGCGGAGAACACGTCGCCCGGACAGGCCGCGTCGAGCATGCCCTTGCCGACGACCATGACGTGCGCCGGCTCGTGGCCGGACCCGGAGCCCTGGACGATCGAGACCTTGTCGTCGCGTGGCGCGTCGGCGCGCATGATGAGGTTGTAGTCGGGCACGTAACGCAGCGTGTCCGGGTTGGCCAGTGCGATGCCCTGCAGCATCTCCGGCACGAACCGCTTCGGGTCGTTGACGAACTTCTTCACGGCGCCTCCTCGGAACTGGTGTGCGGGGTGGCGTGGTCCGCCCATCCCCCGGCGACTCGTTCGGCCATGACGGCGACGGCGACGGCGCCCGCGTCGAGCGTGCCGATGCTGCGTTCCCCCGTGTACGCAGCTCGGCCGCGCTTCGCGATCAGCTCGCGGGTGGCCTCGGCCCGCTCGCGTGCCGTCATCGCGGCCGCGTCCAGCGCCCGTTGCCCGTCCGCGCCGGCGGCGAGCTCGGCCGCCAGCCGGTCCACGGCGGGGACCAGCGCGTCGAGCAGCGTCTTGTCTCCGACGTCGGACTGGCCGCGGGCCTTGATCCCCTCGATCGCCGCGCGCAGCATCGCGACGGCGTCGTCGGCGGTGACGGCGGTCCGGTCGCCGGCGACGGACCCGGCGCGCAGGAATGCCGTCCCCCAGATCGGGCCGGACGTACCGCCGATCCGCCCGGTGATGGTCAGCGCGATCTTCTTCAGGAACGTGCCGACGTCGGAGCGGTCGATGTCGTCCCAGCCGGCCAGCACGATCTCGAAGCCGCGCGCCATCGAGTAGCCGAAGTCGCCGTCGCCGACGACCGCGTCGAGGTCGCCGAAGTACGTCTCGTTGTCGACGGCGGTCCGGGCGATCGTGTGGACGACGTACTCGACGGCAGCGAAGCTCTCGTCCATCTAGGCCTCCTTCAGCAGCGCGGCGACGTCGTCGAGCGTGATCCAGCCGCCCGGCCGCGCCGCGGAGCGGTTGGCGAGCACGGTGGTGCGCTCGCCGTCCGGGTCGCCGAGGCTGCTGACCACCAACGCCGCCTCGGCGAAGTCCTCGTGCTCGGTGTAGCCGTTGACGGTGACCAGGCAGGTCACCCCGGCGCCGGCGGCCGCGAGCAGCCCGTTGCGGCTGTCCTCCACGACGACGACGGCGTCCGGGGCGGCGTCGAGCCGCTCCAGCGCGAGCCGGTAGATGTCCGGCGCCGGCTTCTTGGCCGGGACGATGTCACCGGCCAGGACGGTGAAGTCGCGCGCCCGTCCGGCGCCCACCACGTGCTCGAGCACGGCCCACACGGACGGCTCCGCGGAGGTCGAGGCGACGGCGAGCGCCCAGCCCGCCCGGTGCGCCTCGTCGACGAGCCGGGCGACGCCGGGGCGGCCGGGCAACCGGCCGCCGGCCACCATCGCCGTGTAGAGCTCGGTCTTGCGCCGGTGCCAGCGTGCCAGG
This sequence comes from Jiangella anatolica, assembly GCF_003236295.1. GTDB lineage: Bacteria > Actinomycetota > Actinomycetes > Jiangellales > Jiangellaceae > Jiangella > Jiangella anatolica. The sequence goes on from NZ_POTW01000052.1 coordinate 22,840, forward strand.
ACCTCCCGCTGCCCGGCGGCGTCGGTCGGCAGCCCGTTGGCGGCGACGAACTCCTGCGTCAGCAGGCTGGCCATCCGCTCCTTGCCGCCACCGATCAGCAGCTTCACGGCGTACTCGTCCTCGCTCCACCGCACTGGCAGCCCGAATTCGGCGAACGTCTGGTTGAACGCGGGCAGGTGGCCGTCGCGCTCGGTGTCGGCGAGCACCCCGTCGCAGTCGAAGACCAGCGCCGGCACGCCCGTCACCACGCCTTCCCGGCGCTGCCGAACGTCCTCATGAACCCGGCCGCGAGGCGTATCACGTCGGCGCGGACGGCCTGGAAGAGCGATGGCGGGTCCCAGCTGTCGCGCGCATCGGCGGCGGTGAGGAACTCCAGGTTGGACCGCATGAACGTCACCTTCAGCGCGGTCGAGATGTTGACCTTCGCGCAGCCGCGGGCGATGAGGTCGGCGAACTGGGCGTCGGTCATGCCGGTGCCCCCGTGAAGGGCGATCGGGATCGGCTCGGCCGCGACGATGTCACTGACTCGCTGCGCGTCCAGCTTCGGCTCGGCCTTGTACCGGCCGTGCGCATTGCCGATGGCCGGCGCGAACACGTCGACACCGGTCGTGCGGATGAACGTCAGCGCCGTCTCCAACGACTGCCGCTCCGACTCCTCGTCCGACCCGACGCCGTCCTCGACGCCCGTGATCGACTCGATCTCGCCCTCGACGTGCGCGCCCAGCGCGTGCGCCTCCTTCACGACCTCGACGGTCTGCCGCTGGTTCTCCTCGACCGGCAGGCTGGACGCGTCGAAGAGGACGCTGTTCCAGCCCTTGCGCAGGCAGTCGGTGATGACCTCGCGCTCCGGGCAGTGGTCCAGGTGCAGCGCGACCGGCACCTCGATGCCCGCCGTCAGCTCCCGCCACATCGCGTAGAGCAGGTCCAGCCCGATCGATCGCACCGTCTTCACCGACGTCTGGACGATCACCGGCGCGCGCACCTCGACGGCGGCCGCGAGCACGGCCTCCAGGCTGAGGTCGTTGACGATGTTGATGGCCGCGACGCCGTAGCGCTCGGCGAAGGCCCGGTCCAGGATCTCCCGCGTCGGCACGACCGGCACCGGCCCACCCCCTTCCGTCGCCTCGACGCTACGGCGCGGCCGGCGGCGTGCGCCTCGGGGAAGCCCCCCGTCTGTGTGCGGGGTTTCCCTACCTCGAGGCGCGGGCGGCGACCTCGGTGCGGCTGCTGGCGCCGGTCTTGCGCAGGACCGCGCCGACGTGCTTCTCGACGGTCTTGACCGAGATGCCCAGCCGCTCGGCGATCTGCTTGTCGCGCAGGCCGCGTTCGAGCAGGCCACGGACCTCACGCTCGCGGCCGGTGAGCGCGGCGACGTCCATCCTGGGGGCGGCCGGGCGGGGCAGCGCGTCGCGGACGCTGGCCGACAGCGTGATGCCGCCGTGCGCGGCCGCGAGCACCGCGCGGGCCAGCTCGGGGCCGTCGGCGTCGGGGCCGACGCAGCCGCGGGCGCCGACCCGCAGCGCCTGCCCGACCAGCGGGTCGCCGGAGCGGGCGCCGTGCAGGACGATGGCCGCGCCGGGGTCCTCGGCGACCAGTTGCCGGGTGCACTCGACGCCGTCGTGGCCGCCCAGGTAGGCGTCGACCAGCACGACGTCCGGGCGGAGCAGCCGGTACGCGTCGAGCAGCGCAGTCGCGCTGTCGATCTCGGCGACCACCTGAACCCCCGGTTCGGCGGCCGCGAGCAGCCGGGCCAGTCCGGCCCGTGCCACCGGCTGGTCGTCGACGACGAGCAGGCGCAGCCGGCTGCTCGCCGGGTCGCCGGCCTCAGCCCGCTGGTAGGGCAGGCTCGCGCGGATCTGCGTCCCCCACCCGGGCGTCGACTCGACCTCGACGCCGCCGCCGTAGGTCCGAGCCCGGGCGACGATGCCCCGCAGGCCGAACCCGTTGTCCAGGTCGCTGCCGCGGTCGAAGCCGCTGCCGTCGTCCTGCACCATCAGCACCAGCTCGTCCGGCCCGTAGACGACACCCACGCGGGCCGACGAGGCGGCCGCGTGCTGGACGATGTTCGTCAACGCCTCCTGGACGATGCGGAACGCCTGGTGCGCCAGGTCCGGAGTCAGCGGTGCCGGCCGGCCCGCGACGACCAGCCGGGCGTCGAGGTTGCCGGTGGCCCGGGCCCACGCGATCTCGACGCCGATCGCCTCCTCCAGCGAGTGGCCCTCCAGCAGCGACGGCGCCAACCCCAGCACCGTCCGCCGCGACTCGGCCAGCGCGCCCCGGGCCGCCTCGCGCGCGGCCGCCAGCTGCGTGCCGTCCGTCCCAGCTCCCTCCAGGTGGACGAGGACGGCGGCCAGCCCCTGCGCGACGCTGTCGTGCACCTCCCTGACCAGGCGTTCCCGCTCGGCGGCGGTGGCCTCGGCGCGGGCGCGCTCGGCCAGCTGCTCGTGCATGCGCGCGTTGACGATCGCGATCGCGGCATGCTTGGCGAACAGCTCCAGCAACCGCGCGTCATCGTCGGTGAAGGTGCGCCCGGGGTCGCGGCTGAACACGATGCAGGCGCCGATGACGCTCCCGCGCCAGGCGATCGGCACCCCGATCACGCCGTGCAGCGTGGCCCGGTCGGCCGGCGAGACATGCCCGCCGGGAACGTCGGCGTACTCCTCGAACATCAGCGGCGCACGAGCGGCCACGACCGCGCCGGTCATACCCTCGGACAGTGGGAAGCTGCGGCCGGACTGGCAGGCGATGCCGAAGTCGGCCTCCTTCCGGTAGACCCCCACTGTCTCGTCGACGCTGCAGATCGACCCGGCGTCGGCGCCGAGCAACTCGACGGAGCGGCGCAGGATGCGATCCAGCAGCGGCCGCAGTGTGAACTTGCCGGCCAGATCCTCGACCACCGACGCCAGCGCGTCGGCGCGCGCCTCGGCCGTGCTGCGGTCGCTGTCGTGCCGGCGTCGGCCCACGGCCCCTCCACGGCGGTGTGGGAAGGTCTCGCTTGGCATCGTACTCGCGGCGCCCGCCGCGGCCGCCGCGGTGACCAACCCGAATCGCGTGCGTACCGGCGGTGTGACGGGCTACCTTCGGGGACGTGCAGCGCAGGGCCGCGCCGAAGCATCGCCGGGCCTCCCCGTCGACGGGGCCGGGCGGCCGACGGCTGCTCGCGGCCGCCGGGATCGCCGGCGAGCTGTTGCTGACCGCCGGCGCGCTGGTGCTGCTGTTCGTCGCCTACACGTTCTGGGGCACCGGGCTGCAGACGGCGGCCGCGCAGGACGACCTGCGCGACCAGTTCGAGCAGCACCTGCTCGACCGCGCGGACGAGGCGCCCAGCGCCGCCGAGGAGGGCGCTGACGCGGAGCCGGCGCCGCTGGAGCTCGGCGACGCCTACGGGATCCTGCGCATCCCGCGCTTCGGCGACGACTGGGAGCGCATCGTCGTCGAGGGCACCGACCCCGACGACCTCAAGGACGGGCCCGGCCACTACGTGGACAGCGCCGATCCCGGCGGCCTCGGCAACATCGCCGTCGCCGCGCATCGTTCCGGCCACGGCGAGCCGTTCGCCGAGTTCGCCGAGCTCCGCGAGGGCGACGTCGTCGAGATCGAGACGGTCGACGGGGTGTTCCGGTACGAACTGGACGACGCGCCGGACGGGAACAGCGACGGCAACGTCATCGAGGCGACCGAGCTGTGGGTGGTCGACCCGGTCCCGGGCGAGCCGGGCGGGACCGAGCCCACCGAGGCCCGGCTGACGCTGACGACGTGCTGGCCGCGGTGGGGATCGGAGAAGCGGATGTACGCGACCGGCGTCCTCGTCGCCGAGGCGCCGCGGGATCAGTAGAGCGGGCTCAGTAGAGCATCAGCGGGTACACCTCGAAGGCCGCGCCGTACTCGACGCCCAGCCGCGGCCCGGTCGCCCGGCCGAACATGCCGAGCATGTCGCGCGGCTCGGGGTGGCCGGGCAGCGCGCCGAGGTAGCCGGCGTGCGCCTCGAGCGACCGGACGCCGAGCTCGAACGTGTCGGTGACGTCGACGCCGTGCTGCGCCTCGACCGACCCGGCCGCCCAGATGGCCCGCACCTTGTTCCACGGCTCCAGGCCCTCGTCGAGCAGCTCGGTGAAGACCCACCGGTTTCCGGCGTCGCGGGCGCCGTCGAGCACGGCCCGCCCGACCGCGATGTGGTCGGCCTGGTTCAGCATGCCGCCGCCGAAGCTCTCGTGGAAGTTGCCGGTGATGACGATGTCCGGACGGTGCCGGCGCACGGCCCGCGCGATGTCGCGGCGCAGCGGCAGCCCGTACTCGACGACGCCGTCGGGATAGCCGAGGAACTCGACCTCGTCGACGCCGACGACGGCCGCGGCGTCGCGCTCCTCCTTCTCGCGCAGCGGGCCGGTCTGCTCCGGTGGCATGGAGTCGATGCCGGCCTGGCCGCTGGTCACCATGCAGTACACGATGCGCTTGCCCTGCCCGGTCCACCGCGCGATGGCCGCGGCGGCGCCGTACTCGACGTCGTCGGGGTGCGCCGCGATGACCAGCGCGCTCTCCCAGTCCTCCGGCAGCGGTTCCAGCGGCGTCGTCGGCAGCTGGAACGGCAGCTCCAGCTCCGCCTGCTCGGGTGCGCCCTCGTGCTCCGTCATCAGACCTCCCAGTGACCCCCCGGCACGGCGATCTCCACCGGACCGTCGTAGACCGCGCTCGCGTGCTCGGCCGCACGCTGCGGATCGCCCCATGGTGGCACGTGCGTGACGACCAGTCGACGAGCCGCGGCGGCGGCCGCGTGCTGGCCGGCCTCGCGCCCGGTCAGGTGGATGCCGGGCGGGTTGTTCGCGCCGTCGTCGTAGGCGGCCTCGCAGAGGAACAGGTCGGCGTCGCGGGCCAGCTCGACCAGCGCCGGCGTCGCCGCGGTGTCGCCGGAGTAGACGATCGAGCGGCCCTCGTGCTCGACCCGGATCCCGTACGCGGGGACGGGGTGCTCGACCGGCGCGACCTTCACCGTCAGCGGCCCGACGGCGAACTCGCCGGCCGGGTGCTCGTGGAAGTCGAACTCGCCGGACAGCCCGGGGTCGGGCTCCTTGCCGTACGCCGCGGCCATCCGATCGGCCGTCTCGACCGGCCCGTACACCGGGATCCGCCGCTCCGACGGCACCCCGTAGCGCAGCGCGACGTAGAGCCCGCACAGGTCCATGCAGTGGTCCGGGTGCAGGTGACTGAGCACGACGGCGTCCAGCTGGGCCAGCCCGGCGACGCCGACCAGCCGCTGCAGCGGGCCGAGCGCGCCGTTGCCGAGATCGAGCACCAGCCGCACGCCGCCGGCCTCGATCAGGTAGCCGGACGCGGGCGAGTCCGGCCCGGGCATCGAGCCGGAGCAGCCGAGGACGGTGAGCCTCAAGACCCGACCGCCAGGTTGCGGCCGACGACCGGCAGCTCCGACGTCTCCTCGACCGACGCGATCTCCGGGCCGAGGAAGCGGCGGCCCAGCTCGCGGAACGGCCGGGCGTCGCCGGTGGAGCGGAACTGGTGCCGCGGCGCCGGCAGCTCGTCCGACCGCATCAGCCGATGGTCGACGAGCGTGCGGTAGACGTCCTTCGCGGTCTCCTCGGCGCTGCTGACCAGCGTGACCGCCTCGCCCATGACGTACGAGACGACGCCGGTGAGCAGCGGGTAGTGGGTGCAGCCGAGGACGAGCGTGTCGACGCCGGCCTCGCGGACCGGCTCCAGGTACTCGCGGGCGACGGACTCCAGCTCCGGCCCGTGGGTGACGCCGGCCTCGACGAACTCGACGAACCGCGGGCAGGCCTGGGTGGCGATGGTGAGGTGCGGCGCGGCGGCGAAGGAGTCCTCGTAGGACCGTGACGTCACGGTGGCGCGGGTGGCGATGACGCCGATCCGGCCGTTGCGGGTCGCGGCGACGGCCCGGCGCACGGCCGGCTGGATGACCTCGACGACGGGGATGTCGTAGCGTTCGCGGGCGTCGCGCAGCACCGCGCTGCTGGCCGAGTTGCACGCGATGACCAGCATCTTCACGCCCTCGGCGACGAGCGTGTCCATGACGTCGAGGGCGAACTCGCGCACCTGGGCGATCGGTCGCGGTCCGTACGGGCCGCGGGCGGTGTCGCCGACGTACAGGACCGGCTCGTGCGGGAGTTGGTCGAGGACGGCGCGGGCGACCGTCAGACCGCCTACTCCGCTGTCGAAGATCCCGATCGGTGCGTCGTTCATCGTCGCAAGAGCGTACGCCGCTACGGCCGGTCCGACGGCTGGACGTGGCGAACGCCACGCCGCCCGCTGCCGTCGGCTACCGGACCCGGCGGTAGTCCAGCACGACGTGGCCGCTGCCGAACGTCCGCACGTCGGTCAGCTCGAACGCGGCCGGCTCGAACTGCGTCGTGAACATCGGCACGCCGGCCCCGGCGACGACCGGGTACTTCTTGACGACCATGCGGTCGATCTCCGGCAGCAGCGCCCCGGCCAGCGCGGCGCCGCCGGCGAAGTAGACGTCCAGCGGCGAGTCCTCGGCCTTGAGCGCCCTGACCGCGGCGACCGGGTCGCCGCCGACGATCGTGACGGCCGGGTCCGGCGACTCGGGCAGCGTGGACGAGACGACGTACTGCCGCAGGTGCGCGTACGGGCTGGTGATGCCGACGTCGAGCGCCGGCTGGTAGGTGCGCCGGCCCATGACGACGGTGTCGAACCGCGAGTTCGGCACGTCGTCGACGCGGCCCAGCTGGCGGGCGTGGCTGGGCAGCGCGTCGCCGTACTCGGCTAACATCCAGGCCGTGTACTCGTCGGGCATCGGGAAGAAGTCGATCTCGTCGTGCGGCCCCGCGATGAACCCGTCGATGGACTGGGCGATGTAGTAGACCAGCTCGCGCATCAGTGCACCGTACGTCAGGCCCAGAGCTGGCCGTCGAGCCGGTCCTCCGCGTCGTCGACAGTGCCCTCGTAGGCGCCGGTCGACAGGTACTTCCAACCGCCGTCGGCGACGATGAACGCGATGTCCGCGCGCTTCTGCGCCTGGACCGCCTTCTTCGCCAGGCCGAGCGCCGCGTGCAGGACGGCGCCGGTGGAGATGCCGGCGAAGATGCCCTCCTGCTCCAGCAGCTGCCGGGTCCGCTGCACGGCGTCGCGCGGGCCGACCGAGAACCGCGACGTCAGCACCGACTCGTCGTACAGCTCCGGCACGAACCCCTCGTCGAGGTTGCGCAGGCCGTAGACCAGCTCGCCGTACCGCGGCTCGGCGGCCACGATCTGCACGTCGGGCAGCTTCTCGCGCAGGTACCGGCCGACGCCCATCAGCGTCCCCGTCGTGCCCAGGCCCGCGACGAAGTGGGTGATCTCGGGCAGGTCGGCCAGCAGCTCCGGGCCGGTGGTCTCGTAGTGCGCGAGCGCGTTGCCGGGGTTGCCGTACTGGTAGAGCATGACCCAGTCGGGGTTGGCCTTCGCGAGCTCCTTCGCGACCCGGACCGCCTCATTGGAGCCGCCGGCCGCGGGCGACGGGATGATCTCGGCACCCCACATCCGCAGCAGCTGGCGCCGTTCCTCCGACGTGTTCTCCGGCATGACGCAGACCATGCGGTAGCCCTTGAGCTTGGCCGCCATCGCCAGCGAGATGCCGGTGTTGCCCGACGTCGGCTCCAGCAGCGTCGCGCCCGGCGTGAGCCGGCCGTCGGCCTCGGCGGCCTCGATCATCCGCAGCGCCGGGCGGTCCTTCACCGAGCCGGTCGGGTTGCGGTCCTCCAGCTTCGCCCACAGCCTGACCTCGGGCGACGGCGACAGCCTCGGCAGCCCGACCAACGGCGTGCGGCCGAGGGAGTCGAGCAGCGAGTCGTAGCGCATGCGGGTCAGCGGGCGCCGCCGGCGACGGCCGGCAGCACGGTGACGCTGTCGCCGTCGGACAGCGTGGTCTTCTCCGCGCCGAGGAACCGGACGTCCTCGTCGTTGACGTACACGTTGACGAACCGGCGCAGCGAGCCGTTCTCGGTCAGCCGGTCGCGCAGCCCCGGGTGCCGGCTCTCGAGGTCGTCGATGAGGGCGGCCAGGGTGTCACCGGCGCCCTCGACGGTCTTCGCGCCACCGGTGTACTGGCGCAGGATCGTGGGGATGCGGACCTCGACGGCCATCGGACGGCTCCTGGAACTCGTTGTCTGGTGTTCTCTGATGGGCAACGGCGGTACTGGGGCCCATCATTCCCCATCGATGACCTGGACTTCCTCCTCGGTCACCTCGCCGTCCACGATCCGGAACGAGCGGAACTCGTAGGCGTCCTCGTCGCGGGTGGAGACCAGCACGTAGTGCGCGCCCGGCTCGTTGGCGAGGGAGACGTCGGTGCGCGACGGGTACGCCTCGGTCGCCGTGTGCGAGTGGTAGACGACGACCGGCTCCTCGTCGTTCTCGTCCATCTCCTTGTAGAGCCGGAGCAGGTCCATCGAGTCGAACTCGTAGAACGTGGGCGACCGGGCGGCGTTGAGCATCGGGATGAACCGTTCCGGCCGGTCGCTGCCCTCGGGCCCGGCGATCACGCCGCAGGCCTCGTCCGGGTGGTCCTTGCGGGCGTGCGCCACGATGGCGTCGACAAGCTCACGGCGGATGCTCAGCACGGTTGAAGGATACGAAGGCCGCGCCGGTGACCGCCCGTCCGGGCGGCACCGGCCGGGCGGCACCGGCCGTCGTCAGCGCCCGCCGAGGTGACGGCCGAGGGCGTCCAGCCAGTCGCCGGTGCCCTGCTCGCGCCACTCGGGCTGTTCCTGGTCGTCGAGGAAGGTGCCCTGCTCGGTGAGCACCAGGCGGGTTCCGTCGCCGTCGCGGACGAACCGCACGGTGGTCAGCGACACCGTCGACAGGACGTCGTCGCCGAACAGGGCCGTCGTGTAGACGATGCGCTCGCCGGGGACGATGTCGTGGTACTCGCTCCTGGCGACGACGTCGACCCCGTCGCCGCCGTGCACGGCCTCGGAGCCGCCGACCCGGAAGTCCAGCGAGTAGCGGCCGTCCTCGGCCGCGAACCACTTCGCCTTCGTGTCGCGGTCGGACCAGGCCGCAAAGACCGCGGCGGGCGCGGCGGCGTAGGTCCGTTCCAGCGTGAACGTGCTGTGCTTCACCGAGCGGTCGGTCATGATCACTGCTCCTTCGTCTGGTCGTCGAGGACGGCGTCGAGGCGGTCCAGGCGGCGTTCCCAGGTGGTGCGCTGACGCCGCAGCCACGCCTCGGCGTTGCGGAGACCGGCCGGATCGATCTGGCAGGTGCGGACCCGCCCGGCCTTCTCCGTGCGCACCAGCTCGCTGTCCTGCAGTACCCGCAGGTGCTGGACCGTCGCGGCGACGGTCACCCCCAGCTGGGCCGCCAGCTCGCTCACGGTGGCCGGGCCCCGGGTGAGGCGCTCGATCACCGTCCGCCGGTTCGCGTCCGCGAGCGCGTGGAACACCCGGTCCGCCTCCGCCTCATGCTTAAGCATGCACTTAACTTTACGACCGAGGCTCGAAAAGTCAAGCAGAGACTTAAGTTTCCGCGCTGGCTCCCATGATCATCAACCTTCTGGGTCGCCCTGGGCAGGCTCAAGTGGTGGTTGCAACGAGCAGCTGGTTGAGCCGCTGGGCTGGAGTCTGCCAGTTCAGGGTGTGGCGGGGGCGGGTGTTGAGTTGGTCGGCGACGGTGTCGAGGTCGGCCTGGGTGAGGGTGGTGAAGTCGGTGCTGCCTTTGGGGAAGTAGTCGCGCAGCAGCCGGTTGGTGTTCTCGTTGCTGCCGCGTTGCCAGGGGCTGTGCGGGTCGCAGAAGTAGACCTCGATGCCGGTGGCCAGGGTGAACGTGGCGTGGTCGGCCATCTCGCTGCCTTGGTCCCAGGTCAGCGTGCGGCGCAGCGACGCCGGCAGGGCGCGCATCGCCTCGGCCAGTTGGGCGGCGACGAACTCGCTGATCTTCCCGTCCGGGAGTGCGACCAACCGGACGTAGCGGCTGGACCGCTCCACCAGGGTCGCGACCACGGAGTGGTTGCGGGCACCGACGAGCAGGTCGCCTTCCCAGTGCCCGGGCACCGCCCGGTCCGCGGCCTCGGCCGGGCGGGCGCTGATGTGCAGGTCCACCCAGGGGCGCGCCGAGCGCAACGCCCCGGCCGCGCTCGTGCGGGCCTGGCGGCGGACCCGCCCGGTGCGTAACGCCTTCTGGTGGGACAGCTCCGCGCGCAGGTTGCCCCGCGCCTGCAGGTACACCGCCTGGTAGATCGTCTCGTGCGACACCTGCATCCCCGCATCACCGGCATACTCCACCGCCAGCCACGCCGAGATCTGTTCCGGCGACCACCGCTGCTGCAGCTTGTCGATCACCGCCCGGCGCAGCGGGCTGTCCTGAACCAGTTTCCCCCGCCTGGGCCGGGCCCGGAACAACCGCGCCGTCTCATCGGCGGCCACCGCCCGATACGGCTGACCCAGCCACTCGAAACTCAACTTCGCGATCTCCCGCGAGATCGTCGACACCGCCCGCCCCAACCGCGCCGCGATCGAGGCCACCGACTCCTCCCGCGCCCGACCCACCGCAATCTCTTCCCGCTCCACCAACGACAACCTCGCCGCCACCACGCCACCTCCACCCCACATCCTGCGGCGTTGCAACCACCGATTGAGTCTGCCTATCACGCCCCGAAAGGTTGATGATCATGGAACGGCGCGTTGGCCGGGTCAGTGGGCGGTGCCGTCGGCCTTCATGCCGGCGAGGACGTCGCGGGCGGCCTCGAGCGTGCGGTCCACGTCCTCGTCGGTGTGGGAGCCGGACACGTGGTTGCGCTTGAGCGACATCGGGATCATCAGGAAGCCCTTGTCGGTCATCCGCCGGTGGAACGCGGCGTAGGCCTGGTCGTCGTTGCGCATGAGGTCGCGGTAGCCGCGGATCGGGCCGGCGGCGAAGTAGAGCGAGAACACGCCGCCGAACCCGGCGACGGTCGCCTCGATGCCCAGTTCGGTGACGATCGAGGTCAGACCGTCGCGGATGCGGGCGCCCAGGGCGTGCGTCCGGGTGTAGAACTCCGGGTGGGCGCGCAGGTGGTCGATGGTGGCGATCGCGGCCGTCGCGCCGAGGGTGTAGCCGTTGAAGGTGCCGGCCAGCAGCACGTCGCCCTTCTGCCCGTCGAACCGCTCCATCAGCGAGCGCGGCCCGGCCAGCCCGCCGATCGGGTAGCCGTTGGCCATGCCCTTGCCGAACGTGGTGAGGTCCGGCATGACGCCGACGACCTCCTGGTAGCCGCCGAGGGAGTGCCGGAAGCCGGTGATGACCTCGTCGAAGATGAGCACGGCGCCCTCGTCGTGGGTCAGCTCGCGCAGCCCCTCGACGAACTCCTGGGCGGGCACCAGCGCGCCGACGTTGTGCGGGATCGGCTCCATGATCACCGCGGCGATCCGCTCCGGATACTGCTCGAACAGCGCGCGCACCGAGTCCAGGTCGTTGAACTCGGCGACCAGGGTCGCGTCCAGGACGTGGTCGAGGATGCCGGCGGAGAGCGGGTCGCGGCCGTAGGCCAGCTCGGGGCGGGAGATGACGTTGCGGGCGACGGCGTCGTGCCAGCCGTGGAAGCCGCCCTGGAACTTCACCAGCAGCGACCGGCCGGTCGCCGCGCGGGCCAGCCGGACCGCCTGCGCGGTCGCCTCCGATCCGCTCATCGTGGCGATCATCATCTCCGCCGACGGGATCGCCTCGGTCACCCGCTTGGCCAGCTCGACCTCGAGCTCCGTGACGCCGAGGCCGAACAGGTCGACGGTGCCGACGGCGGCCCGCACGGGATCGTCGACGATCGGCGAGTTGTGGCCGAGCAGGATCGCGCCGAACGCGGCGTGGTAGTCGAGGTACCGGTTGCCGTCGAGGTCGACGACGTAGGCGCCGTCGCCGCCGCCGAACGCGTACGGGTGGCCCACGTACCGCGTCGCGGAGTTCACGCCGCCGGGCAGCAACTCCGCCGCGGCTTGGTGCAGTGCCCAGCCGCGGGTGGCGGTGCTGCGTGGGTCGTGGTCGGAGGCTGCCGTGCCGATCCCCGGGGACATCGGACTCCTGTTCCCGCGTCGCCCGGCACCATGGCCGGCCATACGCCGCTCGGTGATGTTCGTTGCCGGAAGCGTAGGTTGCTTCTTCAAGCATGGCAAGACGTTCCATTTCGCGTGGCGTTACGTGATCGTCACGGCGCAGGGCCTTGACAGGGCATCGCTCGCGACCCAAAGATGACTCGGCATGGCACGCCATTCCGTGATTGAGGACACGCCGCCGCCGGGCGTGCTGATCGTCGGCGCCGGCTTCATCGCCGACCACCACGGCGCCGCGCTGCGGGCCACCCCGCGAGCCCGGCTGGCCGGCATCGTCGACGTCGACGCGGGCCGTGCGAGCGCCGCCGCGACGGCCGCCGGCGGGGTCGCGTGGAGCACCGACCTGGGCGAGGCGCTGGCCCGGCCGGACGTCGACGCGGTCATCGTCTGCACGCCGAACATGACGCACGAGCCGATCGCGCTCCAGGTCGCCGCGGCCGGAAAGCACCTGCTGATGGAGAAGCCGCTGACCATCACCGTGCCGTCCGCCCGCGCCGTCGTCGAGGCCTTCGACGCGGCCGGGACGGTCGTGATGGCGGCGCACACGCACCGCTTCTACGACTACGGGCGGGCCGTCGACGACGCGATCGCCGGCGGCGCCATCGGCCGGCCGGTGTTCGCCCGGCTGGCGATGCTCGGCGGCTGGATCTGGCCGGACTGGCGGGCCTGGGTGCTGGACCCGGCCAAGTCCGGCGGGCACGCGCTGCACAACGGCGTCCACCTGCTCGACCTGGTCAGCTGGTGGCTGCGCGACGAGCCGGTCTCGGTCTACGCGCGCGGCCGCAAGCGCACCGCCGAGGAGCTGCGCATCCACGACTACCTGGAGATGCACGTGGAGTACGCCGGCGGCGCGAGCGCCGTGTGCGAGATGAGCCGCGGTCACCGCCCCTCGACGATCGATCGCCGCGACGTGCTGGTCGCCGGCACCGACGGCGTGCTGCAGCTGCCGGCCGAGGGCTGGGGGTCGCCGCTGGTGACCGAGTCCGGCGCGAGCCTGCTGCCGCCGCAGGCGGCCAACGGGTTCGCCGTCCAGCTGGACGCTTGGCTGGACGCGATCGCCGACCCGGCGGCCGAGCGGGCGATGACGCCGGCCGACGCGGTCCGCGCGGTCGCGCTGGGCGTCGCCACCGAGCTGTCCATCGAGCGGGCCGAGCCGGTCACGCTCGACGAGGTCATGGGAGGTGTGCTGGCATGAGCGACACCCTTGGCGTGCTGCTGCTCGGCTTCGCCGGCCTCGGCCCGGACCAGGACCACCAGCAGGACATGTACCTCCCGGCGTTCAGCACGCACGACGGCTTCGAGGTGGTCGCTGTGGCCGGCGACGACGCCGCCGGCCGGACGACGGCCGAACGGCTGGCCGGCAAGCTCGGCCTGCCCGCGCCGGCCGCCGACCTCGCCACGGCGCTCGCGGACCCCGCGGTGGACGTCGTCAGCGTCTGCGTCTCGCCCGAGCGCCGGGCCGACGCCGTCATCGCGGCGCTGCGCGCGGGCAAGCACGTGCTGGCGGACAAGCCGCTGGCGCTGACGGCGGCGGACGCGGCCCGGGTCGCGGCCGTCGCCGCCGAGACCGGCCTGGTCTGTCTGCCGGCCCACCACCAGCGGTTCCACCCGATGATCGGCGCCGCCCGCGGCGCCGTCGCCGCCGGGAAGGTCGGGCTGCCGTGGAACGTGCAGGCCGACTTCCTCGTCGCCGGCGGCACCCCGTCGCCGGCCGGCGAGCTGGCCAACTTCGCCGTCTACCCGATCGACGTGGTGCTCGCGCTCACCGGGCAGCGGGTCCGCCGGGTGTTCGCCCGGCTCTCGACGCACTGGAGCGACGGCGGCGCGGACGACCACGCGCTGCTCTTCCTCGACCACGACAACGGCCTGACCAGCACCATCAGCGTCGGCCGGACCCGTGAACTGGCCGACACCCCGCCGGCCGGCCTCGCCCTGCACCGCTACCGCGTCAGCGGCTCGCACGGCGTCCTCGACATCGACGCCTCGCGCCCGGCTGTCGTCCTACGCCGGGCCGAGGCGTCGAGCCATACCTGGCACGGCGCCGGGACGGTGGACCGGCTGCTCGACGAGCTGCGCGCGGCGATCGCCGCGGGCCGTCCCAGCGCCCCGTCCGCCGCCGACGCCGTCCACATCGCCGAGATCGTCGACGCGGCCCGCACGTCGGCCGCGTCCGGCACACCTGTCGAGCTCTCCCAGGAAGGCAGTCGATGAAGCTGGTCAGCTACACCCGCGACGGCGCGACCCGGCACGGGTACGTCGCCGACGAGGCCGCCGGCACCGTCGCCGAGCTCGGCGACGGCGACCTCGCCGCGCTGGTCGCGGCCGGCGCCGGCACCGACCCCGGCTGGCGGCCGCCGGAGCCCGTCGGGACCCACCGGCTGGCCGAGCTGACCGTCCGCGCCCCGATCGCGCGCCCCACGAAGGTGCTGGCGGCGGCCGCGAACTACCAGGAGCACGTCGCCGAGGGCGGCGGGAAGCCGCTGGACAAGGGCGCCCTGGCGCCGCGGCTGTTCCTCAAGCCCGGCACGTCCATCGCCGACCCGGGCGCCGACATCGCCCTGCCGGCGTTCAGCACCCAGGTCGACTGGGAGGCCGAGCTGGTCGTCGTCGTGGGCCGCGGCGGCCGGGACATCCCGGTGGAGCGGGCCCTCGAGCACGTGGCCGGCTACGCCACCGGCAACGACGTGTCGGCCCGATCGGTCGACTACGGGTACCGGCGCGACACCTCGGCGGCGGTCGACTACTTCGACTGGCTGGCCGGCAAGTGGCCGGACGGGTTCGCACCGTACGGCCCCTACCTCGTCACGGCCGACGAGGTGCCCGACCCACAGGACCTCGGCATCGAGCTCGAGGTCAACGGCACGCTCCGGCAGAAGGGGAGCACCGCCGCCATGATCTTCACCGTCGCCGAGCTGGTCGCGTTCGCGTCCAGGCTGATGACCCTCGAGCCCACCGACATCATCATGACCGGGACGCCGGCCGGAGTCGGCGCGGCGTCGGGGACCTATCTCGCCGCGGGCGACGAGATGACCGTCCGCGTCACCGGCCTCGGTGACCTCACCAACCGCGTCGTCCACCCCAACCAGATCCCCTGAGAGGTAGCTGTGAGACGTTCCAGAGCGCAACGCGCAGCCCTGATCTCCGCCGGCCTGTCCCTCGTCCTCGCCCTCGCGGCCTGTTCCGATCCCAGCCAGGACGACGACACCGGCACCAGCGACGAGGGCACGAGCGACGGTGGCGCCGCCGAGGACACGGCGCTGAACGCGTACCTCTACCAGGCGCCGAACTCCAACTGGAGCCCGATGGCGCCGGCACACGGCCCGGACGTCATCGTCATGAACCTCATCTACGACTCCCTGCTCGGCGTGAACCCGGACTACCAGCTGTACCCGCGGCTGGCGACCGGCCTGCCGGAGGTCTCCGAGGACGGCCTCACCATCACCTACACGCTGCAGGAGGGCCTCACCTGGAGCGACGGCGAGCCGTTCACCGCCGAGGACGTCGTCTTCACCTACAACATGGTGGCCAACCCGGCCACCGGCAGCCCGTCGGCGGGCAAGTTCGCCGACGTCGAGGGCGCCGCCGAGGTGACGGCCGGCACCGCGGACACCGTCAGCGGGTTCACCGCGCCGGACGAGCACACCTTCCAGATCACGCTGACCAAGCCGAACCTCGGCATCGTCGGCCTGACCGGCAACATCTTCATCATCCCGCAGCACGTGCTGGCCGACGTGCCGGTCGACGAGATGGACACGACGGACTTCTTCACCAAGAGCCCGAACGTCGGCCTCGGCCCGTACGTGTTCGAGGAGTACCAGACCGACCAGTACGTCCACCTCGTGAAGAACCCGAACTTCCGGGAGGGCGAGGTCGACATCGACGAGATCTACCTGCGCCCGGTGACCTCCGACGTCGCCACCGCCCAGCTGGGCACCGGCGAGATGGACCTGGTGCAGATCTCGCCGGCCGACCTCTCCACGGTCGAGGCGCTCGACGGCATCGAGGTCGCCTCCGCCCCCGGCGCGGGCTTCATCCGGACCTCGGTCAACGAGCTGAAGCCGTACCTGAAGGACGTCCGGCTCCGGCAGGCGATGCTGTACGCGATCGACCGGCAGCAGCTGATCGACGAGGCGCTCGGCGGCCACGCCCAGCCCGTCAACGCCAGCTTCATGAAGGACGCGCTCCCGGACGACCTGGAGACCTACGAGTACAACCCGGACAAGGCCCGCGAGCTGCTCGCGGAGATGAACTGGGACCCGAACCAGGTGATCCAGTTGACCTGGATCCCGGGCCAGCGCGACCGCGACACCGCGGCGACCGTCATCGAGGCGCAGCTCAACGAGGTCGGCATCAAGCTGGAGCTGAACCAGGTGCAGCCGGGCGAGTTGACGGACATGATGAACGCTCAGTCCTACGACATGACGCTCTACGGTGGCGGCAACTACGCGACCGAGCCGTTCGCCGTCTACCCGATCGACAGCTGCAACACGCACTACCCGAACGGCGCCAACCTGTCGTTCTGGTGCAACGAGGAGTTCGACCGGCTGGTCCAGGAGGCCAACCAGACGGTGGACGAGGCCGCCCGCTACGACCTCTACCGGCAGGCCGCCGTGATCGAGAACGCCGAGGTGCCGATGATCTGGCTGTACAACCCTGACACCATCTGGGCGCACACCGACCGGATCCAGGGCTTCGAGCCGATGGGCGACCAGACGAACCCGTTCTGGAACGTGCAGGAGTGGTCCCTCGACGGTTAGGACCCGGGCTCGGCGCCCGGATGAGGAGGTGAACGGTGGCGGCGTTCGTCGTCAGACGGATCTTGGTGAACATCGTGGTGTTCATCCTGATCGGGATCGGCGTGTTCCTGCTGGTCCGCGCCGCGCCGGGCGATCCGGTGCGGATGATGATCCGGCCGGAGGACCTGCAGGAGGGCAGTGAGGGGTTCATCCAGGCCCGGCGTGCCGAGCTGGGCCTGGACGACCCGGTCCTCGTGCAGTACGGGCGGTGGTTCCTCGACGCCGTCACCGGCGACCTGGGCTCGTCGTTCATCAGCCGGGAGCCGGTGAGCGGTCTGCTGCTGGAGCGGCTCGGCCCGACCGTCCTGCTGATGTCGACGGCGCTGGGGATCGCGCTGCTGATCGCGATCCCGCTGGGCACGATCGCGGCGGTGCGGCGCAACACCGGCGTGGACTACGCCGCCGCGGCGCTGAGCCTCGGCGTCATCTCGGTGCCGTCGTTCTTCCTCGGCATCGTCGCGATCTACCTCTTCTCGCTCCAGCTGGGCTGGCTGCCGTCGTCGGGGATGTCCACCCCCGGCGGCGGTGGCGGCGCGGACATCCTGGAGCACCTGATCATGCCGGCGGCGATCCTCGGCCTGGCCGCCGCCGGGCCGCTGACGCGGTACGTGCGCGGCAGCCTCATCGACGAGTTGTCCGCCGACTACGTGCGCACGGCCGAGGCCAAGGGCGGCTCACCGGTGCGGGTCGTCGGCCGGCACGCGCTGCGCAACTCGCTGATCCCGTTGATCACCATCGTGATGATCAACATCCCGCAGATGCTGGCCGGCGCGGTGGTGCTGGAGCAGGTGTTCGCCTGGCCGGGCATGGGCCAGCTGGCCGTGCGGGCGGTGAACACGCAGGACTATCCGGTGATCGTCGGGTTCGCGCTCTACGTGGCGGCGCTGGTGCTGATCTGCAACCTGCTCGCCGACCTCGCCTACGCCGTCGTCGACCCGAGAGTGAAGGTCACATGAGCGACCTGCGACCGTCCCTCGACACGCCCGACGTCGCCGCCGCCGAAGTGGCGGTGGCCGTCGACGCCGCCGGTGGCGGGCCGCGGTCCGGCCGCCGCTCGCCGCGGGCGATGGCCGCGCGCCGGTTCCGCCGCAACCGGGTGGCGGTCGGTGGCGCGATCTTCCTGGTGCTGATCCTCGTCGTGGCGGTCTTCGCGCCGCTGATCGCGAACCACTCGCCGTACGCCGTCGACCTCGGCGCGATCCGGCAGCCGCCGTCGGGCGACCACTGGCTGGGCACCGACGCGTCCGGCCGTGACGTGTTCGCCCGGCTGGTCTACGCCGCCCGGGTGTCGCTGCTGGTCGGCGTGGCCGCGGCGCTGCTGGCGGTGGTGG
Organism: Jiangella anatolica; assembly: GCF_003236295.1. Lineage (GTDB taxonomy): Bacteria > Actinomycetota > Actinomycetes > Jiangellales > Jiangellaceae > Jiangella > Jiangella anatolica. The sequence continues at coordinate 41,017 of NZ_POTW01000052.1, forward strand.
TCGGCACGCTCGTCGGCGCGGTCGCGGGGCTGTTCGGCGGCTGGATCGACACCCTGCTGATGCGCACCGCGGACATGATGCTGTCGTTCCCGAACATCGTCGTCGTGATCGTGCTGGCCGGCCTGCTCGGCCCCAGCATCCCGATCCTCGTCATCGCGATCGCCGCCGCCGAGTGGCCGACGGCGGCCCGGCTGGTCCGCGGCGTCACGCTGGCCGTGCGCGAACGCGAGTACCTGCACGCCGCCCGGGTCGCGGGCGCGTCCCGCGGCTGGCTGCTGCGCAAGCACATCGTGCCGGCCGCGATGGGGCAGATCGTCGTCGTCGGGACCATCTCGGTGGCCGGCGCGATCCTCTCCGAGGCGGTGCTGTCCTTCCTCGGCCTGGGCGTCCAGCCGCCGCAGGCCAGCTGGGGCAACATGCTCAACGACGCGCAGAGCCTGACGGTGATCCAGTCGATGCCGTGGCTGTGGCTGCCGCCCGGCCTGGCCATCGCCGCGACGGTACTGTCGGTCAACTTCGTCGGCGACGGCCTGCGCGACGCCGTCGACCCGCGGCAGTCGGGGAGGTCGTGATGACGCAATCCGAACCGTTGCTGGAGGTCGACGACCTGGCGGTGGAGTTCCGCACCGACGAGGGGGTCGTCAAGGCCGTCGACGGCGCGTCGTTCACCGTCGACCGGGGCGAGATCGTCGGTGTCGTCGGCGAGTCCGGCTCGGGCAAGAGCGTCACCGCGATGTCGATCCTCGGCCTGGTGAAGTCGGGCCGGCGAGCCGGCGGGACGATCCGGTTCCGCGGCCGCGACCTGGGCGCGCTGCCGGCCAAGGAGCTGCGCTCGATCCGCGGCGGCGAGATCGCGATGATCTTCCAGGACCCGATGACGGCGCTCAACCCGGTCGTGACGATCGGCCGGCAGATCGTCGAGGCGCTGCGGCTGCACGACAAGAAGCTGGCCAAGGGCGCCGCCCGCGACCGCGCGATCGAGTTGCTCGCCCTCGTCGGCATGCCCGACGCGGCGGCCCGGTTCCGGCAGTACCCGCACGAGTTCTCCGGCGGCATGCGGCAACGCGCGATGATCGCGATGGCGATCGCCAACGGCCCCAGCCTGCTGATCGCCGACGAGCCGACCACCGCGCTCGACGTCACCATCCAGGCGCAGGTGCTCGACCTGCTCAAGGTCGCGCAGCAGGAGACGCAGGCGGCGACGCTGCTGATCACGCACGACCTCGGCGTCGTCGCCGAGCTGGCCGACCGGGTCGTCGTCATGTACGCCGGCCGCGTGGTCGAGCAGGGCGACGTCATCACCGTCTTCACCGAGCCGCGGCATCCGTACACCGTCGGGCTGCTGGAGAGCCTGCCCCGGCTGGACCGCGACGTCGACGAGCTGCACCCGATCCCGGGCAGTCCGCCGAGCCTGCTGGCGCCGCCGCCGGGCTGCCCGTTCCACCCGCGCTGCCCGCTGGCCCGGGACCGCTGCCGCACCGAGCGGCCGCCGCTGCGCGCCGTCGGCGCCGCACACCACAGCGCCTGCCACTTCGCCGAGGAGCTCGCGGCCGTCGTTCCCACGGAGGTGACCCGGTGACATCCCACCCCGCCGAACCCCCGTTGAGCGTCCAGACGGCGGCCGCCGAGCGGCTGGAGCACCTGGGCGAGGAGGTGCTGCGGGTCGAGGACCTGGCCATGCACTTCCCCGTCCGCGGCGGGCTGTTCCGCCGCCCGGTCGGCGCCGTCCAGGCCGTCGACGGCGTCTCGTTCGGCATCGACCAGGGCGAGACGCTGAGCCTGGTGGGGGAGTCCGGCTGCGGCAAGTCGACCACCGGGCGCATGGTGGTGCGGCTGCTGGAGCCGACCTCGGGGCGGATCCTCTACCGCGGGCACGACCTCGCGACGATGAGCGAGGACGAGCTGCGGCCCTGGCGGAGCAAGACGCAGATCGTCTTCCAGGACCCGTACGCCTCGCTGTCGCCACGGATGACCGTGCACGACATCGTCGCCGAGCCGCTGCGGGTGCAGGGGAAGTACCGGCAGGGCGGCGCCGAGCGGGTGGCCGAGCTGCTCGACCTCGTCGGCCTGCAGCCCGAGCACGCCAACCGGTACGCGCACGAGTTCTCCGGCGGCCAGCGCCAGCGCATCGGCATCGCCCGGGCGCTCTCGCTCGACCCGGAGCTGCTGGTGCTGGACGAGCCCGTGTCCGCGCTGGACGTGTCGATCCAGGCGCAGGTGGTGAACAAGCTGCGCGAGCTGCAGCAGCGGCTGGGGCTGGCGTACCTGTTCATCTCGCACGACCTGTCGATCGTGCGGCACGTGTCGCACCGCATCGCGGTCATGTACCTCGGCGGGATCGTCGAGACCGGCACCCGCGACGAGATCTTCCGCGCGCCGCAGCACCCGTACACGCAGGCGCTGCTGTCGGCGGTGCCGGTGCCGGACCCGCGGCTGCGCGGCGCCCGGGAGCGGATCACGCTGAAGGGCGACGTGCCGAACCCGGCGAACCCGCCGTCGGGCTGCCGGTTCCGCACCCGCTGCTGGAAGGCGCAGCCGAAGTGCGCGGAGGAGGCGCCCGCGCTGGAGGACCGGCTCGGCGCCGGCCACCCCAGCGCCTGCCACTTCCCGGAGCTGCTGCCGGTGCTGCCTGGGGCCGCCTCGTGATCGATCTCCTGATCAGCGGCGGGACGGTGGTCGACGGCACCGGCGCGGACGGGGTCCGGGCCGACGTGCTCGTGGCCGGCGGGACGGTGGTCGCGGTGGGCCCGCCGGGTCCGGCCGAGGCCGCCCGGACGATCGACGCCACCGGGAAGGTCGTCTGCCCCGGCTTCGTCGACCTGCACACGCACTCCGACCTCACGCTGTTGTCCGCGCCGCAGGGACGCAGCGCCGTCCACCAGGGCATCACGACGACGGTGGTCGGCAACTGCGGGCTGGGCGTCGCGCCGCTGGCGCCCGGCGCCGACGTCGCCGGCGTGCGGGCCGCCGTCAGCTACCTCGACCTCGACCCGTCGATCGAGTGGGCCTGGCGGACCTACGGCGAGTACCTGGACGCCGTCGCCGCCGCACGGCCCAGCCTCAACGTCGCCGGGCTGGTCGGGCACCTGCCGCTGCACGCCGGCGTCGTCGGGTTCGACGACCGCCTGCCCACCGCCGCCCAGCTCGACGCGATGACATCGCTGCTGTCCGACGCGCTGTCCGCGGGTGCGGCCGGGCTCTCGACCGGGCTGATGTACGCGCCGCTGACGTTCGCCCGGCGCGACGAGCTGGACGCGCTGGCCCGCGTCGTCGCCGATCACGACGCGGTGTTCGCCTGGCACCTGCGCGACTACGCCGACGACGTGCTGCCGGCCGTCCGCGAGGCGTTGGAGGTCGCGGCGGCCACCGGCGTGCGCACCCAGCTGTCGCACCTCACGGTCGTCGGCCGGCGCAACTGGGGCAACGCCGCCAAGGCGCTGGAGCTGGTCGACGCCGCCCGCGCCGACGGCCTCGACGTCGCGATCGACATGTACCCGTACCTCGCCGGTAACGCGCCGCTGTCGCAGCGGCTGCCCGCGTGGGCGCAGGCCGGCGGCGAGTCGGTGATGCGGTCCCGGCTGACCGATCCCGAAGCGGTCACGCGGATCCGCGAGCACTGGGCCGGGCAGCCGCTGGGCTGGGACGAGATCACCGTCAACTCCGCGCCGGGCGCACCTGAGGTGGTCGGGCGCCGGATCACCGAGCTGGCCGCCGAGCGCGGCGCCGACGCGGACACCGTCGCGCTGGAGCTGCTGGCCCGGCTCGGCAACGCCGTCTCGATGGTCGCCGGCGGCCGCGACGCGGGCGACCTGCGCGCCGTCCTCTCCCACCCCGCGACGGTCATCGGCTCCGACGGGCAGGCACTGGACCTCGACGGGCCGACGGGCGAGGGCAGCCCGCACCCGCGCGCCTACGGCAGCTACCCGCGGCTGCTGTCCGACCACGTCGCCGACGGCACGCTGACGCTGCCGGAGGCGATCCGCAAGGCCACGTCGGGTGCGGCGCGACGGGCCGGGATCACCGATCGTGGCACCATCACCGCAGGGCAGGCCGCCGACATCGTGGTGCTCGACGTCGGCAGGCTCGCCGACCGCGCCACGTTCGCCGACCCCCGGCGCTACCCCGACGGCGTCGACGCGGTGATCGTCAACGGTGAGCCGACGATCACCGAGGGGCGGCACACCGGCGCACGGGCCGGCCAGGTACTCAGAGCACGGAACAACAGCAAGGGGCAATCATCGTGAGACCCGTCGCCAGAACCACCCGCCGCACCTCCGTCGACGACGATCGGCCGGCGTCGGCGAACTACCACGCCAACGCGCTGGCCCGCGGCCTCGCGCTGCTGGAGCTGCTGTCCACCGGCCCGGACCCGTTCACGCTGGTCGACATCAGCGAGTCCACCGGGCTGCCGAAGAGCACGCTGGTGCGGCTGCTCGCGGTGCTGGCCGAGATGGAGTACATCGTCCGCGTCGACGAGCGGCCGTCGTACCGGCTCGGGCACAAGGTGCTGCGGCTGTCCAACGCGTACATGTCGTCGCTGGACCTGTCCGTCGTCGCCGACCGGTACCTCGCGCCGCTGGCCGACCGCACCGGGCAGACGGCGAACCTCGGCATGCTCGACCGCGACCAGGTCATCCACGTCGGCGTGCACGAGCCGGACCGGCCGATCCGGTTCCGCGCCAGCCCCGGCGTCCGCGACCACTCCTACTGCACCGGGCTGGGCAAGCTGCTGCTGTCGCGGCTGCCCGCCGACCGGCTGGCCGACCACGTCCCCGCCGGCCCGTTCGAGCGGTTCACCGACGCCACCATCACGACGATGGACGAGCTGACCCGCGAGCTGCGGCTGATCGAGCGGCGGGGCTACGCCTTCGACGACAACGAGCGCAGCGTCGGGCTGCGCTGCGTCGCGGTCCCGGTCGAGGTCGACGGCGAGTGCCTGGCCGCCGTCAGCGTCTCCGGCCCGTCCGGTGAGTTCGGCCCGGACCGTCAGCAGTTCTACCTGGAGCGGCTGTCGGAGACCGCGGCCGAGCTGGCCGGCGACCCGGACACCGCCGCCGCCATGCGCATCGTGCACAGCTCGCTGCGTCCCGCCCACCCCTAGGAGGCCGTGTGTTCGACGTCCACAGCCACTGTCATCAGCCGGAGCACTGGGGCCCGGAGTGGCGCGACCACTGGGCGCCGGTCTACCACCAGGAGGAGGCGCACGCGTTCACGCCCGAGGAGTACGACCGGGCGATGAAGGAGGGCGGCGTCTCCGTCGCCTGCGTGTTCGGCCTGCGGGCGACGGCGGCCGGTGTCGCGACGCCGAACGAGTACGTCGAGTGGTTCTGCGCGTCGACCAGCACCGAGACGATCGGGTTCATGGCGCTGGACCCCACCGACCCCGATGTCCTGGAGCAGTTGGCGGACGGTGTCGCGCGCGGGCTGCGGGGGATCAAGCTGTACCCCGTCCTGGCGCTGTTCGACGCGCGTGACTCGCGTTTCGATCCCTTCTATCGCGCTGCCGCCGAGGCCGGGCTGGTCATCCTGTGGCACATGGGCGCGACGCCGAGCCCGGCCGGCTCGCTCATGGTCAGCCAGCCGCTGGTCGTCGACGAAGTGGCCCGCCGGCATCCGGACCTCACCATGGTGATGGCGCACATGGGGCACCCGTGGCAGCGCGAGGCGATGGTGGTCTGCCGGAAGAACCGGCGCGTCTTCACCGACGTCTCCGCCTCGTGGGCGCGGCCGTTCGACGGGTATCACGCGCTGGTCCGGGCCCAGGAGTGGGGTGTGGTCGACAAGCTGCTGTTCGGGTCGGACTTCCCGATCTGGACGCCGGCGCAGGCGGTGGCCGGGCTGCGGGAGATCGCCGCGATCCGGCCGCCGACCATGCCGTACGTGCTGCCGTCGACGATCGAGTGGCTGCTGGACGGGGATCCGCGCGAGGCGCTGGGGCTGCTGTGAGTGCTGTCCCGACGCGTGCCGCGGTGCTGTGGCGGCTGGGTGCGTCGCCGCCGTACGCGGGTGGCTCAGCGCTGACGGTCGAGTCGCTTGTCCTCGCCGGGCCGGAGGCCGGTGAGCTGCTGGTGCGGATCGAGGCGGCCGGGCTGTGCCACTCCGACCTCTCCGTCATCAACGGCAGCCGGCCGCGGCCGACGCCGATGGTGCTCGGGCACGAGGCCGCCGGCGTCGTGGAGGCGGTCGGCCCCGGCGTCATCGACGTCGCGCCCGGCGACCACGTCGTCATGACGTTCGTGCCGTCGTGCGGGCACTGCTTCGAGTGCGCCGCCGGCCGCCCGGCCATGTGCACCGTCGGGGCTGTGGCCAACGGAGCGGGGCGGCTCGTGGCCGGTGGGACCCGGTTCTCCCGCGACGGTGTCGACTTCGCGCACCACCTGGGTGTGTCGGCGTTCGCCGAGCGGACCGTCGTCTCGCGAGGCTCCGTCGTCGTCGTGCCGGCGTCGGTGCCGTTCGACGTGGCGGCGATGCTCGGCTGCGCGGTGCTGACCGGCTTCGGCGCCGTCGTGACGACGGCCGGCGTGCGGCCGGGGGAGTCGGTCGTCGTGTTCGGGTTGGGT
>NZ_POTW01000053.1 GCF_003236295.1 Jiangella anatolica
CGGAGCTGACCGCAGCCAAGATCGTCGGCGAGACCGCCGGCATCACCCGGTTCGCCAGCGAAGCCAAGTACGCCATGCACGCCGGTGTCGCCCCCGTCCCCGTGTGGTCGGGCCGGACCAAGGGCCGCGTGCGCATGAACAAATCCGGCAACCGGCAACTCAACGCCGCCCTGCACCGCATCGCGGTCACCCAAATCAGACTGCACGGACTCGGCCGTGCCTACTACAACAAACGCATCGCCACCGGCGACACCACCACCGAAGCCCTGCGAGCCCTCAAACGACGACTCGCCCGAACCGTCTTCAACACCCTGAAGAACAACCCATCAACCGCAACCGCGCCGAACCTCGCAGCAGCGGCTTGACATAGGAGAAACGCATGACGCCCGAGTCCGAGCCCGCGGTCACGAAGATCCTCATCGTCGACGACGACGCGCTCGTGCGGGCCGGTCTGTCGATGATGCTGGCCGGCGCGCCGGACCTGGAGATCGTCGGCGAGGCGGCCGACGGCGCCGATGTGCCGGCGATGGTCGAGTCGGCCCGGCCCGACGTCGTGCTGATGGACATCCGGATGCCGAAGGTCGACGGGCTCGCCGCCACCGAGGCGCTGCGCCGGCGCGCCGACCCGCCCGAGATCGTCATCCTCACCACGTTCGACACCGACGACCACGTGCTGCGCGCGCTGCGGGCCGGCGCGACCGGGTTCCTGCTGAAGGACACTCCCCCGGCCGACATCGTCGCAGCGGTCCGCCGGGCGGCGGCCGGCGAGCCGATCCTGTCCCCGACGGTGACCCGGCAGCTGATCGCGCACGTTTCCGACGGCGACGGCGGCGGCCGCACGCAGCGGGCCAAGGCGCAGCTGGCCGGCCTGTCCGAGCGGGAGCTGGAGGTCGCGGTCGCGATCGCGCACGGCAGGTCCAACGCCGAGATCAGCGCGGAGCTGTTCATGAGCGTGGCGACGGTGAAGGCGCACGTGTCGCGGGTGCTGACGAAGCTGGACCTCAACAACCGGGTCCAGATCGCGCTGCTCGTGCACGACGCGGGGCACGTCTAGCCCGTGCGCTCCGCCCACTCCGTGGCCAGCATCGCGTAGTCGTACTCGCTCGCCCACACGCCCTTGACCAGCTCGTTCTCGATGAGGTGAGCCTCGCGGCGCATGCCGAGGCGCTCCATCAGCCCGGCGGACGCGGCGTTGTCGGCGTCGCAGCGGCCGATGACGCGCCGCATGCCCAGCGACCCGAACGCCAGCCGCAGCAGCTCCGTCGCCGCCTCCTGGGCGTAGCCCTGGCCGTGGTGCTCGGGATGGAACGCGAACCCGATCTCGGCGGTGCGGTGCTGCTCGCTGGCGATGTGCAGGTGCACCTCGCCCAGGTAGACCGCGCCGGCGGTCCGCTCGACGACGAGGTCCAGCGCGTCGCCCTCGCGCTCGGGCATGGTCTCCTGCATGCGCATGCCCAGCCGTTGCATCGCGTAGGCGCGCGACCACGGGTCCCGGTACAGGTACCGGGCGACGTCGGGGTTGGAGTGCAGGCGGTGGAACTCGTCCAGGTCGGTCTCGGTGTAGATGCGCAGCGTCAGGCGGTCGGTGGTCAGCGGGAACGGGAGTTCGGCCACCACGCCATCCTAGGCAGCGCCGACGCCAGGTCCGATTCCCGCCAGTACCGCCCCGGCCGGCGACGCAGGCTGGAGTCATGCACACCTACGAGTACCGCGCGATCCCGGCCGAGGTCACCGCCCGGCTGCGCGAGCGCGACGACGCTGGCCAGGTCCGCGAGCCGTTCACCGACGACGAAGGCGGCGCGCCGCTGCGCTGCTGCCTGACCCGCAGCGTCCGCGGCGACCGGCTGGTCCTGGTGTCCTACGCGCCGCTGCGCCGCTGGGCCGGCGAGCACGGCGCGGACCCGGGCGCCTACGACGAGACCGGGCCGGTGTTCCTGCACGCGCGGGACTGCGGCGGCCCGCGGCACGACGGGTTCCCTGCCGAGGTCGCGTCGTCGCGGCGGGTGTTCCGCGGCTACGACAAGCGCGGCCACATCGTCGGCGGCCGGCTGGTCGCGCCGGCGCCGGGCCACGCCGAGGAGGTCGCGGCGGCCGCGCTGGACGACCTGTTCGCCGACCCGGCGGTCGAGGTCGTGCACGTGCGGGCCGTGGAGTTCGGCTGCTTCCACGCCGAGGTGCGCCGGCCGGCCTGACGGCGGTTGACCCGGCCGCGAACGGGTACGAACCGGGGATGACTCACGGGAACGACGCCGCCGACCGGCTCGGCGAGGTGCGCGAAGGGATGACGGTGGTCGACGCCCTCGGAGAGGAGCTCGGCACCGTCGCGGAGGTCAAGTTGGGCGACCCGGAGGCGGTCACGACGGCCGGCCAGGAGCCCGCCGTCGGCGGTGACCTGCTCGGCACTGTCGGCCGGGCGGTCTGGAGCGGACCGGACCTGCCGGCCGAGGAGGTCGCCCGGCTGCGGCGAGCCGGCTACCTGCGGGTGGACCGGACGCTGGCCCGCGACCTCTACGCCGCGGCGGACGAGGTGCACCGGGTCGACGGCGAGATGGTCCGGCTGTCCGTGCCGGCCGACCACCTGCTGTCCTGACGGCTACGCGGTGACGCGCTCGCGGAACGTCCACCAGGTGAGCACCTGACCGGCGAGCAGGAGTGGCAGCATCGCGTAGACGGCCGGGACCAGCAGGTCCAGCGTCGCGCCGTCGGCGGCGGAGCCGGTCAGGTCCAGCCGCGCGCCCGCGGCGACGGGCAGCAGCGCCGCCAGCGTCGCGGTGACGGCGAACGTCGCCCGGTCCCCCGCGCCGCCGGAGACCGCGCGGGCCCGCTCGTAGGCGCGGCCGGTCAGCCGCAGCCGCGCGAACGCGAGCCCGTGCAGGACGAACAGCGCGACGACGAGACCGGCCAGCAGCACCACGTCGGCGCCACGAGCGACCGACGTCGAGCCGGTGAACAGCCCGGCCAGCAGCCACGCCCACGACCCGGCCACCGTCCACGAGCCCAGCGTCACCGCCGTGTCGCAGACCGCCGGCCAGACCCGGCCGCCGGCCCGGTTGCGCGTCCACAGCCCCATGTCGCGGACGATCCAGCCGGCCAGCAGCGCCACCACCAGGGGCAGCAGGCCGGGCAGCAGCCGCGCCTCCGCGTCGGGGAACGCGCCGATCAGCAGCCCGGCGGTCGCCACCAGCCACACCTCGTCGGCCAGGAAGAACGGCACGATCGCGGCGACGACCTGCCGCCGCTCACCGCCGTCGCGGCCCAGGAACGGCAGCAGCATGCCGGCCCCGATGTCGGCGCCGCCCAGCACGAAGTACCCGGCCGCGAAGAACCCGAGCAGCACGGCGGCCAGCGTCTCGGTCATACCAGCACCTCCAGCTCGACCCGTCCGGCCGGCTCCGGGCCGCGGCGCGCGTGCCGCGCCAGCAGCCACCCGTTGACGGCGATGAGCACGGCGAACAGCGACACGAACGCCGTGAACGACACCCGGATCGCGCCCGCCGACAGGTCCGACACCGCGTCCTCGGTGGTCAGCAGGCCGTCGACGACCCACGGCTGGCGGCCCAGTTCCCGGAACACCCAGCCGGAGATCATCGCGACGTACGGCAGCGGGATCGCCGCGATCAGCGCGACGTGCCACAGCCGCGCCGTCACGACGACCCGGCGCGACAGCGCCAGCAGCACGTTGAGCAGCGAGAAGAAGAACATCGCCGCGAACGCCGTCAGCATCAGCAGCGCGCCGATCCGGGCACCGCCGGCGCCGCCGGTGAACGCGTCCCACTTGTGCGGCTGGATCTCCTCGATCAGCTGCAGCTGACGCCCCCCGGTGACGGCCGACGCGAACAACGCCGGTGCCGCGACGAAGACGCCGATCCGCAGCGACCGGCCGAAGAACTCCTGCTCCGGCGTGCGCCGCAGCAGGTGCCACGCGCTCACCCCGGCGAGGAAGAACCCGGCCGTGACCAGGCCGCCGGCCAGCACGTGCCAGAACGCCTGCAGCGCGCTCGGGTTCGTCAGCACCGCCCCGGCGTCGGTGAGCCGCAGCCCGTCCGGGCCTGGCGCCGCGCCGACGGGGTGCTGCATGAACCCGTTCGCGACGAGGATCCAGTACGCCGACGCGTACGCCGTCAGCGTCACGACCCAGATCGTGGTCAGGTGCAGCCAGCGGTTCAGCCGGCCCCAGCCGAAGATCCACAGCCCGAGGAACGTCGACTCGACGAAGAACGCGACCAGCGTCTCCATCGCCAGCGACGCGCCCAGCACATTGCCGGCGAAGTGCGTCAGCCCGCTCCAGCTCAACCCGATCTGGAACTCCATGACCAGGCCGGTCACGATGCCCATCGCGTAGTTGATCACGTACAGCCGGCCCCAGAACCGGGTCATCCGCCGGTGGATCTCGCTGTCGCCCGCGGTGGCCCGGGTCTGCAGGACGGCGACGACGGTGGCCAGGCCCAGCGTCAGCGCGACGAAGAGGAAGTGGGCGCCCGCGGTCAGCGCGAACTGCAGGCGCGCCAGCTCCAGCACGTCCACGGGCTACCGTGCCGGTCCGGCGCCGACGGCGTCCGCGTCGTCCCGCGCCGGCGGCTCGGGCCGCTCCAGCGCGATGTGCGGCAGGATCCGGTCCAGCCAGCGAGGGAGCCACCAGGCCCGCTCACCCAGCAGGCTCATCACGGCCGGGACGATGAGGCAGCGGATGACGACGGCGTCGAGGAAGACCGCGACCGCGAGGCCGAGGCCGAACTGCTGCAGCATCCGGTCCGGGCTGAGCAGGAACGCCCCGAACACGACGACCATGATCGCGGCCGCGGCCGTGATGACGCCGCCGGTCGTGGCCAGGCCCTCGCGGACCGCGCGGACGGCGTTGCCGGAGCGGCGCCACTCCTCGTGCATCCGCGACACGAGGAACACCTCGTAGTCCATCGACAGGCCGAAGACGATCGCGAAGATCATCACCGGGACGAACGCCTCGACCGGCCCGGCGGAGACGCCGAACAGGCCCTCGCCGAACACCAGGGTCACGACGCCGAGCGATGCGCCGATGCTGAGCAGGTTCAGCAGCGCCGCCTTCAGCGGCACCCACACCGACCGGAACACCGCCATCAGCAGCAGCGCGGACAGCCCGACGACGACGGCGACGAACAGCGGCAGCCGGTCGCTGACGGCGGCGGCGAAGTCCTCCGCGGCCGCCGTCGAGCCGCCGACCAGGTACGTCGCGTCCGTCGACGACTCCAGCGGCGGGAGCACGTCGTCGCGCAGCCGGTGCACCAGGTCGGCGGTCGCGGCGTCCTGCGGCGCGGATTCCGGGAAGACGACGACCAGCGCGAGGTCGGTGTCCGGCAGCGGCTGCGGCGGCACGACGCCGGCCACCCCGGGCGTGTCCGTCAGCGCGGACGCGAGCGCGGCGCCGCCGTCGGAGGCGCCCTCGGCCAGCACGATCAGCGGGCCGTTGAAGCCCGGGCCGAACCCCTCGGCGAGCAGATCGTAGGCCTGCCGGCTGGTCGACGAGGTGGCCTCGTTGCCGGCGTCGGCGAACCCGAGCCGCATGCCCAGGGCCGGCGCGGACAGGGCGAGCAGGACGGCGACCGCGGCGATCAGCGGCGGCAGCGGGCGCCGGCGGACCGCGTCGGCCAGCCGCCGCCAGCGGGCGCCGGGCTGCCGCTTGGACTTGCCGGCGTGCGCGACGATGCGCTTCTCGATCCGACGGCCGAACACGGTCAGCAGCGACGGCAGCAGCGTCAGCGACGCGATCATGGTGACCAGCACTGTCAACGCGACGGCCAGCGCGACGCCCTGCAGCGAGCCCAGGCCCAGCACGAACAGGCCGAGCAGCGCGATGATCACGGTGCAGCCGGCGAAGATCACCGAACGGCCGGCGGTGTCCAGCGCGGTCCGGGCGGCCCGCTGGCGGTCGGCGCCGGCCAGCAGCTCGGAGCGGTACCGGGCGAACACCAGCAGCGCGTAGTCGATGCCGACACCGATGCCGACCAGCATCATCAGCGGCGGCGTGTAGGTCGCGATCGTGACGACGTTGGACAGCAGCACGATCACGCCGAGCGTGCTGCCGACCGCGAACAGCGCGGTGATCAGCGGCAGCGTCGCGGCCAGGAACGAGCCGAACATGAACACGAGGATCACCAGCGCGGCCAGCATCCCGGCGCCCTCGGCGGCGCCGCCGGCGGACTCCTCCGCGCCCCGGACGGCGTCGCCGCCCAGCTCGACCCGCAGGCCGTCCCCGTCGGCGGCCTGTGCGGTGTCGATGATGTCGCGGACGGCGTCGGCCGGCACGTCGGTGGCGGCGCCGTCGAGCGTCACGGACGCGTAGGCGATGGTCCCGTCCGCCGAGATCGCCCCCGGCGCGTCGAACGGGCTGGTCACGTACACGACGTGCGGCAGCATGCTCAGGTCGCCCAGCATCGCGTCGACGCGGTCGCGCTGGACCTCGACGCCGTCGCCGTCCTGCAGCACGACCTGGACGGAGTCGCCGGCCTGCGCGGGCGCGGCGCCCTCCAGGGTGTCGCTCAGCTGCTGCGACTCGGTGCCCGGCAGCCCGTGGTCGTCGTGGTAGTCGTCGCCGACGGCCTGCGACAGCGCCGTGACGCCGGCCAGCACGACCAGCCACAGGCCGATGGCCGGCCAGTGGTGCCGCTGCGACCAGGCGGCGAGCCGTTCCAGCCTCATGTTCGTTCCTTCCTCGTCCGTGCGGACTGCTCCGACACTGACGAGGATCGGCGGACGGTACGTGCCCGCGCGTCCGGCTGGGGCGGACACCTGGACTACACCCGCGGTTGTGCCCTACGGGGTTTCACGTACGCCTGGAGTCGACTGCCGTTCAGCCCAGCCAGCCGGGCGTCACCAGCCCGGCCTCGTAGGCGAGCACGACCAGCTGGGCCCGGTCGCGGGCCTGCAGCTTGGTGAGGATGCGGCTGACGTGCGTCTTCGCCGTCGCCGGGCTGAGCACGAGCCGCTCGGCGATCTCGTCGTTGGACAGCCCGGCCGCGACCAGCCGGAGCACCTCGCGCTCCCGCTCGGTCAGCGCGTTCAGCCGGGCGTTCGGCACCGGCTTGGCGGCCCGGCCGGCGATCTCGGAGATCAGCCGCCGGGTGATCGACGGCGCTATGAGCGCGTCGCCGCGAGCCACCACCCGTACGGCGTGGATCAGCTCCATCGGCTCGGTGTCCTTGACGAGGAACCCGCTGGCGCCGGCCCGCAGCGCGCCGTACACGTAGTCGTCGAGGTCGAACGTCGTGAGGATGACGACGCGCACGCCGGCCAGCGCCGGGTCGGCGACGATGCGCCGGGTGGCCTCCAGCCCGTCCAGCTCGGGCATCCGCACGTCCATCAGCACGACGTCCGGACGCAGCTCGCGTACCAGCGTCAGCGCCTCGGCGCCGTCGGCGGCCTCGCCGACGACCGTCAGGTCCGGCTCGCCGTCGAGGATGGAGCGGAACCCGGCGCGGACCAGTCGCTGGTCGTCGGCGAGCAGCACGGTCGTCGTCATGGCCGGCCACCGTACGGGAGCCGCGCCCTGACCCGGAACCCGCCGCCGGGCCGGTCGGCCGCCTCCAGCGTGCCGCCGAGCGCCTCGGCCCGTGACCGCATGCCGTCGATGCCGCTGCCGGTGCCGGCGCGGGAGCCGGCGCCACGCCCGTCGTCGCTCACGTCCACCGTCACATCATCGCGTCCGTAGCCGATCCTGACGGCGACCCGGCCGGCCCCGGCGTGCCGGGTGACGTTGGTGAGCGCCTCCTGCACGATCCGGTAGGCGGCGAGGTCGACCGCCGGTGTCAGCTCGGCCGGCTCGCCGTCGGTCTCGACGTCGACGGCCAGCCCGGCGGCCCGGCTCCGCTCGGCCAGCTCCGCGAGCCGGCGCAAGCCCGGCGCGGGCCCCGTCGGCGCCGCTTCGTCGACCTGGCGCAGCACGCCGAGGGTGCCGCGCAGCTCGCGCAGCGCCTCGCGGCTGGTCTCCTTGATCGCGGCCAGCGCGTCCGCGGCCGGGCCGCCCCGGCCGTCGCGCTCCAGGGCGTGCAGCGCAGCCCCGGCCTGGACGTTGATGAGCGAGATGTTGTGCCCGAGGACGTCGTGCAGCTCGCGGGCGATGCGCAGCCGCTCCTCCGTCGCCCGGCGGCGCAGCGCCTCCTCCCGCTCGCGCCGGGAGCTGTGCACGAACCCGCCGATCGCGACGGCCGCGACCAGCCAGCCGACCAGCAGGAACATGCCCGCGTCGCCGAGCGGAGAGGCGTCGGTGCCGTACTCGCCGAACGCCGAGCCGACGATCGCCAGCCCGCCGATGACCGCCGCCGCCACCGTCCGGCCCGTCGCCGCCAGCGTGTAGAGCGCGATGATCAGCGTGAGCAGGATGGCGCCGTCAGGGTTGACGACCGGGTAGTAGACGCTGGTCGCGACCAGCGTCACGACGGCGGTGGCGACGGGGAACCGGCGGCGCACCGCCAGCGCGGCGGACCCCGCGACGATCAGCAGCCAGCCCAGCGCCGGGACCGCCCGCAGCCCGACCGGGTCGCCGTCACCCACCACCGTCGTGAGCACCACGAACACCCCGACCGCGGCCGCGAGCAGCACGTCCGCGCGGGCGCCGTGCCGCCACGATCGCCGCTGCCCGCTCAACGACTCCTCATGTCTCGGGCCATGCATGTGGACTCCTTCGCTCCGGTCGTCTCACGGCCCGGACTGACGACTGGTGGGAGCCTCCGGCCCCCAGTCGCCGACAGTATGCCCGGCCCTCGACGGGTCGGCAGCTTGGATAAGGTCGGTGGAGTTCCGGCCACGTCCTCGCTAGGAGTCGCGACACATGAGCACTCGTTTCCCCGACGGCTTCCTCTGGGGGTCGGCGACGGCCTCGTACCAGATCGAGGGCGCGGCGAAGGAGGGCGGCCGCGGGCCGTCCATCTGGGACACGTTCTCGCACACGCCCGGCAAGACCCTGAACGGCGACACCGGCGACGTCGCCGACGACCACTACCACCGCTGGCCCGAGGACCTCGGCCACATCGCCGACCTGGGCCTGGGCGCGTACCGGTTCTCCACGGCGTGGCCGCGGGTGCAGCCGGGCGGGCGCGGCCCCGCCAACCGCGAGGGGCTGGACTTCTACTCGCGTCTCGTCGACGGCCTGCTGGAGCGCGGCGTCAAGCCGGTCCTGACGCTGTACCACTGGGACCTGCCGCAGGATCTCGAGGACGCCGGCGGCTGGGCCACCCGCGACACCGCGTACCGGTTCGCCGACTACGCCGAGATCGTGGCCCGCGAGCTGGGCGACCGCGTCGACCTGTGGACGACGTTGAACGAGCCGTGGTGCAGCGCCTACCTCGGGTACGCGTCCGGCGCGCACGCGCCCGGCCGGGCCGAGCCGGCCGCCGCCCTGGCCGCCGTCCACCACCTCAATCTGGCGCACGGCCTGGGCGTGCAGGCGATCCGCTCGGTGCTGCCGTCGGCGCGCGCCTCGGTCACGCTGAACCTGCACGTGATCCGGCCTGTGGACCCGTCGTCGGAGGAAGACCGCGACGCCGCCCGCCGGGTCGACGCGCTCGCCAACCGCGCGTTCACCGGGCCGATGCTGTCCGGCGCCTACCCCGACGACCTGCTGGCCGACACGGCACAGGTCACCGACTGGTCGTTCGTCCGCTCCGGCGACACGCAGATCATCCACCAGCCGCTCGACGTGCTGGGCGTCAACTACTACTCGACCGGGCTGGTCCGCCGCTGGGACGGCGTCAGCCCCCGCTCCGAGGACGACGGCCACGACGACGCCCTCGGCTCCCCCTGGGTCGGCGCCGACGACATCGAGTTCGTCCGCCCCGAGGGCCCGTACACGGCGATGGGCTGGAACATCGACCCGAGCGGGCTGGTCGAGCTGCTGCTGCGCGTGCACCGCGAGCACCCGGGCCTGCCGATGATGATCACCGAGAACGGCGCCGCCTTCCCCGACACCGTCTCCCCCGACGGCGCGGTGAACGACCCGCTGCGCATCGACTACATCGCCCGCCACCTGTCGGCCGTCGCCGAGGCGATGGAGCAGGGCGCGGACGTGCGCGGGTACTTCGCGTGGTCGCTGCTGGACAACTTCGAGTGGTCCTACGGCTACGACCGCCGGTTCGGCCTCATCCGCGTCGATTACGACACGCTGGAGCGGACCTGGAAGGACTCCGCCCACTGGTACCGCGACGTCATCGCCCGCAACGGCCTGGACTAGCCGCGCCCTGCCGCAACAGAACGACCCTGGCGAAGCGTCTCACTCCTAGAAGCCGACGCAGCGGAGGAGTCGCAGATGGAGCTGGAGGAGTACGTCCAGGCACGAGGCCGGGCCCTGCTCGGTCTCGCCTGGCTGCTCACCGGCAACCACCACGCGGCCGAGGACCTCACGCAGGCGACTCTGACGAAAGCGCTGAGCCGGTGGCACCTCGTGAGCGCAGCCGCGGACCCCGACGCCTACATCCGCCGGATCTGCGTCAACCTGCACCTCAGCTGGGTCCGCCGACTCGCCAGCCGGGAGCGCCCGACGGCCGACCGCCCGGACGAGGTGGCGACGTCCACTGCCGAGTTCGACGCGGTGGGCCACCGCGACGAGCTCGGCCGGGCGCTGAGCCGGCTCCGGCCGAGGACGCGAGCCGCGCTGGTCCTCAGGTACTACGCCGATCTCGACGACCAGGCGATCGCGGACCTGCTGGGCGTCAAACGCGCCACCGTGCGGTCGTTGATCCACCGAGGTCTGCACGATCTGCGAGCACTCGTGCCGGAGGGCAGCCATGAGTCCTGACGTGGAGGAGTTCCTTCGAGAGTCGATGAAGGCCGAGGTCCAGGCGTTGCCGATGCCCCCTGGCCTGGCTGCGGCGGCACGACGCCGGCTGCGGCGCCGCCGGGCGACGGCTGTCGGCGCGTCGGTTGTCGCAGCGTCGGTCGCGATCGGGCTCGGGGTCGCCACGACGATAGGCGGGGAGACGCCCGAGCCGGTGGCGACGGCGCCCGCTGAGACGCACCCGCTGCCCGACTCCGGCTGGCCGGGGTCCGGCCTCGCCGGGCAGGCTCGGATCGAGGGCGTGCTCGCGGCGACGGAGGACGGCTGCTTCTACCTCGAGCTCGACGACGGCCTGCATCCGGTGAGTCTGTTGTGGCCGCAGGGCTGGTCGTGGAGCGAACGACCCGACGGCACGCTCGTCGTGCTGACCGATCGCGGCTACCCGGTCCTGTCGCCCGGCGACCGCATCGAGTTCGGTGGCGGGTTCACGACCAACGAACCGGACGAGCCCGACCCGTGCGGTGTCGGGGCCCGAGGAGCCGCCCCGATGAACAGCGTGCCGAGGAAGCTGCCCTGAGCCTGATTCAGCTGGGCAGCACGACGACCACGAGGAACCAGGCGGCGAATGCCAGCCACAGCAGTCCCGCGGCCAGGAGCAGGACGCGGCCGCGGGCCGAGGCGCGGCGGGCGGTGAGGACGATGCCGGCCGGGCCGGCGAACAGCAGCAGCCCCAACCACGGCACGGCCGGCGGCACGCCCACGACCAGCTGCGTGGGCAAGGCGTTCGACGCCGTCCAGAGCAGGCCGCCCACCGCCAGCACGAACACCGTCCCGGCCACCGGAGCGAGCCCCGCCGCCAGCGTCGAACCACCGCCGGCGCCACGCCGCCGCCCGACCACGACCGGCGCCAGCCAACCGGCGAGCCACGCGAGACAGAGCAGCGCGAACGCCGCCGGCAGCGCGACCGCGAGCCAGTCGCCGTCATCCGCGGCGAGGGCGGCCTGGGCGAGCCGCGACGTCGGGTGCAGATCGCCGGAGCCGACGACCGCGTAGGCGGGGGTGGAGCGGTCGCAGACGTCGGCGACGGAGCGGGAGGGGTCGGCCAGCCAGGCGGCGATGGTCTCGCGCCCGCACCGGCTGTTCAGCAGCACCCCATGGCCGACGCCGGCGAACTCGAGGAACTCGCGGGACGGCAGCCCGGCCGAGGCCGCGTCCGCGACCGGCGCGGCCGTCACGGGGTCCTCCGATCCAGCCAGCACCAGCGCCGGCTGGGTGAACGCGACCGGCGCGGGCGGCCGCGGCGGCGCCGGCAGCCCCAGCTCGGCGCAGACCACCTCGTCGGCGACCAGCCACTCGATCAGCGGCGACGCGCGCCCGGCCCCGGCCCGCCGGTACGGCACCTCGTCCTGGCACTGCATCGTCCAGTACTGCCCGAGCGTGTGGCCGGTCAGCTCATCCACACCGACGTCGACCAGCGTGCGCAGCGCACCGGTGTGCCCGCCGGCCAGCCGGTCCAGCAGATAGGGGATGACGGGGAGCAGCTCGACGTCGTACAGGCCGGCGTGGACGAACGTCACCAGGTCGTCGCCGGTGAGCCGGAACGTGACCGGCTCGCCGGTGACCGGGTTGTGCCCGTCGACGGCGACCGGGTCGGCGTCGAGCAGGTCGGCGGCGGCCAGCAGGTCGGCGTACGGGTCCGGGAAGTCGCCGCCGGAGCGCTCGCCGAGCCGGTCCAGCGACAGCTCCAGCCCTTCGTACGCGGTCGCGGCGAAGTCGCGGTCCGGCGCGCTGAACGAGTCCATCACGACGGCGTCGACGCCGGCCGGGTCGATCCGGGCCAGCTCGGCCATCACCTGCGTCGACCACGACAATCCGTAGACCGTCCAGCTGTCGTAGCCCAGCGCCTCGCGCAGATCGCGCAGGTCGAGGGCCGTCTCGGCGACGGTGTAGCCGCGCGGGTCACCGCCGGCGGCCTCGAACTCGTCCAGGCAGTCCCGCATCGCGATCGCGGCCGGCTCGAACTCGTCGTACGGGTCCTCGGTCGTGGTGAACGCGTCGGCCATCGCCGCGGCCGCGCCCGGACACTGCAGCGACGGCGTCGCCCGGGCGCCGCCGCGCTGCTCCAGCACGACGACGTCGCGGCTGGCACGCAGCCCGAGCCCGTGCGAGAAGTAGCCGGCCAGTTGCACCGATCCCGAGCCCGGGCCGCCGTTCATGAATACCAGCGGCGGCTCGGTGGGATTCTCCGAGCGGACGAGCACGTACGGCAGCTCGACGGTGCGCTCGCCGGGGCCGCCGGCGCGGTACTCCGGGACGGTCAGCACGCCGCACTCGCCACCGTCGGGAACCGCGACGACGCAGTCGCCCGGCCGCACCTCGGCCGCCGCCGCGACAGCGCCCGAAGCACCCGGCGCGACGCCCGTGAGCAGGGCCGCCACGGCCAGGATCGTCGCCGTTCGCCGCAGCCGCCTCAGCACGGCGGCCAATCTAGCCCAGCGGCCCTCCGGCGGGTCCGGCGGAACCACTTGCCCGCGGAAGCGCCTACCTCCAAGATCACCCGGTACGATTTCACAGCTACCGGGTCATCTCGGAGGTAACAAGGCGTGTCGGCCAGCAATGAGATCGACGATTTCGCGAGTCTGCTGCGGCGGCACCGGCTAGCGGCCGGTCTGTCGCAGGAAGAGCTTGCCGAAAAAGCCGGTCTCAGCTCCGACGCCGTCGCCGCCCTCGAGCGCGGCCGCCGCCGCGCGCCCCGTCCGCTGACGGTCCGGCTGCTGGCCACCGCGCTGAGCCTGTCCGACCGGGAGCTCGCCGAGTTCACCGAGTCGTTGCGCCGCTCCCCCGCGGGCTACCCGCCGCAGGTGCAGGGGCCGCCGCTGCCGCCGGACACGCTGATCGGCCGGGCCACGGAGCTGACGGAGCTGACGTCGCTGCTCGGCCACGGCGGGGTCCGGCTGGTCACGCTGACGGGGCTGGGCGGCGTCGGGAAGACCCGGCTCGCGGTCGCCGTCGCCAACGGCGTGCGCCGCCAGTTCGAGGCCGGCGTCTGCTGGGTGCCGCTAGCCGCGCGCCCCGACGGCCCCGAGGTCACCGACGCGGTCGCGGCCGCCGTCGGGCTGCGGCCGGCCTCCGACGCCGCCGAGGTCGACGCCCTGACCGAGCACATCGGGTCGCGGCAGCTGCTGGTCGTGCTGGACAACTGCGAGCACGTCGTCGAGACCTGCGCCTGGCTGTGCACCGTCCTGCTGCAGCGCTGCCCCCGGCTGACCATCCTGGCCACCAGCCGCGAGCTGCTGCGCGCGCCCGGCGAGGTGGTCCGGCAGGTGCAGCCGCTGGCCGTGCCGCCGTCGCGTGCGCCGCTGGAGGAGATCCGCGACGCCGACGCCGTCCGGATGTTCCTGGCCCGCGCCGCCGCCCACGGCGTGCACCCGCGCGACGACCGGCTGCTGCAGGTCAGCCGCGTGTGCCGGAGCCTGCAGGGCATCCCGCTGGCGATCGAGCTGGCCGCCGCCCGGGTCAACGTGCTGACGATCGAGCAGATCGCGGACGAGCTCGACACGTCGTCGCGGATCCTCTCCGGCGGCAGCCGCACGGCGCCGCTGCGCCAGCAGACCATCGACGCCGCGCTGGACTGGAGCTATCAGCTGCTCAGCGCCGAGGAACGGGAGTTCTTCGAGGCGGTGTCGACGTTCTCCGGCGGCTGGACGCTGACCGCCGCGGTCGCCGTGTTCTGCGCCGAGCAGACCGACGCCTGCCACGAACGCGTCCTCGACCTCACCGGCCGGCTGATCGACAAGTCGCTGATCCTCGTCGACCGCGACGCCGCCGAGGCCCGCTACTCGATGTTCTCCGTCATCCGGCAGTACGCCGCCCGGCGCCTCGACGACGGCGGGCAGCGCACCGTCATCGAGCAGCGGCACCTGCGCTACTACGTCGAGCTGGCCGAGCAGGCCGAGCGCGGCCTGGGCACCGGCCAGCAGGGCCCGACGCTGGAGCGCCTGGACATCGAGCTGGACAACCTGCGGGTCGCGCTCGGCCGGGCCATCAGCCGGGAGCTGAGCTCGGAGTCGATGCGGCTGGCCGCGGCGTTGTGGCGGTACTACTACCTGCGCGGCCACTACTCCGAGGGACGCGACTGGCTGGAGTCGGCGCTGCGCATCGCCCGCACCGCCCCTGACCCCGCCGCGCCGACCGAGCCGGCCGCACTGGCCGCCGCCTCCCGCGGCGCCGGCTACCTGGCGTTCCTGCAGTGCGAGTACGACGTCGCGGCCGAGCGGCTGGAGGAGGCGCTGGACCTCTACCGCCGGCTCGACGACACCGCCGGCGCCGCGCTGACCCTGCGGCACCTGGGCAGCATCGCCCGTGAGCGGGCCGACTACGACCTGTCGCACGACCTGCACGAGCAGAGCCTGCACCTGTACCAGCAGCTGGGCGACAAGTCCGGCATCGCCTGGGCCCGGCACTACCTGGGCTTCATGTCGTGGCTGCGGCTCGACCTGGACCGCGCCCGCGACTACTCGGAGGCGGCGCTGGTCTACTTCCAGCAGGCCGGCGACGCCGAGGGCATCACCTGGTCGCAGCTCAACCTCGGCGCCGTGGCGCTGTACAGCGACGACCTCGAGACCGCTGAGCAGCTGCTGCACCAGAGCCTGGGCCGCGCGCAGCGGCTCGGGTACCGCGAGGGCGTCGGCTGGTCGCTCAACCAGCTGGGGGTGGTCGCCCGCCGGCAGGGCCGCCTCGAACGGGCGATCCACCTGCTCGACGAGAGCCTGGCCGAGCAGCAGGAGCTTGGCGACAGGTGGCGGGCGGCGAGCGTCCTGGAGGCGCTGGCCGGAGTGGCGCAGGAGCACGAGAACACCGCGTACGCCGCGTTCCTGCTGGGCGCGGCCGCCGCGGTCCGCGACACGATCGGCGCACCTGTCCCGCTGTGTGAGCGGCCCGGAACCGAGCAGACGACGGCCGAGGTGCGCCACAAACTGGGCGAACGGGCGTTCGCGCACGCTTGGGGCGCCGGGCAGGGCACCCCCCTGCACGCGGTCGCCGACGGCTATCCGCCGGACAGCCTCAGCACGCTCGACGCACCCTGGTGACCGGGTGGGCCCGGTCGGCAGCGGTCTTGCCCCCCGCTAGACACGCTGCCGACCAAGCTGTGCGGCGCCGGCGCCTCGCCATGTCCACCCACATCTGCCAGGGGTTCCGGCACTTCATCCCCCCGCGGGAACAAGAATGTCGTGCCTGGCCGCCAGGGAACAGCTACAGCACCCTGACAACTCCCTGACAATGTGCGCCCCGGCTGGTCAGCGGCGCCCGCCGGGCACCCGGACGTCGACCCAGACGAGCCGGTGGTCGCTGGTCGGGAACGGGAACTCGCCGGTCAGCCGCGACAGCGGGTCCGAGCGCACCGGCCAGAACACGCCCGCCCCGACCGGGCGCAGCTGCCGCGACGGCAGGACGTAGTCGGCGCGCAGGTTGCCCGGCGCGGTGTCGGCGAAGTCGGCGGTGTCGTAGCGCGGGTGGCCCTCGTGCGAAGTGTTCGCGCCGCCCTGCAGGACGGCCGCCTCGGGGGCGCCGGCCGACGTGGGCAGCGGGTCGACGACGCGGGGGTTCTCCAGCAGCTGCTGGATGGCGCCCTCGACGGAGTCGCCGTCGACGGGGTCGCTGTTCTGGTCGCCCATGATCACGAACGACGAGCCCGGCTTCAGACCGCCGCGAGCGCCCTCGTCGTCGTAGATCCAGTCCGCCCGGCCCGGGCCCACGTACTCGGCCCAGAAGCGGATCTCGTCGTGGTTGCGGGTGCCGTTGCGGTCCTCGGGACCGTCGAACGTGGGCGGCGTCGGGTGCGAGACCAGCACGTGCACGGTCCGGCGGCCGACCTGCACGGGGACGTCCCAGTGCGACTTGCTGGACAGCCGCAGGATGGCCCGCTCCTCGGGCGAGTAGAAGTCCGTCGGGAGCAGCGCGCCCGGCATGTCCTTCCAGAGGAACTTCTGGAAGGTGCGGACGTCGTCCTCCAGGATCGGGTACTTCGACAGCACGGCCATGCCGTACTGGCCCGGGAACAGCCCGAACCCGAAGGCGTCGTCGCCGCCGCCGATCGTCCCGTTGTTGTTGAGGTCGAAGCCGGTCGGGATGCCGGTGTTGGACGGCGCGACGTAGGCGTACGGGTACTCGATCGGGTCGGCGCCGCCCTGGCCGACCTCGAGGTAGTTGTCGCGGAACAGGTCGGCCGCGACGCCGCCCTCGACGTAGTCGAACTCGTTGAGCAGGACGATGTCGGGCCGGGTCCGCTGGATGACCTCGGCGACCGCCTGCGCCTGGGTGTCGGCGCCGGTGGAGAGGTCGGCCTCCAGCTCGCCCTCGACGGCCCGGTTGAGGCTGAGGTTGTAGGTGGCGACGCGGACGGTGCCGGCGCCGGCCGGCTGGTCGTCGCGCCCGGCGGTCGCCGGAGCCGCGGCCAGCACCGCTCCCGCCGTGGTCAGGGCCGCCGTCACCGCGACGGCGCGGGTCGAGATGCGCATGGGTGTCCTTCCGGTGATGGAGCAGAACCGGGCAACCCTAGAGCTTACGGGCGAACACCAGGCGTCACGGCGATGACGGGGCGGCGATCTCCAGCACCCGCCGGGCCAGGGCGGCGTCGGCGACGAGGGTGGTGACGAAGCCGCCGCGGACGGCGGCCAGCGCGGCCTCAGCCCGGCGCGCGCCGTACGCCGTCGCGATGACGACCGGGGTATCGCGCAGGTCCTGCAGCGTCACGCCCACGACGCGCTCGTCGACGTCGCCGGTGACGTCGCGGCCGTCGGCGTCGAACAGGCGGGCGCCGGACTCACCGACGGCGCCGCGCGCCAGCGCCTCGGACCGCTCGGCCTCCGTCACCGCCTCCCATACCGTCGACAGCCCGGGCCCCCAGCTGCCGACCGACACGACGGCGACGTCCAGGGCCTTCGACCGGTCCAGCGCGCGGGCGATCTCACGCTGTCGCCGCAGCCCGGCCGCCGTCGCCGCGTCCTCGACCACCAGCGGCGCGTAGATCGGCAGCGCCTCTCCCCCGGCGGCCGCCGCCACCGACCGGACCACCTCGACGGTGCCGGCCGAACCGCCGTCGACGGCGATCGAGCCGGCCAGCTGGACGACCGTGCACGGCGCCAGCCGGTGCAGCCGCCGCGACATCGCCTCGATGGTCCGGCTCCACGTCAGGCCGAGCACCTGACCTGGGCGGACGGTGTCGGCGACCAGCTCGGCGACGACGCCGGCCAACTCGTCGCGGGTCGCCGCCTCGGGCTGCTCGGGCGCCTCGACGACGACCGCCTCGCGCACCCCGGTGGCGTCGCGCAGCGCCAGCGACAGCTCGTCGTCGAGGTGGCCGGGCAGCGTGATCTCGACCCGCACCCAGCCGCGCGCCCGCGCCTCGGCGAGGATCCGCGCGACCTGGAACCGGGACAGCCCGAACTCCTCGGCGATCTCGACCTTCGACCGGCCGTCGGCGTAGTGCCGGCGGGCCACCGCGCCCGCGAGCACGAGGTCCGACGGGCCCATCGACGGACCGCCGTCGCCCGGTGGCCGGCCCCTGCGTGGCATGACAACCCCCTTGACCGTTCCAGGACAGCGCGATACAACCTCATCATACACATATGAGCATTTAATTCGCTCATATGAGCACCACAAGGTGTCTCAGCGAGGAGGCTGCATGCGCGCCGTCGTCATCGAGAAGCCGGGCGAGATCTCCGTTCGCGACGTGCCCGATCCGGCCCCCGGACCCGGCGACGTGATCGTCGCGGTCGGTGCCTGCGGGCTGTGCGGCACCGACCTGCACATCGCGGCGGGCGAGTTCCCGCCCAGCCCCTACCCGCTGGTCCCGGGGCACGAGTTCGCCGGCGTCGTCGCCGAGGTCGGTCCCGGCGTGACGACCGGCCTCGCCGTGGGCGACCGGGTCGCCGTCGACCCGTCGCTGTTCTGCGGCCACTGCCGCCAGTGCCGCCGCGGCCGCGGCAACCTGTGCGAGAACTGGGGCGCGATCGGCGACACCGTCGACGGCGCGTTCGCCGAGTACGTCGCGGTGCCGGCGGCCAACTGCTACCGGCTGCCGGACGGGCTGACGTTCGCGCAGGGCGCGCTGATCGAGCCGGTGTCGTGCGCGGTGCACGGGCTGCGCCGGCTCGGCGTCGAGCCCGGCGAGCGGGTGCTCGTGCTCGGCGCCGGGACGATGGGCCTGATCACGACCCAGCTGCTGGCCGCCGCGGGCGCCCGGGTCAGCGTCGTCGACCTGGCGGAGAGGAAGCTGCCGCTGGCGGCGGAGCTCGGCGCCGCCGAGGTCGCGACGTCGGTGCCGGAGCTGCCGACCCAGCGGTTCGACGCCGCCGTCGACGTGACCGGCGCGGTGCCCGCGCTGGAGGCGGCGTTCGGCGCGCTGGACCGCGGTGGCCGGCTGCAGGTGTTCGGCGTCGCGCACGCCGACGCGCGGCTGGCGCTGTCGCCGTTCCGCATCTACAACGACGAGATCACCGTCGTCGGCTCGATGGCGGTGCTGCACAGCTTCGGCGACGCGGTCGGGCTGGTCGCGTCCGGCCAGGTGCGGACGTCGCCGCTGGTCTCGCACACGTCCGGCCTGGACGGGTTCCCGGACGTGCTCGACCTGGTCCGGTCCGGCGCGACGATCAAGGCGCAGGTCACGCCCGGCGGTGCGGCATGAGGCGCCGGAGCATGCGGCTGGCGGCCGTCCTGGGTGCGGCCGCCGCGCTGTCCGCCTGCGCCGGCGCCGGCGCGCTGACCTCCGGTTCGGGCGACGGCACCACGATCGTCGTCGCCGTCGTCTCGAACCCGCAGATGACCGACGCGATCGCGCTGGCCGACGACTTCCGCGCCGCACACCCCGGCGTCGACGTCGACTTCGTGTCGCTGCCGGAGAACGAGTCGCGGGCCAAGATCACCGCGTCGGTGGCCACCGGCGGCGGCGAGTTCGACGTCATCATGGTGAGCAACTACGAGACCGCGATGTGGGCCGAGAACGGCTGGCTGGTCGACCTGCAGCCGTACGCCGACGCGACCGACGACTACGACACAGACGACTTCATCGCGCCGGTCCGCGAGTCGCTGTCCTACCAGGGCGACATGTACTCCGTCCCGTTCTACGGCGAGTCGTCGTTCCTGGTGCACCGGGAGGACCTGTTCGAGGCGGCCGGGCTGACGATGCCGGAGCGGCCGACCTGGCCCGAGGTGCGCGAACTGGCCGCCGCCATCGAGGAGGCCAACCCGGGCATGAACGGCATCTGCCTGCGCGGGCTGGCCGGCTGGGGCGAGAACCTGGCGCCGCTGAACACCGTCATCAACACGTTCGGCGGCCAGTGGTTCGACGAGGACTGGAACGCCCGGCTGGACACCCCCGAGGTCCGCGAGGCGGTCGAGTTCTACGTCGACCTGGTCCGCGAGCACGGCCAGGCCGGCGCCGCGACCAGCGGGTTCGCCGACTGCGCGACGCGCTACGGCCAGGGCCAGGCGGCCATGTGGTACGACGCGACGTCGATGGTCAACGTGGTGGAGAGCCCGGAGGACTCCGTCACCGCCGGCCGCAACGGCTACGCGCCGGCGCCGGTCGTCGAGACCGAGGCCAGTGGCTGGCTGTACACGTGGTCGCTGGGCATCCCGGCCTCGTCGGAGCACCCGGACGAGGCGTGGGACTTCATCGCCTGGATGACCGACAAGGACTATCCGCACCTCGTCGCCGAGGAGCTGGGCTGGGAGCGGGTGCCGCCGGGCAGCCGCACGTCCACCTACGAGATCCCCGAGTACGCCGAGGTCGCGGCCGCGTTCGCCGAGCCGACGCTGTCGTCGATGGAGGTCGCCGACCAGGACCACACGATGACCGCGCCGGTCCCCTACGACGGCATCCAGTTCCTCGCCATCCCCGAGTTCCAGGACCTCGGCACCCGCGTCGGCCAGCAGATCTCCGCCGCCATCGCCGGGCAGATCAGCGTCGACGAGGCCCTTGACCAGGCGCAGCGCTACGCCGAGACCGTCGGCGAGTCATATCAGGAGGAGGGCTCGTGAGCACCGACGTCGCCACCACCGCCGTCCCGCCGCGGCCGGTCAGCCCACCGCCCGCCCCGGCCTTCTCCGCCCGTCGCGAGGGCTGGCGCCGCCGGGCGCCGCTGCTGCCCGCGCTGGTCTTCGCCATCGTCGTGACGCAGATCCCGTTCCTCGTCACGCTCTGGTACTCGCTGAACTCGTGGAACCTGGTCCGGCCCGGCTCGGAGCGGTTCGTCGGGCTGTCCAACTACGCCGACGTCTTCGCCGACCGGGTGTTCCGGCAGGCCGCGCTCAACACGATCGTCATCACCGCCGGCTGTGTGATCGTCGCGATGCTGCTGGGCGTCGGGCTGGCGCTGCTGCTGGACCGCAAGTTCACCGGCCGGTCGGTGGTGCGGACGCTGATCACCACGCCGTTCCTCATCATGCCGGTGGCCGGGGCGCTGGTGTGGAAGACCACGATGCTGGACCCGCTGTTCGGCATCGTGAACTTCGTGCTGTCGCCCTTCGGCGTGGGCGACTACGACTGGACCAGCTCCGCGCCGCTGGTCTCCGTCGTCGCCGCGCTGGTCTGGCAGTGGACGCCGTTCATGACGCTGCTGGTGCTGGCCGGGCTGCAGAGCCAGGGCCGCGACGTGCTGGAGGCCGCGCAGGTGGATGGCGCCGGCCCGGCCCGGACGTTCCGCTCGATCACGCTGCCGCACCTGCGCCGCTACATCGAGCTCGGCGTGCTGCTGGGCGCCATCTACGTGGTCAACACGTTCGACCAGATCTACATCATGACGCAGGGCGGTCCCGGCACCGCCAGCTCGAACCTGCCCTTCTACATCTACCAGCGGGCGTTCCTCGGCTTCGACGTCGGCCAGGCCGCGGCCATGGGCGTGGTCGTCGTCATCGGCACCATCGTCGTCGCGACGCTCGCGCTGCGGCTGCTGTTCCGCTCGTTCGCCCAGGAGGACCGATGACCACCGCCGCCGTCGCCGTCACCGGGCCGCGCCGCCGGTCCGCCGGCCTGCTCACCGCGCTCACCTGGATCATCGGGATCGTCTTCTTCTTCCCGGTGCTCTGGATGGTGATCACCGCGTTCAAGCACGAGGCCGACGCCTACACCGACCCGCCGCGGCTGTTCTTCACCCCGACGCTGGAGCAGTTCCGGGCGCTGTTCGACGCCGGCGCCTGGCCGTACTTCCTCAACTCGCTGTTCGCCACGACGGTGTCGACGCTGCTGGTGCTGCTGCTCGCGGTGCCGGCGGCGTACGCCCTGGCGATCCGGCCGGTGAAGAAGACGCAGGACGTGCTGTTCTTCTTCATCTCGACGAAGATGCTGCCGGTCGTCGCCGTCATCGTGCCGATCTACGTGATCGCCGGGCGGATCGGCGCGCTGGACAACATCTGGACGCTGGTCGTGCTGTACACCGCGATGAACCTGCCGATCGCCGTGTGGATGATGCGCTCGTTCCTGCAGGAGATCCCGGCCGAGGTGCTGGAGGCGGCGGCGATGGACGGCGCGTCGCTGCGGCAGACGCTGCTGCGCGTCATGCTGCCGATGGTCGCGCCCGGGCTGGCGGCGACGGCGCTGATCTGCGTGATCTTCTCCTGGAACGAGTTCTTCTTCTCCGTCAACCTCACCGCGTCGCAGGCCGCGACGGTGCCGCTGTTCCTCGTCGGCTTCATGACCAGCGAAGGGCTCTACTGGGCCCAGCTGGCCGCCGCCGCGACGCTGGCCTCGCTGCCGGTCGTGCTGGCCGGCTGGGTGGCGCAGAAGCAACTCGTCCGCGGCCTGTCCATGGGCGCCATCAAGTAGCGGCTGGCAACGGTGTGCGATCACTGTGGCCCCCACGACAGCAACGCCGCAGCGTTTTCGCAGCGATCCCACACCGCCGATGCCCGCGAAACCGGCGGATACCGAGCGGTGCCGGCCCCGAACCGTCGCCGTGGCGCGCATCCGCCGGTTTCGCGGGCATGACTAGCTCCTTCCCGTGAGCAGAGCCCACACCAGACGAGCCGAAATGATCACGTGAAGTTGGCCTGCTCCCGCTTCCCCAGGCACGCATGCCTCGTGAAGCGAGAGCAGGCCTGCTTAACGTGATCATTTCCGCGCGCGTCCAGCATGTGGACGGTGCTTGATTCCTAGTGACTCACTGGGGATTATCGTCCGCATGCGCTGCTGTTGCTGACCTCCGGCCCCCACCCTCCTTCCGCACGTCCACCGGAGCTCAGATGACCATCGCACCCACCCCCGTCGCGCTGCGCGACCTCGTCGACCTGACCCGCACCGTCGCCGCCGACGTGCGGGCCGGCCACCACTCCGTCCGCTTCGACCCGGACGAGCGCTGGTCGGTGCGGCTGTCCAGCGACCCCTACACCGACGTCTGGCTGATCAGCTGGACGCAGGAGCAGTCCACCGAGCTGCACGACCACGCCGGCTCGCTCGGCGCGCTGACCGTCGTGTCCGGCGCGGTCACCGAGCGGTTCTGGACCCCGGCCGCCGGCGGTCTGCGGGAACGGCGGCTGCGCGGCGGCCGCGGCGTCGGGTTCCCCGTCGGCCACGTCCACGACGTGGTCAACACCGACCCCGAGCCGGCCGTCACCGTGCACGCGTACTCGCCGCCGCTCACCGCGATGGGCTACTACGAGGTCGACGACGCCGGCGCGCTGCGGCGGGTCCGGACGATCCTCACCGACGAGCCCGAGCCGGGGACGGTCCGGTGACGGCGCGGGTCGACTCGCTGCTGGACGCGGCCCGGTCCCGGCTGGTCCGGCTCACGCCCGAGCAGGCCGCGCACGCCGTCACCTACGAGCGGGCGCTGCTGGTCGACACCCGGCCGGCCGCGGACCGGGAGCGCTACGGGACCATCCCCGGCGCGTTGATCGTGGAGCGCAACGTGCTGGAGTGGCGGCTGGACCCGACCAGCCCGCACCGGCTGGAGCAGGCCGACGACCCGCGGCGCACCGTCATCGTGTTCTGCAACGAGGGCTACGCCTCCAGCCTCGCGGCCGCGTCGCTGCGCGAGCTCGGGCTGGTCAACGCGACCGACCTGGCCGGCGGGTTCCACGCCTGGGCGGCGGCCGGGCTTCCCGTCACGGGGACGTCGCCCGGGCTCTAGGCTCGGGTCCATGACGTCTCCGGACCCGCTGGAACGCGGTGTCTACGCCAATCGCACGCTGAACCTGCGCTCGGTGCAGGCGATCGGCTACGACATGGACTACACGCTCATCCACTACCGCACCGAGGCGTGGGAGCGGGCCGCGTTCGAGCACGCCACCCGGGTGCTCGCGGCCGGCGACTACCCCGTCGCCGGCCTGGTGTTCGAGCCGGACCGGTACCTGCAGGGCCTGGTGATCGACCTCGACCTCGGCAACCTCGTCAAGGCGAGCCGGTTCGGCTACGTCATCCAGGCCCAGCACGGCACCCGGCAGCTGTCCTTCGACGAGCTGCGCACCACCTACAACGGCGTCACCGTCGACCTCAACAACCCGCGCTTCCGGTTCATGAACACGCTGTTCACGATCTCGGAGTCGGCGCTCTACGCCCAGTTCGTCGACCGGCTCGACGACGGCACCATCCCCGGCCCGCTCGGCTACGACGAGCTGTACCGGATCGTGTCCGCCGCGCTGGACGAGTCGCACACGACCGGCGCGCTGAAGGCCGAGATCGTCGCCGACCCGGACCGCTTCTGCGACATCGATCCCGACACCGCGCAGACCCTCATGGACCAGCGGCTGGCCGGCAAACGACTGCTGCTGATCACGAACAGCGACTGGTCGTACACGAAGGCGATGATGAGCTACGCGTTCGACCGGCACGTGCCGTCGGGATCGTGGCGCGACCTGTTCGACATCGTCGTCGTGGCGGCCGCCAAGCCGCGGTTCTTCTCCCAGGTCGAGCCCGTGTTCCAGGTCGTCGACGCCGAGCGCGGGCTGCTCAAGCCGCACTGGGGCCCGTTCCGCACCGGCGAGATCTACCACGGCGGCTGCGCCCGCCAGGTCGAGCAGAGCCTCGGCCTCACCGGTGCCGAGATCCTCTACGTCGGCGACCACCTCTTCGGCGACGTGCACGTCACCAAGTCCGCTCTACGCTGGCGGACCGCGCTGATCATGCGCGAGCTGGAGGCCGAGATCGCCGCCGCCCAGGCGTTCGCCTCCGACGAGCGCGAGCTGCGCCGCCTGATGGCGGAGAAGGCGGCCCTGGAGGACCGCCTCGCCCACGCCCGGCTGGCGCTGCTGCGCCCCGGCGACGACGCACCGGCCGAGACCGTCGAGGCGCTACGGGAGGCACTGCGGACCCTGGACGAGCGGATCGTGCCGCTGGCGCGCGCCGCGGCCGAGCTCGGCAGCCCGACCTGGGGCCCGATGATGCGGGCCGGCAACGACAAGAGCCTGTTCGCCCGTCAGGTCGAGAAGTACGCCGACATCTACACCTCGCGCGTGGCCAACCTCGGGCGGCGCACACCGTACGCGTTCCTGCGGGCGGCGCGGACGTCGCTGCCGCACGACCTCATGCCGCGGGAGATCGCGCCGGAATAGGTCCAATCCGGACAACCCGCGGGAGAATTCTGCGCAGAAAAAGACCGTCCGCGCATGCCCCGGGGAATCCCGGAGGCATACGCGGACGGGGGTGGTGGGGAGCCGCCAAGCGCCCACCAGATGGAGAAGGGCTATGCCCCGCGATTCAGCCGAGCAGGCCGGTCACGGTCCCCAGCAGCTGGTTGACCAGCGCGACGATGGTGTCGAGGAGGCCGGAGAGTGCGTCCATGTGCGTGACTCCTTGAGTGAAGAAACCTTCGGGTGGCGAACCGCGGGATCAAGCTTTTCGTCCGGACGACCCCGTGTTCTTGTCTGCGAGTCTAGGCAGCCCAATTGGATTCGCAAGGAGAAACGCAGAAAAACTCTCCGGTGTGTCGGGCATTAAGCATTCTCCACATACTGAATGTCGTTCAAAGACGGACATACCTTCCTTGACATGCACCATCACAGGCCTGTCATGGCTAGTCGCGACGGCCCGCCGCAGCTCAGAGGTACTCTTGGTGGCATGACACAGCGCACTCGAACGATGGCCGGCCCCCACCCGGGGCCCGTCGCCGTGCGCTGACACGACACCACGAAGCCCCTGCTCAGCGGGGGCTTCGGTGTGCGTTGCGGCTCCCCCGCCGGGTGGGACGGAGGGAGCTCACCATGACCATCGGCCGCTATTACGTCACCACCTCGATCCCCTACGTCAACGGCGCGCCGCACCTCGGGCACGCGCTGGAGCTGGTGCAGGCCGACGTGCTGGCCCGGCACCGGCGCCGGCGCGGCCGCCCGGTGCGGTTCCTCACCGGCACCGACGACAACGCGCTGAAGAACGTCACCGCCGCCCGTGCGGCCGGCGTGCCGACCGCGGAGTTCGTCGGCGGCAACGCCGATCGGTTCGCCGCACTGCGCGAGCCGCTCGCGTTGTCGCCCGACGACTTCATCCGAACCGGCGCCGACCCGCGGCACGCCCCGGGCGTGCTCCGGCTCTGGCAGCGCTGCGCCGCCCGCGGCGACCTCCACCGGCGCCGCTACACCGGCCGCTACTGCCCGGGCTGCGAGCAGTTCTACACCGACGCCGAGCTGCCCGGCGGCGTCTGCCCCGAGCACGGCGTCGCCCCCGAGGAGATCAGCGAGGAGAACTGGTTCTTCCGGCTGTCCCGCTACCAGGACCGGCTGCTGCGCGTCCTGGAGTCCGGCGACGTCCGGATCGAGCCGGCCGCCAAACGGGCCGAGGTGCTCGCGTTCGTCCGGGCCGGCCTGCGCGACGTCAGCGTGTCGCGGCCGGCCGAGCGGGCCGCCGGCTGGGGCATCCCGGTCCCCGGCGACCCGTCGCAGGTGATCTACGTGTGGTGGGAGGCGCTGGCCAACTACGTGACGGCGCTCGGCGACGGCGACGACTTCCGCGACTGGTGGGCCGGGTCGGCCGACCGGGTGCACGTCATCGGCAAGGGCATCGTCCGGTTCCACGCCGTCCACTGGCTGGCCCAGTTGCTCTCCGCCGGGCTGCCGCTGCCGACGACGATCCTGGTGCACGACTACCTCACCGCGGACGGCGCCAAGCTGGCGAAGAGCACCGGCGGCGGCGCCGACCCGGCCGAGCTGGCGCGCCGGTACGGCGCCGACGCACTGCGCTGGTGGCTGCTGCGTGAGGTGCCGCGCACCGGCGACACCGACTTCACCGAGGACCGGCTGGTCGCCCGGCACGACCGGGAGCTGGCCAACGGGCTGGGCAACCTGGTGCAGCGCACGCTCACGCTGGTCCACCGGCGGGCCGACGGCGTCGTCGGCCCGCCGCCCGCCGGCACCGAGCTGGCGGCCGCCGTCGAGGCCCTGCCCGCCGCCGTCGACCGGGCGGTGGACGGGTACGACCTGCGCGCAGCGACCGGCGCGCTGCTCGCCGTCACGGACCTCGCGAACCGGACGATCGAGGCGGAGCGGCCGTGGGAGCGCCGGCCCGGCGCGGACGCCGTGCTGCCCGGGCTCGTGCACGCGTGCCGGGTCGTCGCCGCCGAGCTGGAGCCGTTCCTGCCCGGCGGCGCCGCCCGGCTGCGGGCCCAGCTCTCTGAGGGCGAACGGGTCGGGGACCCCGAGCCTTCGTTCCGACGGCTGGCCCGAGCCTAAACTCAGTCACGGTTCGCCGGCGAGAAGGGACACATCATGGGCCAGGGCGTGCACATGCAGGAACTGCCGGGCATCGGCAAGCGGTACGACATCGACCTCGGCAGCCCGACGCAGCGGATCTCGGTCGTGGTGCGGCAGGGCCACATCCGTGACCTCTACGTCTTCACCAGCAAGGGGGACGAGCCGACGGCCGTGCTGGAGCTGACGAGTGAGCAGGCGCTGAAGCTGGGCGCCGTGCTGACCGGCACGTTCTTCGAGGGCTAGGGCGGTGCACGCCGACCTCATCGGGCTGGGCGGCATCGTCCTGCTCGCCGGGCTGCTGGCCCGGCTCGGACGCCGGTACGGGTTCCCGACGGTGCCCTGCTACATGCTGGTGGGGATCCTGCTCGGCCCCGGCACCCCCGGCCCGGTGCTGATCGAGCACCCGGAGGACATCGCGATCCTCGCGTCCCTCGGGCTGGTGCTGCTGCTGTTCCACCTGGGCGTGGAGTTCCCGGCCGAGCAGGTGCTGGGCAGCGGGAAGCGGCTGTTCATCGCGGCCGGCGTCTACATCGGGCTGAACGTCAGCGCCGGCCTGGCGCTGGGCTTCGCGCTGGGCTGGGGGACGTCCGAGGCGCTGGTGATCGCCGGCGCGCTGGGCATCTCGTCGTCGGCGATCGCGACGAAGCTGCTGATCGAGCTGCGCCGGCTGACCAACGCCGAGACGCCGATCATCCTCGGCATCATCGTCATCGAGGACATGTTCCTCGCCTTCTACCTGGCGCTGCTGTCGCCGGTGCTGAACGACTCCGGCTCGACCGCGGACTTCGTCGTCGACCTGCTGGTCAGCTTCGGCTTCCTGGTGCTGCTGTTCGCGCTGGCCAGGTGGGGCGCGCGGGCCATCTCGATGGTCCTGAACAGCCGCGAGGACGAGCTGCTGGCGATCCTCATGGTCGGGCTGGTGGTGTTGGTCGCCGGCATCGCGCTGGAGGTGGGCGTCTCCGAGGCCATCGGCGCGCTGATGATCGGCCTCGTGGTGTCGCGGACGTCGCTGAAGGAACGGGTCGAGCAGCTGGTGCTGCCGCTGCGCGACGTGTTCGCGGCGATCTTCTTCGTGTCGTTCGGGCTGACGATCGACGTCGGCGACCTGGGCGGGGTGGCGCTGCCGGTCGCCATCGCCGTCTGCGTCACGCTGCTCACGAACATGACGGCGGGCATCGTCACGGCCCGGCTGTTCGGGTTCAACCAGCGCGCCGCCACGAACATCGGGCTGACGGTGCTCGGCCGCGGCGAGTTCTCGCTGATCCTGGCCACGCTGGCGATCACCGCCGGCCTGGACGACCGCATCGGCCCGTTCGTCGCGCTGTACGTGCTGGTGCTGGCGATCGCCGCGCCGTTGCTGGCGTCGCAGTCGCGCCACTTCGCGCGGTTCGTGCCCGACCGGCTGCTGCGCTCGCGCTGGCGCTACGTCCAGTCCGAGACCATGAGCACGTCCTGCATGCACCAGGACCAGATGGAGATCACCGAGACCGACATCGACGTCTGCCAGCAGTGCGTCGCCGACGGCGGCACCTGGGTGCAGCTGCGGCTGTGCATGAAGTGCGGGCTGGTGGCCTGC
Organism: Jiangella anatolica; assembly: GCF_003236295.1. Lineage (GTDB taxonomy): Bacteria > Actinomycetota > Actinomycetes > Jiangellales > Jiangellaceae > Jiangella > Jiangella anatolica. The sequence goes on from NZ_POTW01000053.1 coordinate 28,995, forward strand.
TGCGACGATTCCCCCGCGCGGCACGCGCGGGCGCACTACGAGGACGAGCATCACCCCGTCATCCAGTCGCTGCAGCCCGGCGCGGACTGGCAGTACTGCTACGTCGACGAGATCCTGGTGCGCGAGCCGCTGGGCCGGTCGCGCACTACGTCGTGACGTAGATCCACTCCAGGCCGTCGAAGCCGAGCCCGTCGAGGTGCTCGGCCCTGATCAGCCCGGCCCGGACGGCGACCCGCTGCGAGGCGTGGTTGTCCGGCCGGATCCGGGCGACCACCTTCACCCCGGGCAGGTGCTTCGCGGCCCAGCCGACGGCGGCCCGGGCGGCCTCGGCGGCCAGCCCGCGCCCCCACCACGCCGGGTCGAAGCCGTAGAACAGGTTCGTCACCTGGTCGTCGTGGAACCACATGTACTTGAGCCCGCAGAACCCGACCGGCCGGTCGGACTCGTGCCGCAGCACCGCCCAGTAGCCGAACCCCTCGGTCCGCCAGTGCTCGTTCCAGCTGCGGAACAGGCTCTCCGCGCCCTCGCGGTGCCGCAGCAGGTTCGACGGGTTGTGCTCGCTGGCCCGCGGGTCGCGGTAGATGTCGAAGATCACGTCGACGTCGCCGGGGCACGGCCGCCGCAGTCGCAGCCGGTCCGTCACGAGCGTCGTCTCGCCGCCGTCCGTCACCGCCGTGAGGTTACCCGCCGCTCGTGACGAGCATGCGAACGGCCAGCACCACGATCACCGCGCTGGACACGAACGCCGTCGCCAGCCGGCCGCGCGGGCCGGTCACGAACCGCCCGAGCAGCGCTCCCCCGCCGGCCAGCAGCAACTGCCAGCTGGCCGAGGCGGCGAACGCGGCGGCGACGAACACGACGCCCTCCAGGCCGGCGGCCAGCTGGGCGCCGCTGCCGATGACCAGCGCGGCGAAGTAGACGACGGTCATCGGGTTGATCGCGGTGATGCCGGCGAACGTGACGAACGCCCGCGCCGGCGTGACCCGATCCGCGCGGCCGTCGTCCGGGTCGTCGGCGCCGCTCGTGCCGGCGCGGTGCCGGCGGATCGCGGCGACCGCCCCGATCACGGCCATCGTCAGCAGCACCACGGCCGACGCCCAGCGCAGCGGGACGGCGTACGGCTCGATCGCGCCGGCCAGCGCGGCCCCGCCGAGCACGGCGGCGATCGCGTAGCCACCGTCGACGGCGGCGATGCCGAGCGCGGCGCCCGCGCCCACGGACAGCGACGTGCGCGCCGTCAGGGCCACCAGGTAGGCGCCCACCGCGCCGACCGGGATCGCGATGCCGTAGCCGGCGAGCAACCCCGCGACGATCGCCGCGGTCATGGCGCGAGGACGAGCGGCCTCCGGCCCCGGCGCGGCCGCTGCTGCTTCGTCACCACGGGCCGGGTGACGAGGGACAGCGAGCGGGCACCGGGAGTCGAGGTCATGCGGGGATGATGGCAAACGACGACCGGGGACTCAACGGGGTTTCCGGTGACCTACCCTGTGAGCCATGCCCGAACCGCCCGAGCACTACTACGCGAGCACGCCCGGCGTGGCCAGCTCGAGGCGGACCATCGAGGTCGAGCTGCCGGACCTGCGGCTGGAGCTGGTGACCGACACCGGGGTGTTCTCACACCGCCAGCTCGACCCGGGCACCCGGGTGCTGCTGGAGCAGGCGCCGCCGCCACCGGTCCGCGGCGACCTGCTCGACCTCGGCTGCGGCTACGGTCCGATCGCGCTGGCGCTGTCGCAGCGGATGAAGCGGCGCCGGGTCTGGGCGGTCGACGTCAACGAGCGGGCGCTGGAGCTGGTGCGCGAGAACGCCGCCGCGGCCGGGCTGGGCGGCGTGCGCGCGGCGCTGCCCGACGACGTCCCCGATGACGTGCGGTTCGCGGCCGTCTACTCCAACCCGCCGATCCGCGTCGGCAAGGCGGCCCTGCATGAGCTGCTGCTGCACTGGCTCGCGCGGCTGCTGCCCGACGGCGCCGCGTACCTGGTCGTGCAGCGTCACCTGGGCGCGGACTCGCTGGCCACGTGGCTGAACGAGGCGGGCCACCCGACCCGGCGTCTGGCCTCGCGGATCGGCTACCGGGTGCTCGAGGTCCGGCCGGCAGAATCGGAGCGGCGGTAGTGCGACAGCTCGGCGGAACGGAACTGAAGCGACTGCACCGGTCGTGGCGGCGGAAGGACTCCTTCCGGCTCGCGCTGCTGCTGGAGGACGTGCAGTCGCCGTTCAACGTGGGGTCGATCATGCGGACGGCGGCCGCGCTCAGCGTCAGCGAGCTGTTCGTCTCCGGGCGCACGGCCGCGCCCGGCTCGCCGAAGGCGCAGAAGACGGCGCTGGGCACCGGCCGCTACCTCACCTGGAGCACGCACGAGGACGTCGCGACGGCGGTCCGCGCCGCCCGCGCCGACGGCTACCACGTCGTCGGGCTGGAGCTGGCCGACGAGGCCGAGCCGCTGGCCGCGATGGACCTGCGCCGCGACGTCTGCCTGCTGATCGGCAACGAGGACCGCGGGCTGTCGGCCAGCGCGCTGGGCCTGTGCGACGCGGTGGGCTACGTGCCGCAGACCGGCCGGGTCGGCTCGCTCAACGTCGCCGTCGCCACCGGCGTGGCCTGCTACGAGGTGCGCCGGCAGGCCTGGGCCGACGCGCCCGCCGTCGACTCAGGGGACGCCGAGTAGCCGCAGCACCGCCGCCGTGCCCGCGGCGGCCAGCACCACGACGACGAACGGGGCCCGCCGCCAGGCCAGCACCGCGCCGACAGCGACACCGGCCGGCCGCGCGACGCTGTCGAACTCGCCGCCGTCCAGCAGCGTCGTCGTCGCGACCAGCGCGGCCAGCAGCACGACCGTCGCCACGCCGAGCAGCCACTCCGCCCGGGGCGGCAGCGTCATCCGGTCGCGCAGCGCCGGGCCGGCGTAGCGGAACGCGAACGTGCCCGCCCCCAGCACGAGCACGGCCAGGACCAGCGCGGGCGTCGACATCGTCATGCGGGCACCTCCGCTCGCGGCCGGGCCAGCGCGACGACGACGCCGGCCAGCGCCAGCAGCACCGGGAGCCCCGCCTGCAGGAACGGCGCCGTCGCCAGCGCGATCGCCACGCCGGTGGCCGCCGCGAGCGCCGTCGTCCGGTCCCGCAGCGCCGGCAGCACCAGCGCCAGCAGGACGGCCGGGAACGCGGCGTCCAGCCCGAGCGCGGCCGGGTCGCCGACGACCGTCCCGATCGACGCGCCGGCCAGCACGCCGAGGTTCCAGCACCCGAACAGCAGCACGCCGCAGCCCCAGTAGGCGGCTCGGCGGCGCGCCGGGTCGGGCTGGGCCAGCGCGAACGCGACCGACTCGTCGACCATGACGTGGCTGCCGGCCAGGCGCCGCCAGCCGCGGCCGAGCAGGTCGCCGACGGTGAAGCCGAACACGACGTGCCGGACGTTCACCAGCAGCCCGGCCAGCACCGCGGCGACCGGGTTCCCGCCGGAGGCGATCAGGCCGACGAAGACGAACTGCGCCGCGCCGGCGAACACCACCACCGACAGCAGCGTCGGCAGCCAGAGCGGCAGCCCCTCGCCGACCGCGATCGCGCCGAACGACAGGCCCACGACCGCGTCGGCGAGGCACACCAGCCCGATGTCGCGCGCCAGCTCGCGGTCGGCGCGTAGTGTTCGGTAGATCGAACGCATGGCCATTACACTGGACCATACGCGCATCGTTCGTCAAGACGAACGACCGACCGATGGAGCGAACGACCGATGAGCCAGTCCCCCGGCGCCCCGCTCGCCGTCATCGCCGCGTCCCTGCAGCGCGAACGGCGCCGCACCGGGCTGTCGCTGGCCGAGGTGGCCCGCCGCGCGGGCATCGCCAAGTCGACGCTGTCGCAGCTGGAGTCCGGCGCCGGCAACCCCAGCGTGGAGACGCTGTGGGCGCTGAGCGTCACGCTCGACGTGCCGTTCGCGCAGCTCTTCGAGCCGAACCGGCCGCGGGTGCGGGTGGTCCGCAAGGGCGAGGGCCCGGCGGTGGCGTCCGAGCGCGCCGACTACGTCGCCACCGTCCTGTCCCCGAGCCCGCCGAACGCGCGCCGCGACGTGTACCTCGTCACCGCACAGCCGGGCGAGGAGCGCGCGTCCGACCCGCACATGCCCGGTGTCGTCGAGCACGTGGTGCTCAGCACCGGCCGAGCGCTGGTCGGGCCGGCCGACGACCCGGTCGAGCTGGCGCCCGGCGACTACATCGCCTACCCCGGCGACCTGCCGCACACGTTCCGGGCGCTGGAGCCGGACACGATGGCGGTGCTGGTGTCCGAGCACGTCTGAGATCTTCCTCCGCCGGGGTGTCGATTCCGGCGGCGGCCGCGTGTCGAGGTATCGAGGTACCCGACCACGAGAGGAGTCACCATGGCTCAGTACGCGATTCTGATCTTCGAGCGCGAGGCCGAGGGCGGCCAGGCGCCGGAGCTGCCGCCGGAGGTCCTGGAGGCGCACGGCGCGCTGCCCGGACGCATCCGCGAGCACGGCGGCAAGGAGCTCGGCGGCATCGCGCTGGAGCCCAGCGCGACCGCCACGTCCATCCGCGGCGACCTGGTCACCGACGGCCCGTTCATCGAGACGAAGGAGGCGCTGGCCGGCGTCTTCGTCATCGAGGCGCGCGACCTGGACCACGCGATCGAGCTGGCGCGGATGACGCCGATCGTCAGCGGCGGCGTGGAGGTCCGGCCGCTGCTCGGGCTCGACTTCTCCGGGCTGACGTCCTGACCGTCGAGTCCGCGGTCGCCGACGCGCACCGCCGCGAGTGGGCCTTCGTGCTCGCCGCGACGGTGCGCGTCACCCGCGACCTCGACGCCGCCGAGGAGGCCGTCCAGGACGCCTATGTCCAGGCGCTGACCCGGTGGGGCCGCGACGGGGTCCCGGCCAAGCCCGGCGCCTGGCTGACGACGGTGGCCCGGCGGTCCGCGCTGAACAACCTGCGGCGGCAGCGCACGCTGCGCGAGAAGCTGCCGCTGCTGATCGTCGACGCCGCCGAGCCGGCCGCGGCCGTCGAGACGCTGGCGCTGCGCGACGACGCGCCGATCTCCGACGACCGGCTGCGGCTGATCTGCACCTGCTGCCACCCGGCGCTGTCGCGGGAGGCGCAGGTCGCACTCACGCTGCGGCTGGTCTGCGGCGTCAGCACCCCCGACATCGCGCACGCGTTCCTCGTCGCCGAGCCGACGATGGCGGCCCGGATCACCCGGGCGAAGAAGAAGATCGCGTCCGCGCGCATCCCGTACGCCGTGCCGGCCGCCGCCGAGCTGCCGGCCCGCGTCGACGCCGTGCTGATGGTCGTGCACCTGCTCTACGCCACCGGGCACACCGCGCACTCCGGCGAGAACCTCGTCCGCGACGAGCTGACCGGCCGCGCCCTCGACCTCGCCCGGCTACTGCCGGCGCTGCTGCCGTCGGAGCCGGAGACCGACGGGCTGCTGGCCCTGCTGCTGGTGCACCAGGCCCGCCGGGCGACCCGCACCGACGCCGACGGGCGGCTGCTGCGGCTGGAGGAGCAGGACCGGTCCCGCTGGGACCCAGGGCTGATCGCCGAGGCGGACCGGCTGGTCGTCGGGGCGCTGCGGGCCGGGCCGCCCGGGCGGTTCACGCTGCAGGCCGCGATCGCCGCGCTGCACGCCCAGGCGCCCAGCTACGCCGAGACCGACTGGCCACAGATCCTCACCCTCTACGACGAGCTGCTGCGCCGCTGGCCGTCGCCGGTCGTCGCGCTGAACCGGGCCGTCGCCGTCGCGATGGTGGACGGTCCGGCGGCGGCGCTGGCCGAGGTCGTCGCGCTGGAGGCGGACGGGCGGCTGGCCGGCTACCGCTACCTGCCGGCCACCAAGGCCGACCTGCTGTCCCGCCTCGGCCGGCACGCCGAGGCCGCCGACGCCTATCGGGCGGCGCTGGCCCTGAGCGACAACGCCGCCGAGCAGGAGTTCCTGCAGGACCGGCTCAGCCGTACGCTGCCATCGTGACCCGCGCAGCCAGCTTCGTGGTGCTCCTCGCGGTCGCGGCCTGCGGCCCGGACAAGGATCTCGAGGGTGGCGCGGACGGGTCGGTCGACGGCCCGGTGCTCACCTCCGGCCCGGCCGACGGCGACGAGGGCCATGACGCCCTGGTGTTCGGCACGGTGGCGCTGGACGGCGACTGCCTGCTGCTCGAGAACGAGGGCGGGCGCCATCTGGTGATCTGGCCGCACGGCACCGGCTGGCAGGCCGACCCGCCGGCCGTCGTGCTCTCCGGCGGCGACATCGTCGAGATCGGCGGCTCCGTGACGGGCGGGGGCGGCTACTCCACCGGCGTCGCCGACGGGTTTCCGTCCGGCTTCGGCGATGCGGTCGACGACGCCCTCTCGGCCTGCGAGGGCCTGGCCGGCGAGGTCGCCGTCTTCAATCCCGGCAGCACGGTCGAGGCGCGCTGACCAGCCTCAGCTCGCCCAGTGCGGCGGGCGGTCCAGCCCGGCCGGCAGCCGGGTCGACGCGTCGCCGACGGCGGCGTTGACCTGCGGCTGGGTGAGGAACAGCGCCGTCGACAGGTCGGCGCCGCGCAGGTCGGCCGCGCGCAGGTCCGCGCCGATGAGGTCGGCGCGGTCGAGCCTCCTGCCGCGCAGGTCGGCGCCGATGAGGTAGGCGCCCTGCAGGTTCGCGCCGGTGAGGTCGCCGCGCGGCTTCTTGCCGATCAGGTCGGCGCCGCGCAGGTCGCGGGCCGGCGTGCCGGCGCGGGCGAGCCGGGACGCCTCCTGCAGCAGGACGTGCGCGTCCCCGCGGAGACCGACGACGTCGATCTCGGCGAGCGATGCCGCGGGCGCCGCGGCCAGCTCCGTCACCCGGCTGACCTGCTCGTCCAGCGCCGGGCGCAGGGCCGCGGCGGCGGCGATGCCCCGCGCCGCGTCGAGGTGCCAGAGCAGCTCGTGCAGCGGCCGCAGGACCGCGAACGCGGCCAGCAGCTCGTCCCGCGGCTGCGACGACGCCCCGCCGAAGGTCACCTGGACGGTCTGCTGACCGGCGCCGAAGCAGTCGTACACGGTGCAGCCGGGGAAGCCGCGCTCGCGCAGGTGCGCGTGGATGCCACAGCGGTGGTCGTCGCGCAGGTTGGGGCACGGCTGCCCGGCCGGCTTGTCGATGGCGAAGTCGGCCGAGCGGGTCAGCGCCGGTCCGACGCAGCACAACCCGGCGCAGCGGGCGCAGTCGGCACGTAGCTCGAGCACGCCCGCCAGCATATGAGCCTCAGGCCGGCACGAACCCCACGTGGACGGCCTTCTCGCCGGCGGTGAACCCGGTGCACCGATAGCCCGGCACGCCCACGCCGTCGTCGAACAGCCGCTCGCCACCGCCAAGGAGGATCGGCGAGATGGCGATCTCCAGCTCGTCGATCAGCCCGGCCCGCAGGTACTGCCGGATCGTCGCCGCGCCGCCCGCGACCAGCACGTCCTGGCCGCCGGCCGCGGCGAACGCCTGGTCGCGGGCCGCCTCGATGCCGTCGGTGACGAAGTGGAACGTCGTGCCGCCCTCCATCTCGACCGGCGGGCGCTCGTGGTGCGTCAGCACGAACACGTGGTGGTGGTACGGCGGGTTCGGGCCCCACCAGCCGGTCCAGCTCTCGTCCGGCCAGGAGCCGCGGACCGGGCCGAACATGTTGCGGCCCATGATCGTGGCGCCGATGTTGCGCCAGTTGCGCTGGACGTACTCGTCGTCGACGCTGACGGGCGCGGCGGCGGTGGGGTCGGCGGCGCCGAAGGTCGGGGTGACGACCGCCCAGTCGTGGAGGTCCTCGCCGCCGATGCCGAGCGGGTTCTCGACGCTCTGGTCAGGTCCGGCGCCGTAGCCGTCGACGGACACGGAGAACATGTGGACGCGGAGCTTCTGTGTGTTGGTCATGTCCATAGGTCGGAGTCGGGGACGGGACTTCTACATCATGCCGCCGACTTCTTCCGCGTGGACGATTTCTTCGCCGCCGCCGTCTTCTTCGCCGCCGTCTTCTTCCTGGCCGGCGCCTTCTTCCTGGCCGCGGTCTTCTTCGCCGGGGCCTTCTTGGCGGGGCGCTTCTTCTTCGCCGCGGCGACGCTCTCCTGCAGCGCCGTGAGCAGGTCGGTCGCGCCGGTGGCGGTGGCCGGGGCGCTCTCCGTCACGACCTCCTTGCCCTCGCGCTTGGCGTCGACGAGCTCCTCGACCCGCTCGGTGTACGTGTCGTGGTACCGCTCGGGCTTCCAGGGCTCGGTCATCGCCTCGATGAGGTCGACGGCCATGCCCAGCTGCTTGCCCTTCGACGACGCCTTCGGCAGGTCGCCGAGTTCCTTGACCGGGTCGCGGATCTCGTCGGCGAAGTACATCGTCTCCAGCACGAGCACCGGACCGGACGCCCGGACGCAGGCCAGGTACTCCTTGCCGCGCATGACGAACGTCGCGACGGCGGCGCGGCCGGTCTGGTCCAGGGCCGTGCGCAGCAGCGCGTACGACGAGGCGGTGTCGTCGTCGCTCGGACCCAGATAGTAGCTGCGCTGGAAGTGGATCGGGTCGATCTCGGCCAGCTCGACGAACTGCTCGATGTCCAGCGACCGGGACCGGCCCGGCGCGATCTCCTCCAGCTCGTCCCGCTCGACGATGACGTAGTCGCCGCCGCCGACGTCGTGGCCCTTCACGATGTCGTCGTAGTCGACCTCGTCGCCGGTGCGCTCGTTGACGCGCTTGTACCGGATCCGGTCCGACGTGCCCCGCTCGAACTGGTGGAAGTCGACCTCGTGCTCCTGCGTCGCCGAGTACAGGCGCACCGGGATCGACACCAGCCCGAAGCTGAGGAAGCCACTCCAGATCGACCGTGCCATGCCCCGCCCGTACCCGGGCCGGACGCATGACATGCACGGCCACCGGGTAGCGGGCAGGCATGCGAGCCGTCTTCCTCAACTGCACGCTCAAGCCGTCGCCGCAGCCATCCAACACCGGCGCCCTGGCCGGCGTCGTCGCGGGCGCGCTGCGCGAGGGCGGCGTCGACGTCTCCGACTTCCGGCTGGCCGACCTGAAGGTCCCGCCCGGCGTCCAGACCGATCTCGGCGACGGCGACGACTGGCCGCGGGTGCACGAGGCGATCCTCGCCGCCGAGATCCTCGTGCTGGCCAGCCCCACGTGGGTCGGCCGGCCGTCGTCGCTGGCGCAGCGGGCGCTGGAGCGGATGGACGCGATGATCTCCGAGACCGCCGCCGACGGCCGGCCGGTCGCGTTCGACAAGGTCGCGGGCGTCGTCGTCACCGGCAACGAGGACGGCGCGCACCACGTCATCTCCGAGCTGTGTGGCGGCATGGTCGACATCGGGTTCACCATCCCGGCGCAGGCCTGGACCTACTGGCACCTCGGCCCCGGTCCCGGGCCGGACTACCTGGACGAGACCAAGGGGCACGACTGGGCGCACTCCACCGGCCGGACGATGGCGGCGAACCTGCTCGCGACCGCCCGCGCGCTCGCCGCGACGCCGCTGCCGAGGCCGGCCGGCTAGACCGCCGTCCGGAACGGGCGGAAGAACTCGCGCAGCTCCTGCGCGTACAGCTCCGGCTGCTCGAACGCCGCGAAGTGGCCGCCGCGGTCCGGCTCGGTGGCCCGGACGAGGTTCGTGGTGCGCTCCAGCCAGGCCCGCGGCGGCCGCACGACGTCGCCGCGGAAGATGGCGAACCCGGAGGGCACCTCGACCCGCCGGGTCAGCTGCGCGGGCGGGATCGCGGCGTTGGCCTGGTACATGCGCATCGTCGCGCCGATGGTCCCGGTCAGCCAGTAGATCGTCACGTTGGTGAGGATCTCGTCCTTGCTGAACGCCTTCTCGACGTCGCCGTCGCAGTCGCTCCAGGCCTGCAGCTTCTCGACGATCCAGGCCGCCAGGCCGGCCGGCGAGTCGGTCAGGCCGGCGGCGAGGGTCTGCGGCTTGGTGCGCTGGATCGCGGCGTACCCGCCCTCTGTCGCGCCCCAGGACTGCACCTCCCGCATCCAGTCGCGCTCCTCCTGGGTCAGCTCGGCCGGGTCGCCGGTGAACAGCGGCAGGCCGGCGTCGGTCCGGTGCGCGGCGACGACCCGGTCCGGGTGGTCCAGGGCGAGGTAGCGGGTGACGTGGCTGCCCAGGTCGCCGCCGGCGGCGCCGAACCGCTCGTACCCGAGCCTGCTCATCAGCCGCGCCCACAGCCCGGCGGCCGCGATGCTGTTCAGCGGTCCGGCCGGGCGGTCGGACCAGCCGAAGCCGGGCAGGTCCGGCACCACCACGTCGAACGCGTCGGCCGGGTCGGCGCCATGCGCGGCCGGGTCGGTGAGCAGCGAGATCACCTTCGTGTAGCGCCAGAACGAGTCCGGCCAGCCGTGCGTGAGCACCAGCGGCAGCACCGGCCCGGCCGGCGCGACGGCGCGCGCGTGCACGTAGTGGATGCCCAGGCCGTCGATGGATGTCCGGAACCGGGGCAGCCGGTTCAGCGCCTCCTCCTGCGCCGGCCAGTCGAACCCGTCGGCCCAGTACTCGACCAGTTCGCGCAGGTACCCGACGTCGGTGCCCAGTGACCAGCCCCCGTCCTCCGGCGCGTCGGGCCAGCGGGTGGCCCGCAGCCGGGCCCGCAGGTCGTCGAGCTCGGCGGCGGTGGCGCGAGGTGCGAACGGTTGCGGCTGATCGATGGTCATGGCAACCAGCCTAGGAGGGCTACTGGCTGACGCCGTCGGCGCGGGGCAGCACGGAGTCGGCCAGCTCGCCGTCGGGGTCGTACACCGCGCACATGACGGCGCGGTCGCCGTCGGCCCAGGTCTCGGCCGTGGGCAGGATCGGGTAGTAGTCCAGGCCGGACGCGTCCTGGCTGGTCCACTGCTGCTCGAAGCCCTTGCCGCACTCGTCCCAGCCCAGCTCGGCGACGGCGTCGCGGTCCCACGGGCCGTCCGGCGCGTGCACGAACAGGTACGACTGGTTGTCCGCGCCCTCGGGGCAGGCGACGTAGCGGACGACGTCCTCGCCGGCCAGGTCGGAGTACTCGGGGTCGGTGAAGCACTCGGTCAGCTCGATGTCCAGCAGCCCGGTCACGCCGGCGTCGACGAACGTGTCGTCCTTGTGGGTCGCTCCCCCGCAGGCGGCCGCCGTCAGCGCCAGCAGGACGACTCCGGCGAGCGGGACGAGGCGGGGCACGGCCGGATCGTAGGCATGCCCGGGTGAACGCCGGCCGACGCCGCGGTGGCGGCCGGACCGACCGGACGTGGCCGGCAGCCGTCGCGGCCTGCGACCCCGTCGCAACAGGAAAATCGTTTTCAGCTGTTCACCGCCGGGTCAACGTGCCGTGTCCCGCCCGTTCTCACCGTTTCCGCCGGGTCTGGGATGAATCGACCATGGTGCCGCGACCTGCGGCAGCGTTCGAGAGTGTCCTGGGAGGAGACTCAACGTGAGTGAAGTGAGGAAGCGCGGGCCGTTCGGCTCTCGCCGTGCGGCCGGTGCCGCCATCGGCGCCGCGCTGCTCGGTGGCGGGCTGATCGCCGTACCGGCCGCAGTCGGTGCGGACAGCGAGCCGCCGGTGAAGGTGCCCGACGCCGAGGTGTACGAGCCGTCCGCGCTGCCGGACCGCATCATCCTCGTCCCGACGGAGACGCCGGCCACCACGCAGAAGGTGACCTGGCGCTCCGAGACGGGCGGCGAGTACGCGCAGGCGCAGATCCTGAAGGCGCCGATCGCCCTCGGTGACGTCCGCCCCGCCGACGGCGCCGTGCGGACCGTGATGGCCGGCTCGACCAACCCGGTCAACACGACGCTGGGCTACGCCTCGGTCTACCACCAGGTGGAGTTCACCGGCCTGGAGCCCGACACGCGCTACACCTACCGGGTCGGCGACGGCGTCAACTGGAGCGAGTGGACCGACTTCACCACGGCCACCGCCGGGTTCGAGCCGTTCTCGTTCATCTACTACGGCGACATGCAGAACTACATCGACTCCGCCGGCCCGCGGGTGTTCCGGCAGGCCTTCGCCGACCGCCCGGAGGCGAAGGTCATCGTCAACGCCGGCGACCTCGTCAACACGGCCAACAGCGAGCTCGAGTGGGGTCAGTGGCACGCCGCCGACGGCTTCATCAACAGCCAGATCAACAACATCTCGATCACCGGCAACCACGAGTACAGCGGTGGCCAGCTGTCGACGTTCTGGCAGCCGACGTTCCCGTACCCGGCCAACGGCCCGGACTTCGGTGACGCCGCCACCAACGCCGCCCTGCGCAACACCATCTACTCGGTGGACTACCAGGGCGTCCGCTTCATCGGCCTGAACAGCAACGTCCAGAGCCTCGCTCCGATCATGGCCGCGCAGACCGCGTGGCTGGAGCAGCAGCTGGCGAACAACCCGAACAAGTGGACCGTCGTGACGTTCCACCACCCGGTCTACTCGGTCGCGTCGGGCCGCAACAACCCGACCGTCCGCGCGCAGTGGGGCCCGTTGTTCGAGGAGTACGGCGTGGACCTGGTCCTGCAGGGCCACGACCACACCTACGGCCGCGGCTCGACGGCGGCGTCTCGGCGGTCGGTGACGGTGCACGACAGCACCGTCTACGTCACGTCGGTGTCCGGCGGCAAGATGTACGACGCCGTCGACACCAACTGGACCGAGAACGGCGCCGACCAGATGTCCGTCGGCCAGGACATGCAGCTCTACCAGTTGATCGACGTCACCGAGGACAGCATCAGCTACGAGGCGCGCTACGCCAACGGCGAGCACCACGACGGCGTCGTCGTCCGCAAGAACGACGCGGGCGAGCGCACCGTCCAGGAGATCCGCACGCCGGAGAACACCGTCGGCGAGCAGGTCGCGGTCGACGTCCAGAACGTCGACTTCCGGGGCACCGTCAACGTCTCGGCCTGGGGCTACGACCCGGGCGAGACGGTGAACGTCTATGTCCGCAACGTCGAGCGCGGCCAGGACGTCCTGGTCGGCGAGGCGACCGCGGACGAGCTGGGCCGGCTGCTGGAGCTGCCGGTGCGGTTCCCGTCCTCGGCGAAGAAGCTGAGCACGCAGGTCGTGTACCTGGAGAGCGTGAACCAGCAGATCACCAGCCCGGAGATCACCGTCAACCGCTAAATGATCACGTTAAGTCGGCGTGCTCCCGCTTCCCCAGGCATGCATTCCTGGGGAAGCGGGAGCACCCGTGCTTAACGTGATCATTCAGCCGAGGTCGGAGGCGGCGGCCGCGCGGACGAGGGCGCCGCGGTCGCGGCCGGTGATCAGCCCGGCGGCGACCAGCTGGTCGGCCAGCTCGGTCGTGTGCCGGACGAACGCGCCGTGGTTGGGCCAGTCCTCCCCGTCGAGGACGTGGTCGTTGACGGTGCAGGTGCCGGCCAGTCCGTGGTTCGCGACGCCGGTGTCGACGCCGTCGATGACGACCGTCGGGCGGGTGTCCTCGGCGCCGCAGATCGGCAGCGCCAGCGGGCCGCCGACGACGGGCAGCGCGGCCGTCGTGCCGGCGAGGTCGACCGACAGCTCGGTGCCCGGCTGCGGCCGCAGGGTGAACTCCGAGTCCGTCGACCAGATCATCAGCCCGATCCGGGAGCCGGCCGGGACCACCTGGTCGTCCGGCTGCAGCGGCACGGTCACGTCGACGAACTCGCCCGGGACGAGCGGCTTCTCCTTGGTCAGCGAGTCGCGGTTCAGCGGGTCGGCCCAGCCGCGCGTGATGACGCTGGTCGTGGAGCGCTGCGTGCTCGACGTGCAGCCGGAGTCGCCGGTCCACGGCAGCCGCACCAGCGCGACGGACAGGTTGGCCCGCGCCTTCGACGCCGCCATCCGCACCGTCACCTCCGTGACGCCGGACAGGTGCACGTTCTCCGTCAGCGTCGGCGTGGTGTAGAGCAGCCGGTTGTTCGACGGCGTCGTGGCCAGCAGGCCCGCGTTGCAGGCCGCGTTGCCGGCGTCGACCAGCGTCTCGGTGGCGTCGTCGGCCAGCGCCAGCGAGGTCAGGCCGCCCGCCGTCGCGCCACCGGCCTGCAGGTTCAGCGTCGCCGGCGCGGCGGCCGGGTTCGGGTAGTCGGCGTACGGGGTGACCGTGCTGCCGCCGAGCTCGTTGCGGACGACGAACGCGGTGTTCGTGTCGTCCTCGATGCCGTTGTCCTGGCCGTAGAGGTACTGCGAGAACCATCGGTTCATCATGTCCAGCGGCGGGTTGCCGCCGTGTCCGCCCTGGTGGAAGTACTCGTGGACGGTGATCCCCTTGGCCTCGAGCGCCTCGGAGATGCGGACGCTGTGCTCGGGCACGACGTTCCAGTCGTTGAACGCGTGCGCCATCAGCACCGCGGCGCGCACGTCGTCGAGCTGGTCGAGGTAGTCGCGGCCGGCCCAGAAGTCGTTGTAGTCGCCGGTGACGCGGTCGTGCTCGGCCTGCATGACGTCGCGGACGGTGTCGCGGCAGTACTGCCGCGTCTCCAGGTCGCCGCTGTTGATGTAGTCGAACAGGTAGTCGACGTCCTCGCCGAGCCAGCCGCCCGGGTTCCGCACCAGGCCGTTGGACCGGTAGTAGTGGTAGTACGACGTGTTCGGCGCGACCGGGATGATCACCTCGAGGCCCTCGACGCCGGTGGTCGCGGCGGCCAGCGGCAGCGTCCCGTTGTACGACGTGCCGGTCATGCCGACCCGGCCGGTCGACCAGTGCGCCGTCACCTCCTCGCCGCCGTCGGCGCTGGTGTAGCCCTTGGCCCGGCCGTTGAGCCAATCGACGACGGCCTTCGGCGCCAGCGACTCGTTCGGCCCGCCCACCGTCGGGCAGCCCTCGGACAGCCCGCTGCCCGGCGACTCGGAGTGCACGACGGCGAAGCCGCGCGGCACCCAGGTGTTGATCAGGCTGGACGAGATGCGCGGGCTCGTGCCGCCCGGCGCACGCGGGGCGTCGGGCAGGTCGTCCGGCGACGTGCGCAGCGGCGGCTGGGCACCCAGCTCCACGTTGACGTCCCAGAAGAACTTCCGGTCGACGCTCGCCGTGCCGGAGTAGTACGGGCTCGACTCGTACACGACCGGCACGTCCAGGCCGGCGCTCTCGGTCTCGGCCGGCCGCGTGACGTCGACGTGCATGCGGTCCGGCTCGCCGTCGCCGTCGGTGTCGAACTCGGTCTCGACCCACAGCTCCTGCTGGATGAACGGTCCGGTGAAGACCGGCTGCGCCAGGCCGCCGGCGAACGTCGGCTCAGCCGGGGCGGGCGCCGGGGCGGCGGTTGCTGTTCCATGGCTGAGCAGGGCGGCGGTACAGACGCCGGCGGCGGCGAGTGCCGCGCCGGCTCTGGTCCGGGATCGGCGCAGGGCCATGAGCGGTCCTTCCTCGAAGGGGAATCCTCGGACGCTAATGGCGGGCCAGTGCAATGTCATCCGACAGCTGTCGCATGACAGCCGGTGTGAACTCGACAGAACGTCCGGCGCGGGTCACTCCGGCCGGAACCAGCGGTGCCCGTACGCCTCCAGGCGCAGGTCGTCGCCGGGCGCGTGGTCGTCGGTCCCGAACAGGTCGACGAGCCGCTCCCAGCCGTCGTCGGCGGGCAGCCGCACGGTCGCCGTCGAGCCGGAGAGGTTGTGGACGGCGACGATCGTGCGGTCCTGCCAGTCGCAGCGGTGCGCCAGCACCGGCCCGGACGCCTCGAGCAGCCGCAGCCGGCCCCAGCCCAGCTCGGGGCACTCCTTGCGCCGCCGGATCAGCCGCTCCATCCAGTTCAGCAGCGATTCCGGGTCGCGCCGCTGCGCCTCCACCGTCGTCGACACGTCGTCCGGCAGCGGCCGGGCCAGCCGGGCGCCCTCCGGCGCCGGCGAGAAGCCGGCGTGCCGCTCGTCCGACCACTGCATCGGCGAGCGCACGCTGAGCCGGCCCTCGATGGCGAGGTTCTCGCGCATGCCGATCTCCTCGCCGTAGAACAGCGCGGGCGTGCCGGGCAGCGCGAACATCAGCGAGTAGACCATGCGGATCCGCCGCTCGTCGCCGTCGAGCATGCTCGGCAGCCGCCGCCGGATCCCCCGTCCGTACAACTGCATGTCCGGCTCCGGGCCGAACGCGGCGAACACCTCGGCGCGCTCCTTGTCCGAGAGCTGGTCCAGCGACAGCTCGTCGTGGTTGCGGACGAAGTTCACCCGCTGGCAGTCGTCGGGCAGCTCCGGCTGCGCCTTCAGGGCCTTGCCCAGCGGCCCGGCGTCCTCGCGGACCAGCGACAAGTACAGCGCCTGGTTGACGGTGAAGTCGAAGGCCATGGTCAGCTCGTCGCCGGTCTCGCCGAAGAACTCCAGCGCCTGCTTCGGCGGCAGGTTGACCTCGCCGAGCAGGACCGCGTCGCCGCGGCGGCGGGTCAGGTAGGCGCGCAGGTCGCGGATCAGCTCGTGCGGCTCCTGCGCGGTCGCGCGGTCGGACTCCTCCATGAGGAACGGGACGGCGTCGACGCGGAAGCCGGCCAGCCCGAGGGCGAGCCAGAAGCCGGCGATCTGCGCGATCTCGTCGCGGACCGCCGGGTTGCCGGTGTTCAGGTCCGGCTGCTCGGTGTAGAAGCGGTGGTAGTACCACCGTTGCGCCTGGTCGTCCCAGGCCCAGGTCGAGCGCTCCTCGCCGGGGAAGACGAGGTCCGCCGGCTTCTCGTCCGGCTTCTCGTCGCTCCACACGTAGAAGTCGTGGAACGGCGCGTCACGGCCTTTGCGCGCCGACACGAACCATGGGTGGTGCTGCGACGTGTGGTTGAGGACGAAGTCGACGATGACCCGGATGCCGCGGTCCTGCGCCGTCCGCACCATCTCGACGAACGCGCCCAGCGTGCCGAGCCGCTCGTCGATGCCGTAGAAGTCGACGATGTCGTAGCCGTCGTCGCGTTCGGGCGACGGCTGGAACGGCATCAGCCACAGGCAGGTCACGCCGAGCCCGTCGAGGTAGTCGATCCGCTCGGTCAGCCCGGCGAGGTCGCCGCAGCCGTCGCCGTCGGCGTCGAGGAAGGTCTGCACGTCCAGGCAGTAGATGACCGCGTTCTTCCACCAGAGGTCGCCGGCGCTGCGGCGGCGCCGGCTCACGCCGTCACCGCCGTGAGCACGCGTTCGCCGACGGCATCGATGAACCTCGATTGGTCTTTGCCGACGTGGTGCAGGTACACGGTGCCGAAGCCGAGCTCGCCGAGATCGTGCAGGTGGGCGGCGATGCGGCCGAGGTCGGCGGTGACGAGCACGCTGCCGCGGACGTCGCCGGGGCGGACGTGTTTGCCGGCCTCGTCGAACTCCTCCGTCGTCGCCAGGTCCCAGCACAGCGGCGACGAGAACACGTTCGTCCGCCACTGGTCGTGCGCGATGCGCAGCGCCTCGTCCTCGTCCGGAGCCCAGCTGACGTGGATCTGGACGGCGATCGGCTTGCCATCGCCGCCGTTGCTGTTGAAGGCGTCGACGACGCGGCGGAGCGTGTCGAGCGGCTGGCCGACGGTGACCAGGCCGTCGGCCCACGCGGCGGCCCAGCCCGCGGTCTCGGGACTGACGGCGGTCGCGTAGAGCGGCGG
>NZ_POTW01000054.1 GCF_003236295.1 Jiangella anatolica
TTCCCGATCTGTGGATAGCCATGATCATCAACCTTTTGGGCCGTCCTGACGACGCAAAAGGTTGATGATCATGGCTATCCACAGATCGGGAATTCGGTCTGGTGTCGAGACCCGTGGCGGCGCACGCTGGCGGGTATGGACCTCGACGACCTCATCGCGGCTCAGCACGGTGTGGTGAGCCGTGCCCAGGCACGGGCCGTCGGGCTGACGGCGGCCCGGGTGCGGTGGCTCGTGGGGTCGGGCCGCTGGCAGCGCCTCCACGCACACACCTACGCCACGTTCACCGGTCCACTGCCGTTCGACGCTCAGGTGTGGGCCGCCATCCTGCGAGTCGGCGCGGGCGCCGTGGCCAGCCACCGCACCGCGGCGTACCTGCACGGAGCGTGTGACGATCCCGGCCCGGTCGTCCATGTGACCGCGCCGGCGAGCAGGCACGTCCGCACGAAGATCCAGGGCGTGCGCGTCCACTACGCGCACCGGCTGGCGCTGAGCCGGCACCCGTCGGCGACACCACCACGGACCCGCGTCGAGGACACCGTGCTCGACCTCGTCGACGTCGCACCGCACCCGCGCGAGGCCGAGACCTGGGTCAGCGCGGCCTGCCAACGTCGCCTCACCACACCCGAACGCCTCGCCGACGCCCTCGGCCGGCGCGAGAAGATCCGCTGGCGTCCGATGGTCGAGGCGATGCTCACCGACGTGGCCTCCGGCGCTCAGTCGCCGCTGGAGCTCCAGCACCTGCGCCGCGTCGAACGCGCCCACGGCCTGCCCACCGGCTGCCGGCAACGCCGCGTCGCCGGCCAACGGGTCATCTGGATCGACGTCGACTACCCACCGTACCGGCTCCGCGTCGAGCTCGACGGCCGCGTCGGCCACACCGGCGAAGGCCGCTTCCGCGACCGGCACCGCGACAACCGCGCCACCGTCGACGGCCACGCCACGCTCCGCTACGGCCACGCCGACGTCTTCGGCGACCCGTGCGGCGTCGCGTCGGAGCACGTCCGGGTTCTCACGGCGCGTGGCTGGACCGGCACACCGCTGCGCTGCGCGCCCGGTTGCCCCTGTGGAAACCCATGATCATCAACCTTCCGCGTCGCCAGGACAGCACGGAAGGTTGATGATCATGGGCGGGCGTCGGCCGACGCCGCCTCGCCCAGCGGGCCACGGCGCGGTAGGTGTCGTCACGGACGAAGACCATGTCGGCGGCGATCATCGCCAGCGAGAACCACGGCAGCGCCATCGTGACGGCGATCCCGACGTGCATCGCGAAGATCGCCAGCAGCGCCAGCACCCGCGTGCCGCGTCGCAACAGCAGCAGCGGGAACAGCACCTGCACGAACACCGTCACGTAGCTGCCGATCGTCACGAACACGCCGTTCGTGTAGACCAGCTCGTTCAGCCCGGGCCAGGGCGCGTACTGGCCGATCCGCAGCGGATAGTAGAGCCCGACGCCCTCCTGCCACATGCTGCCCTGGACCTTCGACAGGCCCGACGTCATGTAGATCATGAACACCTGGGTGGCGACGGCGATCAGCGCGACGTTGTGGAAGAGCGTCCCCACCCACGGCGGCAGCGGTAGCAATGGCCGGTAGCCGGGGCGGGCCCGCCGGCGGGCGTCCAGCGACCAGCGCATCGACGTGTCGGCGAAGCAGAGGAACAGCAGCATGATGCGGACGATGTTGTCGCCCGCGTCGTCGGCCAGCGGGTTGAGCCGCATCAGGCTCGCGATCGCGATCATCAGCACCGGCGTGACGATCCGGGTTCGCCAGCCCAGCGTGAACGCGACGGCGAGCGCAGCCAGCAGTAGGTACTTGAGCGTGAACACGACGGTGCCGTCGTCCTGCGCGAACACCCAGGTGAACGGCGCGTCGTACTCGTCGACGGTGAGCCACGGCGTCAGCCAGCGCGCGCCCGGGCCCCACACGTAGTGCCGGTAGGTGAAGTTGACGGCGAGCGAGCCGAGGATCGCGACGCCGAGGAGGATCCGCATCGCGGCCAGCCCGTACGTGGCCTTCTTGCCGTCGAACAGCCAGCGCTCGCCGCTGTCGATCGTCCGGCCGACGGCGCCGGTGACCATGCGGATCGCCTCGCCGATCATGGGTTGTCCACCAGCCCGTCGACGACGTCGGCGAACGCGGCCTCGTCCTGGTCCGCGTCGACGAGGGCCGGGCGCCAGCCGAAGTCGCGGACGGTCTGCTGCGGGTTCTCCGGCACCGGGTCGAACCGGACATCCCAGCGCGGCACCGGCGTGCGGACCAGCTGGAACTGGACGGCGACGACGCCGTCGCCCCACAGCGCCTTGGCCAGCTGGGTGGCGTAGCCGGTGGCGACGCGGTCGGCGCGGACCATCGTGGCCACGCGCGACGACGTCTCGCCGCCCTGCGACGCGATCAGGTCGTCGGCGAGCGGGCGCCAGTCGGCCATGTCCGTGTAGTCGCGGGCGACGATCTGCTGCTGGTCCTCGGTGAGCGCGTCCCAGGCCGAGTTGACCCGGCGGTGCAGGTTCGACGACAGCCGGCTGGCCCGCGACGGCGCCGGGTTGTGGGTGACCAGCGTCCACTCCAGCCGGGTCGCGTCGGCCCACTCGGTGGTGCTGACCTCGCCCGTCTGCGGGTCCTCGACCTGCGCCCGGACCCGCACCTCGTCCTCGGCGTTGACCGGGTTCGGCGCGAACAGGCTCCAGTTCTGCTGGAAGAACGGGCGCATGTAGCCTGACACCTGCTCGCCGACGGAGTCCTTGATCGGGTTCGACGGCGCGTTCCACAGGAACGTCACCGCGAAGTGCAGCACCACGAGTCCCACCAGGAAGAACGCGGCGGCCTTCGCGATCGGCGGCACGTCGGCGCCCCGGTTCTCCGCGGGCCTCTCGTCGGGCGTCTCGTCCGGCCTCTGGTTCGGCACGCGGGCCAGGCTACCTCGTGGGCACGGGCTCGGCCGGGGCCTCCTCTGGTGCGGGCTCCGCCGCCGCCGGCCGGCGCCGTCGCCGTCGTCCGTCCCAGGCCTCCCGGAACCGGGCCGCGATGCCCTGGTACGTCGAGTCGCGGATGAAGATCTGGTCGCCGGCCATGATGAACAGCGAGAAGAACGGCAGCCCCATGATCACCGCGATGCCCGCGTGCATGCCGAGGACGCCCAGCAGCGCGATCACCCGGGTGCCACGGCGCAGCAGCAGGAGCGGGAAGAACAGCTGGATGAAGACGGAGAAGTAGGAGACGACCAGCACGCCGAACGGGTTGTCCGACAGCAGGTCGTTCAGCCATGGCCATGGCCGGTACTGCCCCACCTGCATCGGGTAGTAGACGGCGGTGCCGTCCTGCCAGTACTCGCCCTGCACCTTGTAGAGGGCGGAGGCGACGTAGATGATGCAGATCTGCGCGGCGACGGCGACGAGGGCGAGGTTGTGCACCAGGATGCCGAGCCGGCCGGCGCCGCGGCGCAGCGGCTCCGGGGTGAGCCGGCGCGGCCACAGCGGACGGCTCAGGCCCTGCTCCTGCCGGGACCGGCGGCGGGCGTCGAGCGACCACCGTCCGGACAGGTCGGCGAAGCACAGGTAGATGAGCAGGATGCGGAAGATGTTGTCGCTCTGGTCGCCGTACAGCGGGTTCGACTCGATCAGGCTGACCCAGCAGATCAGCAGCAGCGGGGCGATCACCCGGGTGCGCCAGCCGAGCGTGAAGAGGATGGCGAGCGCGAGGACGACCAGCATCTTGATCGTCAGCGTCGTCGGGTCGCTGCCGCCCTCGAACAGCGTGAACGGCCAGCCGAAGCCGCCGTTGCGCTCCAGCGGCGACATCCACTGGGCGGCGTCGCCCCACAGGTAGTGCCGGTTGCTGAAGTTGGCCAGCAGGAACCAGACGGCGGCGGCGCCGAAGATGATGCGGACGACGGCGAGGCCGTAGGTGGCGCGCTTGGCGCCGAGCAGCCACTCCTCGCCCTTGCCGACGGTAGTGGCGACGGCGTCCAGGGAACGGTCGACGGCGGATCCGATCATGACCGGAACCTCCCGATGGCCTCGGCGAACGCGGCGCTGTCCTGGCCGTCGTAGAGATAGAGCGGACGGCGGCCGAACTCGCGCACCGTCACCGACGGGTCGTCGCCGCGGTCGTCGAAGCGCGGCGCGCGGGTCTCCTGGATCTGCACCTCGACGTACTTGATGCCGGCGTCGCGGCCCCACCAGGCCCACGCGAACTGCGTCGCGTACGCCGTCATCGCGCGGTCCAGCCGCAGCACGTAGGAGATGCGGGCGTCGGAGCTGGGGTCGGGGGTGGCGAGCATCGCCTCCTCCATCCGCTCCCACGCGTTCTCGTGGTAGTTGCCGGCCAGCACGGCCTGCTCCTGCGTCGTGATGCGGCGGTACTGCTTGCGCATGTTGCCCGCCAGCCGGCGGGTGACGATGCCGGCGCGCGACGGCGCCAGGCTGTGCAGGATGTTCCCGTCGACCTCGAGCTGGGTGACGTCCACCCACTCGGTCGGGGTGTTCGCGTCGTACCAGCCGCGCACCAGCAGCGAGTACTCGACGCTGATCGGCGTCGGCGCGAACAGGCTCCACTCCTGCTGGAAGTACGGCTGCATGTACTCGGTCAGCGTCGTGCCGAGGGTCGTCTTGGCCGCGTTGTCCGGCCCGACGAACACCGCGGTCGCGGCGAGGTGAGCGACGAGCACCGCGCCGAGCGCGCCCGCGACCACCTTGATCCACGTCGGCCGCGTCTGCGCCGGCGCCGTTGTCTCCTGGTCCTGCATCGTGCCTACCCTCGTGTGTCGACCGCCTGGTTCGACCGGCCCTTGAAACGCCGATCCGGTGGGTCCGCGCCCATGGCTTGGGAGCGGACCCACCGTGATCGAGACGTCGGAGCCGTTGGTGGTGCTCTTACTCCGCGTTGTTGCTCAGTGGTGCAGGTGTCACTCGACAGTGAGCCCGCGACGACGGCTGACGGCGTAGGCCGCGATGCCGCCGGCGAGGACCAGGCCCAGGCCGAGGATCAGCAGCTGGCTGGAGCCGGCACCGGTGTCGGGCAGCTCGCCGCCGTCCTCGTTGCCGTCCTCGTTGCCGTCGGCGTCAGCGTCGGCGTCGGCGTCGGCCTCCGTCTCCGTGCCGTCGACCTCGGTGCCGTCGACCTCGGTCTCCGTACCCTCGACCTCGGTCTCGGTCTCCGTCTCGGTGCCCTCGACCTCGGTGCCCTCGACCTCAGTCTCGGTCTCGGTCTCGACCTCGGTGCCCTCGACCTCGGTCTCGGTCTCCGTCTCGGTCTCGGTGCCCTCGACCTCGGTCTCCTCGCCGTCGTCCTTGTGGTTCGGGCCGACGTGCGACTCGGCCAGCGTCACGGAGACGCCGCCGTTCTCCAGGCCGCCGAGCAGGGTGACCTGCAGGGCCGCGACGCTGTAGGTCTCGGAGGTGGCGGCCGCCTCGACGTTGGCGGCGGTGCGCGCCGTGGTCGGGGTGGCGGCACCGGCGTCCGGCTGGTCCGGCTGGACGTTGACCTTGACCGACAGGATGTCGGTCAGGGCCTCGGCCAGGCCGTCGGTGAGGTCGTCGACGCCGAGGTCGCCGAGCAGGTCGCCCAGGCCCTCGCCGAGCTCGCCGAGCAGCTCGCCCAGCAGGTCGTCGAGGATGTCGAACAGGCCCGGGCCGATCAGCTCGGTGTTCGGCGGCAGGTCGTTCAGGCCCTCGAACAGCGCGTCCAGGTCGATGTGGAGCGTGCCGTCCTCGATCCAGATGGCGGCGTCCTCGCCGAGCGACAGGTCGAGGCTGCCGAGCAGCGGGATCGTGACGCGCAGCTCGCCGCCGGCGATCTCGTAGTCGCGAGTGACCTCGAAGTCGTCCCCGGACGGCTCCAGGTGCGCCTCCGACGAGACGGCGCCGAGCTCGAGCTCGACGTCGGCGATGGTGTCCGTCAGGCCCTCACCGAGCAGGTCGGTCAGGTCGAACGTCGCGTTGCCCGGGAAGCCGGCCTCGACACCGGTGCCGATGCCACCGTTGTCGGCGACGGCGCCCGTCGCGGCGTGCGACGTCGCGTTGTCCTCGGCGGTGGCCCACTGGTTGACCGCGCCGAGCTTGATGATGTCGCTCAGCGGGATCTGCAGGTTCGGCTCGATGTTGATGTTGATGGAGTCGAGCAGCGTGACGTCCAGCGGGTTCGCGTCGGTGACAGGCTCGGCCTGGCCCAGGTTCTCGACCTCGACACCAGCCAGCTCGGCGATCTCGTCCAGGTCGGTACCCAGGACGGTGCCGTCCAGGAATCGCGCGCCAGCGCGCGACTCGTCACCCTCGGCCGCTGCGGCGGGCGTCAGCCACGCACCCACAGCGAAGACCGGGGCAATACCAGCTGCGAGCAGCGTTACCGCTGCGCGACGCCGGCGCATAACAGGTGTTGCAGGCATGCCTTCTCCTCTGGCATTTGTGCATTCATGGCGGGCTCCTTCGCGGCCATCAGATGTGCCAAGGCCTGCGAAGCGTGATCATGAACCTACAACTGAGCCAGAGACGTGTCTCGTACTTGGTGAATTTGCGTCCGGGGACACCGACCGCCCATTCGCCTCGCGCTGGTCGCAATGCCCCGAAACGGTTAAGCATCCTTTTTGGGTTGCAGTAGCACTTGCTTCATGATTGCCATTTTCAGGGCCATTCGGACATAGCGGGATGTTACGGGTTGCTCGAATCGGGGCGAATCGGGCGAACCGGCCGTGGATTTCGGATGCAAAGGGGTACCTCTGGTCCAAAACGCGGAAGTGCCCGCCGTGACCGAATCGTTATCGATGGGCGACACGCGGGCGGGTTCGAGCGGGGTGGTTTTTCCGCCCAATGTCCTGGTCACAGCGCCATTGAGCGGAGCGTGACTCACCCATTCGGCTGATGGCGCGGGGGTGATGGCTTGTGCCAACCGGCCGGGTGCTCTCGGCTTCGTGGTCGCCGTTGATTTGTTTGCATTGACGGCATCGGCTTGAGGTGCTGCCCCTCAGGCCTGACGTAGGGCCGGACCGCGCCGTTGGATTCCACCACCGTGCCGTCGCCGGCCCCCGCTTCCGGCAGGCCCGTCGGGTGCTGGCCTTGCCGGCGGGATTGGAGAGGCCGATGGCCGTGGATCCGGATCGCGGACCCACGGCCATCGGTCATCTGCCGTCTCGGCCGAGCCGGGCTCAGCCCTGGCCGACGCCGCGACGACGGCTCACCGCGTAGGCGGCGAGCCCACCGGAGAGCATCAGCCCCAGCCCGACGATCAGCAGCTGGTTCGAGCCAGCGCCGGTGTCGGGCAGGTGCTCGTCGTCATCGTCGCCGCCGCGGTCCTCGCGACCGTGGTCCTCGGCGCCGTCGTCCTCGAACGCCGGACCGGGGTTCATGCCGGTCGTCTCGACGCCGTCGACCTCGCTGCCGGCCACCTCCGACCCATCGGTCTCGGTCCCGTCGGTCTCCGTGCCGTCGACCTCGGTGCCCTCGACCTCGGTGCCTTCGACCTCGGTTTCGGTGCCCTCGACCTCAGTGCCTTCCACTTCGGTTTCGGTGCCCTCGACCTCAGTGCCTTCGACCTCGGTTTCGGTGCCCTCGACCTCAGTGCCTTCCACTTCAGTTTCGGTGCCGTCGACCTCGGTCTCGGTCCCGTCGACCTCAGTGCCTTCGACCTCGGTCTCCGTACCGTCAACCTCAGTCTCCGTGCCGTCGACCTCGGTGCCTTCGACCTCGGTCTCGGTGCCGTCCACCTCAGTCTCCGTGCCGTCCACCTCAGTCTCGGTCCCGTCGACCTCGGTGCCCTCGACCTCGGTCCCGTCGACCTCGGTCTCGGTCCCGTCGACCTCGGTGCCTTCGACCTCGGTCTCGGTGCCGTCCACCTCAGTCTCCGTGCCGTCCACCTCAGTCTCGGTCCCGTCGACCTCGGTGCCCTCGACCTCGGTCTCGGTGCCGTCCACCTCAGTTTCCGTGCCGTCGACCTCGGTGCCGTCGACCTCGGTGCCCTCGACCTCGGTGCCCTCGACCTCGGTGCCCTCGACCTCGGTCTCTGTGCCCTCGACCTCGGTCTCGCCGCCGTCGCCGGTCACGTTCGCGCCCACGGTCGACTTGGCCAGCGTCACCACTGCGGCCGGAGCCGCAGGCAGCGCCGTCACCTCGAGCGCCGCCACGCTGTACGGGCCGTCCGTCGCCCGGGCGAGCGCGACCGCTTCCGGCTGCACGTTCAGCTTGATCGACAGCAGCGTCGCCAGCAGGTCACCGACCGGGGTCAGCGACTCCAGGAGCGAGCTCACCAGCCCGCCCACGGTCTCGCCGAGCGTGGTCAGCGGACCGCCCTCGGCGAACACCAGGTCCTCGACGACCCCGCCGACCGTGGAGATCAGCGTGTCGAGCACCGGCGCGATCAGCGCCGAGATCAGCCCGACGACGACGCCGGTGCTGTTGTTGACGAACGCGGCCTCGCCGGTGAGGACGTCGGCCAGCGTGCCGGTGAGCTGCAGGTCCAGCGTGCCGGGCAGCAGCCCGCCGACCTCGGCGTAGATCTTCACGTCGAGCGTCGCCGCCCGCAGCGCGTTCTCCACCGTCTCGACGACGTCGGTGACCAGCGAGTCCAGCAGCGTGCCGATCGTCTCGGCCAGCTGCGAGATGACCTCGGGGCTGAGCACCTCGGTGTTCGGCGGCTGGTCGTTCAGGCCGCCGAGCAGCGTGTCGAGGTCGACGACCAGCGTCCCCTCGGCCAGGTTCAGCTCGACGCCGGTGCCCTCGCCGAGCGGCGTCGCGAGCAGCTCCTCGACGGCGCCGGCCAGGTCGGTCTCCAGCGAGACCGTGATGTCGGGGTTCTCGACGCCCGCGACGGAGAGCAGGTTCAGCAGTCCCTCGACGGTGGACAGGGTCGAGGCGATCGTGCCCTCGGGCCCGGCCAGGCCGTTGACGACCTCGTCGACGGTGGCGACGGCGTCCTGGACCTGCGGCAGGAGATCGGCGAGCAGGGGGATGGTCAGCCGCAGCTGGCCGCCGGCGATCTCGTAGTCGCTGGTGAATTCGAACGCCTCGCCCGACGGCGCCAGGTGCGCCTCCGACGAGATCGCGCCGAGCTCCAGTTCGAGGTCGGCGATCAGGTCGGTGAGCGCGTCGCCGAGCAGGTCGGTCAGGTCGAACGTCGCGTTGCCGGGGAACCCGGCCTCGACGCCGGTGCCGATGCCGCCGTTGTCGGCGACGGCGCCGGTCGCGGCGTGTGAGGCGCCGCCGTCCTCGGCCGACGCCCACTGGTTGACGGCGCCGAGCTGGATGATGTCGCTCAGCGGCAGCTGAACCCCGCCGGGAATCGACACGTTGAGGGTGTCGAGCACCGTGAGGTCGAGCGGGTTGGCGTCGGTGACCGCCTCCGGCTCGCCCAGGTTCTCGACCTCGACGCCGGCCAGTTCGGCCACCGCGTCCAGATCGGTGCCGAGCACCTCTCCGCTCAGGAATCGCGCCGCCGCGCGCGATTCGTCACCTTCGGCTGCCGATGCGGGCACCAGCCACGCACCGACGGCGACTACCGGGGCCACTGCGGCCGCCAGGAGCGAACCCGCTACCCGGCGCCGTCGATGTCTTTCCCAGGAAGTCATCCTGATCTCCTTGTACTGCTCGGGGACGTTGCCTCCGCGCCGTCCGCGCGAATGCGGATGAGAGGCGCGACCTAGGTCGATGACCGGCTCGCTGACGAGTGCGATGTTACTGGCTCGACAAGACAGTTGACCTTGAGAATTGACGAATTACTCGCCCGCGAACGAGAAATGCGAGCGAACGCTTCGTACCGGCGATAAGGGACGGATCAGGACGCGCAGATCGGCGTCAATTTCGCCGATCCGGACAATCGTCCTGGGCCTTTTCAGCGGAAACCGCCGGATTCCCGCGGTGCTTGAGAATTCTCGCCGGCACTCCTCCGGCGACGGCCAGGTCGGGGATCGTGCCACGCACGACGGCGTGCGCGGCGAGCACGCAGCCTCGCCCGACGACGGCGCCGCGCAGCACCGTCACCTTGACGCCGAGCCAGCAGTCCGGCCCGATCCGGACCGGGGTCTTGACGATCCCCTGGTCCTTGATCGGCACGTCGAGGTCGGCGAACCGGTGGTCGAAATCGGTGACGTAGACCCAGTCGGCCACGAGTGTCCGGGCGCCGATCTCGATGTCCAGATAACACGTGATGGTCGACGACGAGCCGATCACCGTCTTGTCGCCGATCCGCAGCGTCCCCTCGTGCGCGGCGAGCGTGGTGCCGTCGCCGACGTGCACCCAGCGGCCCAGCACGACCCGCCCGTAGCCACGCCGGCCGGCCACCCGCGTCCGCCGGCCGAGGAACACCATGCCCTCGGTCACCACCTCGGGATGACGCAGCCGCAGCCACGCCAGCCGCGCGTACCGGACCAGGTACCACCACGTCCACGCCCGGTGCCGGACCACCCAGCGCAGCGACGACAGCGTCAGGTACCGCGCCTGCCGGGGGTCGCGGGGACGGCGGGAGAACACCGGCACACGGTATGTCATGGCATGTCACGGAGCCGAGACCACCAGGAAACACCCGTCCCGGAGCCTGGCCGTATGACGAACTCTGCACACCTGTTCTCCGGCTCGGGCGTACCGGCCCGACTCCGCGACGGGCGCACGGTCACCATCCGGATCGCGTCACCGCGCGACGCCGGCGACGTCAGCGCGATGCACATGCGGTGCTCCACCGAGACCGTCCGGCACCGCTACCACTCCGTCCCGACGATGACCGGACGGTTCCTCTCCCAGCTCGTCGGCACCGACATCGCGCTGGTCGCCGAGGCGCCGAACCGGGCCATCGTCGCGCTCGCCAACCTCGGGCGCGACGACACCGACGCGGGCGAGCTCGCGGTCATCGTCGAGGACCGGTGGCAGCGGGCCGGCCTCGGCACGACGCTGCTGAACCACCTGGTCTCGATGGCCCGGCTGGTCGGGTACCGGGAGGTCTACATCGCCGGGCTGCCCGGTACCCGTTGGTACTGCACGACGCTGGCACGGCACGGTCGCACCAGTTTGGAGCGCTCGGACGGCTACGACGCCATGCGACTGACGCTGCGCCCGCCGCTGGCCCGCCTCCCCGCGGAGCTCGGCCGGACGGCGGCCGCCTGAGCGGCAGCACTCGGGGCGAGGCGCCGCCGCGTCACTCCGGGCGGAGCGCCGTCACTGAGACGTTGTAGAACAGCTCCCGCGGCACCACCCGGGCCAGCACCCGGTCCGCCGCGGACAGCCGCAGCCAGCTCTTGTACGCGAACATCGCCCAGCCCCAGCCGAGCCGGTCCGGGTTCACGGCGTGCTCGAACGTGCGCACCGGCCAGCCGAACCAGGCCGCCGTCAGCTCCTCGGTGACGGCCCGGGTGTGGGTAAAGCCGGCTCGGGTGACCAGCATGGTCAGCTCGCCGGGATCGAACGTGTGCAGGTCGACGACCGACTCCAGCGCGGCCGCGCGGGACGACTCGTCCAGCTCCTCCTGCGGCCGGGCCCAGGACGAACGCAGCCCGGGCAGGTGCGTCGCCCGCGTCGTCGCCCACCAGGTCGCCCGCGACAGCGCCCGCGCGACCTTGTCGCCGTACTTCGTCGGCTCACCGCAGATCACGACCCGCCCGCCGGGACGCAGCACCCGCAGCATCTCGCGGAACGCCTGCTCGACGTCGGGCAGGTGGTGGATGACGGCGTGCCCGACGACGAGGTCGAAGCTCTCGTCCGGGAACGGCAGCTTCTCCGCGTCGGCGACCTCGCCGTCGATCTCGAAGCCCAGCCCGCGGGCGTTGCGCTTCGCCGCCTCGACCATGCCCGGCGAGATGTCGGTCACCGTGACCTCGGACAGCACGCCGGCCTGGCGCAGGTTCAGCGAGAAGAACCCGGTGCCGGCGCCGATCTCCAGCGCCCGGTCGTACGGCCAGCCATCAGTGCCGGCGGCCGCGACGAACCGGTCCCGCGCGTAGGTGACGCACCGCTCGTCGAACGAGATCGACCACTTGTCGTCGTAGGTCTGCGCCTCCCAGTCGTGGTAGAGCACCTGGGCCAGCTTCGTATCGTTCCAGGCCCGCTCGACGTCCTCGGCCGACGCCGCCGGACGCGAGGCCGCCGCCTTCCCGTCCCCGCTCATCGGCCCTCGAAGGCGGCCTTGCCGGGGCCGTTCTCGATGAACGAGCGCATCCCGGTCGTGCGGTCCTCGGTGGCGAACAGCCCGGCGAACAGGTGCCGCTCGATCTCCAGCCCGGTGTCGAGGTCGGCGGACAGCCCGCGGTCGATCGCCTCCTTGGCCGCCCGCAACGCGTACGCCGGACCCGAGGCGAACCGCGCCGCCCACTCGACGGCCGCCGCGTAGACGTCCGCATCGGCCGGAACCACCCGGTCCACCAGCCCGATCGACAGCGCCTCCGAAGCGCCGACCATCCGCCCGGTGTAGATGAGGTCCTTCGCCCGCGACGGCCCGACCAGCCGGGCCAGCCGCTGCGTCCCGCCGGCGCCGGGGATCAGCCCGAGCAGGATCTCCGGCTGCCCGAGCTTCGCGTCGGCCGCGGCGAAGCGCAGGTCGCAGGCGAGCGTCAGCTCACAGCCGCCGCCCAGCGCGTAGCCGGTGACGGCGGCGATCGTCGGCTTCGGGATGCGCGCGACGGCGGTGAACGCGGCCTGCAGCGCCGCCGACCGGTCCACCATGTCGGTGTAGGACCAGCCGGCCATCTCCTTGATGTCGGCGCCGGCCGCGAACACCTTCTCGCCGCCGTAGACGACGACGGCGCGCACGTCGCGCCGGGAGGTCGCCTCGGCCGCGGCCGCCAGCAGGCCGTCCTGCATGGCGGCGTCCAGCGCGTTCATCGGCGGCCGGTCCAGCCGGATGGTCCCGACGCCGTCCGCGACCTCCAGCCGCACCACGTTATCGCTCATCCCGGCACCGTACCCCGCGCCCGCCCTCACCTCGACGAAGAGGTTCTTGTCGGTTCAATGAGAAACAATGCCCCGCGTGGATGTCGCTATGGAGCCATGGCCCGGTCACTGGACCCCCCTGGGTGCCACCCACACCGCGGAGGCCACGAACTTCGCTCTCTGGGCGCCCGACGCCGAGCGGGTCGAGGTGTGCCTGTTCGACGAGGACGACGCCGAGACCAGGCTCGTCCTGCCGAACCGGACGTTCGACATCTGGCACGGCGCCGTCCCCGGCGTGCGGCCCGGGCAGCGCTACGGGTTCCGGGTGCACGGTCCGTGGGACCCGGCGACCGGCCGCCGGTTCAACCCGGCCAAGCTGCTCACCGACCCGTACGCGCGCGCCGTCGACGGCGCCCTGACCGCCCACCCGGCCGTCTACGGCCACGTCCGCCCGTCGATGGACGAGGGGGGCGACCACCGCGTCCGCGACGACCGCGACTCCGCGCCGTACGTCCCCAAGTCCGTCGTCGTCGACGTCCACCCGTTCGACTGGCGCGACGACGCACCGCCGCGGGTGCCGTGGGCCGAGACCGTCCTCTACGAGACGCACGTGCGCGGCTTCACCAAGCGCCACCCGGACATCCCCGAGGAGCTGCGCGGCACCTACGCCGGCCTCGCCCACCCGGCCGCGATCGAGTACCTGACCGGCCTGGGCATCACCACCGTCGAGCTCATGCCCGTGCACCAGTACGTCAGTGAGCCCGACTTCCTGCACCGCGGCTCACTGAACTACTGGGGCTACAACACGCTGGCGTTCTTCGCGCCGCACGACGCGTACTCGTCGGCGGGCAGCCGCGGCCAGCAGGTGGACGAGTTCAAGGCGATGGTCCGCGCGCTGCACGAGGCCGGCCTCGAGGTCATCCTCGACGTCGTCTACAACCACACCGCCGAGCAGGGCGACGGCGGCCCGACGCTGTCGTACCGCGGCATCGCGAACGAGGCGTACTACCACCTCGACCCGGCCGACCGGTCCCGCTACCTGGACTACACCGGCACCGGCAACACGTTCCGGGTCGCGCACCCGGCGGTGCTCGGGCTGGTCATGGACTCGCTGCGGTACTGGGTCGGCGAGATGCACGTCGACGGGTTCCGCTTCGACCTCGCGTCGGCGCTGGCCCGCTCGATGCACGACGTCGACATGCTCGGCTCGTTCATGACGGTCATCGGGCAGGACCCGGTGCTGCGCGAGGTGAAGCTGATCGCCGAGCCGTGGGACGTCGGCCCCGGCGGCTACCAGGTCGGTGAGTTCCCGCACCTGTGGACCGAGTGGAACGACCGCTACCGCGACTCCGTCCGCGACCACTGGCGCGGCGCCGCGGCCGGCGTCCGCGACCTCGCCTACCGGCTGTCCGGCTCGTCGGACCTGTACGCCGACGACCGCCGCCGCCCGTACGCGTCGATCAACTACGTCACCGCGCACGACGGCTTCACCATGCGCGACCTCGTCTCCTACGACCGCAAGCACAACGAGGCCAACGGCGAGGACAACCGCGACGGCACCGACGACAACCGGTCCTGGAACCACGGCGTCGAAGGTGACCCGGAGCCGGCGGACCACGGCCTGCGCGCGCTGCGGCTTCGCCAGGTGAAGAACATGCTGACGACGATGCTGCTCTCGACCGGCGTCCCGATGCTGCTCTCCGGCGACGAGATGGGACGTACGCAGCGGGGCAACAACAACGCGTACTGCCAGGACAACGAGATCAGCTGGATCGACTGGTCGCTGGCCGAGCAGTACCCGGAACTGGGCGACCTCGTCCGCCGGCTGCTGGAGCTGCGCCGCGCGCACCCCGTCGTCCGGCAGCGGCGGTTCTTCGACGGCGTGCCGGTGGTCGAGGGCGGCCGCAAGGACATCGCCTGGTTCGCTCCGTCCGGCGCGGAGATGACCGAGGCCGAGTGGCACGACCAGGGCCTGCGCACCCTGGGCATGTACCTCAACGGCGGGGGCATCCGGTCGCGCGGCGTGCGCGGCGAGCCGATCCTGGACGACTCGTTCCTGCTCTACCTCCACGCCGGCGCCGACGACCTGGAGGTGCGGCTGCCGGGCCGGTTCTGGGCGGCATCGTACGAGGTCATCCTGGATACGGCGGACGGCGCCAGGGAACGCCGGCGGTACCGCGCGGCGGCCCGGACGACGCTGACCGGACGCAGCTGCCTGCTGTTGCGCGTGATCGACTGAATCCGTCGGCGGTAGTTGCTCGTACCAACTGGTATGAACACTTCGCTTCACACCGGGCTCCGGCTGCGCCTGATCGGCGCGTCCGCCGCGGCCCTGCTCCTGCTCAGCGCCTGCGGCTCGGACGACTCCGGCGACGCGGAGACGCAGACGACGGACGGCATCGTCGGCACCCGGGAGATCCCGGACTTCGGCACCGTCCTCACCGACGCCGACGGCAACACGCTCTACACGACCGAGGCCGAGGCCGACGGCTCCATCCTCTGCGTCGACGGCTGCGAGGACTTCTGGCCCCCGCTCGCCATGACGGGCTCCGAGGTCCCGTCGGGCGTCGACGGCGTGGACGGCGAGTTCGGCGTGATCGCCCGGCCGGACGGCTCGGACCAGCTCACCCTGGACGGCATGCCGCTCTACACGTTCTCCGAGGACACCGGCCCCGGCTCGTTCGTCGGCGACGGCTTCGAGGACGACTTCCAGGGCACCCACTTCGTCTGGCACGCCGTCACCACCGGTGGCTCCGCCCCGTCCGACGACGACGAGGACGGCGGCGGAGGCTACGACTACTGAGTCACTCCGGCAGCGCGGCCAGCCCCAGCTCGGCGCCGTCGCCCAGCAGCGGGTGCCGCGGGACGATGCGGACGGTGTAGCCGAACGCGCCGGTGCGGTCCAGCTGGACCTCGCCGTCGTACCGGTACCCGCCGTCGTCGAGCCGTTCGCTCAGCGACAGCGGGGTGACGGCCGGCTCGCGCAGGTGGTCGTCGTCGTCGACCGGGCCGTGCACGACCTGGACGGCGACGTCGTCGGGGGTGAGCGGGCCGAGCGTGACGACCGCGTGCAGCCGCAGCGTCTGGCCGCGCTCGAACGTGTCGGCCGTCGTCGTCTCGACGTGGCCGACGCGGACCTGCGGCCAGGCGGCGCGGACCTGCTCCTTCCAGTCCGCCAGTGACACCGCGCCGTCGAAGTCGGAGTTCAGCGACCGGCTGGACGCCGCGGCCGGGGTGTAGAGCCGCTCGACGTAGTCGCGGACCATGCGCGTGGCCTGCACCTTCGGCCCGAGCGCGGTGAGCGTGTGCCGGAGCTGATCGACCCAGCGGCGCGGGACGCCGGTCTCGTCGACGTCGTAGAAGCGGGGCGCGATCTCGTTCTCCAGCAGCTCGTAGAGCGCCGTCGCCTCCAGCTCGTCGCGGTAGGACGGGTCGTCGACGCCCTCGGCGGACGGGATGTCCCAGCCGTTGACGCCGTCGGACCACTCGTCCCACCAGCCGTCCCGGATGGACAGGTTCAGCCCGGCGTTCAGCGCCGCCTTCATGCCCGACGTGCCGCACGCCTCGTACGGGCGCAGCGGGTTGTTCAGCCACACGTCGCAGCCCGGGTAGAGGTCACGCGCCATGCCGATGCCGTAGTCGGGCAGGAACACGATGCGGTGCCGGATCTCCGGGTCGTCGGCGAAGCGGACCATCTCCTGGATCATCCGCTTGCCGCCGTCGTCGGCCGGGTGCGCCTTGCCGGCGATGACGAACTGCACGGGCCGCTCCGGGTGCAGCAGCAGCGCCTTGAGCCGGCCGGGGTCGCGCAGCATCAGCGTGAGCCGCTTGTACGAGGGCACCCGGCGGGCGAACCCGATGGTCAGCACGCCGGGGTCGAGGACGTCGTCGATCCAGCCCAGCTCGGCGTCGCCGGCGCCGCGGCCGTGCCAGGACGCGCGCAGCCGCTGCCGGGCGGACTCGACCAGCCGGTCCCGCAGCGTCCGCTTCGTCGACCACAGGTCGGCGTCGGAGACGGACTCCGTCGCGGCCTTCCAGCCGCCGCCGGCGATCGCCTTCTCCTCCAGCCGCAGGATCTCCGGCGCCACCCACGTCGGCGCGTGCACGCCGTTGGTGATCGACCCGATCGGCACCTCGCGCTCGTCGAAGGACGGCCACAGCCCGGCGAACATGCCCCGGCTGACCTCGCCGTGCAGCGTGCTGACGCCGTTGGCGCGGGCGGCCAGCCGCAGCCCCATGACGGCCATGTTGAACACCGACGGGTCGCCGCCGGCGTAGTCCTCCGTGCCGAGCGCCAGGATCTGCTCGACCGGCAGGCCGGGGCTGGCGTTGTCGCCGCCGAAGTGCGACTCGACCAGGTCCAGGGGGAACCGGTCGATGCCGGCCGGCACCGGCGTGTGCGTCGTGAAGACGGTGCCGGCCCGGGTGAACTCCAGCGCCGCCTCGTACGTCAGCCCGCGCTCCTCGACCAGCTCGCGGATCCGCTCCAGGCCGAGGAACCCGGCGTGCCCCTCGTTGGTGTGGAACACCTCCGGCGCCGGCGTGCCGGTGATCCGGCAGTACGCGCGGACCGCCCGCACGCCGCCGACGCCGAGCAGCATCTCCTGCAGCAGCCGGTGCTCGCGGCTGCCGCCGTAGAGCCGGTCGGTGACGTCGCGCTCGGCCGGCCCGTTGTCGTCGATGGACGAGTCGAGCAGCAGCAGCGGCACCCGGCCGACCTGCGCGACCCAGATGGCCGCCGTCAGCACGCGTTTCCCCGGGAGGCCGACGGTGATCCGCGCGGGCGCGCCGTCGGACTCGCGCAGCCGCACCAGCGGCAGGTTGTCAGGGTCGACGACGGGGTAGCGCTCCTGCTGCCAGCCCTCGCGCGACAGCGACTGCACGAAGTACCCGTGCCGGTAGAGCAGCCCGACGCCGATGATCGGCACGCCGAGGTCGCTGGCCGCCTTGAGGTGGTCGCCGGCCAGGATGCCCAGGCCGCCGGAGTACTGCGGCAGCACGTGCGTGATGCCGAACTCGGGTGAGAAGTACGCGACGCCGCGCGGCGCGCTGCCGTCGTTGTCCTGGTACCAGCGCGACTCGGTCAGGTAGTGCTGCAGGTCGTCGCGGGTGGACTGGACCAGCCCCAGGAAGGCCGGGTCGGCGGCCAGCTCGGCCAGCCGCTCCGGACCCACCTCGCCGAGCAGCCGGACCGGGTCGTGGCCGACCTCGGCCCACAGCCGCGGGTCGACGGCGGCGAACAGCTCCTGGGTGGGCTGATGCCACGACCACCGCAGGTTCGTGACGAGATCGCCGAGCGCGGCCAGCGGCTCGGGGAGGACGGTACGGACCATGAGTCGTCGGATCGCACGCACGGTCCAACGCTAATGCCTGACTGTTACGCGAGCCTTACCGGCGGACGAGCGGACGGCGACCAAGGCCGCCGTCCGCTCGCTGCCGCAAGGCGTCAGTAGACGGGTTGCGTCTGGACGTTCAACTCGGAGTACCGAGTCCCCTTCGCCGGAGCCACCCGCGGGTCGCGCAGATCGAACACGTCGAAGCCGCGCTGGATCTCGTTGGAGTAGATGAAGCCGTTGTAGTAGTACGTCGACCACGCTCCGGCGATCGACTGGCCGGTCCACGGACCCCGGTCGAACCAGGCGATCTCCGTCGGGTTGTGGGGGTCGGTGAAGTCGAACACCGAGATGCCGCCCTGGTACCAGGCCTGGACGAAGATGTCCTTGCCCGGCACCGGGATCAGCGAGCCGTTGTGCGCCACACAGTTCTCCGTGTTGGCCTGCTCGCGCGGGATCTTGTAGTACGACGCGAATTCCATCGACTCCCCGTCCCACGTGTAGATGGCGTTGGCGCCGCGGTTCGGGCCGACGGTGGGGTTGCAGGTCGGGCCGCTGCCGCCGCCGAGCTCGTCGGTGAAGATGATCGACGTGCCGTCGTTGTTGAACGTCGCCGAGTGCCAGAACGCGAAGTTCGGGTCGCGGACCTGGTCGACGATCACCGGATTCAGCGGGTCAGTGATGTCCATCACGATGCCGTCACCCATGCACGCGCCGGCGGCCAGGCCGAGGTGCGGGTAGGCGGTGATGTCGTGGCAGCCGGCGGTGTTGCCGCCCTGGTTGGCGGCGTCGGGGAAGAGCACCGGCTCGGCCGCGACGTGCGCCGACGCGGGGTCGTCCAGCGGGACGTCGATGATCGAGATCTTGTCGTGCGGCGGCTGGCAGTCGGCCAGCCCCACGTTGGGCCCGTACGAGGAGACGTAGATGTACACGCTCTCCTCGGCCGGCACCAGGGTGTGGGTGTGCGAACCGCACTTGGTCTCGACGGCAGCGACGTACCGCGGGTTGCGCACGTCGCTGATATCGAAGATCTTCATGCCTTCCCAGTAGTCCCGCCCGGCCGTGTCGCTGATGTTGGGCAGGTTCGTCGCGCTGCAGGACTCGTCGGTCCAGCGCGAGTCGGTGGAGAGGAAGAGCAGGTCGCCGTAGACGGTGATGTCATTCTGGGAGCCCGGGCAGAGCACCTGGGTCACCTGCACCGGCTTACGCGGGTTCGAGATGTCGTAGATCGTGAAGCCGTTGTAGTTGCCCGCGAAGGCGTACTTGCCCTGGAACGCGAGGTCGGAGTTGAGCGCGTTGGCGGGCGTGAACGGGCCCACCTTGGGCAGGTTCGACACGAGGCTCAGGTTGGGCGTGCCGGCCGTCTCACCCGGCTGCAGGATGCTGGCCGCCTCGGGCGCCTCGGTGATCTCGGCCAGCTCGGCCTCGGTGAGACAGTTCTCCTCGAAGTTGTCGCCCAAGCCCTCGACGGCCTCGGCGTTGGCGCACTCCTCGCTCGCGGTGGACTCGCGCAGGAGCTCGGCGTCGTCGGCGGCCGACGTGCCGATCGCTCCGAGGGCCAGACCGCTACTCACCAGGGCGGCAACGGCCAGACCCGCCGCCCTCCTTCTCCAACGATGTCCGATCATGGGCACACCTCACCGGGGCTAGAGAGGACCGAGCCGATCAAGGTCAAGGCGCACAATAACGAGAATCGACCAGATTGGCCATACTTTTGTCATATTCCCGCGAAACATCGCCGTGTCCGTTTGATGACAGGCCTTCGACTCCGGGTGATTCGGCCGTACGCTGGGCCGATCCGCCCCGGCCACCAGGAGGAACGATGCCGCGCGTGACCCACCGCACGACGGCGGCGGCCGCCACGGTCGCCCTGCTCGTCCTGGCCGGCTGCGGCGGCCACGACGACACCGGCCGCGGTGCCCCGGCCAGCACGACGACGGCCACCTCGGACACGCGCGTCATCGAGCCCGGGCGGCCGGGCGAGACGGCGAACGTCATCGAGCCCGGCGAGGAGATCGAGATCGTCGAGGGCGGCTACAACGAGACCGACGTCCGCTTCGTCGAGCAGATGATCCCGCACCACCGGCAGGCCCTCGCGATGGCCGAGCTGGCGCCGGACCGCGCCCAGGACGAAAGGGTCCTGCTGGTCGCCGACCGCATCCTCGCCGGCCAGCGCCCGGAGATCGTCGCCCTGGAGGCCTGGCTCACCCAGCGCGACCTGCCGCTGCCGCCGTCGAACACCGAGCACGACCACGGCCTGCCCGGCATGATCACGCCGCTGCAGCTGGAGCAGCTGGGCAACGCCAGCGGCGCGGAGTTCGACGAGCTGTTCCTCACCTACATGAGCCAGCACCACGCCGGCGCGATCGAGATGGCCGACGCCGCCCTGGCCGGCGGCCTGGACCTGCTGGCGGTCGAGATGGCGACCGACGTGAGCGTCACCCAGGGCGTCGAGATCGACCGGATGCGGGAGATCCTCGACACGCTCCCATGATCATCAACCTCTTGGGTCGCTATGACGACACAGAAGGTTGATGATCATGGGCATCCACAGGGCGGGTTGAACGTTCCGGCGCAGCTATGAAGAATGGGACGAACCAGCCCATCGGGCGTCCGCCGGGCGCCTTCGCCGACAGCGAACCATCACGTGCCGATGAACGTCGTCCTTGCAGGTCAGAGCACCCGAGCCCGGCAGCGTCGCCGGGGCCGGGACGTCCGGCCCGGCGCATCGCGGAAAGCGGTTGGACCACGCCACGAGCGGTTGCATAGCATTCGCCGGGCGAACCCCGCACCGCACTGTCCGCGACACCTGCGCGACACCGCTGTCGGCTGACCCGGCTGATCCACGCACCACCCCCAAAGACATCGTCGTCACGAGAGGTCACCGTGCGTAGCGCACTTACCATCGAATGGTGCCGGCCATGAGCGAGACGCGGCCGCAGGCCGTCCCGGCCGAGCGGCAGGGCTGGGTGCTGCCCTCCCGCGGGACCGACCCGGAGTGGTTCAAGCGCGCCGTCTTCTACGAGGTCCTGGTGCGGTCGTTCTACGACTCCCAGGGCGACGGCATCGGCGACCTGCAGGGCCTCACCCAGAAGCTGGACTACCTGCGCTGGCTGGGGGTCGACTGCCTCTGGCTGCCGCCGTTCTTCCCGTCGCCGCTGCGTGACGGCGGCTACGACGTGGCCGCGTACATGGACGTCGCGCCGGAGTTCGGCACGCTGGAGGACTTCTCCCAGTTCGTCGCGGCCGCGCACAGCCGTGGCATGCGGGTCATGACCGACCTGGTGATGAACCACACCAGCGACCAGCATCCGTGGTTCCAGGCGTCCCGCGAGGACCCGGACGGTCCCTACGGCGACTTCTACGTGTGGGCCGACGACGACACCGGCTACCCCGACGTCCGCATCATCTTCAGCGACACCGAGACGTCGAACTGGACGTACGACCCGGTGCGCAAGCAGTACTTCTGGCACCGGTTCTTCAGCCACCAGCCCGACCTCAACTTCGAGAACCCGGCCGTGCACGAGGCGATGCTCGATGTCGTGCGGTTCTGGCTGCGGCTGGGGGTCGACGGGTTCCGGCTCGACGCCGTCACGTACCTCTACGAGAAGGAGGGCACGAACGGCGAGAGCCTGCCCGAGACGCACGCCTTCCTGAAGAAGGTGCGCAAGGTGATGGACGACGAGTTCCCCGACACCGTGCTGCTGTGCGAGGCCAACCAGTGGCCCAGCGAGATGGTCGAGTACTTCGGCGACCCCGAGGTCGGCGGCGACGAGTGCCACATGGCGTTCAACTTCCCCGTCATGCCACGCATCTTCATGGCGGTGCGGCGCGAGTCGCGGTACCCGATCAGCGAGATCATGGCGCAGACGCCGCTGATCCCGTCCGGCTGCCAGTGGGGCGTGTTCCTGCGCAACCACGACGAGCTCACGCTCGAGATGGTCACCGACGAAGAGCGCGACTACATGTGGTCCGAGTACGCCAAGGACCCGCGCATGAAGGCCAACCTCGGCATCCGCCGCCGGCTCGCGCCGCTGCTGGAGAACGACGTCAACCAGATCAAGCTGTTCAACGCGCTGCTGCTGTCGCTGCCCGGCTCGCCGGTGCTCTACTACGGCGACGAGATCGGCATGGGCGACAACATCTGGCTGGGCGACCGCGACGCCGTCCGCACACCGATGCAGTGGACGCCGGACCGCAACGCCGGCTTCTCCACCGCCGACCCGGGCCGGCTCGACCTGCCCGTCGTCATGGACGCCGTCTACGGCTACCAGGTCACCAACGTCGAGTCGCAGCTGGCGAACAAGTCGTCGCTGCTGCACTGGACCCAGCGGATGATCGAGGTGCGCAAGCAGAACCCGGCGTTCGGGCTGGGCGACTTCGTCGACCTCGGAGGCTCGAACCCGACGGTGCTCACCTACGTGCGCACGTTCGGCGACGACATCGTGCTGTGCGTCAACAACCTGTCGCGGTTCCCGCAGCCGGTTGAGCTGGACCTGCGCCGCTACGAGG
Organism: Jiangella anatolica; assembly: GCF_003236295.1. Taxonomy (GTDB): domain Bacteria; phylum Actinomycetota; class Actinomycetes; order Jiangellales; family Jiangellaceae; genus Jiangella; species Jiangella anatolica. Next base: position 22,681 of record NZ_POTW01000054.1, read on the forward strand.
GGATGCAGCCGGTCGAGCTGCTCGGCAGCGTCCGGTTCCCGACCATCGGCGAGCTGCCGTACCTGCTGACGCTGGGCTCACACGGCTTCTACTGGTTCCGGCTCGCCCGCCTGCCGGAGGAGTCGATGCCGTGACGCTCGACCAGAGGTTGTCCGAGGCCATCGCGCTGCTGCCGGAGTGGCTGCCGCACCAGCACTGGTTCACCGCCGCGTCGTCCCGGCCGCTGGGCGTCCGCCCCGTGGCCGCGACCCTGGTGCACGACGGCGAGCCGAGGGTGTGGCACCTGCTCGCCGAGGTCACCCACGACGACGGCGCCGACGTCTACCAGGTGCCGCTGTCGGTGCGCAACGAGCGTGCGGACCGGCTCGACCACGTCCACCTCGGCAGGGTCGCCGACGGCCACGTGTACGACGCGCTGCACGACAAGGAGGCGACGGCGATCCTGCTGGACCACTTCGCCGACGACGCGCCGGACACCGGCGGGCTGCGCTTCCACGTCAAGCCCGACGTCAAGGTGCCCTACGGCGAGCCGTCGCTGGTGCTGCCCGGCGAGCACCACAACACCAGCCTGGCCTACGGCGACGCCGCGCTGCTCAAGGTGTTCCGCCGCGTCTACCCGGGCCTCAACCCCGACCTGGAGCTGAACGACGCGCTCGCCGACGCCGGCTGCACGCTGGTCGCGCCGCTGCTGGGCTGGGTCGACGGCGACTGGACCGACCCCACGAGCGGCGAGGTCGTCACCGGCGGCCTGGCGATGCTGCGCGGCTTCCTGACGACGGCGTCCGACGGCTGGGCGCTGGCCACGGCCAGCGTCCGCGACCTCTACGCCGAGGGCGACCTGCACGCCGACGAGGTCGGCGGCGACTTCGCGGCCGAGTCGTACCGGCTGGGCATGGCGACGGCCCGGGTGCACGAGACGCTGGCCGAGGTGATGGGGACCGGCACCATGGCCCCGTCGGACCTGCGGGACATCGCCGACGCGATGAGCGGCCGGCTGGCCAACGCCGTCGCGCTCGTCCCGGAGCTGGAGCCGTTCGAGGCCGGGCTGCGGGTGCACTACGACGTGCTGCGCGAGCGGACCGAACCGGTCACCGTCCAGCGCATCCACGGCAGCTACCACCTGGGGCAGGTGCTGCGCACCGTCCTGGGCTGGAAGCTGATCGACTTCGAGGGCGAGCTGCTGGCTCCGGTCGCCGAGCGCCGGGCCATGCACTCCCCCGTCCGCGACGTCGCGCAGATGCTCCGCTCGTTCGACTACGCGGCCCGGCACCTGCTGATCACCGACCACCCGCCGGAGGATCCCGCACACGACCAGCTGGTCTATCGCGCGCAGGAGTGGACGCAGCGCAACAGCGAGGCGTTCTGCAACGGCTACGCGTCGGCGTCGCAGCTGGACCCGCGCGACGAGCCGGAGCTGCTGGCCGCCTACGAGACCGACACCGCCGTCTACGAGGTGGTCTTCGAGGCCCGGCGGCGGCCGAGCTGGCTGCCCATCCCGCTGGCGGCGGTGGAGCGGCTCGCGGGCCGATAGGCTCGACGGATGATCGATGCGCACCGGCTGCTCGGCGAGGTCGACCTGCACCTTCTCGGCGAGGGACGGCACGAGCGGCTCTGGGAGGTGCTGGGCGCGCGCGTCGTCACCATCGACGACGTCGCGGGCACGGCGTTCACCGTCTGGGCGCCGAACGCGCGGCAGGTCCAGGTGGCCGGCGAGTTCAACGGCTGGGACGGCGGCGGGCACACGATGACGCGGCTCGGCGGCGGCGTGTGGGGGTTGTTCGTACCGGGGGTCGGCGACGGCGCGCTGTACAAGTTCAAGGTTCACGGCGCCGACGGCCACTGGCGCGACAAGGCCGACCCGATGGCGTTCCGCACCGAGGTGCCGCCCGCGCAGGCGTCGATCGTGCACGAGTCCCGGTACGAGTGGAACGACGAGGTGTGGCTGGCGCGCCGGCCGGGGTCGGCGCACGCGCACCCGATGTCGGTGTACGAGGTGCATCTCGGCTCGTGGCGGCGCGGCCGGTCCTACCGCGAGCTGGCCGCCGAGCTGGCTGAGTACGTCACCGAGATGGGGTTCACCCACGTCGAGTTCCTGCCGGTCGCCGAGCACCCGTTCGGCGGGTCGTGGGGCTACCAGGTGACGTCGTACTACGCGCCGACCGCCCGGTTCGGCCACCCCGACGACTTCAAGTTCCTCGTCGACACGCTGCACCAGGCCGGCATCGGCGTGCTGCTGGACTGGGTGCCGGCGCACTTCCCCCGCGACGACTGGGCGCTGGCCCGGTTCGACGGAACGCCCCTGTACGAGCACGCGGACCCGCGTCGCGGCGAGCATCCCGACTGGGGCACGTACGTGTTCGACTTCGGCCGCCCCGAGGTGCGCAACTTCCTCGTCGCCAACGCGCTGTACTGGCTGACCGAGTACCACATCGACGGCCTGCGGGTCGACGCCGTCGCGTCGATGCTGTACCTGGACTACTCGCGGGCCGACGGCGCCTGGCTGCCGAACGCGCACGGCGGCCGCGAGAACCTCGACGCGATCGCGTTCCTGCAGGAGACCAACGCGACGGCGTACCGGTCGGTGCCGGGCGTCGTCAGCGTCGCCGAGGAGTCCACCGCCTGGCCCGGCGTCACCCGTCCGACCCATCTCGGCGGCCTCGGGTTCGGGCTGAAGTGGAACATGGGCTGGATGCACGACTCACTGGCCTATCTGTCGCGCGACCCGATCCACCGGCAGTACCACCACCATCAGCTGACGTTCTCGATGATGTACGCGTTCAGCGAGAACTTCGTGCTGCCGCTGTCCCACGACGAGGTCGTGCACGGGAAGGGCTCACTGCTGAGCAAGATGCCCGGCGACAGGTGGCAGCAGCTGGCCAACCTGCGCGCGTTCTACGCCTTCATGTGGGCGCATCCGGGCAAGCAGTTGCTCTTCATGGGCGGCGAGCTGGCGCAGGAGTCGGAGTGGGCCGAGGGCCGCGAGCTGGAGTGGTGGCTGCTGGAGCGTCCGGGGCACGCCGGCGTACAGCGACTGGTGACCGACCTCAACGCGCTGTACCGGACGTCGCCGGAGCTGTGGGCGCTGGACTCCGACCCGGCGGGCTTCGAGTGGATCGACGCCAACGACGCGACCGGCAACGTGTTCTCGTTCCTGCGCCACGGCCCCGACGGCGAGCTGCTCGTCTGCGTCGCGAACTTCAACGCGCTCCCGCACGAGGGCTACCGGCTGGGGCTGCCGCACGCCGGCCCGTGGACCGAGCTGCTCAACACCGACGCCTCCCTCTACGGCGGCTCCGACGTCGGCAACCTCGGCCAGGTGGTCGCCGTCGAGGAGCCCTGGCACGGCCGGCCCGCGTCGGTCCAGCTCCGCGTCCCGCCGCTCGGCACCCTCTGGCTCCGCCCGGCCACCCGCTGAGTCCCGCCGGACCCTGACCCCCGTCCCGCTGGGGCCGGGCGCCGCCACCCCGGGTGGGAGGCGACGGCGCCCGACCGGTCAGTTCCGGTCGACGACGATGACCGGGGAGTCCCAGGTCTCGACGTGCGCCGGGTCGGCGGGGTCGGCCAGCGGCTTGGCGGCGGTCAGCCGCAGGACGTAGCGGCCGTCCGGCACCGGGACCCGCTGGTCGGTGCCCGAGCCACGCGGCCGGGTCCCGTCCCAGGTGTAGGCGTTGAACGCGCCCGCCGCGCTGGAGCGGCCGACGTAGTCCTCGGAGAGGACGGTGTTCAGCCTCCCGTATGGGCGGCCCGCGGTGCCGTCGGCCTTGGCGTGGAACAGCTGCAGCGACACGTTCTGCGCCGCGTGCTCCAGGTGCGCGATCACCACCGGGTAGTCGCCCTCGGTCATCGAGAACGTCGCGCCGTCGGGCAGCAGGTCGAACTCGCCACCCATCGTGCAGTTGACGCCGACGTAGCGGTCGCAGGCGGTGACGTCGCCCAGCTCCGGCAGCCCGGCGCCGGTCGGCGTCAGGATCGGCAGCTGCTGGTAGTCGCCGGCGAAGCCGGCGAACGGCACCCGCAGCGGCTGCCCCTCCGACGGCGTCAGCACGACCCAGCCGCCGTACTGGCCGAGGTCCGGCTCGGCCGGCGCCGTGACCGTCACCTCGACCGAGACGGACGAGCCCGCGGGCACCGTCACCGAGGAGGGCGAGAACGCCACCGACGCGCCGCCCTCGAAGAACTGCGGGTTGTTCGGCGCGCCCGCCGTCGTGATGCCGTCGACGTGCGACAGCGCGTAGGTGACCGGCGCGTCGCCGTCGTTGGTCAGCGTGAGCGTCCGCTCGGCAGGACCGGCCGAGCTCTCCCCCAGCGACAGCTTGCCGGGCGACACCGAGACCGGCGCGAGGATCGCGTCGTCGATGTCGAGCATGCCCGCGCCCTGCCGGTGCGCCGGCTCGAAATACCCGGCGCCGGGGACCAACGACCAGTCGGCCGGGTCGGCGGTGTTCTGCAGCTGGTCGCGCACCTGAGCGGGGGTGAGCGACGGGTGCGCCTGCAGCAGCAGCGCGACCGCGCCGGCGACGTGCGGCGAGGCCATCGAGGTGCCGGAGACGACGGCGTAGCCGTCCTCCTCCAGCGGGTAGGTCGAGCGGATCAGCCCGCCCGGCGCGCCCAGGTCCGGCTTCAGCGTCAGGTCCGAGGCCATGCCGTAGGAGCTGAACGACGAGATCAGCCCGGCCGTCGAGTTCTCCACGGTGGTGGTCTCGTCGGTCCAGGTCAGCGTCGTCGCGCCGGCGGCGATGCGGCTGTCCAGCTCGACGCCCTCGGCCTGCGGGACCGCGACGACCGGGATGGTGATCGGCGGGTCGGCCGGAGTCGGCGGCGCCACCGTCGGGGCGAACGCGCCGGCCACGTTGTTGTAGAGGACCACGGCGGCGGCGCCGGCCTGCTGGGCGTTGCGGGCCTTCTCGTAGAACGAGCAGGTGCCGCGCTCGATCAGCGCGACGGTGCCCGTCAGGTCCGGCAGCGCGCCGGTCGCCGTGCAGGCGTCCGCCGTCGAGGCCGGCGTGCCGGTGCGCGACATCGGCAGGTCGCCGGACGTCGGCGCGCTCGGCGCGCCGGCCGCATCCGCGTAGCCGAACTCACGGCCGTCGGGGGTGACGGTGAACATCCGCGCGTCGTACTCGGTGTTGTCGAACGACGCGACACCGATCACCTTCTCGCCGACGCCGGGAGCGCCGGCCGACCAGGTGCCGGCGGCGCCGTTGTTGCCGATCGACGCGACCACCACGACGCCCTCGTCGACCAGCGCGTCGCTGGCCGTCGCCGTCGGGTACTCCGGCCAGGTGACGAAGCCGGCGCCGATGCTCATGTTGACGACGTCCATGCCGTCGGCGTGCGCCCGCTCCATCGCGGCGAGCATGATGTCCGAGGTCGTCGAGCCGCCGCAGCCGAACACACGGTACGCGCCGAACTCGACGTCCGGCGCCACACCGCGCACACCGCCGGCCGCGCTGTCGCCGTCGGCGCCGACGATCCCGGCGACGTGACTGCCATGTCCGAGGCAGTCGTCCGGGTTGTCGTCGGGGTGCGGCACCGGCTGGTAGGCCGCCGAGGTGTCGTCGGCGTTGTAGTCGTCGCCGACGAAGTCGTAGCCGGCCACGACGCGCTCGGTCGGGAACGCCGTCCCGCCCGGCGTGCCGCTGCCGCCGAGGTCGGGGTGGTCGATGTCGACGCCGCTGTCGATGACGCCGACCTTCAGGCCGTCGCCGGTGAAGCCGAGCTCGCTCTGCGCGACGTCGGCGCCGGTCATGCCGAGCGCGGAGTCCATCGCCGGCTCCGACGTCGCCGGGTCCGGCGCGTCGACCGTGACGACGGGGTACACGGCGGCGACCTCGGCGGAGGCGGCCAGCCGGGTGACGTCGGCCTCCGACCCGGACACCGAGAAGCCGTTCCACAGCCGGTCATAGGTGTAGCGGACGTCCAGGTCGGCGCCGAGCACCTCGGCCTGCGCGAGCACCCGGTCCTGCTGGCGCTGTGCGGCCGCGCGGCTGCCGCCGTCGGCGACCGGCTTCGCGGTCAGCTCGACGAACCAGGCGCCGGTGGGCTCGTGCGTCAGCTCGCCGGACGGCTCCGGCAGCCCGGCCAGGCCGGCGAGGTCGCCCAGGTACCCATCGCCGGCCGGCGCAGCGGTGCCGGCGGCGACGGTCCCGAGCGTCCCGGCCACCAGAGCCAGCCCGGCAGTGGCGGCGAGTCCGGCGCGCCGGGTCACGGCCCGCCTCCCCGGCGCTGTCGATGGTCGTGTCATCGGCACTCCTCGTTCAGTCGTCAGGCATGACAACGCCCCGCCGATCGGGCGGGGTTGACCCGTAACCTATGGCCGATTTCGCCTCGATTGGAAGACTTGACGGCAAGTCTGGCGGTTGAGTCACCGTGAATCGGGACAAACCACACGGGGACGCAAGCCGCGGATCGGGGCGATCTTGGTGCGCCGGAACCCTTGTCACCGCCCGCTCCGAGGCGACAGGATGACCACCACCTCGCCCACCCACACTCGAGGGGCCGCCTCATGTGGACTCGCACCCTGCCCGCCGCCGGCCTCGCCGGAGTCCTGCTGACGGTGTCCGCCGCGCTCACCGCGCCGGCCGCCCCCGAGATCCCGGCGCCGGCGCTACGCGAGCCGGAGGACCGGTCCCAGCCGTGGGCGCACGAGCCGTCGGTCGAGGAGCCGGCCACGCCGTCGCTGCTGTCGAGGGCGCCGTCGACGGACGATCTGCCCGGGCAGCCGAGCGACGACGTCATCGTCGACGTCCCGGTGAACCCGAACGACGCGTCGATCCCGCTGAACCTGACGCCGTACCACGCGATCCCGCCGGCGGTGCGCGCCCTGCAGGAGAGCGACCGGGTCAGCGTCGAGATCATCGGCCAGTCCGCCGGTGGGCGCGACCTGCACCTCGTCGTCGTCACGTCGCCGATGACCGACGCCGAGTGGACGGAGTGGCAGCGCCTGTCCGACCTGCGCACCGAGGACCCCGACGCCGCCATCGCCGCCATGCAGGCCGGCGCGTACGACGACTGGAAGTCGCCGCTGTTCGTCAACAGCAACATCCACGGCAACGAGTGGGAGGGCACCGACGCGACGCTGCAGGTGCTCGACCAGCTGGCGTTCTCGGCCGACGCCGAGGTCACGGAGCTGCTGGACCAGCACGTCATCGCGATGGTCGTCACGAACAACCCGGACGGCCGCGTCGCCGGCACCCGCGCCAACGGCAACGGATTCGACATCAACCGCGACTACATCACCGCGTCGCAGCCGGAGGCACGCGCCGTCCGCGCCCAGCTGATCCGGTACGAGCCGCTGACCATGCTGGACGAGCACGGCTACACCGGCACGACGCTGATCGAGCCGACAACGGGCCCACACGGCGAGAACTACGAGTACGACCTCTACATCCGGCAGGCGATCCGCAACGGCCTGGCGATGGAGCAGGCGGTACTGGGGCTCGGCGAGCCGCGCGTCACCGCCGTCAACATCCCGTTCCGCGACCAGACCGACGGCTGGGACGACTGGCCGCCGATCTTCACGCCGATGTACGCGATGTACCACGGCGCCGTCGGGCACACCGTCGAGATCCCGCTGAACCCGCGCGGCATCCCGGACGCCCAGATCGCGGAGCGGCACGAGCGGACCCGCATCAACACCGCCGTCTCGCGGGCCACCATCGAGGCGAACTTCGCCTGGGCGTACGAGAACCGGATGAGCCTGCTCGCCGACCAGCTGGAGATCTTCCGGCGCGGCGAGGCCGGCGAGTCGTCGCGGCCCATCGACGACGGGCTCGCCCTGTCACTCGCGCTCGGCGCGAACAAGGAGACGTTCCTGCAGGACTACCCGCGGGCCTACGTCATCGAGGCCGAGCGGCGTGGAGACGCGGCCGCCGCGCGACTGGCGCAGTTCCTCCTCGACAACGACGTCGAGGTGCACCAGGCGCGGCGGCCGTTCACCGCCGGCGGCGTGCGGTACCCGGCCGGCGCGTATGTCGTCGACATGTTCCAGGCCAAGCGCGGCCTCGCGAACACGATCCTCGACGTGGGCCGCGATGTCACGACGAACTTCCCCACCATGTACGACATCTCGGCGTGGAGCCAGGCGTCGCTGTGGGGCGCCGACGTGGCGACGGTGCCGGCAGGCGGCGCGCTGGAGACGCGAGCGCTGAGCGAGATCGACGTGGTGGCGCCGACCGGGTGGGTGGCGCCGGACCCGGTGGCGCACTTCGGGTTCGAGGCGGACACGCTGGCCGGCATCCAGGCCGTGAACGCGTTCGTCGCCGCCGGGGTGACGGTGCGGCGGACGACGTCGGGCGCCTTCACGGTGCCCGGGTCGGCGCGTGCAGTGGTCGAGGAGGCCGCGGCGACGTACGGGATCGCGTTCACGGCGCTCAGCGCGTCGGCGGTGCGCGGCGCCGTCCCGGTGTCCGTCGACCGGGTCGGGACGAGCGCTTCGGCCGACGAGGTGCACGCGCTGGCCCGCATGGGGTTCGCGACGACGAACGTCAACGCGGCCGGGTTCAACGCCGGGACGTACGCGTTCGCCGACTTCGACGCGCTCTACGTGTCGACCACCGGGTTCGACCCGCGCCAGCTCGACGCCACCCAGCAGGCGGCGTTCACGGCGTGGCGGGCGGCCGGCGGGACGATCGTCGGACGGGGCAACGGCGGCGTGCAGTTCAACGCACGGGCGACGCTGCTGCCGGTGACGGCGGTCGTGGCGCGCAGCGACGCCAACGGCATCGTCGCGGTGGTGAACGACCCGGCCTCGCCGGTGACCGGCGACGCGCTGTCGTCGTCGTTCGTCAGCGCGCCGCGGCACTTCACCGGCCTGGGCGCCGGCCTCCGGGTCGACCAGCGGCTCGGCGGCGCGGGATTCTTCCTGGCCGGCCACTGGATCGGTCAGGAGACCGCGGCCGGTCAGCCGGTGATCGTCAGCGGTGTCGCCGGCGGCGCCGACGTGACGCTGTTCGCGACCGAACCGCTCTACCGGTCGCACCCGGAAGGCCTGTTCCCGCAGGTCGCGAACGCCCTCTGGCAGTAGCGACCGGACCGAGGGCGGGGAGTCGTCATCCGCTGCGGAGGTGACGACTCCCCGTTCCGCTCGTCGCGCCGACGATGACGGTGGCGTCGTCGTCGTGGTGCTCCGCGGCGGCCAGTCCCGCCTCGTCGACCGCGTCGGCGGCTGCTGTCGCCTGTGCCGCGCTCAGCTCCAGGAGGAGGACGCCGCCTTCGGTCAGCCAGTCCGGCGCGGCCGTGGCGATGCGGCGGACCAGGCCGAGTCCGTCGCCGCCGCCGTCGAGGGCGGTGCGCGGCTCGTGGTCGCGGGCCTCCGGTGGCATCAGCGCGATCGCCGCCGTCGGCACGTAGGGCGGGCTGGCCAGCAGCACGTCGACGCGTCCCTTCAGCTCCGCCGGCAGCGCGTCGAAGAGGTCGCCCTCGTGCACCCGCCCGCCGGCGGGCTCGACGTTGCGGCGCGCGCAGGCGACGGCGGCCGGGTCGACGTCGGCGGCGTGCAGCTCGACGCCGTCGATGCCGCGGACGACGGCGAGCCCGAGCGCCCCCGTCCCGCAGCACAGGTCGACGACGACGGCGCCGGGCCGGGTGTGCCGCCGGGCGAGGTCGACGAGCAGCTCGCTGCGGTGCCGCGGCACGAACACGCCGGGAGCGACGGCGACCCGCAGCCCGGCGAACTCGGCCCAGCCCAGCACATGCTCCAGCGGCTCACCGGCGACCCGGCGGACGACCATCGCCTCGACCTCGCCGGCGTCGCGCGCCGTCTCGTGGATCAGCCGCGCCTCGTCCTCCGCGAACACGCACCCCGCCGCCCGCAACCGCGCGACGATCCCCTCGTCCACCACGCCGTCACCCTAGTCGGCGAGGGCGAGGATGCGGCGGGCGTGGTCGGCCATGGCGACGTCGACGAAGCGGCCGCCGGGGAGGACGGCGACGGCGGCGCCTGACTCCACCGCGGCGAGCACCGCCTTCGCGTGCTCGACCTCGTCCGGCGACGGGCGGAAACCCGCTTCGATGACGGAGAGCTGTCTGGGGTGGATCGCGGCGCGGCCGACGAAGCCGAGGGCGCGTCCGGCCCGGCACGACGCGGCGAGGCCGGCATCGTCGGCGAGGTCGGTCCAGACGGACATCGCCGGCGGCGGCAGCCCGGCCGCCCGCGCCGCGACGACCAGGCGCTGCCGGCACCACGTGAGCCCGTCAGGGCCGGAGACGCCCAGGTCGGAGGCCAGGTCGGCCTCGCCCAGCCCGATCGACGCGACGCCGGGCGCGGACGCGATCGCGTACGCCGCCTCGACCCCGGCTGCGGTCTCCAGCAGCACGTGCACCGGCCGGTCCCCCACCACCGCCCGGACCGCGGCGACGTCCGCCGGGGACGACACCTTCGGCACCCGCACCCCGACGTCCGGCGGCAGCCCGGCGACCATGGCGAGGTCGTCGGCGCCCCACGGCGTCGAGGCCGCGTTCACCCGCACCTGCACCGCCCGCGCCGGCCGCGCCGCCTCTGTCAGCATCGACGGCACCGCCGCCCGGGCGGACGACTTCGCGGCCGGCGCGACCGCATCCTCCAGGTCGACGATCACCACGTCGGCGGACGACGCGAGCGCCTTCGCCGCGCGGTCCGGCCGGTCCGCGGGCACGTAGAGCAGCGTCAGCACGAGGTTCACACGACCCCCTCGGAGCGCAGCGCCGCGATCTCCTCCGCCGAGTAGCCGAGCGAGCCCAGCACCGCCGACGTGTCGGCACCGTGCGCGCGACCGGTCCACCGCACCGCGCCCGGCGTCCCGGACAGCCGGAACAGCACGTTCTGCATCGCGACCTCGTCGAGGTCGTCGTCGGGCATCCGCAGCACGGTGCCCAGCGCGGCCAGTTGCGGGTCGGCGACGAGGTCGGACGCGTCGTAGACGGGCGCCACCGCGGCCTCGGCGCGCTCGAACTCCGCGACCACCTCGTCCCGCGACCGCTGAGCCACCCAGGCCCCGACGGCGGCGTCGAGCTCCTCGACGTGCGCCGCACGACCGGCGCCGGTCGCGAACCACGGCTCGTCGACGACGTCGGGCCGGCCGACCAGCCGCATCACCCGCTCGGCGATGCTCTGGGAGCTGGTCGACACCGCGACCCAGCGGCCGTCAGCGGTGCGGTACGTGTTGCGCGGCGCGTTGTTCGCCGAGCGGTTGCCGGTCCGCGGCTGCACCGTCCCGAGCTGGTCCCACCGGGTGAGCTGCGGCCCGAGCACCGACAGCATCGGCTCGACGATCGCCAGGTCCACCACCTGCCCGCGCCCGCTGGCGGCCCGCGCGTGCAGCGCGGACGTGACCGCGAACGCCGTCGCCAGCGCCGTGATGGCGTCGGCCAGCCCGAACGGCGGCAGCGTCGGCGGGCCGTCCGGCTCGCCGGTCATCGCGGCGAACCCGCTCATCGCCTCGGCCAGCGTGCCGAACCCGGGCCGCCGCCGGTACGGGCCGACCTGCCCGAACCCGGTGACGCGGGCCAGGATCAGCCCCGGATTCTCGGCCGACAACTCCGAGTAACCGAGGTTCCACCGCTCCAGCGTGTCCGGCCGGAAGTTCTCGATGACGACGTCGGACTCGCGCGCCAGCCGCCGGAACACCTCCTGGCCGCGCTCGTGCGAGAGATCCAGCGTCATCGTCTGCTTGTTCCGGCCGAGCGTCTTCCACCACAGGTTCTGGCCGTCCTTCGCCGGCCCGTGCCCACGGGACGGGTCCGGCCGCCGCGGGTGCTCGACCTTGACGACGTCGGCGCCCATGTCCCCGAGGTGCATCGCGGCGATCGGGCCGGCGAACAGCGTCGCGGCGTCGACGACCCGCAGCCCGGCCAGCGGCCCGCTCACGACGTCAATCCCACGGCGCAGCGGAAGCCGATCGACGGCGACCGGTCCAGCCCCGCGCCCATGAGCAGGTACTTCGCCGCGAAGTCCGGCGTGCGGACGCCGCCGTCGAAGTACCAGTACGAACCGCTGGGTACCCAGTCCGCACCGCCCTTGAGGATGACGAACCGGGTCCGGCCGTCGGTGTGCTCGCTCTCGGTCAGGTTCCAGACGGCGGGCGAGCCGCGCTCCAGCAGGCCGGCCTCGCCCGCGATCTGCCACTCGTCCTCGGTCGGCAGCCGCAGTCCGGCCCACGCGGCGTACGCGCGGGCGTCGGCGAGGTCGACGTGCGTGACGGGGTCGGCGCCGCGTGCGTCGCCGGCGGCCCAGTGCGCCAGGAACCGCTCGGGCCGTGCCGGCCGGTACCCGGTCGCGGCGAGGAACGCGGCGAACTCGTCGTTGGTCACCTCGGTCCGGCCGATGGCGAACGGCGCGAGCTCGGCGCGGCGGTGCGCGGTGCCGGCGGCGTGCAGCCGGGGCGGCAGCGGCTTCCACTCGTCGACGTAGGGCGCCTCGTCGTAGAGGCCGGTCTCGCGGATCCGGTACCGGACGACGAGGTCGTAACGCCCGCCGTCCACGCGCGCCAGGCCGGGCGGCGTCTCGGCGACAGCCACCGACGGCGCCGGGACGCGGACGGCCGGCCGCCGCGGGAACGTGCTGTCCGGCGACACGGCGACGGAGCCCGGCGCGACGTCCGCCGCCAGCACCGCCGCGACCCCGCCGGCCGGCAACCGGCCGCCGATCACCGTCCGCCCGTCGTCGTCCTTCGTCACCGACAGCACAGCACCGGTCGTGAGCTCGGTGAACGGACCCGGCACGTCGACCGCCAGCCACGGGCCGGACCAGTCGGCATCGCTCCGGTTGACGACGGTCCACAAGGCCACGCCGTCGTGCACCCACCGCGACGCGTACACCGGCGCGCCGTCGCCGGGGTGGTCGGCCAGCGGCGTCCAGTCCTCGCTCCGCAGCCAGTCGCGGTACTCGCGCTGCACCCGTCGCATCGAGCGCAGCACCGACCGGTCCCGCGCGCTCCAGCCCACCCAGACGCCGAACACCGTCTCCCACACGAGGATCCCGGAGCCGTTCAGCCAGGCCGACTGCAGCTCCTCCAGGTGACTGTGGTTCCAGCGGCGGGTGTGGTGCAGCACGTGCCGGCGCTCGAACCAGGTCCCGCGCAGCACGCCCGGCACCGGCGAGTCGGCGAACCACTGCGCCCACGACATCGTGTGGTCGTGCACGCGGGCCAGCGGCAGCCTCGACTCGCCCTCCATCGACAGGCCCGGCCGCACCGCGTCGAGCCCGGCCCGGACCTCGGTGCTGCCCTCCTTCGAGCTGTCCAGGAAGACGCCGTCGGCCCCCAGCCGCTCGACCAACGCGATGACCTGCTGTGGGTCGGACCGTTCCCACGGGTAGTACGAGACGAACACCCGCACCCCGGCGGCCTGGAACCGCGCGACGACGTCGGGCAGCTCGGGCACGTCGAAGAAGGCGAACTGGTCCCGCTCGTCGACGCCCTCGTTCGGGTACGCGTGCCAGAGCACGACGCCGTCGAGGCCGCCGAACTCCTGCGCCGCCGCGGCCAGGTAACCGTCGACGTCGAACGCGCCGGTCGCGTGGTCGTACAGCAGCTCGTCCCAGAGCCAGGTCAGCGCGACGACGAACCCGTCGGTGCGCTCGACGTCGTAGCGCGAGCCGTCATACCCGACGCGCTCGCGCGCCTCCGAGCGCCAGCGGGTCAGCGCCGCACGCCAGGCCGGCCAGTTCGCCGGATCGTCGGGCGCGGCGAAGATCTTCGCCTCGTCCAGCACCGACAGGTCGGCGTCCGGCTCCAGCGGCACCGCCGCGGGGCGGTCGATCGGACGAGGAACGTACGGGGTGAACATCAGGCCTCCGCCAGGAACGCGTCGATCTCGGCCCGGTCCGGCATCGACGACGACGCGCCAGGGCGCTGCACCGACAGCGCGGCCGCCGCCGACGCCCGATGCAACGCACCGCCCAGCTGAAGTCCTCCGGCAAGACCCGCGGCCATGACTCCGACGAACGTGTCGCCGGCCGCGGTCGTGTCGACGGCCTGGACCGGGAAGGCCGGAACCGGGATCGTCTCGCCGCCGGACAGCCACGCCGCGCCTCTGGCGCCTAGGGTCACGACCACGTCGTCACACAACCGGGTGAGCTGCTCGGCCGCGGCGATCGGATCGTCGATGCCGGCCAGCAGCGCCGCCTCGTGCTCGTTCGGCACCAGGATGTCGACAGCCTCGAGCAACTCCTCGGGCAACGGGACGGCGGGCGCGGGTGTCAGCACGACCGGGATCTCGCGCGCGTGCGCGTACCGGGCCGCCTCGACGACCAGGTCCAGCGGCAGTTCCAGTTGCAGCAGCAGCAGTTCGGCGCGGTCGATCGTGGCCCGGTGCGCATCGGTCAGCGCCGTGACCGTGCCGTTCGCGCCCGGCACCACGACGATCGAGTTGTCGCCGGTGCCGTCGACGGTGATGTGCGCGGTCCCGGTCGGCTGGTCGCTGACCGCGAGCCCGGACACGTCGACGCCGGCGTCGGCCAGCAGTTCGCGGATGCGCCGGCCGAAGTCGTCGTCGCCCACGGCGCCGAGGAACGCGACGTCGCCGCCGGCCCGGGCCGCCGCGAGCGCCTGGTTGGCGCCCTTGCCGCCGGGGAGCGTGGCGAAGGTGCGGCCGGTGACGGTCTCGCCGCGGCCCGGCGCGCGCTCGACGGTCACGACGAGGTCCAGGTTGGCGCTGCCCAGGACGGCGATCATCGGGCGCTCACCGCCACCGTCCGGCGGGCCAGCTCGTCGAAGCCGATGCCGTCGAAGCCGGCCAGCGTCGTGCTGACCCGGTTGCGCATCGGTGCGGTCCAGCGGTGCGGCAGCGCGGCGGCGCCGGTCAGCGCACCGACGATGGACCCGACGGTGGCGCCGTTGGAGTCGGTGTCCCAGCCGCCGCTGACGACGGCGGTGATGGAGCGGTCGTAGTCGCCGCCGCCGTGCACCAGCGCCGCCACGACCAGCGCGGCGTTGTTCAGGACGTGCACCCAGTGCAGGTGCCCGTAGCGTGCCTCGATCGCGTCGACGACGGCCTCCCAGTCCGGTTGCTTCGCGGCGGTGTCGCGGGCGAAGCGGACCGCCTCGGCGTAGCGCGACGTCGCCGGGACGACCGACAGCCCGGCGTCGATCACCTCGTCCACCGTCGCCGCGACCAGCGACGCCGCGCACGCCGCGGCCGCGAACAGCTCGCCGTAGACGCCGTTGCGGGTGTGGCTGAGGACGGCGTCGCGCCAGGCCAGCTCGGCGGCGCCGGCCGGGTCGCCGGGCCGGGCCCAGCCGAACACGTCGCCGCGGATCTGCGCGCCGATCCAGTCGCGGAACGGGTTGCGCACCGTCGCGGTGGCCGGCGGCAGGTGACCGAGCAGCAGGTTGCGGTAGGCGACCCGCTCGGCGGTGAACACGCGTCCGGCCGGCAGCGACGCCAGCCAGGACTCGGCGACGTCGTCGGTCGTGAAGCCGGCGCCGTGGTTCTCCAGCAGGGCGAGGTTCAGCATCGGGAAGTTGAGGTCGTCGTCCTCGGGCATGCCGTCGATGTTCTCGGCCAGGCTGGTCGTCGCGCTACGGCGGTTCCACGGATGGCGGGCGGCGACGTCGGCGGGCAGGCCGTCGGCGGTGAACCAGCCGGTCAGCGGCCAGCGACCGGTCGCCTCGAGGATCTCGCGGATCCCGGCCCGGGAGATCTTCTCCACCGGCTTGCCGAGCAGGCAGCCGGCGGCGCGGCCGAGCCAGGCGCCGTGGACGCGGTCGACGTCGGCCGTGGCCGGTGCGCTGGACCTCCAGCCGGCCTGCAGCGCGGCCAGGGCCGTCGGCTCGGCGGCGTCGAACGGCGACGGCCGTGCGTCGACCTCGTCCAGCAGCTCGGCGGCCAGTGCGCGCAGCTCTGACGAGGCGGGGACGCCGGACGCGCCGGACCGCACCGGCGCCGGGTCGCCGCCGGCCGCCGTCCACCGGTCGCGCAGGTCCGCGACGTCGACGCCGTCCTCGTCGGCCTGCGCGAACGCGTGCCCGACCAGGTCCTCCGGCTGGATCCAGGTGAGCCGCATCAGGCCAGTCCGCCGAATGCGTCGTCGACGGCCGCCCGCCGGGCCGCGTCGGCCGCCCGGACGCGTGCCGTCACCGCGGCGAGGCGTTCGCCCGGCCCGACGATGTCGACGCGGCTGGCCGCCGCGACGGTTGTGACCAGGTCGTCCGGCACCGCGGCGCGGCCGCCGAGCGCGCCGGCGATGGCCCCGGCCATGGACGCGATCGAGTCGGAGTCGCGGCCGTAGTTGACGCCGCCGATGACGGCGTCGCGCCAGTCGCCGCCGGCGATCGCGAGGAAGGCCAGCGCGACCGGCAGCTCCTCGATCGTGTGCACGCGGCTGGGCCGGCGGGCGCCGAGGCCCTGGTTGCGGTAGTCGTCGCCGACGGTGTCGTACGGCGCGACGGCGGCGCGCAGCTTGCCCGACTCGACCGCCTCGGTCCAGTGCCCGATCGACGCCGCCGTCTCCAGCACCGCCTCGATGCCGGCCTTCGTCCCGTCCTTGGCCAGCCGGACCGCCGCCGTCAGCACGTCGTCCACGGTCGCACCCGGCGCCGCGGCGGCGGCCACGCAGGCGGCCATGACGCCGGCCGCCTCCCGTCCGTACGACGCCTGGTGCGCCCCCGCGACGTCGATCGCCTCGGCGTAGGCGGCGTCCGGGTCGGCGGCGTTGACGATGCCGACCGGCGCGATGTACATGGCCGCGCCGCAGTTCACCGCGTTGCCGACGCCGGCCTCGCGCGGGTCGGCGTGGCCCCAGTGCAGCCGCAGCGCCATGAACTTCTCGGCGAGGAAGACCCGCTGCAACGGCAGAGCCTCGGCCTCCAGCTCGGGGATCCAGACCTTGCGACCGATCATCAGCGGCACCAGCCGCTCGGCGACGTCGTACGCCGTCAGATGGGCCCCGGCCTGCTCGTACACGTCGACCACGAGGTGCGTCATCAAGGTGTCGTCGGTGACGTGACCGTCGCCCTTGTGGTACGGCGCGATGGGCCGCGCGGTGCGCCAGTCCTCGTAGTAGGGCGGGACAATGCCCTCGACCCAGCCGCCCCACCGCTCCCTGATCTGCTGCGGCGACCAGCCCTCCGTCGCACCACCGAGCGCGTCGCCGACGGCGGCTCCCGTCAGGCACCCGACGGCGATGTCGATGAGTGCGTCACTGGTCACGCTGGTGTCCTTTCCTTGATGGAGCCTGCCAGCTCGACGAGGTCGAGGCCGGCCAGATCGGGCGAGCAGCAGCCGGCGAGTCGCCGGCACCGCTCGACCCAGGTCGTGGGGAGAGCGCTCAGCCCGTGTGCGCCGCCGAGGAGCGCGCCGGTCAGCGCGGGGGCGCTGTCCGCGGTCGTGGCGAGGCATGCGGCGGCGGTGATGGCGGCGATCGGCGGCTCCGCGTTGCGCTCGGCGACGTGCGCGAGCGCCACTGCGGTCGCGACGGTCTGCGCGGCGGCGACGCCGTAGCTGTAGACGTGGTCGGCCGGCCGGTCCAGCAGCGGGACGGCCTCGGCGGCGCTGGTCACACCGGCTGTCGCGTCCAACGCCCACGCCAGGTTCTCGCCGAGGAGCGTGTCCGGCGGGACGTGCTCGGCTGCCGCCGCGGCCCAGGCGCTGGTCAGCGGCTCGCCACGGACCAGCCGTGCGATCGTCGCCGCCATCGCCCGTGCCGCACGCAGCCCGTCCTCGGCGTTGGTGACCTCGGCGTCCCAGCCGGCCAGCGTGGCCGCCGTGCCACTGCCGTCCGCCACGAGCCCGATCGCGACCCCCCGGACCGCCGCCGCGTCGTCGAAGTGATGCGGATTGTCGTGCCCGGTCACCGGCGGATCGACGTCCCTGCGCAGCGCGTCGGCGGCGGTGGCGACGCTGACCCGGCCGCGCGGCAGCGTCCCTCCCGCTGCCACCGTCCGCCAGTGGTCGTGCACGTCGCCGCGGGTCAGCGGCCCGGCCCCGGCGCCGAGCCAGGTCAGCGTCCACGCCGCCCACTCCGCGTCGTCGCTCGGGCCCAGCGCCAGCGCCGCGGTCGGCTGGTTCAGCGCGAACGGCACCGGCAGCGTCGTGACCTCTTCGGCTTCGGCGAACGCGTCCAGCTCGCGGTGCAGCCGCCGGGTCCACGGCGGCAACAGCCGCGCCCGATGCCGCGCCGCCGGCCACCCCGCGGCGTCGCCGATGGCCAGCCCCAGCAGCGCCCCGGCGATCCGGTCCCGCCGCTCGCTCACGTGGCCGCCCCCAGGTGCGCGGCCAGGCGGTCGGCGAGGTCGAGCGGATGCAGCCCCGCCACCACCTCGCCCAGGCAGCGCCCGGTCACCGGCCCGATCTGGTCCTGCCAGTCCGCCGGCACCGCACCGAGCCCGCCGAGCGCTCCCGCCAGCGCCCCGGCGATCGCCGCCGTCGTGTCGGCGTCGCGGCCCATCGACACCGCACCCGTCACCGCGGCGGCGAACTCGCCGTCCGCGGCCAGGAACGCGCCGAACGCGAGCGCCACCGCCTCCGGCGCCAGGTCCGTCCACGGATAGGCCCGGACGACGACGGCGTCCAGCAGCGCGGGCACGTCCCCCGCGTGCACGAGCGCGGACCGCAACGAGCGCGCCGTCCACGAGTCGGCCGGGACGGCGTCCAGCGCGGCCGCCGCGACCTCGGCCGCCGAGGCGCGACCCGTCATCGCGACGGCGACAGCGGCGGCCACCGCGACCCCGGCGTGCACGCCCTCGCCCGAGTGACTGACGGCGCCGTCGACCGCCGCCAGCCGGGCGGCCAGCGCCGGATCGCCGGCCGCGTACACACCGTGCACGGCGGCCCGCATCGCCAGCCCGTCGCTCCACGAGTGCAGATGCCGCCCGCTGGCCGGCGGCCGCAGCCCGGCGCGCAGGTTCTCGATCGTCCCCAGTTCGCTGAACCCGGCGCCGGAGAACCCGCTGTCCCGCCCGGCCAGGTGCGTGATCCACGCGTCGGCCACGTCATCGCTGGTCAGGGCGGCTCCGTGCGAGAGCAGCAGCAGCGCGCTGAACGCCGCGTACTCGGTGTCGTCGGTCCCCGACGGCCGGTCGGTGAGGAACCCCGTCACCGGACCCCACCGCGCACGAATCTCGTCGGCCGTCAGGTTCTCCGCGGGGGCGCCCATGGCGTCGCCGATGGCGAGCCCGAGCAGGCACCCCCGCGCGCGATCCCGCATCAGCGCTGGTAGCGCTCGAGGACCGCGTTGCCCTCGTCGACCAGCTTCGCGCCCAGGTCCTCCAGCGAGATCTGGTCGCTGAAGTACTCCTGGAAGGCCGGGTTGGCGATCCGCGACTTCCACTCCTCGAACCCCTTGACCTGCTGGAACGGCGCCATCTCCAGGTCGTCGGCGGTCGCCGTCGCGACGTCCCAGCCGGTGGCGGGATCGTTCAGCTCCGGGGCCTGCGCCGCCTCCTGACTGGTCGGCAGCAGCCAGTCGCCGGCGGCCAACTGGACCTGGTTCTCGGCGTTGAGGAAGTACTCGATGAACTGCACGGCCTCCTCCGGGTGCTCGGTGTCGGCCGAGACGGACAACGTCTGGCTGACGGCGCCCTGCGCGCTGCTCTCGCCCTCGAGTGCGGGCAGCGTCACCCAGTCGAACCCGTCCGGCGCCTGCTCGATGATCTGCTGACGCAGCCAGATCGCGCCCGGCAGCAGCGCGTACTGGCCGGCGAAGAAGCCCGGCAGCGCGTCGGCCGACGACATGCCCACGCCGTCCGGCGACGCCGAGTTCTCCGTGTAGAGCATCTCGTGGATGCGCCGCGGCACCTCCTGGTCGGCCTCGTCGAAGACCGCCTGCACCTCGCCGGTCGGGTCGGTGAAGTAGTCGCCGCCGAAGTTGCGGGCCAGGTTGAGGATGCGGTTGGCCGGCGCCTTCAACGGGATGACGGCGCCGTACTGGCCCTCGGTGGTGAGCTGCGCGGCGACGTCGGCGAACTCGTCCCACGTCCACGGGTCGTCGACGGTGGGCAGCGCGACGCCGGCCGCGTCGAGCAGCGTCCGGTTGGCGAAGATGACCTGCGACTCCTGCAGGAACGGCACGCCGTAGATCGCGTCGCCGAACGTCGCGGTGTCCCAGGCGCCGGCGCGGATGTCGTCGCGGATCTCGTCGGACAGGTACTCCGACAGGTCCAGGACGTTGCCGCGGTCGCCGAAGTCCTGCAGCACCGTGGACTCGTAATGGAAGACGTCCGGCGCGGTGCCGCCCTCGAACGACGTCATCAGCTGGTCCTGGACGTTGTTCCAGTCACCCTGGAGCAGCTCGACCTGGATGTCGGGGTTGGCCTCGTTCCAGGCGGCGACGATGGCCTCGTTGGCCTCGACGCTCGCGGTCTGCCAGGCCAGCGTCTGGAAGGTCAGCTCGACCGGCTCGCCGCCGTTGCCGCTGCCGCCGTCGCCGGAGCCGGTCTCGTCGTCACCGCCGCCGCAGGCCGTCAGCACCAGGCCGGCAGCCGCCGCGAGGGCGATGAAGCGCATCGAACGCATGGGTCCTCCTCCTCGAGGTTCTTGATCAGGACTTGACGGCTCCGCCGAGCAGGCCGCCGGTGAGGCGGCGCTGCATGACGGCGAAGAAGATCAGGCTGGGAATCGTCGCGACGAGTGACGCCGCCGCCAGCGGGCCGAGCCGGGCCACGCCCTCCGCGCCGATGAACTTCACCAGCGTCAGCGAGAGCGTCTGCAGGTCCGGGTCGCGGATCAGCACGAGCGCGAACAGGAACTCGTTCCACGCCGAGACGAACGCGAACAGCCCGGCCGCGACCACGCCCGGCGCCAGCAGCGGCGCGATGACGCTGCGCAGCGTGCGGAGCTTCGACGCGCCGTCCATCGACGCGGCCTCTTCCAGCTCGATCGGGATCGTCTCGACGTAGCTGCGCAGCATCCACAGCGCGAACGGCATGCTCCAGACGACGTAGACGGCGATCAGCCCGATGTAGGTGTCGTAGAGGCCGAGGTCACGCAGCAGCAGGAACAGCGGGATGATCACCAGGATGAACGGGAAGATCTGGCTGAGCAGCACCCAGACCAGCGTCAGCCTGCTCAGCGCCGATCGGTAGCGCGCCATCACGTACGCCGCCGGGATCGAGAGCAGCACCGTCACGGCGCACGACACGCCGGCGACCAGCAGCGTGTTGAGGATCGACCGCACGATCGGCTGCTCGTCGAACGCCGCCCGGAAGTTGTCGAACGTGATCTCGTCCGGGATCCAGGTCGGGTCGATCAGCGCCAGTTCCTGCGGCGTCTTCAGCGCCGTCGAGACCAGCCAGAACAGCGGGAACGCGAGGAACACGAGGTAGCAGGCGAGCGCGAGGTACTTCAGCGTCGTCGCGACGGGCGTGGAGCGACTCATCAGCCGTTCGCCTCCCTCACCCGCTGGCGCAGATAGAAGACGACGAACACGGCGATCACCACGACCATCGCGTTGCCCAGCGCCGCCGCGTAGCCGTAGTTGCCGTACCGGAACGCCTCCTCGTAGGCGAACAGCAGCGGCAGCCGCGTCTCGCCGCCCGGTCCGCCCTGCGTCAGGACGTAGACCAGGCTGAAGGAGTTGAAGTTCCAGATGAAGTCGAGCGTCGTCATCGCGACGACCACCGGCTTGATGGCCGGCCACGTCACGTTGCGGAAGCGCTGCCAGACGCCGGCGCCGTCCATCGCGGCCGCCTCGTGCAGCTCCTTCGGGACGCTCTGCAGGCCGGCCAGCAGCACGACCGTCGTCTGCGGCATGCCGGCCCAGACGCCGACCACGATGACCGCGGGCAGCGCCACCGAGAACGACGACAGCCAGTCCACGTTCTCGTCGATGATGCGCAGGTCCAGCAGGACGTCGTTGAGGATGCCGGCGTTCGGGTGGTAGACCAGCCGCCACATGATGCCGATGACGACCGGTGGCATCGCCCACGGGACCAGCGCCAGCGTGCGCGCCAGCCAGCGCAGCCGAAGCTTCTGGTTGAGCAGCAGCGCCAGGCCGAGACTGGCGAAGAACTGCAGGATCGTCACCGAGAACGCCCAGATCAGGCCGATGCGGAACGAGTCCCAGAAGTACGAGTCGTCGAGCAGGTTCCGGTAGTTCTCCAGTCCCGTGAAGTTCACCTCGGCGTTCGCGCCGGCCTGCGCGTCGGTGAAGCCGAGGTAGATGCCGCGCAGCAGCGGGTAGACGCTGAAGATGACGACCGGGATCAGCGCCGGGACGGCGAGCATGAGGCCGTCGCGGTCCAGACCGAGGAAGCTGCGCCGCTTCGGCGCCGGCGCGCTCTCGGTGGCGGGCGGGGGTGCGGTGACGGTGGCGCTCATCGGCTGCTCTCCCGGACGGTCAGCGACGGCGGCACGGTGACCCGCTCGGGCGGAGCGTCGTCGCCGTCGAGCCGGCGCAGCAGCAGCTCCGCGGCGATGCGGCCACGGTCGGCCGAGCCGAGCGAGACGCTGGACAGCGGCGGGAAGCTCGTTGCGGCCAGCGGGGTGTCGTCCATGCCGACCACCCGCACGTCGCCGGGGACGTCGCGGCCGAGCTCGCGCAGCGCGTGCAGGACGCCCATCGCGATGAGGTCGTTGGCGCCGAGCACCGCGTCGACGTCGGGGTGTGCGGTCAGCAGCTCGCGCGCCGTCTGACGGCCGGCCTCGAACTGGAAGTCGGTGAACCGGACGATCGCGTCGTCTGGCTCCAGTCCGGCCGCGGCGAGCCCGCTGCGGTAGCCGTCGTAGCGGGCCTGGCCGGGGACGGTGTCGAGCGGGCCGTCGATGAACGCGATGCGCCGGGCGCCGGCCTCGGCCAGGTGCTCGACGGCGAGCCGGGCGCCGACGCGGGAGTCGGCCCGCACGTTGTCGACCGGGACGTCGTCGGGCAGCAGGCCGATCACCACGACCGGGACGGCGGTCTGCCGCAGCGCCTCGACGTGCCGGTCGGTGACGCGGAGCGGGCACAGGATCAGCCCGTCGACGTAGTTCTGGCTGAGGCTGGCCAGCACGCCCAGCTCGTCCTCGACGTCGGCGCCGGTGCTGTGCAGGAGGAGGCGGTAGCCTTCGTCGCGAAGCGTGGGCTGGATGCGGCGGACCATCTCGAGGTAGGCGGCGTTGCCGATGTCCTCCATCGCGAACGCGACCTGCCCCGTGTGCCGGGTCTTGAGCGACTGCGCGACGACGCTCGGGACGTAGCCGACCTCCCGGACGGCCGCGTTGACGCGATCGACCATGTCGGCGTTCGAGGTGTTGCCGTTGAGCGCGCGCGACACCGAGGAGATCGAGACCCCGGCGACCTTGGCCACCTCGTGAATCGTCGGCCGACGGCGCTGCGACACGGGCGTCCACCTCCTTGTGGCGGTCAGTGCGGCGTAGGTCGGAACCGTTTCCGAGCTGCTGCGTGGAACCGCGAGGAAACGTTTCCGAGGTGTTGGCTGCCATTGGACCGCGCCCGCCCCGGCCCCGTCAAGTCGCCGATGCCAACCCGTGACCGCGGCTGTC
>NZ_POTW01000055.1 GCF_003236295.1 Jiangella anatolica
AGATGTGTATAAGATACAGGTGACGGTGTACTCGTGCGACTCCAGCGCGCCGATCGGCTCGTCCTCGACGATCAGCAGGTCGCCGACGCCGTCGTACTCCGGCCGTGTGGTGATGCCGCCCGGGACGGTGTTCGTCGCGACGACCGAGCCGTCGACGATCTCGATGCCCGTGCCGAAGCGCAGCGCGTCCTCGAGGTCGTAGTCGGTCGGCACCTCGGACTCGTTGGTGACGGTGAGGCCGTAGGTGATCTCCCAGACGCCGGGCTGGTTCTCCTTGTCCACCACGTACGGCTCGGTGACGACGGTCTTGTCCAGCGTGACGATCGGGAGATCGCCGCACTCGTCGTCGGTGAGGTCCTCGTGGTTGGTCGGGTCCAGCGTGGCGTGGTTGAACAGCCCCGTGGTCGCGTCGCCGGCCTGCTGGCCGTCGGTGCAGGCCAGGTTCTCCGGCAGCGCCGTCACCTCGCCGGTGTCCGGGTCGGTGGTGAGGCTGACGGTGACCTCGAGCGTGTAGACGTGCTCGGTGCCGTTCTCGACGGTCGACTGCGGCGCGATCGGCACCTCGCCGGTCACGACGTTGAGGTCGGTCGTGCCGTCCCAGTTCGGATTCAGCAGCCCGTCGGCCTCCGGCGGACCGGACACCACCTCCGTGTCGACCACCTCGACGCCGTCGCCGTAGCCGGTCAGATCGTCGGTGAGCAGGTACGCCCCCGGGATCATGCCGGTGTTCTCGGCGACCAGCTCGTAGACGACCGTCCACGTGCCGTCGTCGTCCGGGTTCTCCGTCGGACCGGAGACCGTCCGCTTGTCGAACTCATAGTCGATGTTCGAGTAGCCGAAGTCGATCGTGTGGTCGTTCTCGCCCGGCCCGCCGGTCGTGATGGCCGCGTACGGGAAGTCGCCGTCGTCGGTGGTCTCCACCAGGCCGTCGGAGTCGTTCCGGTTCGCGTCGACGGAGTTCGGGTCACCGGTGTCGGGGACGGTCGGGTACCAGTTCTCCAGCACTCCGCCCGCCTCGTAGTCGGCCGGGTTGTCCACGCCCACGACGTAGTCGGTGTGCGTCTTCAGCTGGTAGTTCTGGTCGTTGGACGAGAAGTAGTACTCGCCGTTCGCGTCCGTCGTCGTGGTGCTGACGAGCGTGCGGTTGCCGTCCGCGTCGACCTCGTACAGGTTGACGGTGGCGCCCTCGACCACGGCCTCGTCCGGGTCCTGGATGCCGTCGTTGTCGATGTCGAACCAGACGTAGTTGCCGATCTCGATCGGCGCCGCCGACGCCATCGCCGTCAGCTCGCCGAGACCGTTGCCCTTGACCGTCGCCGACGGCGGGATGTTGGTGTTGGTGATGACGGCCGCGCCGCGCGGCTCGACCAGCCCGCCGGTGTCCTGGAAGTAGCGCCGGGTGCCGACCTGGAAGCCGCCCTCGGCGGTGTGCAAGCCGGTCTCCAGGATTCCGTCCGCGCGGCTCGGGACGACCAACGTCGCACCCAGGTGCTCGGCGCTGTTCACCCAGGTGTCCATGAAGAACTTGCCGGGCTGGCCGTTCGGGCCGTTCAGCGTGACCTGGGTCGTCGCGCCCTGCTGGCCGTTGACCACGCCGTTCTGCTCGATGCTCCAGGTGCCGTCGCCGTTCGAGCCCGCCTTCAGCAGCTCGCCGCCGAGGGAACGCGGGACGACGAGGAAGGGGTTGTCGGGTGCGAGGGGCGTGAGGTTGCCGAACAGGTCGCCGCCGAGGTCGCGGATGCCGACGATGAGGTCGCCGTGCAGGTAGCGGGCGTCGGCGACGATCGGCACGGCGGAGTACATGACCTGGCCCTGCAGGAAGTGCGTCCAGTCCGCGGAGTCGGTGCTCCACGGGTAGTAGTTCGCGCTGTAGAGGCCGGCGAACAGGCCGCGTTCGTACCCGAGCGAGAAGTCGAGCACCTCGGTCAGGTTCGTCGGGTCGGCCGGGTCGAACGAGTAGACGTAGGCGTGCAGGTCGGCCCGACTCCCGGTCGACTCGGCCGTGTCCGTGACCGTCAGGTACATCTCGTTGGTCTCGGGGTTGGCCGAGATGCCGTGCGGCCGCAGGTCGCTGCCGTCCGGGAAGTAGCCGTCCAGCTCGTGCTCGGTCACGTCGAGCACCTGCGTGCCGTCGCGGCTGATGCCGATCTCGATCAGCGAACGGTTGTGCAGGTTGACCGCGAACAGCGACTGCTGGTCGTTGGAGATCTCCATCGCGCCCAGGCCCTCACGACCGACACGGTCCCAGGCCTGAGCGTCGGTCGCCCAGTCGTACGCCGCGTTGTCGAGGCCGAAGACCGGCCGGAGGCCGTTCGGATCGCCGGGCACCGCGCCCGGGTCGGAGTCGCTGCCGACGTCGATCCCGTAGTCGGTCACGTCCACGAGGAGGTCGCCGCTCGCGGTCGGTGAGGCCGGCGTTCCGCCGTCCGGCGTGATCCGGTAGATCGCGCCGATGCCGCCCGGGCCGAGACCGGAGTGCCGCCGGACGTAGGCCGATGCGAACACCGTCCCCGTGCCGCCGGGCTCCTCGGCCCGCTGCCAGGCGGTGCCGTAGGTGGTGCCGATCTGACCGAACGGCACGTGCATCGTGGTCGGCACCGCGGTCGTGGTGTTCGGGCTCATCGCGTCGTACTCGTGCGCCGCACCCGCGAACTCCGCCGACTGAACGCCGTCGTGACCGCCGTACCGGAACGCGGGCAGGAACACGAACGGGTTGTTCTCGACGAACGTGCCCGGCGTCTGGAAGGAGAAGTCGATCCCGGTGGCGGGCACGGCGTCGATGAACTGCACCGTCGTGCCGTTGCTCTGCCCGGCGGCTCGGCCGACGACGGAGTCGCGCCACTCCTCCCACTCCGGGGTGGCCGGCACGTTCGCCTCGACCCGCCACGGGCCGGCGTCGCTCGTGACCGCCAGGGAGTAGTTGCCGCTCGCGTCGGTGAGCGCCGGGCCGGCGACGTTGCCGTCGGCGTCGTAGGCGTAGACCTCGATGCCCTCCAGCAGGCCGGAGGCCTCGAACGTGTCGTACATGCCGTCGGAGTCGTAGTCCTGCCAGATGGTGCCGGTGATCGGGTCGCCGACGGCGGCCTGCGCCGGCAGCGTCGCGAGGCCCGCGGCGCCGAGGGTGGAGGCGACGACGCCGAGCGCCGTGACCGCCCCGGCGGCCGCACGGGCCCGCCTCGATCCGGCCCGTCTCGGGCGATGGTCGGGACCTGGCCGGCCGTAGCCACGTTCCAGAAGCGATCTCACGGGGTCCTCCGTCACTGTCGTACAACTGCGGTCGCACGCCCTCGTAGGTCGGGGTAGAGAACGGCGCTGACCATGAAGAGTCGCGGCACATGGCGATCAGCACGCGATGTGACGCAGATCACGTTTCGGGCTGGAACTTTGGCCGGGGTGTGTCCGAAATGCCAGGTGAGCGACGCGCGGGCATGCTTACACTCGGGCGCATGACCACATCCCGGCGGCGGCTCGGCCGCCTCGCGGCGATCGCCGTGGCCGCGCTGATCGCGCTGTCCGGGTGCTCCGGCGACGACGACTCGCCGGCCGGATCGAGTCCCTCCGAGACCGGATCCGGGCCGCGGCCGCTCACCGGCGACGAGGCGCAGCGGCTGTCGATGATGCGCTACACGAACTACACCGACGGCGTCCGCGCGATCCGGTTCGAGGTGGTCGACGGCGGCCGCACCCGCACCGTCGACGGCTGGGCCGACTTCGCCCGGCACGTCGGCTACGCGAACGTCAGCACGGACGGCGCCGACCCCGAGCTGGTCGCCTGGACGCTGTCCGGGATCACGACGCACGCGCCGGTCGGTCCCGCATCCGCGGACGGACCGCCGCTGCCGCCGCCCGACGACGCGGAGTGGGCGTCGTCGGCGCTGGCGCCGGAGCAGTCGCGGCTGCACGCGGTGCTGGCGCTGGTCTTCCAGTCCGCCAGCGACCGGCC
Organism: Jiangella anatolica; assembly: GCF_003236295.1. Lineage (GTDB taxonomy): Bacteria > Actinomycetota > Actinomycetes > Jiangellales > Jiangellaceae > Jiangella > Jiangella anatolica. The sequence continues at coordinate 3,944 of NZ_POTW01000055.1, forward strand.
GGACAACCCGCTGCTGCTGCAGCAGACCGACGCCCGCTGGCTGCGGTCGGACGACGTCGACGGCGTACCGGTCGACGTCGTCGCCGGGCCGACCGCGGATCGCGCCTACGATCCGGAGACGGCCACCACGGCGCCGGACGGCAGCGACGCGACGGTGCGGTACTGGCTGGACGAGGAGAGCCGGCTGCTGCGGCTGGAGACCCGGCTCGGCGGCGCGGGCGACTGGACCACCGTCGAGTTCGCCGACGCGCCCGGCGTCGACTTCGCCGGCGAGTTCCTCGCGACGACGGCGAGCGGCTGATGAGCGAACCCACGACACCCGCTCCCGACACCGGGGAGCCGCGCGGCACCCGGCGCCGGGACCTGCTGCGCGGGCTCGCCGCGGCCGGCGTCACCGCGGGCTTCGCCGGCGCCGCCGGACTGGCCGCCGGCCGGGCGACCGCCGACGACAACGACCGGCGCGCCGCCGGCAGCGGCGGCGACCGCCCGGCCACCCCGGCCGCGTCCACCGGCGGCCGGCCGGACCACGTCGACGCCGCCGGCACGCACCAGGCCGGCATCGCCCGTCCGGGCACGCCGCAGCCGCACGGCCTGCTGCTGGTCCTCGACCTCGTCGCGGCGCCGGAGCCGGACGCCGTCCGGGCCCTGTGCGCCCGGCTGGGCACCGCCATCCTCGACCTCACCGGCGAGCGGGCCGCCGAGGCCGGGCTGCTGGACGGTCCCGGCGACCTCACCGCGACGGTCGGGCTCGGCCCACGTGTCGTCGCCGTGTTCGGCGCCGATCTGCCCGGCGCCGAGCCGCTCCCGGCGTTCGCGAAGGACGCCTCCGTCCCACCCGAGCGGACCGGCGGCGACCTGCTGATCGCCGTCTACGCGAGCGACCCGAACGACGTGCACCGGGCCGCGACCTGGCTGACGGAGCAGGCCGCGCCGGACGCCGTCCTCAGGTGGTCGCAGCGCGGCTTCCGGGCGCCCGGCACCGGCACGATCGCGCGCAACCCGCTCGGCTTCCACGACGGCGTGATCGTCCCGAAGGACGCCGCGGAACAGGACGAGCACGTGTGGATCGCCGACGGCCCGTTCGCCGGCGGCAGCATCTGCGTCGTGCGCCGGCTCCTCCTCGACGTCGCCGCGTTCACCGCCGAGCCGGTCGACCGTCAGGAACAGGTCATCGGCCGGCGCCGCAACGACGGCTCGCCGCTGTCCGGCGGCGGCCCGACCGGCGAGGCGGACCTACTGGCCAAGACGCCGGACGGGCAGTACGTCACGCCAGCCCGGTCGCACGTGCGCGCAGCGCACCCGTCGGTCACCGGCAGCGCGCTGATGCTGCGCCGCGGCTACGCCTTCGACGACGGCGGCGGCGACGCCGGCCTGCTGTTCATCTGCTTCCAGCGCGACCTGCGCACGTTCGTGCAGACCCAGTTCCGCCTCGACGAGGTCGACGACCTGGGCGAATACGTGACGCCGACCGGCAGCGCGACGTTCCTCATCCTGCCCGGCTTCGACGCGAGCCGCCCGCTCGGCACAACGCTCCCATGATCATCAATGATCCAACCACCCATAGGGGGTTGGATCATTGATGATCATGGGGTTGGGGAGGGCGCGGGCTCCTCGATCGGGCGTCCGTAGTCGACGGCGTCGAGGACGGGCTGCGGGACGATGTCCAGCAACTGGGCGTCCGGCCGGGCGCCGAGTGCGTCGTTCACCGTCGAGAACGCCACCCGCAGCGCGCAGAACACCGTGATGCCGAAGATCTCCCGGTCCGTCCAGCCGGCGTCGCGCAGCTCCTGCACGTCGCGCTGGGCAGTGCCGTTCGGGTCGGCGACCACCCGGCGGGCCCACGCCGCCATGGCCCGCTCCTTCGCCGTCAGCCCGTCGTCGCGGCCGGTGAGGACGGCGGCAGCGGTCTCCGGGTCCGCCTCGGCCGCCAGCCGCGACCCCCAGACCAACGAGCAGACCGAGTCCCCGAGCGACGACGCGGTCGCGCCGACCAGGATGCCGCGCTGCCGGAACGTCATCCCGTGGCCCTCCCACACGTGCGTGATCAGGTCGAACAGCCGCTCGTGCGCCTCGGGGCCGTGCGCCCACAGCCGGGACACGTTCATCACGTAGCCGTCCTCGGCGAGGTCCTCCTCGTAGAGGCGCTGCGCTCCCGGGCTGTCCGGCGCGTCGCTCAGGAAGTGCGTCATCGTGCCACCTTCGGTCGGTCGGGATCGTCGAGCAGAGCGGTCAGGGCGGGGTTGTCGACGTCGGCTGCGAGCACCCGCGCGGTCGCCAGCGCGCCGCCGTCGCCGAGCCGGTGCCGGTGCAGCTGCGCGCGGACCACCAGCTCGCGCATGCCGCCGCGGGCGGCCACCGCGCTCAGCGTCGCGAGCAGCGGCCGGGCCCGGTCGGCGTCGCCGCGGTCCAGCGCCGCGCCGATGGAGGTGTCGAGGACGTGGGCCTGCATCCAGTGGTAGCGGTCGGTGGTGCGGTTGCAGCGCACGGCCGCCTCGGCCAGCCACTGCTCTGCCGAGCCGGAATCGCCGCGGCCGGCGCTGACGAGGCTGAGCCCGCGGGCGGCGAACGCCTCCCAGCACGGGTCGCCGATCTGACAGCCCAGCACCCAGGACTGCTCGAACGCGTCCCCGGCCGCGGCGAGGTCGCCGTTGCGCAACTGCACCTCCGCGTGCAGCGCCTGCGGCCATGGCAGGAACGCCAGCCAGCGCTGCTCCTGAACGAGCCGCACCGACCGTTGCGCCGCCGCGGCCGCCTGGTGCCGCTCGTCGCGCAGCAGGTGCGCGCGGGCCAGGATCGACTGCGACCACGCCTCCTGCCGGGCGTCGGCCGCGGCCAGCGACCGGTCGATCGACTCGGTCAGGAACGTGAACGCGGCCGGGTAGTCACCCTCGTCGGAGGCGTTCTGCCCGCGCACGCCCAGGATCGCGGCCAGCTCCTCGTCGGTCTCGGCCAGTTCCTGGGCCCGGGCCAGCCAGGTCCGCGCGGCCGGGCGGCGGCCGGCCTGCACCTCGACGTAGCCCATCTCGCGGTTCACGGTGACGGCGATCGCGCGGTCACCGGCGGTCTCGGCGAACCGCAGCGCCTCCTGCAGGACCAGCGCGCCCTCCTCGTCGTGGCCGCGGACCTCATGCACGAGCGCGCCGCCGAGCGCCGTCAGCGTCCGCGCCCGCAACCGCGGATCCCGGACGCGGGCCGCCTCGGCGACCGCCCGGCGCAGGCACTGGATGCCCGCGTCGACGGCGCCCGCGTCGATCGCCGCGCGACCCGCGTCGAGCTGGCTCAGCGCCGCGGCCCGGCCGCTCAGCGCCGGCGTCCTGGGCGAGTCCGACGCGACCGAGGCGGCCTCCGTCAGCGCCGGTGACGCCTCGACGCCCAGCTCGCGCATCAGCACGTCGCTGGCGGCCGCGATCTGGCGCTGCGCCGCCGTCCGGTCCCCCGCCATCGCCAGGCTGCGCACCAGCAGTTCGTGGTTGCCCTCGGTGAGCGGGTTCAGCTCGACCGCCCGGGCCGCGTACGGGACGGCGTCGGCGGCCTGGCCGGCGGCCAGCAGCGCGACCGCCGCCTGCCGCAACCGGGTCTCGATCAGCGCCGACACCCGGTGCCGCTCGACCGCCAGCCACGACTCGACCTCCGGACACGATGCGACGTGCACGCCCTCCAGCAGCTCATGGCCGGTCGCCAGCAGCGGCGCCGGATCGGCCAGATCGTCGCTCAGCAACCGCGCGTCGACGGCGTCGTCCACCAGGCCTCCGACGACGACCGGGTCGCCGGTGAGCACGTCGGACCGGCCGAGCGTGCGGCGCAGCTCCGCCAGCGTCCAGCGCAGCGCGCCGAGCGGATCGTCGGCGTCGGCGAAGAACAGCTCGGCCAGCCGTTGCCGGCTCGGTGGCCGCTCGGCCAGCAGCACGTAGGCGAGCAGCACCCACGCCTTGCGGCCGCGGGGCGCGCGGACCGGCCGGCCGTCGTCCTCGATGACCGGCGGGCCGAGCAGCCGGATCGTCCCCATGCGACACCCCCCCGCTGGGTCGATTGTGACCGCGAATGGCGGGCCGCGGAATGGTTCGCGGCCCGCCATCTTTCGCGGCCCCCCGTCAGGCGACCGGCCGGCCTTCGGCCGTCCACGCCTTCAGACCGCCGTCCAGATGCGCGACGTCGGTGTAGCCGAGCTCCTGCAGCGCCGCCGTGGCCAGCGCGGACCGGCCGCCGGACGCGCAGTACAGGATGGTCCGGCGGTCCGGGTCGAACTCGGCCCGGTGGTACGGGCTGGCCGGGTCGGCGTAGAACTCGAGCATCCCGCGCGGCGCCTGCACGGCGCCGGCGATCGAGCCGTCACGGCCGACCTCGTCCGGCTCGCGGATGTCGATCAGCGTGACGCCGCCGGCGGCCAGCCGGTCGGCGACCTCGTCGGCGCTCAGGTTGCGGATCCGGCTCTTGGCCTCGGTGACCAGGAGCTGTACGGACTGCGTGCTCACGGTGGTTCCCCCCGTTGTCGATCGGTCGATGTGGCGACGATCCGCTGCCGGCGTGTGAAGTCGCGTGTGACGGGCGATTGCCCTGGGTCAGCTGGGTAAGGCATCCTTTCGACGGCGCTCTGCGAAAGGGGAACCGATGACGGAGATCCTGGTCGGCGAGCGGGTCGTGCTGCTGGACCCGGCCGGCGCCGCTGTCGGGACGGCGTTGAAGAGCGAGGTGCACACCGCCCGGACGCCCCTCCATCTGGCGTTCTCCTGCTACGTGTTCGACGCGGCCGGCTCGCTGCTGGTCACCAAGCGCGCCGCGACGAAGCCGACCTGGCCGGACGTGTGGACGAACTCGTTCTGCGGGCACCCCGGCCCGGGCGAGGACATCGCCGCCGCCATCGCCCGGCGCGGCGTCGACGAGCTCGCCGTCCGCGTCGCCGCCCTGCGCCCCGTCCTTCCCCGGTTCCGCTACCGCGCGGTCATGCCCAACGGCGTCGTCGAGAACGAGGTCTGCCCCGTCTTCGCCGCGACGACCGCGGACCCGCCGGAACCGCACGACTCCGAGGTCGGCGGCTTCGAGTGGATCCCCTGGACCATGTTCCGCGACGACGTCCTCACCGCCCGCCGCGAGGTCTCCCCCTGGTGCGCCTGGCAGGTCGCCGAGCTGGCCTCCTTCCCCGACGACCCGCTCGCCTGGCCCGCCGGCGACTGGGCGGCGCTCCCGCCCGCCGTCCTCACCGTCGGCTGAGCCTGTGGAGGGGTGGCCGCCGACCCCGATCCGGACCGAACGGCTCGTACTCCGCGAGCCCGAGGCGCGCGACCGTGCGGCGATCGTCGAGCTGTTCACCTCGTCCGAGGTGAGCACCTACATCGGCGGCCCTCGGCCGCGCGACGAGTTCGAGAGCGCACTGCCTGCGCAGCCAGAGCGACGCCCCGGACTCTTCCGTCATCGACTTCGACGGCGCCATGATCGGTGTCGTCACGATCGAACGGCGCGTCACCGAGGGCCAGCCACGTCAGATCGCCCGGAGGGTCGAGCTCGGCGCGTGGTCCCTGGCCGGCTGAGCGTCCGGGGCCTTCCGCGGGGCGGCGCCGCCCGCTAGGATGATCGAGTACGGCACGCCTTCCGGCTCGGCATCACCGACCCGGGAGGCTTTCGTCGTTTCCGGGCCCGTTTCGTCGTGTGCCCATCTCCTGAGCACGTACGCCAAGGGCGCATTCTGCCCACGTGCACTCGGGCGAAATACCGCCTGCCTACTAGAACATATCAGGTATATTCATGGGTGCCTGGGTGATTCACGAACACCCTGAGGTCGCCAAGTGGTTGGAGGGCCTGACGGGAACGACCGCGGCGACGGTCGCCGCAGTTCTTGACCGCCTCGCTGAGGCTGGACCGGCGCTGGGCCGGCCGACGGTGGACAGCATCAAGGGCAGTCGGCACCACAACATGAAGGAGCTGCGTGCGCGGACGGTACGGATCTTGTTCGTGTTCGATCCACGGCGCGCTGCGATCCTCCTGGTGGCCGGCGACGAGCGAGGCGAGTGGGAACGCTGGTACAAGGCGGCTGTCCCGCTTGCGGACGACCGGCACGACGAGTGGCTGACCATGCTGGATGAGGACAAGGCGTAGGGGACGAGATGACTCAGGAGACCGAACCCACGACCGACACCGCGCGCTGGCCGACGTGGGCCGAGACTCGCGCCAAGCTGACCCTCGACGAGGCCGCGGTTGCCGAGGCTCGTGCCGAGCTGGCGGCGGAGGAAGCCGCGTACCGGCTGGCGGAGATCCGGCGCGAGCAGCACCGCACCCAGACCGACGTCGCACGCGACATGGGCGTCAGCCAGAAACGCGTCAGCGAGATCGAACGCGGCGACCTCACCCGCACCGAGGTCGACACCATCAGCCGCTACGTCGCCGCCCTCGGCGGCCGCATCCGCATCGTCGCCGACTTCCCCGGCCACAGCATCACCGTGCGATGACCACCGCGGCGGGCTGACGGCACAATGCCCCCATGGGGACGAACCCGCCGACAACACTGACCAGGATGGCCGACAAGGCCGTCACCGACCTCGCCGCGCTGCACGCCCTGCTCGACGACGTGCTGCTGGGGCATGTGTCCGTCGTGGTCGACGGGTATCCGGTCGCGTTCCCGACGGCGGTCGCCCGCGACGGCGACCGGCTGCTGGTGCACGGGTCGACCGGCTCGTCCTGGCTGCGTGCCCTCGGCGCCGGCGCGAAGGCATCCGTCACCGTCACCGCGATGGACGCCGTCGTCGTGGCGCGGGCGTCGTTCGAGTCGTCCTTCCACTACCGCAGCGCGGTCGTCTTCGGCCGGTTCACGCCGCTCCGCGACGACGACAAGGAGCGGGCACTGGACGTGCTGGTCGACCGGATCCTGCCGGGCCGCTCCACCGAGCTGCGCCGCCCGACGAAGAGAGAACTGGCCGCCACCCAGATCCTCGCGATGACGATCGCCGACTGGTCGCTCAAGGTGAGCGAACGCTGGCCCGACGACCTGCCCGAGGACGTCGCCGGCCAGGCGTGGGCCGGCATCGTCCCGCTGTGCAGCGGCTACGGCGATCCCGTCCCCGCCCCCGACCTCCGCGACGACATCCCCGTCCCGCCGTCGGTCCGCGCCCTGTCCGACTGACGTTCCGGCAGGCGGGTACGTCACCGTCATGCGCGCGATGACGTGGAACGTCTGGTGGCGGTTCGGCGACGAGTGGATGGAGCGGCAGATCGGCATCGCCGCCACCCTGGCCACCCACCGGCCGGACATCGTCGGCCTGCAGGAGACGTGGGCCACCCGGGAGTCGTCGCAGGCAGCGGTGCTGGCGGCGCCACTGGGCATGCACTCGGTGTTCGGCGGCCCCTCGCTCCCGCACCCGATCGAGGAGCCCGGCCACGACGGGGTCGGCCTCGGCCTGGCGATCCTCAGCCGCTGGCCGATCCGGCACGCCTGGACGCACCGGCTGCCGTCCAGCCGCGACCAGGTCCCCGTCGCTCTGATCGCCGCCGTCGACCACCCCACCGGCCGGCTGCACGTCGTCTGCGTCTGCGCCGAGCACCACGCCCACCTCGCCGAGGACCACCTCGCGCAGACGCGGGAGCTGGCCGCGCTGGCCACCGACCTCAGCGCACTCGGCGACCCGGTGCTGCTCCTCGGCGACCTCAACGCCGGCCCGGACACACCCGAGATCGCAGCGCTCACCGGCGACGGCACGGTCACCGACGCGTGGACGGCGAGCGGGGCGGACGGCGACGGGGTCACGCTGAGCGCCGCGCTGCCGATGGCGCCGCTGGGCGCGACGAAGCAGCTCAACCGCCGGATCGACTACATCCTGTTCCGGGCGCCGGACGGAACCAAGCCGCCGAAGGTCCACACGGCCACCGTCCTCGACCAGCCGGTCGGCGGGCTGTACCCGTCCGACCACTTCGCCGTCGTCGCGGACCTGGAGCTATGACTCGCGCAACTGGGGCACCGGCCGGAGGGCGCCGCGCGGTGCGGTCGCGCTGCTCCTCCGGCCGTCACGCTACCGCACCGAGGTCGAGGCCGTCGCCGTCCTCTGACGGCTACCCTGGGAGGTGTCGCATCTCGACCTGACCCGCGACGAACACGCCTACTTCTTCGGTTTCTTCCAGACCGACGGTCACCTGTCCGCTGGTCCCGGAGGCAAAGGCCGTGCGGCGATCGAGGTGTCCGCACGTGACATCGACACTCTGTACGCGTTCAGCGAGCTGTTCCCCGACGTGCCGAGTTCGGTCACCGAGCGGAGCCGCGCGACCAACTTCTCGCGCTTACACCGCTCCGCCACCTGGAGCGCACAGGTGCGAAGCTTCCGCGAGGAACTGATCGCCTGCGGCGTCCCCGTCGGACGAAAGTCAGACGCACTCCGTCCTCCGACAGTGCCCTTCGATCCACGCGGCTACCTCCGTGGATTGATCGACGGCGACGGCAGCGTCGGGTTCACGGGCGCAGGTCGACCGTTCATTTCATTGACGACCGCGAGTGAGGCAATCGCGGCGTACTTCTGCGGGCAGGTGCTGAGCGTGACCGGTGCCCGTCGCACTCCGGGCCGGAACCGCCGCGACCAGGTCTTCGGCCCGATGGTCGCGAGCGACCCGGCCGCGACACTGGCCGCGTGGCTGTACCCCGCCGGTTGCCTCGCGCTCGCCCGGAAGGCAGCAGCCGCTGAGGCTGTCGCCGCCTGGCGGAGACCTGCGGCCATGCGAGCCCGGGCGCTGTCACGGCGAGCATGGACACCCGAGGAAGACGAGGTCGTGCGGTCGCGGACGATCAAGGAAGCAGCGGAACAGCTCGGGCGTACTGAGCAATCGGTGAACCTGCGCCGCTGGCGGCTCCGGCAACGCGCACAAGCCGAGCTGGTCTGATCTGCGGCCAGCGGCCCTCGTGTGACCTGCGGGAGCTGTTGCCAGCCGGGCGCACGGAGAGTACGACTGGACGATGAGCACGGTCGAGGAGTGGGTGAGCGCACCGGCGCGCATCGCCGGGCCCGACGAGGGGGTCTCGATCGACGAGCTGCGGCTCGCGGCCCGCAATCACGGCCTGCCGCTGGAGGCGTTGCGCTACGACGTGACCCCGGCCGGTCTGCACTACCTGCTGACGCACTACGACATCCCGGCGATCGACCCGGCCGGCTGGCGGCTGACGGTGTCCGGCGCGGTCACGCGGCCGCTGTCGCTCGGCCTGGACGAGCTGCGCGCCCGGCCACGGGTGACGCACCGGGTCACGCTGGAGTGCGCCGGCAACGGACGGGCCCGGCTGAGCCCGCGGCCGGTCAGCCAGCCGTGGCTGGACGAGGCGGTCGGCACCGCCGAGTGGACCGGCACGCCGCTGGCCGGCCTGCTCGCCGAGGCGGGCGTGACCGCCGGCGCCGTCGACGTCGCGTTCACCGGCGCCGACCGCGGCTTCGAGCGCGGCGTCGAGCAGACCTACCAGCGCGGCCTGCCCCTGGCCGAGGCGCTGCGCGACGACGTCCTGCTGGCCGACGAGATGAACGGGCTGCCGCTGCCACCCCAGCACGGCGCGCCGGTCCGGCTGATCGTCCCCGGCTGGTACGGGATGGCGCAGGTGAAGTGGCTGGTCGGCGTCGAGGTGCTGGAGTCGGAGTTCGACGGCTTCCAGAACGTGACGGCCTACCGGCTCAAGCAGAGCGCCGACGAGCCCGGCGAGCCGGTGACCCGGATGCTCCCGAAGGCGCTGCTCCAGCCGCCCGGCGTCCCGGACTTCCAGAGCCGCGTCCGCGTCGTGGACCGCGGCGTCGTCGAGCTGACCGGGCGGGCCTGGTCGGGTTGGGCGCCGGTCGAGTCCGTCGAGGTCAGCACGGACGACGGCGGCAGCTGGCGGCCCGCCGAGCTGGGCCCGCAGCCGGCGCCGTACGCCTGGCGCCCGTGGCGCTGCGAGTGGACCGCCATCCCCGGACGGTACGAGCTGCGGGTCCGCGCCCGCGACGGCGCCGGCCACGAGCAGCCCGTCGATCAGGCCTGGAATCGTCAGGGCATGGCCAACAACCACGCGCAAGGAGTCACCGTCGTCGTCCGATGACGTATTGACAACATGTTCCCAATATGACAACATGTTGTCTATGACGAAGACCGCGCATGTAGCCCTGTACGACACGCTCGCCGACTGGGAGATCGGGCACCTGATCGTCGAACTGCGCACCGGCCGGTTCACCGGCCAGGCGTGGGACGTCGTGACGGTCGCGGAGTCGGCCGAGCCGATCACGACGATGGGCGGGCTGCGCGTCCTCCCGGACCGGATGCTCGACGGCCTGGACCCGGCGGCGAGCGACCTGCTGATCCTGGCCGGTGCGGAGCACTGGGACGCCGGCGGCGGCGCCGTGTGGACCGACGCGGCCCGGCGCTTCCTCGACGCGGGCGTGCCGGTCGCGGCGATCTGCGGCGCGACGGCCGGCCTGGCCCGCGCCGGGCTGCTGGATGACCGCGACCACACCAGCGCGGCCGTCGAGTACCTGGCGATGCAGCCCGGCTACGGCGGCCACGACCGCTACGTCGACGCGCGCGCCGTCATCGGCGACGGCCTGATCACGGCCGGTCCGGACTCGCCGGTGCAGTTCGCCCGCGCGACGCTGAGCCTGCTCGGCCTGGCGCCGGAGCAGCGGCTGCAGGCGTACGAGGACGTGTTCCACGCCGCCGACGCGCGCTCCTACCCCGCGCTCGTGCAGGCATGACCGCACCCGGCGCCGTCGTCCCGCCGCGGGCCGACTGGCCGGAGCCGTCGCCGGCGACTCCGGCCGGCCAGACCCTCACCGACCTCGCGCTGACGACGTTCCGGCTCAACGCCCGGCTGATGGACGCGGCGCAGGACATGGCCGCGGCCGGCGGGATCACGGCGGCATGGTGGCAGGTGCTCGGCGGCGTGCTGGACCAGCCGCGCACCCTGGCCGACGTCGGCCGGCTGATGGGGATGTCCCGGCAGGGCGTCCGCCGCGTCGCCGACCTGCTGGTCGAGCAGGGCCTCGCGGAGTACCGCGACAACCCGGCGCACCGCCGGGCCAAGCTGCTGGCCTGCACCGAGGCCGGCTACTGGTCGATCCGGCGGATCTCACTGGTGCAGCACCCGTGGGCCGAGCACATCGGTTCCCAGCTCGACCTCGACGACCTGCGGCACGCCCTGGCGACGATGCGCGCCCTGGTCGCCGTCCTCGAGGCGGACCGCCCGGCCGACTGACGCCTTAAGTGTGATGTCCAGTCAGGTTGTCCAACCGGGTGATGGGTGGAAGGCCACCGAGGGCTGAGTGGGGCCTGTGGTGGTTGTACTGGTGTAGCCATCCTGCCAGGGCTGCGCGGCGGGTTGTTTCGGAGGTGTAGAGCTTCTTGTAGGCCCAGCCGTCGGCCAGGGTGCGGTGGAAGCGTTCTATCTTGCCGTTGGTCTGAGGGCGTCGGGGTCGGGTCCGCTTGTGCTTGATCTGGAGGTCGGTGCAGCTGTCGCGCCACAGGTGGGAGACGTAGGCCGGGCCGTTGTCGGACAGGACACGCTCGACCGTGGCGCCTCGTTCGGCGAACCAGGCCACCGCCCGGTAGAGCACACCGGCCGCGGTGACGGCCTTCTCGTCATCGTGGATCTCGGCGTAGGCGATGCGGGAGTAGTCGTCGATGACGGTGTGCACGAAGCAGGTGCCGACCTTGGGGTAGTAGCCGCGGCTCCTGATCCCTGTTCGGTCGCGGGTGGCGTTGCGGTTGCGGCCGCCTTGCTCCACACCGACGAAGCGCCAGCCACCGCCGTCGGGGATGTTGCCGAACTTGGTGACATCGACATGGATCAGCTCACCCGGCCGGGTGCGTTCGTAGCGGCGGGCGGGTTCGCCGCTGACCCGGTCGATGTGGGACAGCCGGTTGAGCCCGCAGCGGACCAAGACCGCGTGCACGGTCGAGGCCGGCATCGTGAGCTTCGCTGCGATCGGGACCGGCCCGAGTCGCTGTTTGCACCGCAGATGCACGATCTTGCGCTTGAGCGGCTCGCTGGTCTTGGCAGGCTGGGTATGACGGGCCGAGGACCGGTCGACCATCCCCGCCACGCCTTCGCCACGGTAGCGGCGGGCCCACTTGTCGGCCGTGCGCCAGGACACGTGGAAGAACTCCGCCGCCCGCGACGGCGGCCAACCATCATCGACGATCAGCCGCGCCAGCCGGAGTCGATGCTTCGGGGTCAGCGCCGCGTTAGCGTGAGCCATGAAGGCCTCCCTCGTGGAAGTGGGTCCTAGACAGCTCCACTCCACATCGGGAGGCCTTCACCTATCTACGGCTCGCCGTACCCGATCGCACAACCTGCCTGGACATCACACTTAAGGGCCGACCCGCAGGCCGGCGACCAGCGCCGCGCCCAGGAACGCCAGCACCAGCGCCACCGACACCGTCCACTGGACGTGCAGCAACGTCCCCCGCAGCTCCCGGGCGAACGTCGGCCTCAGCACATCGGCGAACCGGCGCCGACGCCGGCGCCGACGCGAGCGGAACCGTCCCCGCCGCGGCATCTCCATGTCGCGACCTCCGTTCCCCGCGAGCAGCACCTCCTCCGGGGTGTTCGCCGGCGTCCCACCACGCCGCGGCCCCGGAGGAGGCTGGCCTTTCTTGCGCTCTAGGAGACCGGCGGGACCACGATCAGCACGCGACACGCGCTGTGATGTGCGTCACAGCATACGGGTCATGAACACGCTGAGCGGGTCGGGCACGTAATCCGCGAACGGCTCGCAGTAGCCGAACCCGAACTTCTCGTACAGGCGCCGGGCCGGCCGGAAGAACTCCTCCGAGCCGGTCTCCAGGCTCAGCCGGCCGTACCCCATCGCACGCGCCTCGTCGATGATGTGGCCGAGCAGCAGCGACGCGATCCCGGCGCGCTTGCGGGCGGCCGCCGTCCGCATCGACTTCAGCTCGGCGTGCCGCTCGTCCAGGCGCTTGATCGCACCGCATCCGATGACACCGCCGTCGTCGGAGCGGACCGTCCAGAACGTGACCTCCGGCCGGCGCAGCCCGTCGAGGTCGAGGGCGTGCTTGCTCTCCGGCGGCGAGATCGACCGCATCTCCTGGACGTGCTCGTCCAGGAACGCGGCGATGTCCGCGCCGGTCAGGTCGTCGACGGCGATCCGCATGGTTCCGACGGTAGGTCGCTCAGGTCACAGCGATGTTTCCGGAACGACGGCGGCGACGGCGGCGGCCCACAGCTGGTAGCCGGTCGCGGACGGGTGAAAGCGGTCGGCCGAGAACAGCTCCGGCGACGACGGCATGGCCGCGTCGACGGTCGCCCACGTCACCCGCGGCCGCCCGGCGCACACCTGCCGCGCGACGTCGTCGAGGGCGGCGGCCCGTTCGCCGAGGTAGCGGCGCAGCGTCCGCGGCAGCGCCGGGAATCGCTCGAACGGCGGGATCCCGGCGACGACGACCTGCCCGGCCCGCTCGGCAAGGCCGTCGACGATCGCGGCGAGGTCGTCGCGCCAGTCCGCCGCCGGACGGCGGGTGAGCACGTCGTTCGCGCCGGCCAGCAGCACGGCGACGTCGTAGTCGCCGGTCAGCGTGGGCAGCAGCCGGTGCCGGATGCGCCGCGACGTCGCGCCGTTCTGCGCAGACACCTGCCAGGCGACGGGGCGGCCGGTGCGCTCGGTGAGCGATCGGGCCAGCGCGCCGGCGAACCCGTCGTCGTGCGAGCCGACGCCGGCGCCGGCCGCCGTCGACTCGCCGAGCACCGCGACCCGCAGCGGCGTGTCACCGGCGCCCGCGGTCCCGGCCAGCGGTCCGGCGGCCGCCTCGGCCAGCGTGAACGTCGAGCGCACCCACATCGCCTGCAGCGCGACGACGGGGAGCAGCAGCCGGTTCACGGTGTCACCGTCCCGGGCAGCAGGGTGCCGACGGCGGTCCGGGTGCCGCCGCTGAGGTCCACGCCGATCGCCTGCAGCAGCACCACCAGCGAGCCGTCGGCCAGGAAGCGTGCGAGGTCGTCGGGGCCGGCGCCGGTCAGCCGGGCCGCCTCGTCGAGCAGGATGGCGATGACGTCGCGGCAGCGCGCCGCCACCACCTCGTCGTGCCGGGCGACGGCCGACGCCTGCAGCCACAGCCCGCCGGTGACGCCGCCGGCGAGCAGTTCGCGGAAGCCCGCGCCCATCGCCGTCAGCGGATCACCGGGCTGCGCCGCCGCGGCCGCGCGGAACGTCGTCCGCACCCGCGCCCCGACCTCGTCGACGCAGGCCAGCAGCAGTCCCTGCTTACTGCCAAAGAGCCGGAAGACGTACGGCTGCGACACCCCGATCTCGTCCGCGACGCGCTGCATCGCCGCCGTGGTCAGGCCGTGGTCGGCGATCACCCGCATCGCCGCGGCGACGGCGTCGGCGCGGCGTTGCGGCGCGGTACTGCGCACTTCTGCCATGCGACGCAGCATGGCAGAAGTAAGTACTTACTTACAAGACCTCAGCCGAGGCCGAGCCGCTCCCAGGTCTGCTTGCCGGGGATCCCGTCGGCGTCGGCGCCCTTCCACCCCTGGTCCTCCTGGAACGCCTTGACGGCGGCCTGGTCGGTCGACGACCAGCTGCGGCTGGGGCCCTCCTTGTACAGGTCGCGGTACTTCTTGCCGCGCAGCACCAGCGCGGATCCGATCAGGAGCACGTAGTCGTTGACCTTGCCGGCCCCGAACACGTCGGGCCCCGGATACGGGACGACCTCGACCACCACGGCTTCGGGCATGTTCCCCTCCCACGATCGGCGACGATCCTGGGCTCAGCGTAGAGACAGCCGGCCAGCGCCGCACGGGTCTTGGCATGGAACGGTGTCGCCGTTATCGTGGCACGACGTTCCATGCCGCCGCCAAGCCGGACAGGGAGTGGACCCCATGCCACGAGCCGCCGTCGCCGTCATCGCCGCCCTGCTGCTGACCACCACCCTGCCAGCCGCGTCGGCCGGGCCGTCCCCCGTCCGCGGCTTCGACGACGAGCCCCTCGGCGCGCCACCGGCCGGCTACACCGTGCAGGGCGAGGTGACCGTCGCCGCCGCCCCGTTCGGGCCGCCCGGCAACCGCGCGGTGCACCTGACCGACACCTCGACGACGGTCCAGTCGCGGCTGCAGATCCCCGCTCCCGCGGCCGCAGCCAGGCATTTCGCGTTCGACTTCGCCACCCACTCGACCCGGCAGCCGACGTTCGTCGTCGTGCACGCCGAGGGCGACAACCCGTCGCTGGGCCTCTACCGGTTCATGATCAACCCGGTCTACCCGTACGGCGGCAGCACGACCGCGCAGGTGTCGGTCTACGACGGCCGCCAGTACGTGCGCCTCGCGACGGTCCCGATGCTCACCGCCCGCGACGTGCCGAGCCGCGTCAGTATCGACGCGAGCCTCGAGGCGGCCGTCCTCACGGTGAACGGAATGTCGTTCCGTACGACCGTCCGGGCGTCCGGCGGCAGCGCGATCACCGGCCTCGAGCTGGCCTCCAGCGGCGCGTCGGCCATCAACTCCGACGCCTACCTCGACGACGTCGCGCTGCGCGAGATCGACCCGGCCGGCCCGGCGCTGGCCGAGGGGCTGCCGGTCACCGACGTACTCACGTCCTACGTCGCCGAGAAGCACCCCGCGTCCACCGTCGTCGCGACGATCGACGACCCGGAGGTGCGCGCGGCGCAGGTGCGGGCCCGGGTCGTCGTCGACGGCGTCGACGAGCCGTTCGTCGGCCGGGTGAGCGGCGAGCCGGGCCGGCTGGTCGTCAGCGCGCCGATCGACGGCGTGGACATCGGCCTGCACCCGGTCACCGTCACCGTCACCGACCTGCGCACCGGCGTCACCCGGTCCACGCAGCAGCGGATCCAGGCGTACTCGCCGATCCCCGCGCGGGTCGTCGCGCAGGAGCCGGAGGGTGCCGCAGAGCCGCGCTTCCCCGACGCCGTCCGCCTCGCCGACGGCACGATCGTGGTCGCGTACCACTACGCCGACGGGCACACGAAGGCCGACGGCGTCGTCCGGATGATCCGCTCGACCGACGACGGCGCCACCTGGTCCGACCCGGTCACCGTCGCCGCCACACCCGGCGGGGACAACCGCGACCCGAAGCTCAGCGTGCTGCGGGACGGGACCGTGCTGCTGACGGTGTTCCGCACCGACTGGTCGACCGTGCCCGAGCGCAACGTCGGCACGTTCGTCTACCGCTCGACCGACGGCGGGCTCACGTTCCCCGAGGTCACGCAGGTGGAGGGCACGCAGCCCGTCACCGCGCAGCACGCACCTGCCGTCGAGCTGCCCAACGGCGACGTCCTGCAGCCGCTGTACGGCTACGGCGCACGGCTGGCCCGCAGCACCGACGGCGGCCGCACCTTCCCCGCGTCGGCCGAGATCACCGTCGTCGCCGACGACGAGCGCTACTCCAACGCCGAGCCGAACGTCGTCCGGCTGCCCAGCGGCGAGCTGGTCATGCAGATCCGCCGCCGTGACAACGTGTTCGCCGCCGAGAGCGAGTCGATGCTGGTCCGCTCGTTCGACGACGGCCGCACGTGGACCACGCCAGAGCCCACCGGCCTGCCGGCGTCGTCGGCGCACCTGCTGCTCACGACCGACGGCTCGGTGCTGATGACGTACGGCAACTCCGCGCAGCCGGGCCGGCCGACGTACGGCGCGCTGATCGAGGACCCGTCGGGCCCGTGGACGGACCACGAGACGCTGCCGCTGTACAACTCCGGCTGGGAGGACCAGGCCAACCCGACCAGCGTAGAGCTCACCGACGGCTCCTTCCTCAGCTTCGGCTTCGACGTCGCCGTCCGCACCGTCGTGGCCTTCCGGACGACGGCCGCGGACTACGGCTGAGCCGCCGAGGCGCCAGGATTAGCGCGATCGTCACACCGGGGCAACACGCGCCCGCGACCGTTTCGGTGGTCGCGGATACAAGATTCACTCGCCGCCGCGACCCCCTCCGCATCGAAGGGAGTCGTCCATGTCCACGAACCACTGGAGTACGGCCAGCCGGCGCAGCGTCCTGGCCGCAGGGCTCGCCGTCCCACTCGCAGCCGCCGTCGGCGGCACCGGCACGACGCAAGCGCACGCCGCACCAGGCAGTGGGCACAGTGGGCGCATGAGGTACGACCACCACCTCAGGTCGACGCCGGATCACCTGCACTGGGGCGGCTTCCCGATCGGCTGGGAGCCCGCGGTCACGATGCGCTCCGGACAGGTCGTCCGCGTCGACACCCTCTCGCACCAGGGCTTCACCAACCCCAACGTGCACCCGCACGACTACTTCAGCGCGTTCGGCGTCAAGCCGCGGGAGATCCTCGACGACGGCATCGCGTTCTGGGAGACCCTCCCGGAGCGGCAGGCCACCAACCGGCAGTACGGCGGCCACGTGCTGACCGGCCCCATCTACGTCCGCGGCGCCGAGCCTGGCGACACTGTGGCGATCGACATCCTCGAGATCGACACCCGTGTGCCCTACGGCTTCAACAACACCGCCCCGACCGGCGGCGTCATGGCCGAGTTCTACCCGGGCTGGCGCGCGGGCGATGCCGGCCTGGACATCCCCGCGCAGATCCCGCCGGACCTGCCGGCCGGGGTCTGGCCCGACGTGCGGACCCACCTGTACCGGACCGGCCTCCATCGCGGCAAGGAGGTCGTCTTCTTCGCCGACGGCATCGTCGTCCCGACGCACAAGTTCCCGGGGATCATCGCGGTGGCCTCTCCGACCGGAGAGTTCATCGGCAACACCGAGGACGCGCCGCCGCCGGCCACCGGAGTGCAGAACTCGACCCCGCCCGGAAAGTTCGGCGGCAACATGGACGTCCGCGACCTCACCGTCGGAACCACCCTCTACCTGCCGGTCTTCCAGCCCGGGGCACAGATCTTCATCGGCGACCCGCACAGCTGCCAGGGCGACGGTGAGGTCAGCGGCACCGCGGTCGAGCACTCGCTGGCCGGCACGTTCCGCGTCACCCTGATCAAGAACGTCGCCACTGAGCTGCCGTGGGCCGAGACCGACGACCACTGGATCATGATGGGCATCCACTGGGACCTCGACCGCGCCATGCGCTTCGCCGTCCAGAAGACCGTCGATTTCCTCGTCACGACCCAGGGGATGACGGTCCCGAAGGCCTACTCGTTCGCCTCGATCGCCGTGAACTACCACAACGCCGAGGTCGTCGACCGGACTCAGGTCGTCACCGGCTTCATACCGAAGAGCGTGTTCCGCCACTGACCAGCGGCGTCAGCCGGTCGTGAGCAGTGACCGGATGATGGTCGCGTCGAGCAGGATGCCGAAGCCCAGGCCGGTCGCCATCACCTTCAGATCGGCGGCCGGGCTGGCGGCCGGCGCGGCGAACGCGAGAAAGAGGGTCAGCGCCGCGCTGGTCACGAGCCGGCCGGTGCGGCCGATGCCCTGGACGACGGCCAGGTCGGTGGACCCGGTCGCGTCGCACTCCCCCTGATCCGGGATGAGCGTGACCACGGACTCACCGTCGCGGCTGCCCGCGTCGTCCGACGCCAGCACCGCCCGCTCGATGACTCCTTCGCCGACGGCGCCACGTCCCGGCCGGACGCGAACTCCCGCTGGCCGGATCTCCTCGCCGTCCGCCTACACGCCGCGTTCGGCGACGCGTTCGGTGTGCTGAACCACGGGCTGATCGGCAACCGGCTGCTGGCCGACGCCCCCCGACCAGCCGTTCCACGACGCGTCCGCTGCCGCCCCGCTCTCCCGCGACGTCCTCGCCACTGCCGATGGCGTGACGCACCTGATCGTGTCGCTCGGGCTCAACGCCATCGGCTTCCCCGGGCGCCGTCACTCCGGCGTCCGCGGTCGTGACCTCGGCAGACCTGATCGCCGGCCTCCGTCGCCTCGTCGCCCTCGCTCGGTCTCGTGGCCTCCGCGACCCGGCCCGTCCGGCACGGCTGCGCGCCGGGCGCCGGGCGCCGGCCGAGGCGATCTACCTCGGGGAGATGGGTGTGGTGGAGGATGTCAGCGGATTCCACGGGTGAAGGGAAGCAAGGGAATGCGAGAGGCATATCGGATCACGACGTTTGTGCCCCCGGAGAGTCTGGATGCGTTACTCGAGGGAATCGAAGCCGAGGTCGAGTTGAGGTTCGGCCCCTACGACCGATCCGCCTGGTGGTCCGCACCGGGTGTCGAGCAGTTTCGCCCCCTGCCGGGCGCCTCGCCGTCCGTCGGGGAGGTCGGGCGAACCGAACGCGTGCCGACCATCCGGCTGGAATTCGTGATCCCCCGCGACCCCGGCCTGCTGGAGCGTGTCGTCGATCGAGGACTGATCGCCAACCATCCATGGCAGGAGCCGGCCGTCATCGTCGACGAATCGATCGTGTCGGCGACCCAACTGGCAGAGCCAGTGGGCCCCCAGGGGATCGAACCCTGAACCCGCGGATTAGCGGTCTAGCCTTCTCGTCGCCTCTCGCGTACTTGCTCGCGCCGCTCTGGCCAGCAGCGACGCCGTCTTGGGCCTGTCGAACATTCTCATCAGTTCGAGCCGTCATCGCTGCAATTCCATGGGCCAAACCATGGGCGCTGGGGTCGGCACGGGGGCCGCCGTGAGCGTGCTCCGCCTCATCCCCAGTCGCCCCCGGCCGGTGCGTGAACACCGGGCCGGGGACTTGATCCCACCTGACTAGACCAGGAGAGACCCAATGGTTACCGTATCGAAGCCGAAGGAGCGGGAGATCACCCGCGTTCCGTTCTTGCATCAAAGCCTCGGGGAGATCGTCGTCTTTCATGACGAGGAAGGCCCGACGATCGATGTGACGATCCGTCCGGAGGGCACCGAGCAGTTCGCGCAGTTCGGCTTGGTGCCGATCGAAGCGCACCAGCTGGCCGACGAGCTGCACCGCATCGCCGATCTCGCGCAGCGGGCCGGCTGGACCCCGGCCGTCCTCACCGACGCGCGAGCGTATCTGCCGGGCATGACCGACGAGCAGATCATCGAGCGGCTGGACCGGCTCTACCGCCGATGGGACGGGTTCGTGCTCGGCCGCCGCGGAATGCTCGATCGCCGCGCCGGCCGTGCGCTGGCCGCCGAGCTTCACATGGAGACGCTGGAACGCTCGGCCGCGCTGGTTGAGCAGCACGCGAAGACGTTGTCCGGGATCCCGGAGATGGCCGACCGGTTGAGCGAGCTGCGCTCGTCGCTGCAGGACGTGCGGCAGCTCTTCGCCGCGGAGCTGGAGCGGTACACGTGACCGGCATCGTCGACCGCAACACGGTCTGCTCGGTGAAGTGGTGCGACGAGAAGGGCCGTCACACGGTGCACCGCCGATACCTGGCCTCGGTGCCCGGCGGGATGAGCGGTGCCGGCCTGGTCGGGGTGAACCTCGCGCAACGCGTACAGCCGCGGGCTTCGGTGTGTGTGGAGCTGACGGTGACCACCCCGTGGGCGGCGACGGCCGGCTTCCTGCTCGCCGTCACGGCCGCGCCGGAGATCGCGGCGGCACTGACCGAAGCCGCCGAGCGAGCGACACACCTGGGCTGAGGACGGCGGCAGAACGACTGATGACGACTGTAACTACTCGTAGTAGGGTTGTAGTAGATGAACGTGGATTGGACGCACGGTGCCGCACACATGTGGGAGCAGCACCGGGTGACCGAGCAGGAGGCGAACGAAGCACTGGCCGACCCGCAGGCCGCGGTGCTCGATCCGGACACCAAGAGCAAGTCCGGGAAGAGCATCCGGGTCATCGGGTTGTGCCGGTCGAGGGAGGAGTTGTTGACGGTGATCCTGGTCCGCGACCCGCGGGTGTCGTGGTTGTGGGGCGCGAACGGGTGGCCGTCGAACAGCACCGACCGGCGCGAGTACATGAAGAGGAGCAGGAGATGAGCCGGATCGAGGACAAGATCAAGGAGATCCAGGCCGAGTCCGAGGCGACCAGGGACGAGCCGTATCCGGAGGGCACGAAATTCACCCAGCCGAACCTGGCCGGGTCGGTGGTGCAGTCGGTGCGGTTGCCGGCGGCGGAGTTCGCGAAGATCGAGCAGATCGCTCGTGAGGCCGAGCTCCCGGTGTCGGCGCTGATCCGCGGCTGGGTGCTCAACACGCTGGCGGCTCGGGAGAACGCCACGTTGAAGGACGCGGTGAACCGGCTCATCTCCGACGCCGACGAGCTGCGCCGCTTCATCGACAGCGACCCCGCCGCATAGTCGGCGCGAGGCGTTGCCACTCTCCGGCGTCGTCCTCGTAACTGCCGCCTCTAGGCCGAAGCGGAGCGTGTCCAGGGTCGACGTAGTCGATCGCGTAGCGACACGGAGCGCAGCGCAGTGCCCTTGACTCGCGCAGTGCAGGCCGGACCATGGCGGCATGAGGGCGACGCCCCCTGACAGGCAAGGCCCGGTGCACGGTTGGCCGGCGATGGTGGAACCACTCCACCGTCGCCGGCCTTCTGCATGCCCGGCGGCCGCCGGCCGGGCCGCGGGAGGGACCGGCCGCCAGGCCGCATGCCCGACCCGGCCCGCAGCCGAGCGGGCCGCGCGGCGAGCGCAGCGAGCCGCCTTGACGGAGTACAGAAAATTCTCACATTTCACGCGGCGAATCAGAAGCACTGCCTCTAGAATCCCGCTACTCTGTGATGCCTGAAGGGGGCAACGGATGGCGATCGCCGCAGAGAGGTTTGAGGTCGCGCTAACGGGCCTGGAAGGTACTCAGTGGCGGCTGTTCGAACGCGTGGCGACCGTCTTTCTCGCGGACGAGCTCCCCTCGCTGCGACCGACAGCCAGCGAGAGCGGCGACCTCGGAGCTGACGGCCTCCTATTCCAGGTCGAGGACGACCCGTCGGTTCTGGTTCAGATGTCCGTCCGGAAGGACTGGCAGGCGAAGATTAATGAGACATGCACGCGCATTAAGGTGACTTTCCCCGAGGTGCGCGTTCTCATCTTCATCACGAATCAACTGACGGGCGGTGAGCACGCTAAAGCACGGAAGAACGTGCGCGAGAAGCACAAAATCCACCTTGACCCCCGTGATCGCGAATGGTTTGTAACTCACAGGAATGATTCCAGCGCGACAATAGCCGAGGCCGAGGAATTGGCGCGCCAGATCGTAGATCCAATGCTGGCTGCTCCCGTCGCCGCGATCGAACGTCAGGCGCAAGCGCTCGACGACTTAGAAGCGAAGGCAGCCTTTCTTTATCTGGGCCTTCAATGGGCTGACGATAATAAGGAGAAAGGGCTCACCAAACTATGCTTCGAGGCGATCGTCCGATCCATCCTTCGCGATACGACGAGTGACGATGGCCAACGTATGGTCCGCGAAACGATCCATGAACACACGCGGAAGCTGCTCCCGGCGCACAACGTCGACGTTCTCAGGACTCAGGTAAACGGCGCCCTAAGCAGACTGTCTGACCGTAATCGACGGTATATTCGGCACTGGAAGAAGATCGACGAATTTTGCCTTACATGGGACGAGCGACTGAGACTAGCTGAGAGACTGACGCAACTCCAGGCATTGGATGAATCACTGCGGCGGGAGCTCAGGCGGGCGGTCGCGACATCTGCCGCGGAGAATAGTGCGGAAATCCTGACAGAGAAGGACCTCGACGATCTCGTCGACTTTTCGCGCGCAGTGATCGAGCGCGTATTGCTCGACCGCGGCGAAGCCTTCGCGTCAGCGGTGACACACGAATTGGGCGAGGAAGTAAAGTACACCGACATTGAGGCGATCGTCGACAAGGTCATCGTTCAGCGCTCCATCGCCCCAAAGATTCCGGCCCACGTCCTCGCTGCGACGATACAGTCGCTGCTCATCGAACCGCCCGAAGCTGTGAGGCGCTATCTTAGGAATCTGGCAGACACATATACCCTTTTCGCCTTCATGCGCGAGACGCCGGACGTTCAGTCGGCCGTTGTGAAGATGTTCTCAGATGCCGATCTTTGGCTCGACACCAACGTAGTCCTACCCCTCTTGGCCGAAGAATTACTGGACCTCGGCTCGCGCTCGCATACCCAACTCCTGAGCGCTTCACGAGAAGCAGGGTTGCAGCTGTACATTACGGAGGGCGTACTTGAAGAGCTGGTGACACATATCCATCGATCGAATGTGTACGCGAGCGCGTTACGTGGAGGCGGAGGCGCAGAAGGCCGCCCTCCATTCTTGTATACAGCGTATAAACTCGCCGGCCGGGACACCTCGACTTTTGGGCAGTGGCTGGAGAACTTCTGCGGCCGGGAGCGCGAAGCGGATCTTCTCGACTATTTAGAGGAAGAGCACGGCATTAGCCTGAGCCCCCTCACAGACTTTGCAAACAAGGCTTCTACTGAATTGCGCGGCGCCGTTGCTGAAATTTGGCACGAGGCGCGTGACGCTCGCGACGAGCGAAACGCCGCTATAGGGCTCCCCGCAATGGACTCGATCACCCGCGACAAGCTAGTAGCCCATGACGTGGAAAACTATGTCGGCATAGCAATGAGACGTCAGGAACGCGGAGAGCGGAGATCTGCCTTCGGATACAGATCTTGGTGGCTAACACTCGCCGGCACCGCGTTCAGAGTTGCCGCACAACTCCCATCACGAATAGTGGAGAAGCCGCCGGCGTCGCCCGCGATGAGTCCAGACTTTATGCTGAACTACCTTTCAATCGGACCTGTACGTTCTAGGCTTTCGCGGAGTTCCGAGGAGTCGCTTCCTCTCATGCTCAACATGTCCGTAATGGACGCCGTTCCCCCGGATCTCATCGAGCTCGCGGATGAGTTGCGCTCGCAGCTCCAGGGTCTCGCTCCGCGGATTGTGCGCCGTAAGATCCGCGAAACCTTGGAGGATGCTAAGAGGCTGATGGGTCCGACAGCTGCCGCTGGGGAGATCGGCCTAACGGAGGACGTCAAAAGGCGCCTTATTGAGCATGCCCTAGAAAGGTAGAGCATCGGTCTTGGAGGCTCCGTCAAGCTCTGTACGGATACAGAGCGGCGCCGCCTGTCAGCCGTACAAGGCCAAGTACCAGTAGCAGAACACCGCCGCCAAGAGGACTCTAATCGCCTGCCCGCGAGTGATCGGCTGGTGCCGATGTGCGACGGCATTTCTTAGGCTGACGAGGTCTCCAAGTGCCTCATGCAACTCCTGCGTGACCGCCGGCGCACCGCGCTCAGCCATGACTGAAGGTAGGAGGATCTTCAACTGGTGACTGAACGTTGCCCCACGCTGCAACATATCGTCTACCCGATCGGCCACGGCAAATTGCGAGTAATGTGATTTGAGGAACCCATACAACCTTCTCTCGACGGCGACAGCCGCTGGAACGATCACCCTCCTATACTCTCCCGCCGCCAATTCATCGGATGCATCGAAAAGTGCCCCTATGCCTGGATCGTCGCTCATAGATTGAAACGCGCAAAGAACTTGCCACGGTCGTCGTTTCCGGCGGATCCCCAAGCGGCCTGGGAAAGATGGCGAGTTGGTGCGGGATGGTTCGGCCGTAGTGTTGACTCATGATCGCCGGCATAAGCACCCCTTCCTCAGTCCCATCCTGCGGAGTGAAGTTTACAGCGTGAATTTTTGCGTCGGCCGGAATGCCGATACTTGCAAAGTCGAACACCAGTCCTTCGCCGCGCCGAAGCACAATCGTGCCAAGTTGCCACGAGCCAAGCCCAGCAGTTATTGCGCCTGGGAGCATAGGATTCTCATTCCCAATGCTGTCACGCAGGAGATCCCAGAGGCTGGCTTGCCCTCCACATTCGCACCTGATCTGCAGTCGCCGGAAGTAGTAGCCGAACATCACTGCGTCGGGGACGGCTAAGTGCTGATTGCATGATAGGCACGAAGGTCCAGGGCTCAGGGTCGCGGCGGGGATCCGCGGCTGGTCCGGCTCAAGGTTGGCGTCCACCTGCGCATTCCATCACAAGATGCCGATCGCGAGCCCGACGCTCGTGCTGCTGGAACGCGTGTTTGGGCAGTACATTCGAGGTCGGCGTTCGGAGTGGCTCCGACAAGACTTCGCTGCCGGGCGCAGACGCGCGAGGTGCGGCGTTCACCAGGTAAACCGTAACGCTCGGATGGGGGTCTACAGGCGCTCAGTCGTTTCGACAATGGCGTGGCGGATCTTCGTCCAAGGGAGTCCACGCCTAGGCGACATGCGTGGGGCGTACAGGGGCCAGACGTCGTCCCCCATCACAAGGTGAACGCCTGCGCTTTGGAGGGTATCGACGTGCCCGCTCCACGCGGGGTGCGCTGCGTGTGCTGCGTTGATGCGAGGGAAGATGACGATCGGCGGCGTTCCGTTGCCGATGGCCTCGCCCACGCTGGTGAGCGCGTAATTGTCGGCTATGCCGAGGGCGAGCTTCGCGACGGTGTTCGCAGTTGCGGGAATGACCGCATAGCAGTCGACTTGCGGATGGGGACTCGTCTCGCTGGGCAGGCGGGCTTGGTCGCGCACAGGCAGGCCCGTTGCCTCCTGGATCTTGTCGAACTCCCCCGAGGCGCGTAGCCAGGTTGCGGCCGTCGGTGTGACGGTGACGGCGACGGTCCAGCCGTCGCGCTGCATGGGCTCGATCAACTCGGTTCGGAGGTCTTCGATGCCGCCGGCTGCGCAGGCGATGAGTCCGAGAATGGGGCCGGTCATACGGCTCGGCAGCGTTCCGCGAGCTGCATGACGATGGACTGACGACCGCCCATGGTGACGGGTGAGCGGCGGTAGATCGCCCGGACGGTCTCGCGGACGGCTGGGTTGTGGCGGACCAGCTGTGGTGCCTGCTGCTCGGCCGTGAGGAGCGCGTCGACGGCCTCGTCGTCCTGGGCGAGATGGCTGTAGGCACGGGCGACATCGATGCGGTGGCAGACCTGCCGCTCAACGGGCAGCGGGCTCGGGTCAATGCGCGGGCCATGCTCGGCCACGTAGGCGACGTCCCCGAGATCCAACGCCGTGGTGACGCGATGCACGTGGACGTTGGTCGGACCGAAGGCGGTCTGCCAGTGGTTCGCGTCGTGGCCCAACTGGTCCGCTGCATCGGCGGCTCGATCAAGCAGTTGCGTCGTGGTGGCGCGGTCTTGTCGGCGGGCAGCGGCCACGGCCATGCGTAAGTCGAGCATGCCGAGCAGGCTGAGCGCTTCGGGCTCGCCGGCGTGGACTGTGCCTGCCAACCAGCTGCGGGCCGCGTCCCCGACTTGTAGGGCGTCGTCGTAGCGGCCGACGGACAGGAGCGCGTGAGTGCCGGCGCGGGCGGCTGAGGCGAGCGCAAGGGGGTCTTCGGACTGGCCGGCGGCGCTCATGGCTCGCTCGGCCGCGATCCATGCGAGGTCGACCTCGCCGATCTTGCTGAGCGTCGTGGCGGCGAGGTGATGCACCCTGGCGGACACTCGCCAGCCGGCCCGGGTTCCCTCGGCTTCGAGTGCTTGAGCAGATTCGAGCAGCTGAGGCAGGACGGCAATCGTTCGGCCGAGTCCGCCGTTCTGGTAGTCATCCCACGCAGCGGCGGTCATCCGCTCGGCGTGCGTGACGTCGATCTGCACGACAGCGGTCTGATTGAACAGCAACTGGGAGAGCCGACGAGGACTCATGAGCGCATCGCGGATGGCCGGCACGTCATCGTTGGCGCGGTCGTCCTCGACGAGGACCGGTTGCCCGATGAGGTCGGCCAGCGTGACGCGCAGAGCGCGCGCCAGCTCGGTGATGACGTCAAGTCGCCGGATGTCGCGCTCACCGCGCTCGATCTTGCTGAGCCAGTCCTCGGATCGGCCCACGAGGTTGGCGAGCACGGATTGGGTCAGGCCGCGCCGCACTCGGTAGAACGCGATGCGCTCTCCGATGCTGAGGGTGTCCCCTGCTCCATGCATGGTGTCAACGATAGGTCAGCAGGTCAGTCACGTACCCGGACAGTTTGTCCGGGCGACCCCTTGCGGGCAGGGTTCTGCTGGTGGTGTGACGGCCCGCAGCATCGAACGAAGCACGCCTGCCCCTCGTCATGGGCGGCCGGCGGCTAGGTCGTCGACGCGCTCTGTCAGCGTGCGCACGGCCTCTTCGAGGCGATCAAGCCGTGCCTGGGTGTCGTCAGGGCGACGAGCCGCAGCGCTCACGTCGTCGGCGACGAATACGCCCTTGCCCTGGCGGCCGACGATCAGCCCGTCGCGGCGCAGCTCGTTGAGCGCGTCCCGCACGACGGTGCTGGACACGTTGTGCTGCTCGCGCAGCTTGGTCATGGACGGCAGCTGGCTTCCCGGCGGCAGCTCCCCCGCCGCGATCCGCCCGCGCAAATCGTCCGCGAGCTGGCGAAACGCGGGCGCGCTCGACATCCATCGCCTCCGTCCAGGGCGCGGCACTTGTTGCCGCACTATGTGCAGCTTTTGTAAACCATGCGGCCATGGTATACAAACTTGACGCACTATGTCGACATAGTGCAGTCTGAAGACGTCTCGCACGCCTCCGGGTGCGAGATCGGGGAGAGACCCCGTTACGAGAGGAGAGGTCATGGCGACCTATGCAGTGGACAGCAAGCGGCAGTCGATGCTGGCGACCGGTGTGGTCAACCCGGTGCATGAGTGGGAGGACACGCCGGACGGGTCGCGTCGGCAGTCTGAGCGTCAGGCGATCGATGAGGAGACGCATCTGCCGTTGTGGGGTGTGGAGGTCATCTACCGGACGGTGTCGTTCGACCGGGAGTTGACGGCGCGGGCGCTGGTGACGGTTCCGGTGCCGTTGCGGCCGGAGATCGCGGACTACTCGCCGATCGAGTTCGGTGACCTGGTGGCGTCGGCGCGGGCGACGAAGACGGGTCAGCTGGTCGAGTCGTGGCGGGCCGGTGGGATCGCGTCGCACACGCCGCGCAAGGACGCCGGCAAGGCCACGTCGGGTGAGAAGGCGGCCTGACGATGACCGTCATCGAGGTCCCGACCGACGCCTACGCGGCCGCTGACTGGCTCGCTGGCCGGCATCCGTGGGTGCGGCAGCTGGTCGAGCGGATCGCCGGGCGCATCGACGACCACCCCGACTGGCTGGATGTCATCACACAGGCCGTGAACGAGAGCGAGGGCGATGGTGCCGCGTGGGTGGAGTACGAGCGCCGGCACCCGGCACCGGACGACGACGCGGCGTTTTGGGAGTGGCACGCGCAAGGCCCAAAGGCCTCGCCGCACGTGCGGGCGTTCGGGGTCATGTCCAGCGGGGAGAAGAACCTCGTGCGCCTGGTGGCCACGCTGGGCGGCCGGGTCGCCTGGTCCCCGCGCGATGTGTCGTTCGACCAGCGTGGCGCGGCCGTGCTCGCGGACTGGCTGGCGATCGTGCACGCCCAGCTTCCGGCCTGGCTGTACCCGGCGGCGTCGGATGACGCGCTGGTGGTGCGGCTGGCCGCGGTGAGCGACGCGACCAACGGCCAAGGAGTGCCCGCGGTCTCGCGATGAGTCCCCACCGGGGACGGGTGACAGGCCTAGGAAACCAACCCCGTCCCCGGTGGCCCAATCAACACCCCCGAATGGAGGGGATTGGTGTGTCCAAGCCTACGACCTGGCGACTCCCGCTCGCCGCACTCGGCATCGTCCTCGCCCAGCTGCTGACCGTCGCCGTTCTCATGATCGGTGCCGACGAGGTGCAAGCCGAGCGGTCCGACGCCGCCCGCCACGCGGCAGTGACGCGTTGTGGTGATCGCCCATGACGTCCGCGATGGTGGCGTGTTCCGTCTGCGGCCGGCTGGTGGAGGCCGTCAAGGCGTGGTTCCACCCCGGCACCGGCGACACCGTCTGCGACTCCTGCCACGCCACCGCGCATGCGCGGCACGCGGAGCTGACGGCTCTTGAAGGGCTGCTTCGATGAGCCCTCGACCCGAACTGACCTCGAAGACCATCAAGATCTTCGCGGCGTTCGTGCAGAACCTGCGTGATCGCGACTCGCTGGTCCGGCGGTTGCTGCGCGGCCTGGGCTGGGTGACCGCCACGCCGCTGATGCTGCTGCACCGGCTCCCGGCCGTGTTCGCCGCCGGCTGCCTGCTGCTGCTCGCCTAC
The DNA here is from genome assembly GCF_003236295.1 of Jiangella anatolica. Classification (GTDB taxonomy): domain Bacteria; phylum Actinomycetota; class Actinomycetes; order Jiangellales; family Jiangellaceae; genus Jiangella; species Jiangella anatolica. The sequence goes on from NZ_POTW01000055.1 coordinate 32,816, forward strand.
AGCGTGGTCGGCGCGGGCGGCCTGGTCCTGCTGCTCGTGCTGCCGACGGTGGGTTGGGTGGTGTGGCGGCTCGCGCACCCGGAGTCCGCGGAACGCGTCGCCGCGCAGGTGCGGGGCCGGTGGCGGTACCGGCGGATCTACCGCAAGCACTGGCCGGCCGTCGCCGCCGGCTGCGGCCTCACCGTTGCCGGCTCGTTCGGCCGGCAGGTCGCGCCCGAGCTGATCGGCGTCACGGCGCATCCGGCCGCCGACGCCGTGCGCGTGCGGCTGCTGGCGGGTCAGTCGCCGGCCGACTATGCCGACCGTGCCGACGCGCTGGCGCACGCGTTCGGCGTGACCCAGGTCCGCGTCCGCAGCGATGAGCCGGGCACGGTGACGCTGTCGTTCAGCACCGGCGACCCGCTCACCGACCCGATCCCGCAGATGCGGCTGGATGCGCGGGCTGTGGACTTCGAGGCGCTGCCGGTCGGGTTCACCGAGGACGGCGACCTTTACCGGCTGCGGCTGCTGTACCGGCACGTTCTGACGGCTGGGATGACCGACTCCGGCAAGGGGTCGGCGCTGTGGTCGACCGTGCGGGCGCTCGCGCCGGCGATCCCGTCGGGTGTGGTCCAGCTGTGGGGCGTGGACCCGAAGGGCGGCATGGAGCTGGCGATCGGTCACGCGCTGTTCTCCCGGTTGGCCGCCGACGACGAGCCCGGCGACATGGTCCGGCTCGTCGCCGACGCCGCCGACCTCGTGCGCGAGCGATCGAAGCGACTGCGCGGCCACACCCGCAAGCACACCCCCACGACTGACGAGCCGTTCGTCGTGCTGGTCATCGACGAGCTGGCCTACCTGACCGACTACCAGGACGACACCAAGCTCAAGCACCAGGTCAACAAGGCCCTCAAGATCGTCCTGTCCCAGGGGCGCGCCGCCGCCGTCTCGGTGCTCGCGTTTGTCCAGGACCCCCGCAAGTCCGTCGTCGACGCCCGCGGCCTGTTCCCCACCAAGATCGCGCTCCGGCTGGACACCGCATCCGAGGTCGAGATGGTGCTCGGCAAGGACGCCTGGGAACGCGGCGCACACGCCGAAGCCATCCCGGACTCGCAGCCCGGCACCGGCTACGTGCTCGTCAAGGGCGACCCCACCCCGGTCCGGCTCCGCTTCACCTGGGTCACCGACGACGACATCCGCGCCATGGCCCAGCAGTTCCCGGCCGCGCAGCCGGCACCGCGACGCCACGGCTTCACCGTCGTCACCGACAAGGACGGCGAGAGCGGAGCGGTCGCATGAGCGCGCCGGAGCTGACACACGCGGAGCTGGTGTTCCAGCTGGCGTCGCTGTCGCGCAGCAGGGCCGGCGAGCAGGCCCGCGGCTGCGTCAATCCGATCCGGCTGACCGGCTCGTCGACCACGATCAACGCGAGCACGGGTGAGGTCGTGCGCGCGTACTCGTCCGACGACGAGCCCGACGGGCACACGTACGTCCGTTGCGGCAACCGCCGCGCCGCCGTCTGCCCGTCCTGCAGCCGTGAGTACAAGGGCGACGCGTGGCACCTGCTGTCCTGCGGCCTGGCCGGCGGGAAGAGCGTCCCGGAGACGGTGGCGCAGCATCCGGCGACGTTCGCGACCTTCACCGCGCCATCGTTCGGGGCCGTTCACCGCCACACCCGACCCGCCAACGGCCGCACGTCGCCGTGCCGGGCCAGGCGCGATCGCCCGCGCTGCCCGCACGGACGGCCGCTGTCGTGCGTGCGGCGGCACGACGCCGACGACCCGCAGGTCGGTCAGCCGTTGTGCCACGAGTGCTACGACTACACCGCCCACGCCGCGTGGCAGTGGTGGGCGCCGCAGCTGTGGCGGTACTTCACTATGGCGTTGCGCCGCCGCCTCGCCCGCGCCGCCGGCCTGTCGATGAAGGCGTTCACGAGCGCGGCCAAGGTGTCCTACACCCGCGTCGTGGAGTTCCAGGCCCGCGGCGTCGTGCACTTCCACGTCGTCATCCGCCTCGACGGTCCCGACGGCCCCACCACCCCGCCGCAGCTGCCGCTGACGGTGACCGACCTCGAGGACGCGGTACGCCACGCCGCCGCGCACGTGCACAAGGACGTGCCCATCCCCGGCGGGCAGACGCTGCGGCTGCGGTGGGGCCGGCAGCTCGACCTGCGCACCATCACGCCCGGTACCGGCCGCGACAACCAGGCCGGTCCGGCGCACCCGCACCAGGTCGCCGCGTACCTCGCCAAGTACCTGACCAAGTCGACCGAGGACTTCGGGCTCCCCGTCGCCGGGAAGCTCTACAGCGCCGGCCACGCCGCCAAGCACGGCGCGACCCCGCACGCCGTCCGCCTCATCAAGGCCGCACAGCAGCTCGTGCCCATCCACGACGACTACCAGCGCTTGAAGGACCGCTACGCCACGCTCGGCTACCGCGGCCACCCCATCACCAAGAGCCGCGCCTACAGCGTGACCTTCGGCGCGCTCCGCACCGCCCGCCGGCAATGGCGGCAACGCCGCGCCCAGCTCCCCACCGACGCCGACGTACGAGACGTTCTCGACGTCGACCAGGCCGACACCGAAGACACCGCCACGACGGTCGTCGTCGGCAGCTGGCGCTACGCCGGACGCGGCTACCTCGACACCGCGGCCGCCGCCAACGCCACCCGCTCGGCCAACCTCGCCCGCATCCGACGCGCCGAGGCACAGACCTTCGCCGCCGGCGTGGCCGATGGGCCCGCCGCACAAGAATCCGTTGGTGATAGCAGGGAGAAATCTTATGGCTGAGACAGTCGAACCGACCTGGACGGTCGACGACGTCGCCGCCTACCTGCGCGTGCCCAAGGCGACGCTCTACCAGTGGCGGTGGAAGAACTACGGTCCGCCGGCCGCTCGGGTAGGCCGTGGTCTGCGGTACGTGCGCGCCGATGTCGAGGCGTGGTTTGCGGCACAGTTCGAGGTTGCGTAATGGGTCGCGCGCCGCTGCCGATCGGCACGTGGGGCAAGATCCGCACCTACGTCGACAAGACCGACGCCAAGGGCAAGCCGATTCGGCATCGCGCGATCGCCCAGTTCCGCGAATTCGACGGTCGCACAAGGCCAGTCGAGGCCCACGGTAAGACGCCCACCGCCGCTGCCAACGCACTACGCGAGAAGCTGACGGTGCGGGCGAAGGCTGGCCGTACGGGTGATCTCACGGCGTTGCACCGCTGCTCCGACGCCATTGACCTCTACCTGGCGAAGTTCAAAGAGCGTGTCGAGGCTGGCAAGCGGTCCGCGGGCACGTTGGAGCTCTACGAACGCCACATCAAGAACCACGTGCGGCCTGCACTCGGTGAGGTCCGTCTCGGGGAGATCTCGACACCGCTCCTGGACAAGATCATCGCGAAGATCAAGAAACAGTCCGGCGCGGCGACCGCGAAGACCTGCCGGAGCATCATCTCCGGCGTCATGAAGCTGGTGGTGCGATACGGCGTCATGGCGGTCAACCCCGTGCGCGAGGTCGACAGCATCGAAGCCGAGCCGAAGAACCCGCCGCGGGCGCTCACCGAAGCCGAGCTGACCATGTGGCTCGACACGCTCCGCAGCGAGCCCATCGCCATGCGGTGGGACCTGCCCGACCTGACCACGTTCATGCTCGCTACCGGCTGCCGCATCGGCGAAGCGCTGGCCGTGATGTGGGAGCAGATCGACCTTGAAGCCGGAACCGTCGAACTGACGCACACCGTGATCCGGCTGACCGGCATCGGTCTGATCCGGAAGAAGACCAAGACCAGTGCTGGTGAACGTCTGCTACAGCTTCCGCTGTTCGGCATCGTCATGCTGCGTCGCCGGTTCGCTGAGGGCATCCGACTTGATCAGCCGGTTTTCGCGAGCACGGTCGGTGGGCTGCGTGATCCGTCGAATGTGCGGAAGGTGCTCCGTCAGGTGCGTGGCGACGGGGCCTTGGCGTGGATCACGTCGCACGCGTTCCGCAAGACGACGGCGACGGTTCTCGACGATGCGGGCCAGTCCGCGCGTCAGGTGGCGGACCAGCTTGGGCACTCACGACCGTCGATGACGCAGGATGTGTACATGGCGCGGCGTGTGTTGAACCCGACAGCCGCAGGCCTGCTCGATGACGCTCTACTGGCGAAGGTGGCGGAAAACCATGGGTAAAGCATGGCCTCCGCTGCTGGTCGCGCTGGGTCGAGCCGCTGACCTGCTGTGGGGTGGGCCCCCAGGGGATCGAACCCTGAACCCGCGGATTAAAAGTCCGCTGCTCTGCCAATTGAGCTAGAGGCCCCGCGGACAGGCTACCCAGTCCCGCCCCCGCGCGACGCACGCGGCAGCTGCGGGCCCCGAACGGCCATACCTGGCGGATAGGCCTTGACGGCCAGGTCACGGAGCGTTCATATCGACGCTACAGACAGGTCATCTCGGGACAGGCAGAATGCAGAACATACTGGACAGCGTTGATCCCTTCATCGGCACCATGGCCACCGACCTGCCGCCGGCGCAGGGGCTGGCCGCGACATGGTGGTGGCCGAAGGCGCAGGTGGGGAACACGCACCCGGGCGCGAGCCACCCGCTGGGCATGGTGTCCGCGTGCGCCTACTCCGGCGCGTACCCGACCGGCTACGGGGTCTACCGCATCAGCACCGAGGGCCTGCCGACGCAGCTGTACGACCGGCAGCAGGCGTCCGGGTTCACGCACTTCCAGCAGTCCGGCACCGGCGCGATCCGCAAGTACTACAACTACTTCCGCGTCACCCCGATGATCGAGCCGCTGGACGCGCTGGGCACGCTGTGGAAGCTGCACGACGAGGTGGCGGAGCCGGGATACTACGCGGCGACGCTGGACACCGGGGTCCGCTGCGAGGTGACGGTGGGCGCGAAGACGGCCGTGCACCGGTACACGTTCCCCGAGAGCCGCAGCGGCCGCGTCGTCGTCGACTTCTCGTACGGCGGGCTGGCGATCGAGCACGGCCGGACGGTGCCGCTGCGCGCGCACCTGCAGAGCCTGGGGCGCGGGCAGGCCGAGGGCACGCTGGTGATGGAGGGCGTGCCGCTGTCGGTCTTCATCGAGGCCGACACGCCTGACTGGCGCCAGTTGCTCTGGTACGACCGCCGGCTGGTCGATGGCGGGACGCGGCTGGACTTCGACTACATCCGGCGCACGACGCTGCGGCCGTTCGGGCTGATCTTCATGGGACCGGCCGTCGCCGGGCAGACGGTGGAGCTGAAGATGGGCTTCTCGCTGCGCGGGACGGAGCAGGCCCGGGCAAATCTGGACGACGAGCTGGGGCTGGGCCGCACGCGGTTCGACAAGTGCCGGTCGCGCACCCGCAAGAAGTGGTCGTCGTACTTCGATCAGGTGAAGGTCGACGGCGGCACGGACGCGCGGCGGACGGTGTTCGCGACCAGCCTGTACCACTCGCTCATCAAGCCGTGCTTCGCCGACGACGAGAGCCCGTTCTGGCCCACGTCGGGGCCGTTCGTCTTCGACATCTGCACGATGTGGGACATCTACAAGACGCAGATCCCGCTGATCACGGCCCTCGCCCCGAAGAAGGGCGCCGCCCTGCTGGAGTCGCTGATCCGGGTCTGCGAGGAGGAGGGCAACTTCCCCATCGGCTACCGCATGGCCAAGGGCGCGGACCGGTTCTTCCGCCAGGGCAGCGCGCTCGCGCACACGGCGCTGGCCGACGGGTACCTGCTCGGCCTGAACGGCATCGACTGGGACTGGGCGCTGGTGCACATGCAGGACGACCTGCGCCGGGTGTACGGCGAGGACTTCGTCGAGAAGGACATCGTGCACCCGATCACCCACACGCTCGACCTCGCCTACGGCTACCACTGCACCGCCGTCATCGCGCGCGGCCTGGGCGACCGCCGGCTCGCCGACGAGCTGGAGCAGCGGGCCCGGTACTGGGTCAACGCGTTCGAGCCGGACACCGGGCTGCTGAAGAAGTCGACGTACTACGAGGGCGGTCGGTGGAACTACTCGTTCCGGCTGCTCCACGACATGGCCGCGAGGATCCGGCAGGCCGGCGGCGACGACCGCTTCGTCGGCATGCTGGACGAGTTCTTCGGCTACGGCCAGCCGCCGGTCCGCCAGCTCGGCACCCCGCCGTTCGGCGACGAGTACGCCGCCGGCGCGGCCCTGCACCGGTTCGAGGGCCTCAACAACGAGCCGGACATGGAGGCGCCGTGGGCCTACCACTACGCGGGCCGGCCGGACCGGACGGCGGAGATCGTCCACCACGCGCTGACGTACCAGTTCGCGCCGACCCGCGGCGGGCTGCCCGGCAACGACGACTCCGGCGCGCTGAGCTCGTGGTACGTGTGGGCGTCGCTGGGCCTGTTCCCCGTCGCCGGGCAGAACGTGTTCCTGGTCAACGCGCCGGCGTTCGCGACGGCCAGCCTGGAGATCGGCGGCAACGAGTTCCTCATCGAGACGATCGGGCATCGGGAGACCCCGATCAGCGTTGAGACGGGAACCACACCGGCACCCCAGTTCGTCCAATCGGCGACATTCAACGGCAAGCCACTCGACGCGGGGTACATCACGGGGAACGAGCTGCACGGCGGAGGCCGGCTGCAGATCGAACTGGGACCGGAACCGTCGGCCTGGGCGACGAAGGTGCGTCCGCCGTCGGTCTCGGACCGCACACACGGTTAGCGAAGACTCGGAGGTGTTGCCATGAGCCGACCCACCCGCCGCCTGGTGATCGTCGTCCGCGCCGATCCGGTGATCTGCGGCCATTCGGGCGAGGCTCGCAACCTCGCCGAGGTAGCGCTCACCCGGGGGTTCGACGACGTCCGCATCGTCACCTGGCCGCTGCCGGCGCTGCAGGCGGCCGGCCTGCCGCTCAAGCCGCTGGACTCGATCCTGCCGTACAGCCCGGGCATCACCGTCGAGCGGCCGGAGCCGATCGGCGACTACCGCGTCCCGGACGGGCGGTACACGCTCGGCCTGACCAGCCGGCTCTACGAGCTGTTCAGCGACGGCGTCCCGACGGTCTGCCTCTCGATGTACCTGACGCCGCACACGAACGCCGTACTCGAGGCGCTGCACGGCGCCCGAGCGACCGGCGCCGGGTTCAACGTCCGGACGGTCGCCAAGGCGGTGGGCTCGGACATCACGAACATCGTGCGCACCGGCATCGCCGAGGGACGGGCCGGCGCCGCGGCCTTCCTGTTGACGACGTTCCTGGCCAACGACGCGTGCGTCGCGGTGTCGGAGTACACCCGCGACCTCATCATCGAGTCGGCGCTGCAGGTCGACGCGGTCTGCGGCACCCGGTTCGCCGAGGAGTGCGCCGCGCGCGTCACCGTCAGCTACCCGCCCATCGACACCTCCGCGTATGTGGGCCTCGAGCCGGCCGTCGTCGACGCCGCGCTGGCCCGCCGTGGCCTGCGCCGCGACGGGTACGCGCTGTTCCTGTCCCGGGTCACGCTGGCCAAGGGCGTCGACGACCTGATCGCGGCGTACCAGGCATCGGCCGCCCGCGACCACGTCGGCCTGGTCATCGCCGGCACCGGCCCGGAGCTGCCGCAGCTGCGGGCGCAGGCCGCCGGCGACGAGCGCATCGTCTTCCTCACCGACGTCGGCGACGAGGAGAAGCCGCTGCTCATGGCCGGCAGCGCCGCGTTCGCGCTGCCCAGCAAGCCGCGGCCGGAGTTCGTCGAGACGTTCGGCATCGCGCTGGTCGAGGCGATGCTGTCCGGCGGCGGCCCGGTCATCACGACGACCACCGGCGGCATCCCGGAGTCCGTCGGCGACACCGCCATCGAGATCGCCGCCGGCGACCCGGCCGGGCTGGCCGCGGCGCTCGACCGCGCCGTGCTGGAGCTGTCCGCCGACGACCGCCGGGCCGTCGCGGCCCGGGCACGCGACTACGCCATGCGGTTCGACCGGGTCGCGGTCTTCGACGGGCTGATCGACGGGCTGGCCGTTCCGGCCGGCTGACTACCCGCGGGCGCTGACAGAATGCTGACAGCACCCGGCGGAAAATCGTGCGAATTCTGTCAGTGGTTGCCGCTTGAATGGTCACCACGCCGGACGGGCACTCGGCTCCGGCGTGGTGACCGAAGGAGAACTGCCAGATGACCACGCTCGACGTCTCCGCATTACGCACCCGTTTCCGCGGCCAGGTGGTCGCACCCGGCGACGCCGGCTACGACGCCGCCCGCAGGCTCTTCTACGGCGGCCTCGACCCCAGGCCGGCCGTCGTCATCCGCCCGGCCGACGCCGCCGAGGTCGCCGGCGTCGTCACGCTGGCCCGCGAGACCGGCCTGGAGCTCTCCGTCCGCTGCGGCGGGCACAGCCTCGTCGGCCACAGCGTCGTCGACAGCGGCATCGTCATCGACCTCGCCGGGCTGCGCGCCATCGCCGTCGACGTCGAGGAGCGGACGGTGTGGGCGCAGGCCGGCCTGACCGCGGGCGACGTCACCAACACCGTCTCCGAGCACGGGCTGGCGATCGGCTTCGGCGACACCGGCACCGTCGGCATCGGCGGCATCACCACCGGTGGCGGCGTCGGCTTCCTGTCCCGCAAGTACGGCATGACCATCGACAACGTGCTCGCCGCCGAGGTCGTCACGGCCGACGGCCAGATCCTGCAGGTCGACGCCGAGAACCACCCCGACCTGTTCTGGGCCATCCGCGGCGGCGGCGGCAACTTCGGCGTCGTCACCCGGTTCAAGTACCGGCTGCACCAGGTCCCGGGCGTCGTCGGCGGCATGCTCATGCTCCCGGCCACCCCCGACGTCGTGCACGGGTTCCTCCGCGAGGCGGCCGCCGCGCCCGACGAGCTGTCGGTCATCGTCAACGTGATGACGGCGCCGCCGATGCCGTTCATCCCCGCCGACCTGCACGGCCAGCTGGTCGCGCTGGGGCTGGTCTGCTATGCGGGCCCCGCCGACGAGGGCGAGAAGGTGCTGGCGCCCATCCGTGCGCTGGCCGAGCCGCTGGCCGACTTCGTCCGTCCCATCACCTACGCCGAGATGTTCCCGGCCGAGGAGGGCGGCGGCGGGGGCGAGTTCCACCCCACCGCCACGGCGCGCACCCTCTTCGCCGACGAGCTGAGTCTCGACACGGTCACCCGCGTCCTGAACCAGCTCGAGACCGCTCCGGCGCCGATGCGGGTGACGCAGTTCCGCCCGCTCGGCGGCGCCATCGCCCGGATCGCCGACGACGCGACCGCCTACGCCCACCGCGGCCGCCCCTTCATGGTCAACGTCGCAGCGTTCCTGGACGGCCCGGACACCCGGCCCGAGCGGGAGCAGTGGGTGCTCGAGACCGCCGCGATCGCCGAGAACGGCGACCCCGGCGCCTACGTCAACTTCCTCGGCGAGGACGGCGCACGGCGGGCGCGCGAGGCCTACCCGGGCGCGACCTGGGAGCGGCTCACGCAGGTCAAGCGGCAGTACGACCCGGAGAACCTGTTCCGGCACAACGTGAACATCCCACCCGCGGCCTGAGGCGCACGGAACGGGGCGGCCGGACGCGGGTGCACGCGTCCGGTCACCCCGGCCGAGTCAGCGCCGGGTCAGCGCCGGGTCCGCCACCGGTCGACGACGCGATCGAGGACGCCGTAGCCGGCCAGCCCGAAGGCGCCGAGGGCCGCCAGGAACACGATCACGGCCGCCCCGAGGGCCACCGGCCGCAGCAGCAGCCCCGCGACCGTCAGGACGCCGCCCGCCACCGCGAACCGGGTGATGGCCCGGCGGCTCATCGGCTCGTACACGGGCATCAGGCGGCGTCCCGCGCCGCGATCCAGGCGTCGTACTCGGAGTCGTCCGCCGGGGTGCGGTCGATGAGCCCGGTCAGCAGCGCGCGGGCGTCGGTCAGCGCGTCGATGGCCGCCGTGATCCGGTCGCGCTCGGACTCCAGCGGCGCCAGCATCGACCGGCAGCCGGGCATCAGGCCGTCGCCGGTGTCGACCATGCAGGGCAGCAGCTCGGCGATCAGGTGCGTCGGCAGCCCGGCCGCCAGCAGGGATCGCACGTGCCGGACCGTCTCGACGTCGGACGGGGCGTAGTCGCGGTAGCCGCTCGGCAGCCGGGCCGGCCGCAGCAGATCCTGCTCCTCGTAGTAGCGCAGGGCCCGCTCCGTCGTCCCCGTCAGCCGGGCCAGCTCGCCGATCCGCATGCTTGTCCTCCGCTTGACCTTCACGTTGACGTGAACCTTTAGCGTACCGGCATGACGACATCGCCCCAGGTCACCGTCCTCGGACTCGGCAAGATGGGCCAGGCGCTGGCCCGCGCCTTCCTCGCCCACGGCCACGCCACCGCCGTCTGGAACCGCTCGCCGCAGAAGGGCGACGAACTGGTCGCGGCCGGCGCCACCCGGGCCGCGACGGTGGCCGAAGCGGTCGCGGACGCCGGCCTGGTCGTGGTCTGCGTGTCCGACTACGCCGTCGCCCGCGCGATCCTCGAGCCGGCCGCCGCCGCGCTGCGCGGCCGCGCCGTCGTCAACCTGACCGCCGACTCCCCGGACGCGGCCCGCGAGCTGGCGGCCTGGGCCGCCGATCACGGCATCGACTACCTCGACGGGTCGATCATGACGCCGACGGTGACGATCGACACGCCGGACGCGGTGCTGATCTACAGCGGCCCGGCCGACCTCTACCAGCGGCACGCGGCGACACTGGCGGCGCTGGGCGGCCGGCAGCACCACCTCGGCGCCGACCCCGGCCGGGCCGCCGCGTTCGACGTCGCGCTGCTGGACATCTTCTGGACCGCGGTCGCCGGGATGGCGCACGGGTTCGCGCTGGCCAAGGCCGAGGGGATCGACGCCGCCGACCTCGCCCCGTTCGCGCGGCCGATCGCCGAGCTGTTCGCGGGGTCGGTCGACGAGCAGGCCGAGCGGCTCGACGCCGGCCGGTACGAGGCGGACATCGCGCGGCTGGAGACCGTCGCCGCCGGCCTGGAGCACGTGATCCACGCCGCCGACCGGCGCGGACTCGACACGAGCGTCCAGCGCGCCGCGTACGACCAGATGCGCCGGGCCATCGCCGCCGGCCACGGCGACGACGACGTGGCGGTGCTCGCCGCGGCGCTCCTCGCCGAGCGAGAGGACGCCCGCAGCCGGGCCTGACCTGCGGCATCTTTGCGCCAATGGCGTCTACCGGCCACGCATAGTCCTTCCGGCCGGGTCGCGGCGGTGCCAACCTGTCCGGACCGGACATTTCGGCACTGCTGGTACTGTCTCTTATACACATCT
>NZ_POTW01000056.1 GCF_003236295.1 Jiangella anatolica
CCGTCCCACCCACCACCTGCCAGGGCAGCGGCGAGCGCCGCGACCACGGCCAGCGTGGCGCGAAGAGGAACGGATCGAAGAGCCATGCCTCGGACGCTAAGCGCGGATCCGGCCGTTCCAGCGGTTCGGGCGTTTGCCCGAACGGCCAGGGCGTTTGCCCGAATCCGGGCTAGTCGTGGCTGCCGCCGCCGGCGGGGAGGGCTAACTTCCGGGCTAACGCTGCGCAGGGTCGGGCAAAGCGCGGGCTCTTGACAGATCCGCGATCGTGAGGTTGCCCACGTCGGCCGGGAGATCGGCGCCGGATGCCGGGTCCTACCATGACGTGGTGACCGCGACCCTCCCGACGACTCCGGCACCGGCGCCCGGCCGGGCCGCCCGGCTCGTGCGGCGGCTGCCGCTTCCGTCGGAGGCGACGTTGCGGCGACTGGCGGTGGCGTCGCTGGTCACCCAGGCCGGCATCATCGTGACCGGCGGGGCCGTCCGGCTCACCGACTCCGGGCTCGGCTGCCCGGACTGGCCGCACTGCACCGCCGGCTCGATCGCCGCGACTCCCGAGATGGGGCTGCACGGCGCGATCGAGTTCGGCAACCGGCTGCTCACCTTCGTGGTGGGCGCCGTTGCGCTGGCGATGCTGGTCGCGGTGCTGCGGACGCTCACCTCGGACCGGCCGCGGCGTGACCTGCTGGTCCTGTCGATGGTCCTGCTCGGCGTCGTGCCGGCGCAGGCCGTGATCGGCGGCGTGACCGTCTGGACCGACCTGAACCCGTGGGTCGTCATGTTCCACTTCCTGGTGTCGGCGGCACTGGTCGGTGTCGCGACGGTGCTGGTCAGGCGCACGCAGCGACCGCTCGGGGTGGTTCCGGCGCGGGTCGGGCTGCCGTGGCTGGAACGGCTCGGCCTGCTCACGCTCGTGGTCACGGCGGTCGCCGTGTACCTGGGCGCCGTGGTCACCGGCAGCGGCCCGCACTCCGGCGATCCCGACTCCAAGCGCACCGGCCTCGACGTGGCGGTCGTGACCCAAGTGCATGCCGACTCGGTCCTGCTGCTGATGGGCATCTCCATCGGCCTCTACTTCACCGCGCGAGCGGTCGGCGCTCCCGGCCGGGCCGCGCGCGCGGCCGCCGTCCTGCTCGCCGTCGAGTTCGGGCAGGGGCTCATCGGGCTGGTCCAGTACCGGCTGGAGCTGCCGGAACTGCTCGTCGGCCTGCACATGCTCGGCGCGGCGCTGATGGTCATGGCCGCGACCGACGCCTGGTACGCGACGCGCTGGATGCCCTCGCGCCGGCCGGCCTGACGGCTGGGCGGAGCGGGCGCACGGCTCGGCCCGGCTCGGGGTGGGCGGGTCTCGTCGTTTGCTGATCGGCGGGCCGGGTAACTCGTCATGAGTTCGCCGATATGGGAGGTGTGTCCGACATGAGTATCGGCCTTGGAGTCTTCCTGATGGCGCTGGGCCTCATCCTGGCGCTCGGGGTCCGGGATCGGCTCTCCGACTTCGACCTCAGCATGATCGGCTGGGTCCTGACCGGCGTAGGCGCGCTGGCCATCGTCGTCTCGGTGATGGTCGCCTCGATGCGCACCCGCCGCGGCGTAGGCGGCCGCACGACCGAGTACGTCGAGCGACGCGACGACATCGACCCGCTCTGACGGGAGGGAAACGGACCACGGGTGGGTCCGCGCCACTGGAGCTCTGCCATGAAGCAGCTGGCAGAGCTCCAGTGCTGTGTCGGCTCAGCTCTCCCCGGCCGACGCGGTCAATGCGGCCGCGAACCACTCCATCGCGGCGACGCTGCCGGAGCCGGCCTGCCGAGCCGGCCAGCCGTTGATGACGCCGACCAGCTCCCAGTACCGCTCCACCCGGCGATCGGAGAACAGGGCGATCTGCTCACCGAGCTCGCGCCGGAACCCGTCGGTGTCGTCGACGCCGCGAGCGTGGGCGTAGCGGGGCGCCAGCTGGTCCACGACGAGGCGGGCCTCGGCGGCGGTGGGCGGGGTGCCGGCGCTCTGCAGCGGCGTCACCAGTTCCAGCACGCTCTCGTAGAGAGCGGTCTCGGCGGGCGACGGGGCGCCGGAGCGGGCGCCGGCCTCGGCCATCTGCCGCACCCGGGCCCGGTAGTCCGGGTCCTGCACCAGCTCCGCCAGCTCCACCCAGGCCTCCACCTGGGCCGGCGTCGGGTCGTCGGGAAGGTCGACGCGGACCGAACGCATGCGGTCGGCGAACGCGGGGTCGGTGTCGAGGCCCTCGAAGGCCGACGACCAGTAGTCGTCGATGATCTGCTGCCGTTCGGCGGCGGACAGATGGGCCAGGCGGTTCATGAGATCCAACTCCTCGTGGTCGTGGATCCCCAGCGCGGCCACCGCACGCAGCACCGAGCGCCGGGTCCGGAGCAGCCGGATCTGCGCGTCGAGAGCAGCCGCGTGCGCCGTCGCCATCTCGGCCAGCGACAGGGTCCGGTCGAGGACCTGCCGCACGGTCGCGAGGTCGATGCCGAGCTCGCGAAGCGTGCGGACGAGGTCCAGCCGGGCCACGGCGACGGCGTCGTAGCGGCGGTAGCCGGCCGGGGATCGGCCGGTCGGCGGCACCAACCCGATGTCGGCGTAGTACCTGATCGTCTTCACCGGGAGTCCGGTGCGCCGGGCCAGGTCGCCGATGCTCAGGAAGGCGTCGTCGTCGTTCACGAGAACCACGGTGGAGTCTCCAGCGACTGGAGAGTCAAGTCGGACACGAACACGCACGTCATGCGAGCACCTCGCCGGCACGGAGCCGATGCAGGGCGGTCCCGCCGGCCAGTTCGTGGCGGCACTCCGGGTGCTGCAGGTAGAACCGAAGCGCCCAGTACACCAGCACCGGGTCGTTCACGAGCCGGGAGGTGAGGATGGTCGCGACGGAGCCGGGCGGCGCGCCGGCGGCCTGGCGCCAGAGGGCGTCGACGGTGCCGGCCTCGTCGTGCAGGTCCACCGGCGACACCTCGACGACCACGCAGTTCGGAGTGGCCCAGCCCAGCGACATCAGGCCCTGCCGGCGTGCGGCGGAACTGATCCGCCGGACCTGTTCCCACTCCAGGACGACGGGGTGGCGGCTGACGCGAAGCACGAGGTGGGACGGCGTCAGCTCGATCGCGTCGCTCCTCCCCCAGGCGGCCAGCCCGACGAACCCGGACCCCACCAGGGCGGCCACGGCGCCGGCGCCGATCGTCAGTATGACGGCCCGGTCCCACCCGCCGTCGACCGATCCGGCCATGGCGCCGGTCACCAGGGCCGCCGCCAGCCCGGCGACGAGGAACGCGACGGCCGCCGCCGGTGAGATCGTGCGGACGGGGAACCGCAGACCCCAGGACGCGACGCGCGCGATGTCGACCCGCACGGGCGGACCCACCGGCCGGTGTCGCCGCGGCAGGACATGCCGGGCGAGCGCGCCGGCGACCAGAGCAGCCCCGGCGGCGCCGGCGGCGGTGACCCAGTTCCCCGCCGCGATGCTGACCGCCGTCCCGAACAGGCACTGCAGCGCGACGAAGGCGAGGAACACCGTCATGAACCAGCCGCCGATCGGCGGGCGCGCCCAGTTCTCGGGCCGGGGCAACTCGACCATGACGCCCATAGTGGCAGCAGTCCCGCGTCCGCGGGACGGACGTCAGCCCAGGATGAGAACGTCGGCCATCACGGCGGCGAACACCACCGTCAGGTAGGTGATCGAGCCGTGGAAGAGGCGCATCGCGGACAGCCCGGCGCCGTCGGGGGCGCGCCGCGCCTGGCGGTACAGCCGGTGCGCCTCGACGAGGAACCAGACGCCGGTCAGCGCCGACGCCAGCCCGAAGATCCAGCCCAGCGACGCCACCGGCCACAGCACGAACGTCGTCGCGACCATGGCCCACGAGTAGAGCAGGATCTGCAGCGCGACGGTCCGCGCCGACGCCACCACCGGCAGCATCGGCACGCCGGCCCGGGCGTAGTCCTCGCGGTAGCGCATCGCCAGCGGCCAGTAGTGCGGCGGCGTCCAGAAGAAGACGATGAGGAACAGCAGCACCGGCGGCCAGTCCAGCGACCCGGTGACGGCGGCCCAGCCGATCAGCGTCGGCACGCAGCCGGCCACCCCGCCCCACACGATGTTCTGCGACGTGCGCCGCTTGAGCAGCATCGTGTAGACGAGCACGTAGAACAGGTTGGCCGCGATGGTCAGCGCCGCCGCCAGCGGGTTGACCCACGCGAGCATGATCGCGACCGACGCCGCCAGCAGGACCGCGGCGAACGCGAACGCCCGGTATGGCGAGACGACGGCGCGGGCCAGCGGCCGGCGCCGGGTGCGGTGCATGACGGCGTCGATGTCGCGCTCGAGCACCTGGTTGAACGCGTGCGCGCTACCGCCGGCCAGCGTGCCGGCCCCCAGCGTCGCCAGGACGAGGCCCAGCGACGGCAGCCCGCGCTCGGCGAGCACCATGGCCGGCAGCGTCGTGACGAGGAGCAGCTCGACGACGCGAAGCTTCATCAGCGACGCGTACGCGCCGACGACGGCAGCGAGCCGTCCCCACCGCCCACGCGGCACCGGTGCGCGCCGGGTCGCCGCAGGGCTCGGCTCGACGGACGTCAACGTTCACCTTCGTGTGGTCGAAGAGACAGCTGGGAGTGGGAACATCCCCCAGCATGGCCTGTTGAGTCTAACGGTGCCCCCAAACCGCCGAGCGGCCGGGCACGCGTGCGGGTGACGTCGATACGCTCGACCGTGGAAGGGCCGTCTCGCCGACGGCGCCATGAGCAGAGACGCAGGGATCCATCCGTCTGAGAGGAACGTCACGCCGGTGAACACGACACCCGAGAACAGCGCAGACTTCGAGTGGACGGAGCTCGACGACCGGGCGGTCGACACCGTGCGGTTGCTGGCGATGGACGCCGTCGAGAAGACCGGCAACGGGCACCCGGGCACCGCGATGAGCCTGGCCCCCGTCGCCTACACCCTGTACCAGCGGGTGCTCCGGCACGACCCGTCCGACCAGCACTGGCTGGGCCGCGACCGGTTCGTGCTGTCCGCCGGCCACAGCAGCCTGACGCAGTACATCCAGCTGTACCTGTCCGGCTACAACGTCACGCTGGACGACCTCAAGGCGTTCCGCACCTGGGGCTCGTCCACCCCCGGCCACCCGGAGTACCGGCACACCGACGGCGTCGAGGTGACGACGGGCCCGCTCGGCTCCGGCTTCGGCACCGCGGTCGGCATGGCGTTCGCGCAGCGCCGGGTCCGCGGCCTGCTCGACCCGGACGCGCTGCCGGGCGAGAGCGTGTTCGACCACCACGTCTACGTGATCGCCTCCGACGGTGACCTGGAGGAGGGCGTGTCGAGCGAGGCCAGCTCGCTGGCCGGCACGCAGGAGCTGGGCAACCTCGTCGTGCTGTGGGACGACAACCACATCTCGATCGAGGACGACACCAACATCGCCTTCACCGAGGACACCGTCGCCCGCTACGAGGCCTATGGCTGGCACACCCAGGTCGTCGACTTCACCGCGGACGGCGAGTACAAGGAGAATCCGCGGGCCGTCTACGAGGCCCTCGCGAACGCGAAGGCCGTCACCGACCGCCCGTCGTTCATCGCGGTGCGGACGATCATCGGCTGGCCGGCGCCGAACAAGCAGAACACCGGCGCGATCCACGGCTCCGCGCTGGGCGCCGACGAGGTCGCCGCCACCAAGCGCGTGCTGGGCGCCGACCCGGACAAGCACTTCGACGTCGCCGACGACGTGCTCGCGCACGCCCGTGAGGTGACCGCCCGCGGCAAGGCCATCCGCACGGAGTGGGACGAGCGCTACGCCGCCTGGCGCGCCGCGAACCCCGAGCGTGCCGAGCTGCTCGACCGGCTGCAGAACCGCGAGCTGCCGGCCGGCTGGGCCGACGCGCTCCCGACGTTCGAGGCCTCGGAGAAGGGCGTCGCCACCCGGGCCGCGTCGGGCAAGGTCATCAACGCCATCGCGCCGGTGCTGCCGGAGCTGTGGGGCGGCTCGGCCGACCTCGCCGGCTCCACCAACACGACGGTCGAGGGCGAGCCGAGCTTCCTGCCGGAGAAGCGCTCCAGCAAGATGTTCCCCGGCGACCCGTACGGCCGCACGCTGCACTTCGGCGTCCGCGAGTTCGCCTCCGGCCTGATCGTCAACGGCATCGCGCTCAACGGCCTGACCCGCCCGTACGCGGCGACGTTCCTGGTGTTCAGCGACTACCAGCGGGCCGCGGTCCGGCTGGCGGCGCTGCAGCAACTGCCGGTGACGTTCGTGTGGACGCACGACTCCATCGGCCTGGGCGAGGACGGCCCGACGCACCAGCCGGTCGAGCACCTGTCGGCGCTGCGGGCCATCCCCGGCCTCGACGTCGTCCGCCCGGCCGACGCGAACGAGACGGCGGTCGCGTGGCGGACGATCCTGGAGCGGCAGCACCCGGCCGGGCTGGCGCTGACCAGGCAGAACGTCCCGACGTTCGACCGTAGCGTGTACGGCGACCCCGAGGGCACCGCTCGCGGTGGCTACGTGTTCGCCGAGGCCGACGGCGGCACGCCGCAGGTGATCCTCATCGGCACCGGCTCGGAGCTGCAGCTGGCCGTCGAGGCCCGCGAGACGCTGCAGGCCGACGGCGTGCCCACCCGCGTCGTGTCGATGCCGTCGCAGGAGTGGTTCGAGGAGCAGGACGCCGAGTACCGCGAGTCGGTGCTCCCCGCCGCCGTCACCGCCCGTGTCTCCGTCGAGGCCGGCATCGCGATGAGCTGGCACCGCTACCTCGGCTCCGCAGGCCGCGCGGTCAGCCTCGAGCACTTCGGCGCGTCGGCCGACTACCAGACCCTGTACCGCGAGTTCGGCATCACGGCCGACGCCGTGGTGGCCGCGGCCCGCGAGTCCATCGCCAACGCCTGAGAGGGACATCATGAACACCAACGATCCGCTCGGCCGGCTCTCCGCGGAGGGCGTCGCCATCTGGCTCGACGACCTGTCCCGCGACCGCCTGACCACCGGCAACCTGCAGTCGCTGATCGACGAGAAGCACGTCGTCGGCGTCACCACGAACCCGTCGATCTTCCAGGCCGCGATCACCAAGAGCAGCCTGTACGACGACGACCTGCGCCGTCACGCCGGGCTGGGCTCCGACGCCGACGCCGCCGTGCGCGACCTCACCACCGACGACGTCCGCGCCGCCGCCGACCTGTTCGCGCCGGTCGCGCAGCGCAGCACGAACGGCGACGGCCGGGTCTCGATCGAGGTCGACCCGCGGCTGGCGCACGACACCGACGGCACCATCGCCCAGGCCAACGAGCTCTGGGCCGAGGTCGACCGGCCGAACGTGTTCGTGAAGATCCCGGCGACGAAGGCCGGCCTGCCCGCGATCACCGCCGGCATCGCGGCGGGAATCAGCGTGAACGTCACGCTGATCTTCTCCATCGACCGCTACCGTGAGGTCATGGACGCCTACCAGGCGGGGCTGGAGCAGCGGCTCGCCGCCGGTGAGTCGCTCGACGGCATCGCCTCGGTCGCGTCCTTCTTCGTGAGCCGGGTCGACTCCGAGATCGACAAGCGGCTGGAGGCCATCGGCTCCGACGAGGCGCTGGCGCTGCGCGGCAAGTCGGCCATCGCCAACGCCCGGCTGGCCTACGCCGCCTACGAGGACGTCATCGCCGCCGACCGCTGGCAGCGGCTGGAGGCGGCCGGCGCGCAGCGGCAGCGGCCGCTGTGGGCGTCGACGTCGACGAAGAACCCCGACTACGACGACACGATGTACGTCACCCAGCTCGTCGCGCCGGACACCGTCAACACGATGCCCGAGGCCACCATCGAGGCGGTCGCCGACCACGGCGAGATCACCGGCGACACGATCCGGCCCCACCGCGAGAACGCGTGGAACACGCTGGCCGCGGTCCGCGCCGCCGGCGTCGACCTCGACGACGTCAGCGAGGTCCTCGAGCGCGAGGGCGTGGAGAAGTTCGAGACCAGTTGGAACGACCTGCTGGAGTCCGTCGACGCCAAGCTGGAGGCGGCCAAGTGACCGCACTGTCCGTCAGCACGTACGGGCTCGACGCGGACGCCGTCGTCGACGGCCTGGTCGGGGAGAAGGTCGCGTCGCGCATCGCGGCGAAGGACGCCACGCTGTGGGGTCCGGAGGCCGAGCCCGAGGCGTCCATCCGGCTGGGCTGGACCGACCTGCACGAGACGTCGCGGCCGCTGCTGGCCGAGATCGAGGCGCTGTCCGCCGAGCTGCGCTCGGAGGGCCTGGACCGGATCGTGCTGGCCGGCATGGGCGGCTCGTCGCTGGCGCCGGAGGTCATCACCCGGTCGGCCGGCGTCGAGCTGACGGTGCTGGACACCACCGACCCGGGCGCGGTCGAACGGGCGCTGGCCGACCGGCTGGACCGCACCGTCATCGTCGTCTCCAGCAAGTCCGGCTCGACGGTCGAGACCGACAGCCAGCGACGCGTCTTCGCGGCCGCGTTCGAGGCGGCCGGCATCGACCCGGCCAGCCGCATCGTCGCCGTCACCGACCCGGGGTCGGGCCTGGCCGAGCTGGCCGAGACCGGCGGCTACCGCAAGCTGTTCCTCGCCGACCCGAATGTCGGCGGCCGCTACTCCGCGCTGACGGCGTTCGGCCTGGTCCCGAGCGGGCTGGCCGGCGCCGACATCGCCGCGCTGCTGGACGAGGCGGCCGCCGTCGCCGAGCGGCTGGGCGGCGACGTCCCGGACAACCCCGCACTGCGCCTCGGGGCCGCGCTCGCCGGCGCGCACGAGCAGGGCCGGGACAAGGTCGCGATCGCCGACGCCGGCTCCGGCATCGTGGGGTTCGCCGACTGGGCCGAGCAGCTGATCGCCGAGTCCACCGGCAAGCAGGGCACCGGCGTCCTTCCGATCGCCAGCGGCAGCGTCGACGACCCCGAGGTCGCCCACCCGGCCGACGATGTCCTCCCGGCCATCGTCGGCGAGCCGGCGCAGCCGCCGGCGAAGGGCGTCGTCGTCGCCGGTGAGCTGGGCGCGCAGTTCCTGCTCTGGGAGTACGCGACCGCCGTCGCCGGCAAGCTGCTGGGCATCAACCCGTTCGACCAGCCCGACGTCGAGAGCGCGAAGGTCGCCGCCCGCGGCCTGCTCGACGCGACGCCGGAGCCGGAGCCGGCCGCGTTCACCGACGGCGGCATCGAGGTGCGCGGCTCGGCCGGACTGCTGGACGGGGTCGACTCCCTGGCCGGTGCCGTCGACGCGCTGCTCGGCCGGCTGGCGCCGGACGGCTACCTCGCCGTCATGGCTTACCTCGACCGCCAGGGCCCCGACGCCGGCCTGGCCGACGTCCGCGTCCCGCTGGAGCGGCGGACCGAGCGACCCGTCACGTTCGGCTGGGGCCCGCGGTTCCTGCACTCCACCGGCCAGTACCACAAGGGCGGCCCGGCGCAGGGCGTGTACCTGCAGGTCACGGGCGCGCCCGCGAACGACCTGGAGATCCCGGACCGGCCGTTCACGTTCGGGCAGCTGATCGCCGCGCAGGCCGCCGGCGACGCCCAGGTGCTGGCCGACCACGACCGTCCGGTGCTCCGTCTGCACCTGACCGACCGCACCGCCGGCATCGACACCCTGAGGGGCATCCTGAGGTGAGCTACCAGAACCCGCTGCGCGACAAACGCGACAAGCGGCTGCCACGCATCGCCGGCCCGTCCGGGCTGGTGATCTTCGGCGTCACCGGCGACCTGGCCCGCAAGAAGCTGATGCCTGCGGTGTACGACCTCGCCAACCGCGGCCTGCTGCCGCCGGGCTTCTCGCTGGTGGGCTTCGCCCGGCGCGACTGGGCCACACAGGACTTCGGCAAGATCGTGCACGACGCCGTCAAGCAGCACGCACGCACGCCCTTTCGCGAGTCGACCTGGCGGCAGCTGGCGCAGGGGTTCCGGTTCGTGCCGGGCGACTTCTCCGACGACGACGCCTTCGATCGGCTGGCCGACACCGTCCACGAGCTCGACCGGCAGCAGGGCACCGGCGGCAACTTCGCGTTCTACCTGTCGATCCCGCCGTCGTTCTTCGACATCGTCAGCAAGCAGCTCGACCGCTCCGGCCTGGCGCATCCCGACGGCCCGGAGCAGTGGCGGCGGGTGATCATCGAGAAGCCGTTCGGCCACGACCTCGAGAGCGCGCGGCAGCTCAACGCGACGGTCGAGAGCATCTTCCCGCCCGACGCGATCTTCCGGATCGACCACTACCTGGGCAAGGAGACGGTCCAGAACATCCTGGCGCTGCGCTTCGCCAACCAGCTGTTCGAGCCGATCTGGAACGCACACTACGTCGACCACGTGCAGATCACGATGGCCGAGGACATCGGCATCGAGGGCCGGGCCGGCTACTACGACGGCATCGGCGCGGCCCGCGACGTCATCCAGAACCATCTGCTGCAGCTGCTGGCGCTGGTGGCCATGGAGGAGCCGGTCTCGTTCAACGCGTCGGACCTGCGGGCGGAGAAGGAGAAGATCCTGTCCGCGGTGCGGCTGCCCGAGGACCTCTCCCAGTACACCGCCCGCGGCCAGTACGCGTCGGGTTGGGCCGGCGGCGTCAAGGTCAACGGCTTCCTCGACGAGGACGGCATCCCCGAGGGCTCCACGACCGAGACCTACGCCGCCGTCCGCCTCGACATCGACACCCGTCGATGGGCCGGCGTGCCGTTCTACCTGCGCACCGGCAAGCGGCTGGGCCGCCGCGTCACCGAGGTGGCGATCGTGTTCAAGCGGGCGCCACACCTGCCGTTCGAGTCCACCGCCACCGAGGAGCTGGGCCAGAACGCGCTGGTCATCCGGGTGCAGCCGGACGAGGGCACGACCATCCGGTTCGGCTCCAAGGTGCCGGGGACGGCCATGGAGGTCCGCGACGTCACCATGGACTTCGGCTACGGCGGCTCGTTCACCGAGGAGAGCCCCGAGGCCTACGAGCGGCTGATCCTCGACGTCCTGCTCGGCGACCCGCCGCTGTTCCCCCGTCACGAAGAGGTGGAGCTGTCCTGGCAGATCCTCGACCCGATCGAGGAGTTCTGGGCCAAGAGCTCCGACCGGCCCGAGCAGTACGCGCCCGGCGGCTGGGGTCCGGCGTCGTCCGACGAGATGCTGGCCCGCGACGGCCGGAGCTGGAGGCGTCCGTGATCATCGACATCCCCTCGACCACCGCCGCCGCCGTCGGCAAGCGGCTGGTCGACCTGCGCGAGAAGCACGGCGCCGTCGCGCTGGGCCGCGTCCTGACGCTCGTCCTCGTCACCGAGGAGGCCAACGCCGAGGACGCGATCGAGTCGGCGAACCAGGCCAGCCACGAGCACCCGTGCCGCATCATCGCGGTCATCCGCGGCACGTCGCGCGGGTCGGCGCGGCTGGACGCGCAGATCCGGGTCGGCGGCGACGCCGGCGCCAGCGAGGTGGTCGTGCTGCGGCTGTTCGGACCACTGACGGGGCACGCGGAGTCCGTCGTGGTCCCGCTGCTGCTGCCGGACAACCCGGTGGTCGCCTGGTGGCCCGCCGAGTCGCCCGAGGTGCCCGCCGACGACCCCGTCGGGCGGCTGGCGCAGCGGCGCATCACCGACGCCGCGGCGTGCAAACGGCCGATCGCGGCCCTGCAGGAGCGGGCCGAGAGCTACCGGCCGGGCGACACCGACCTCGCGTGGACCCGGCTCACGCTGTGGCGCGCGCTGCTCGCCGCCGCCCTCGACCAGCCGCCGCACGAGGAGATCACGGCGGCCCGGGTCGTGGGCGGGCCGGACAACCCGAGCGCCGACCTGCTCGCCGCATGGCTCGCGCACACCCTGAAGGTGCCGGTGACACGGACCAAGGCGACCGGCGTCGAGGGCCTGCTCAGCGTGCGGCTGGACCGCCCCTCCGGCGCGATCGGCATCGAGCGCCCCGACGAGGAGGTGGCGACGCTGACCGTGCCCGGCCGGGCCGACCGCCGCGTGGCGCTCCCCCGCCGCTCGGCCGGCGAGTCACTGGCCGAGGAACTGCGCCGGCTCGACCCCGACGAGGTCTACGGCGAGGTCATCCACGAAGGGCTGACCGAGCTGCACGAGTTCGGCAAGGTCACCCGGACCAAGGCGAAGGTCAAGCGGTGACGACGCCCACGATCGTCATCCACCACGACGCCGGCGTGCTGGTCCAGGCCGTGGCGGCCCGGCTGATCACCCGCCTGGTCGACGCCCAGGCCACGCATGGCGACGCGTCGGTCGTGCTCACGGGCGGGACGGCGGGCATCGCGACGCTGCGTGCGGTGGCGGCGTCCCCGGCCTGCACGGCGGTAGACTGGTCCGCGGTGTCGGTCTGGTGGGGCGACGAGCGCTTCTTGCCCTCCGGCGACCCGGACCGCAACGAGACGCAGGCCCGCGACGCGCTGCTGGACCACGTGCCGGTGGACCCGGCCCGGGTGCACGCGATGCCGGCGGCCTCGGGCGACCTGACGCCGGAGGACGCGGCCGCGGCCTACGCCGACGTGCTGGCCGCCGCGACGGAGAAGCGGCTGCACTCCGGTGCGCCCGCGTTCGACGTCCTGCTGCTCGGCGTCGGGCCGGACGGTCACGTCGCGTCGCTGTTCCCCGAGCACCCCGCGCTGCACGACGACCGCGCCGTCGTCGGGGTGCGCGGCGCGCCCAAGCCGCCGCCGCTGCGGGTCAGCCTCAGCCTGCCGGTGATCCGGTCGGCGGACGAGGTCTGGCTGGTCGTCGCGGGTTCGGACAAGGCGCCGGCGGTGCGGCTGGCGCTCGGCGGATCGGGACCGGTGCAGATCCCGGCTGCCGGCGCGCAGGGTCAGCGGGCCACGCGGTGGCTGCTGGACCGGGCCGCCGCCGCCGAGCTGCCGCCGGGCCTCGGCCGTCCGGCGTCCCCCTGACGCCGCCGCCGTCCGATTTGTACCGCGAGGAAGGCTTGCCTATCCTTCGTGCATGGCGTCGGTGAAGGCGAAGAAGAAGTGCTGCCGGGACCGGCCGCGGTGCAAGGTGTGCCCGGTCGTGCTCAAGCGGCTGTCCGACGCCGGCCTGCTGGAGCGCGAGGGCAAGCGTAAGTACTCGTTCGACACGAAGCCGCCGAAGGCCGCCGTCGCCGCCGCCCGCGCCTGACGCCGTCGCTCAGCCGGTTCAGCCCGCCGGCGTCACCGACTGCGGGAACCGGAACCAGTCGTCGGGGTCGTAGCGGCGCTTGACCGCCCGCAGCCGGGCGAGGTTCGCACCGTGGTACGCGGTCTCGCCGTCGTCGAGCAGCCGGTCGGGGAAGTTCACGTAGGCGCCGCCGGTCCCGTGCCGATGCACGACGTCCCACAGCTCGGCCAGCCGGTCCGACGCGGCCGACGTCACCGGCGGCGCGGGGTCCTCGACGACGGTGGCGACGTTGACCAGGAACGACGCCTCCCGGTGCGGGAACGCCGTGGCGTCGACGGGCACCCGGCCGTAGCCGGCGGCCCAGGCGAAGAACGTGCACTCGCGGGCGAACCCGGGGGTCCGGTCCGCCACCAGCCCCTCGACCAGCGCGGACACCGTCGCCGCCGGCAGCGTGCGGTCGAAGAACATCGACCGGCCGGTGATGAGGTCGGCCGGGATCGTGCCCTCCGGCAGGGCCGAGCCGAGCAGGTTGAGCCGGCGCACGGCCGGCAGGTACGGGCCCGGCTCGTGGATCTCCCAGGTCGGCTCGATCCCCACGGCGTCGAGGACCGGCCCGAGCGCCCCGGTCGCCGTCGAAGCGTCGAGGACCATCCCGAACAGGCTCACGCCGGGCGCCTCGTCCGGGTCGGCGGGCACGACGAGGCGCAGCTCGGCGACGACCTCGTCCGGAGCCCGCGGCGCCCATTCCTGCCACGCGCCGATGACCGCGGCGGCCTGCTCGTACGGCCAGGTCACGTGGAACGCGGACACACCGGCCGGCAGCGGCACGGTGGCCAGGACCAGCGTCGTGACGACGCCGAACTGCCCGCCGCCGGAGCCGCGCAGTGCCCAGAGCAGGTCCGGCTCGCGGAGCTCGTCGCACCACACCACGCTGCCGTCGGCCAGCACCACCTCCGCGGCGACCAGACGGTCACTGGCCAGCCCGTGCCGGCGGCCGAGGAACCCCAGGCCGCCGCCCAGCACGTGCCCGGCGGCGCCGACCGTCGGGCAGGTGCCCATCGGCAGGGTGACGTCGTACGGCTCCAGCGCGCCGTAGAGCGGCCCGAGCCGGACGCCCGCGCCGACGGTGACGCGGCCGTCCGCGACCGACACCTGGTCCAGCGGCGTGACGTCGACCAGCAGCCCGGACGTCGACGACCGGCCCGCGTAGCAGTGGCCGCCGCTGCGCGGCACCGTCGGGATGTCGTGCTCGCGGCCGAACGCGATCGCCGTCGCCACGTCGGCCGCGCCGACGGCCCGGACGATCGCGGCCGGCTGGAGGTCGACCGGCTGCCGCCGCATCGTCCGGCGCGCCGTCTCGTAGCCCTCGTCGCCGGCCAGCAGCAGCGTGCCCTTCAGCGACGCCGAGAGGCGTTCCCACGCCGGTGGATTCATGCTCCCCCACCCTAGAGGGAGCTCAGCTCCGGAGGTAGGCCGCGACATCGGGGTGCTGGAAGAAGTCGGCCCAGCCGGCCGGGTCGAGCTGGAAGCGGTCGTCGATCGCGGTGATGTCGGCGCCGTGCTCGACCAGCAGCTTCACCACGTCCAGCTCGCCCGCGCCGGCGGCGTAGTGCAGCGCGCCGTCCACCGGCGCGCCGGCCTCGACCAGTGCCCGGACCACGTCCCACCGGTGCAGCCCGGCCGCCTCGGCGACGAGCGACGCAGACACGCCGCCGCCCACGCCGACGGCCGTGACCGCGGCCGCGTCGCCCCGGCGCACCGCCGCCACCAGCGGGTCGCGGGCGTCGGCCCGGGCCCGGTAGAGGTCGCGCAGCAGGCAGATCTCCGCGCCGTGCGCCATCACCTCCCGGTTGACGTGCTGGACCAGCGCCGCCATCGAGTCCTCGGCGTACGGCCCGCCGCGCGGCCCGAGCGGGCGCAGCAGCGCGTCGTCGTCCAACGCGGCGACCCCGTCGCGCCACAGCGCGTACGCCTCGTCCAGCAGCGCCACCGCGCCGGCCGCGGTGTCCGGCAGCGGCGACGGCCAGTGCCGCGCGTCGAACATGACGGCGTCGGCGGCGGCCGGGTCGAAGAACGCGCGGGCCCGCTTGCCGAGCACGTCCCGGCCGACGTGCATCGCTCGCCAGGCGATCGTCGTCACCGGCGGGACCGGCGGCTCGGGCCGGACGAACTCCGGCTCCAGCGCGCCGCCGGGCCCGGTGGGACGCAGGCTCCAGGCCCCGTCGGCCGGCTCCCACCAGTACTCGTCGTCGGTGAGACCGGCCAGCCGCGGCCGGAAATGGGCGGTCCAGTAGAACTCGAGCTGGTCGAGGAGCAGCGCACGCCATGTCATGCCGGCCACGGTAGGACCTGAATAGGACACCGTCTGTCATATTGGGGAGATGCGCGCCGAACGCCTGGTCCGGATCGTCCTGCTGCTGCAGACGCACGGCCGGCTGACGGCCGGCGAGCTGGCCCGGCGGCTGGAGGTGTCGGCCCGGACGGTGCAGCGCGACCTCGACGCGCTGAGCGGCGCCGGCTTCCCCGTCTACGCCGACCGCGGCAGCGGCGGCGGCTGGTCGCTGGCCAGCGACTACCGGACCCGGCTGACCGGCCTCTCCCCCGCCGAGACCGCCGCGCTGTTCGTCGCCTCGACGGCGCACGTGCTGGCCGACCTCGGGCTGGACGCGGCGGCGGACACGGCCGAGACGAAGCTGCTGGCGACGGTCCCGGCGCACGCCCGGCGGCAGGCCGACCTCGCCCGGGAGCGGGTCCTCGTCGACCACGCCGACTGGCTGGAGAAGCGCGAGCAGTCACCCTGGCTGACGGTGCTGCGGCAGGCCGTGTGGGACGACGTCCGCGTCCGCCTCACCTACGGCAGCGCGCCCGAGGCGGTCACCGTCGAGCCACTGGGGCTGGTCGCGAAGAAGCGGTCCTGGTACCTCGTCGCCCGCAAGCAGGACGACTACCGCACCTACCGGGTCGGCCGGATCACGCACGCCGAGACCAGCGGCGAGCGGTTCGAGCGACCGGCCGGCTTCGACCTCGCCGAGTACTGGCAGCACAACAGCGAGCGGTACTTCGCCGGCCTGCGCCGCTACCCCGTCACGCTGCGGGTCCGTGGCTACGCCGGGACCCGGCTGCGCTGGGCCCGCAACGCCGTCATCGACAGCGAGACGTGCGACGACGACGGCTGGTCCACGGTCGAGATGACGTTCGAGTCGGCGCTGGAGACGCGGATCTTCCTGCTCGGGCTGGCCGGCGACGTGGTGATCCTCGAGCCCGCGGAGCTACGAGCCGACATGCGCCGAGCGGCCCAGGCGTTCCTGGACCAGAACTAGAGCGAACGACGCTTGCGCAGCGCCTGCAGCGCCTCTTCCAGGATGGCGGCGCCGTCCTCATCGCTGCGCCGCTCCTTCACGTACGCCAGGTGCGTCTTGTACGGCTCGGTGCGCGGCGCGGCCGGCGGGTGCTCGCGGTCCTGGCTGGCCGGCAGCCCGCAGCGGATGCAGTCCCAGGAGTCGGGGATGACGGCCTCGGCGGCGAAGCTGGGCGAGCTCTCGTGCCCGTGCTCGCAGTAGTACGTCACCTTGCGGCGCGGTGCGGAATCGCCGCGCTCCGCCTCACCCATGGGACCGGCGCCCACCCGGCTGCCACGGATCGCGTTGCCTCCGACCACGGTGCGTCCTCCTGAGGGTTCTAGCTGGCGTTCAGCAGACCGAGCGCGATGATCGCGGCGGCCCACACGAGGCCCAGGGCGATGGTGAGCCGGTCGAGGTTGCGCTCGGCCACCGAGGAGCCACCCAGCGAGGTCGACACGCCGCCCCCGAACATGTCGGACAGGCCGCCACCCTTGCCCTTGTGCATGAGCACCAGCAGGATCAGCAACGCGCTGGTGATGACCAGCAGGATCGAGAATGCCAGTTCCACGGTGGTGTGCCTTCGTCCTTCCGGATCGGCGCCGGCGAGAGCCGCCGGACGCACGGTCCAAGACTACGCGTTCGAGCCTGACCTGCCGAATGGTACCTGTTCCCCGCCAAGGATCGCGTCCCCGCCCCCGGCGGGTCATATCGGCCGGGCGACGGGGACGCGAAGGCGGTGCTCAGGGGTTGCGGTGATACCGCGCGATCAGCGCGAACTCGTCGGCGTTGATGCTCGCGCCGCCGACCAGCGCGCCGTCGACGTCGGGCTGCTCCATGATCGGCTTGACGTTCGCCGCCTTCACCGAGCCGCCGTAGAGGATGCGGATGCCCGCGGCGACGTCGGCGCTGTACAGCTTGGCCAGCCGCTCCCGGATGGCCGCGGCCAGCTCCTGCGCGTCGTCGGGCGTCGCCACCTCGCCGGTGCCGATCGCCCACACCGGCTCGTAGGCGACGACGATCGTGGCGGCCTGCTCGGCGGGCAGGCCCTCGAGCGCGCCGTCCAGCTGCGCCAGCGTGTGCTCGACGTGCCGGTTCTCCTGCCGGACCTCCAGCGGCTCGCCGACGCACAGGATCGGCGTCAGCTCGTGCTGGTAGGCGGCCTTGATCTTCGCCGCGACCAGCTCGTCGGTCTCGCCGTGGTACTCGCGCCGCTCGGAGTGGCCGACGACGACGTACGTGCAGCCCAGCTTCGCCAGCATGGCGCCGGAGATGTCGCCGGTGTAGGCGCCGGACGCGTGCTGGGAGAGGTCCTGCCCGCCGTAGGCGATGTTGTACCGGTCGGCGTCGATCAGCGTCTGCACCGAGCGCAGGTCGGTGAACGGCGGCAGCACCGCCACCTCGACCTGCTCGAGGTCGTCGTCGTTGAGTGAGAACGCGAGCTTCTGCACCAGCGCGATGGCCTCGAGGTGGTTGAGGTTCATCTTCCAGTTGCCGGCCATCAGCGGCCGGCGGGACTTCGTCGCCATCAGGACTCCAGAACGGTGAGGCCGGGCAGTTCCTTGCCCTCGAGCAGCTCCAGCGAGACGCCGCCGCCGGTCGAGATATGCGTGAACGCGTCCTCGTCCAGGCCGAGCTGACGGACGGCGGCCGCGGAGTCGCCGCCGCCGACGACGCTGGTGCCGTCGACCTCGGAGACCGCGATCGCGACCTGGCGGGTGCCCTCGGCGAACGGCGCCAGCTCGAACACGCCCATCGGGCCGTTCCAGACCACCGTCTTCGCGTCGGCCAGCTTGCCGCGGAACAGCTCGATGGTGGCCGGGCCGATGTCGAGGCCCTTCTGGTCGGCCGGGATGGCCGACGCCGGCACCACCGACGTCGCCGCGTCGGCGCTGATGTCGGCCGCGACGACGACGTCGACCGGCAGCACCAGCTCCACGCCGCGGTCGGCCGCGCGCGTCAGGTACTCGCGGACGGTGTCGAGCTGGTCCTCCTCGAGCAGCGAGCCGCCCACCTCGTAGCCCTGGGCCTTGAGGAAGGTGAAGGCCATGCCGCCGCCGATGAGCAGCCGGTCGACCTTCTCCAGCAGGTTGTCGATGACGCCCAGCTTGTCCGACACCTTCGAGCCGCCCAGCACGACGACGTACGGGCGCTCAGGGTCGTCGAGGACCTTGGAGAAGGCCTGGGTCTCGGCCCGCACCAGCAGGCCGGCCGCGTGCGGCAGCGCCTGGGCGAGGTCGTAGACGCTGGCCTGCTTGCGGTGCACGACGCCGAAGCCGTCGGACACGAACAGGTCGCCGAGCTCGGCCAGCTCGGCCGCGAACGCGCCACGCTCGGCGTCGTCCTTGCTGGTCTCGCGCGCGTCGAAGCGCAGGTTCTCCAGCAGCGCGACCTCGCCGTCGGCCAGCGCGGCGACGGTCTTGCGCGCGCTCTCGCCGACGGTGTCGGCAGCGAACGCGACGTCGGCGCCGAGCAGCTCACCGAGCCGCTTGGCCACCGGCGCCAGCGAGTACTTCGCCTCCGGGGTGCCCTTCGGCCGGCCCAGGTGCGCCATCACGACGACGCGGGCGCCGGCCGCGGTCAGCTGCTGGATGGTCGGCACCGACGCGCGGACGCGGCCGTCGTCGGTGATGGTGTCGCCGTCGAGCGGCACGTTGAGGTCCGAGCGGAGGAGGACCCGCTGACCGCGCAGGTCCCCCAGCTCGTCGATTCCCCTCATCGCGCTCAGAGCGAGGTGCCGACGTAGCGGACCAGGTCCACCAGCCGGTTGGAGTAGCCCCACTCGTTGTCGTACCAGCCGACGACCTTGACCTGGTCGCCGTTGACGCGGGTCAGGCCGGCGTCGTAGATGCACGACGCGGGGTCGGTGACGATGTCGGCGGAGACGATCTCGTCCTCGGTGTAGCGCAGGTAGCCGGCCAGCGCGCCCTCGGCGGCGGCCTTGTACGCGGCGTTGACCTCGTCGAGGGTGACTTCGCGCGACAGCGTGACGGTGAGGTCGGTGGCCGAGCCGGTCGGCACCGGGACGCGCAGGGCGAAGCCGTCGAGCTTGCCCTTCAGCTCCGGCAGCACCAGGCCGATGGCCTTCGCCGCGCCCGTGCTGGTCGGCACGATGCTCAGCGCGGCCGCGCGGGCCCGGCGCAGGTCCTTGTGCGGGCCGTCCTGCAGGTTCTGGTCGGCGGTGTAGGCGTGCACCGTCGTCATCAGGCCGCGCTCGATGGTGAACGTGTCGTGCAGCACCTTGGCCAGCGGGGCCAGGCAGTTCGTGGTGCAGGACGCGTTGGAGATGATCGTGTGCGCGGCCGGGTCGTACTCGCCCTCGTTGACGCCCATGACGACGGTGACGTCCTCGTTCTTCGCCGGGGCGGAGATGACGACCTTCTGCGCGCCCGCGTCGACGTGCGCCTTCGCCTTGGCGGCGTCGGTGAAGAAGCCGGTGGACTCGAGCACGACGTCGGCGCCGAGCTCCTTCCAGGGCAGCTGGCCCGGGTCGCGCTCGGTCAGCACCTTGAACGACTGGCCGCCGGCGCTGATGGTGTCGCCCTCGTAGCTGACGTCGGCGAGGGTGCCCAGGATCGAGTCGTACTTGAGCAGGTGCGCCAGCGTCTTGGTGTCGGTGAGGTCGTTGGCGCCGACGATCTCGATGTCGCCGCCGCCCTGCGCGAAGACCGCGCGAGCGAAGTTGCGCCCGATGCGGCCGAAGCCGTTGATGCCTACACGAACGGTCATCAGGAGGTACTCCTCACGGTTCAGGGGCGTACAAGAACGGTCGTCCACCCCGTCGTGGTGACCCAGACGAAACATTAGGGCATCGCTGCCGGAAACGTTGAGTGGCCCGTCATCCGCATGCTAGTACCCACCTCGTCGCCGAGAACGCCACCCGCTACCATCGGGCCGTCCGCGCGGCCGGCAGGGGGAGCTCCGAGTGACCATCTATCTCGTCCTGGGCATCGCCGGCCTCGCGTTCCTGCTGGTGTCGCTGCTCGCCGGCGAGTTCCTGGACGGGGTCCTGCACCTCGACACGGACTGGTTCTCCAGCGCCGCCGTGGCCGCGTTCGTCTCCGCGTTCGGCTTCTGCGCCTCGCTCGCGCAGTCCGCCGACGTCGGCACGCCGGCGACGCTGGGCCTGGGCGCCGTCGCGGGCGTCGCGTTCGCCGCGCTCACCGCCTGGCTGACCCGGATGCTCAAGAACAGCGCCACCGACCAGACGCCGCGCACCGCCGACATCGTCGGCTACGACGGCGTCGTGGTGTCGTCCATCCCGGAGGCCGGGTTCGGCGTCGTCAACATCAGCGTCGGCGGTCATCTCACCCGGCTCAACGCCCGCGCGACCGAGACGATCGAGTCCGGCGCCGCGGTCACCGTCGTCGGCGTGCTGTCACCCACCGCCGTGTCCGTCGCCCGCCTGTAACCACGGGGAGTTCCACGTATGAACCAGACGACCATCACCGTCATCGGCCTGATCGTCCTGCTCGTGCTGATCGTCCTGCTGATCACCAGCCGCTACAAGGTGGCCGGGCCGAACGAGGCGTACATCGTCACCGGACGCCGCGGCAAGGCCGTGCGCAACCCGGAGACCGGCATCGTCTCCACCGACCTGTCCGGGCAGCGGGTCGTCATGGGCGGCGGCACGTTCGTCATCCCGTTCGTGCAGAAGCTGCACATCCTCGACCTCTCCAGCCGCCGGCTGTCGGTGCAGATCCGCGGCGCCGTGTCCGGCCAGGGCATCAAGCTCAACGTCGAGGGCGTCGCGATCGTCAAGGTCGGCGGCAACGAGGACCAGATCCGGGCCGCCGCGCAGCGCTTCCTCACCCAGCAGGAGGAGGTCGAGACGTTCACGCAGGAGGTGCTGGCCGGCGCGCTGCGCTCCATCGTCGGCGGCCTCTCCGTCGAGCAGATCATCCGCGATCGGGCCGCGTTCGCCCAGCGCGTGGCCGACGAGTCGGAGAACTCACTGACCGGCCAGGGCCTGGTGCTCGACACGTTCCAGATCCAGGACATCACCGACGACGGCAGCTACCTGTCCGACCTGGGCCGTCCGGAGGCCGCGCGGATCGGCCAGGAAGCGGCGATCGCCGAGGCCAACGCGAGGCAGGCCGCCGAGCAGGCCCGCATCCTGGCCGAGGAGGAGATCGCCGTCGCCCAGCGCGGGCTGGCGCTGCGCCAGGCCGAGATCAAGGCCGAGACCGACGCCGCGTCGGCGAAGGCGGCCGCTGCCGGCCCGCTGGCCCAGGCCGACCAGGACCAGGCCATCCTCGCCGAGCAGGAGAAGGTCGCCGTCCGCCAGGCGGCGCTGACCGAGCGGCAACTGGACACGCAGGTGCGCAAGCCCGCCGACGCCGAGCGGTACCGCGTCGAGCAGGAGGCCGAGGCGAAGCGCAACTCCGACATCGCCGAGGCCGAGGCGCGCAAGGCCGCGGCCATCGCCGCCGCCCAGGGCGCCGCTGAGGAGGCCCGGCTGGTCGGTGAGTCGGAGAAGGCGCGGCGGGCCGCGCTGGCCGAGGCGGAGGCGATCGAGGGCGCCAAGCGTGGTGAGGCCGAGAAGGCCCGCCGCGTCGCCGAGGCCGAGGCCGTCCGCGCCGAGGGTGACGCCGAGGCGTCGTCGATCCTGGCGCGCGGGCACGCCGAGGCGCAGGCCATGGACAAGCGGGCGGAGGCGTTCGCGCACTACAACGAGGCGGCGGTGCTCCAGATGCTGGTGGAGGTGCTGCCGGCGATCGCCCGCGAGGTGTCGGCCCCGATCGGCGCGATCGACAAGCTGACGGTGGTCTCCACCGACGGCGTCGGCTCGCTGCCGCGGCAGGTCACCGACAACGTCGTGCAGACGCTGGAGATGCTGAAGAACGCCACCGGACTCGACCTCGACCAGCTGATCAAGAGCGCGGCGTCGGGTGCGGTCGGCCGGTTGGGCGGCTCGCCCAACGGCGTGGACGGGGTCGACGGCGCCACCGTCACGCAGCCCTGACAGGTCA
Source organism: Jiangella anatolica (assembly GCF_003236295.1). Taxonomy (GTDB): domain Bacteria; phylum Actinomycetota; class Actinomycetes; order Jiangellales; family Jiangellaceae; genus Jiangella; species Jiangella anatolica. The sequence continues at coordinate 22,361 of NZ_POTW01000056.1, forward strand.
CCACCAGGCGACGGCGGTCGTGGTGCCGGGGGCGACCTCGGTCAGGCCGCCGTCGCGGACGACGACGCCGGCCCGGGCCCACTGGTCGCCGGTGGCCGGCATGACGGCGACCGGGCAGCCGGCATCGGCCCAGGCACGCCGGCGGTCCGGCGGCATGGCATGCCAGGCCAGCTGGGCGGCGTGCCCGGTCTGGGCGGCGGCCTTGCCCGCCGTCATGGTCACCCTCGGGTTCAGGGCGACGGCGAGCGCAGCGGGGTCGGTGCGGGCCGGCGGCTCCGCGGCCGCGTCGTCCACCTCGGTCCCGCCGACCTGCAGCTTGCGTACCGCGTCGGGCAGGTCGCTGATCGGGCCGGGCAGCAGCGCCCGCACGCTCGCGCCGTCGTGCTCGACGCCGACGCCGGGTAGGTCCTGGACCCGTCGCCAGCCGACGCCGCGGGCCCGCCGGACCACCTTGCGGATCCAGCCGTCCTCGTAGCGCCGGACGGCGTCCGCCCACGCCGGGTCCGCGTCGTCGGCGTACGCCGCGTCAACCAGCCGGGCGACCGCCGTCGCGGCCGCCGCCAGCAGCGCCCGCCGGCTCGGCGGGTCGCCGTCGGGTGAGCCGGGCCGGGGCAGGTGGACGACGATCTGCATCGCCCACACGTCCCCGCCCGGCTCGGCGGAGCTCACGGGGCGAGCATGTCCGGGGTGAGGCTGGCCTCGGTGTCCGGGATGCCCTCGTCGGCGGCCTTGCGGTCGGCCATCGCGAGCAGCCGGCGGATCCGCCCCGCCACCGCGTCCTTCGTCATCGGCGGGTCGGACAGCTGGCCCAGCTCCTCGAGGCTGGCCTGCTTGTTCTCCAGCCGGAGCAGCCCGGCCGTGCGCAGGTGCTCGGGCACGTCCTCGCCGAGGATCTCCAGTGCCCGCTCGACCCGCGCACCGGCCGCGACGGCCGCCCGCGCGGACCGGCGCAGGTTGGCGTCGTCGAAGTTGGCCAGCCGGTTCGCCGTGGCCCGGACCTCGCGGCGCATCCGCCGCTCCTCCCACGCCAGCACGCTGTCGTGCGCGCCGAGCCGGGTCAGCAGCGCGCCGATCGCGTCGCCGTCGCGGACCACCACCCGGTCGGTGCCCCGCACGTCGCGCGCCTTGGCCGAGATCTCCAGCCGTCGCGCGGCGCCGACCAGCGCGAGCGCCGCCTCCGGGCCCGGGCAGGTCACCTCCAGCGCGGAGCTGCGGCCCGGCTCGGTCAGCGAGCCGTGTGCGAGGAACGCGCCCCGCCAGGCCGCCTCGGCGTCGTGGTCGGCGCCGTTCACCACCTGCGGGGGCAGCCCGCGGACCGGCCGCCCGCTGCCGTCGATCAGCCCGGTCTGCCGCGCCAGCCGCTCGCCGTCGCGCACCACGCGCACGACGTAGCGGCTCCCCTTGCGCAACCCGCCGGCCGCGACCATCGCCAGGTCGCTGTCGTGGCCGAACACCTCCGCTATGTCACGTCGCAGCCTGCGGGCCGCGACCCCCGTATCCAACTCGGCCTCGATGACGATCTTCCCACTGACGATGTGCAGGCCGCCGGCAAAGCGCAGCAGCGACGACACCTCAGCCTTACGGCAGCACGTCCTTGTCACCTCGAGGCGAGCCAGCTCGTCCTTCACGGATGCTGTCATCGCCATGCGGTGATCCTGCCACACCGGAGCGGCCGTCCGGTCACGGTCACCGCCCGCCGAACGGACGGTTCAGCGCCACGTGCCGATGCCGCCGTTGCCGAGCGTCTCGGCGTACACGCGGCCGAGCCGGACGGGGTCGTGCCGGGCGGTGCCGTCGGCCTTCGCGACGTCGGCGACGACGAGCTCGGCGCCGAACTCGCCGGCGATGCGGCGCAGCAGCTTCTCGTCGGCGCCGGACCGCCGGTCGGCGATGACGAGGTCCAGCCGCAGGTCCGGCGCGTACGCGCCCAGCACCTCCAGGTGCATCTCCGGCGTGAAGCCGGTGGTCTCGCCGCCCTCCTCGGACAGGTTCAGCGTGACGGCCCGCCGCGCGGACGTCGTCGCGAGCGCGTCGCGCAGCTCCGGGACGAGCAGGTGCGGCACGACGCTGCTGAACCAGGAGCCGGGGCCGAGCACCACCCAGTCGGCGCCGGCGATCGCGTCCAGCGCCTCCGGGCAGGCCGGCGGGTTCTCCGGCACCAGGCAGACGGCGACGATGTCGCCGTCGGTCGTCGCCACCGCGTGCTGGCCGCTGACGGTGAAGATCTCGCGCGGCTCGCCGGGCCGCGCCGCCGGCGTGCCGACCAGCGCCTCGATCGTCAGCGGGACCAGCGACATCGGGAGCACCCGGCCCTGCGCACCGAGCAGCCGGCCGACCCAGTCCAGTCCCTCGACGTGGCCGCCGAGCAGCTCCCACAGCGCGACGATGAGCAGGTTGCCGGCCGCGTGGTTGTGCAGCTCTCCCCCGCTGTGGAACCGGTGCTGCAGCACCCGCGCCCACGTCCGGCCCCAGTCGTCGTCGCCGCAGAGCGCGGCCAGCGCCATCCGCAGGTCGCCGGGCGGCAGCACCCCCAGCTCCTCGCGCAGCCGGCCGCTGGAGCCGCCGTCGTCGGCGACGGTGACGACGGCGGTCAGCCGCCCGGCCATCCGGCGCAGCGCGGACAGCGACGCGGCCAGGCCGTGCCCGCCGCCGAGCGCGACGACCTTCGGACCGGCGAGCCGGCCCCGGGCGCCGTCGACCCTGTCAGTGAGTGTTCCCGTCATTCCCGTCCGAGATCGCGATGGACCACGAGGGTCTCGATGCCCTGTTTGCGCAGCCGCTGCGCGAGCGCCTCGCTCATCGCGACGCTGCGGTGCTTGCCGCCGGTGCAGCCGATGCCGATGGTGACGAAGCGCTTGCCCTCGTGCACGTAGCCCGGCGCGACCATGGCGACCAGGTCGTTGTAGTGCTCGAGGAAGTCCTCGGCGCCCGGCTGCGCCAGCACGTAGTCGCTGACCTCGGCGTCCGTGCCGTTCTGCGGCCGCAGGTGCGGCACCCAGTGCGGGTTCGGCAGGAACCGCATGTCGGCGACCATGTCGGCGTCCACCGGCAGACCGTACTTGAACCCGAACGAGATGACGATGGCCCGCAGCCCGGTGATCTCCGGCGCGGAGAACGCCGACCGGACCCGCCCGGCCAGCTCGTGCACGTTGAGCAGTGACGTGTCGATGACGACGTCGGCGGCGGTCCGCAGCGACGCCAGCTCCTCCCGCTCCCGCTCGATCGCCTCGAGGATCCGGCCGCCGCCCTGCAGCGGGTGCGGCCGCCGCGCGGACTCGAACCGGCGCACCAGCGCCTCGTCGCCGGCCTCCAGGAACAGCACGGTCGGCCGGTAGCCCTGCTCGGTGAGCCGGTCCAGCGCGCCGCGCAGCTCGCCGAAGAACACTCCGCCGCGGACGTCGGCGACGACGGCGACGCGGCGCAGGTCGGTGCGCCGGGTGACGGTGGTGACGAGGTCCATCAGCAGCGACGGCGGCAGGTTGTCGACGACGAACCAGCCGATGTCGTCGAGGGCTGCCGTCGCCGCCGTCTTCCCGGCGCCGGACATGCCGGTGACCAGGAGCAGCTCGAGCTTCTCCGAGTCCTCCGGTCGGCCCTGGTCGGTCATGGTGCATTCCCCTTGTGCGGTGCGGCGGTGGTGTTCAGTTGTGGGGTGCGACTGGCAGGCCCGGCCCGTGAGGGTGTCACGGATCGAGGATCTCGCCGGTTGCCGTGTTGACGGCCGGGGCCGCCGGGCGCTGCGCCAGCGCCTCGACCACCGCCTGCGCCGTCGCAGGACCGAAGCCGGGGACCTCCGCGATCTGCTCCATGGTCGCAGTTCGGAGCCGTTTCAGCGAGCCGAACTCCTTCATGAGTGCCTTGCGCCGGGCCGGCCCCAGCCCCGGCACGCCGTCGAGCAGGCTGTCGACCATCGACGTCGACCGGCGCTGCCGGTGGAACGTGATGGCGAACCGGTGCGCTTCGTCCCGTACCCGCTGCAACAGGTACAACCCCTCGCTGGTGCGCGGCAGGATGATCGGGTGGTCGGAGTCGGGCGGCCAGACCTCCTCCAGCCGCTTGGCCAGCCCGACCACCGGGATGTCGCTGACGCCGGCCTCGTCCATGGCCTGACGTGCGGCGTTGACCTGCGGCTGGCCGCCGTCGACGACGACGAGGCCGGGCGCGTAGGCGAACTTGCGCGGCCGCCCGGTCTCGGGGTCGATGCCCGGCCGCAGCTCCGGCCCGGCGCCGGCCTCGTCCTGGTCGGCCTGCGGCGCCTCGCGCAGCCGGCGGAACCGGCGCGTCAGCACCTCGCGGATGGAGGCGACGTCGTCGGTGCCGCCCTGGTCGCCGCGGACGGTGAACTTGCGGTACTCGCTCTTGCGCGGCAGCCCGTCCTCGAACACGACCATCGACGCGACGACCTCGGTGCCGGCCAGGTTGGAGATGTCGTAGCACTCGATGCGCAGCGGCGGCTCGTCCAGCTCCAGCGCCTCCTGGACCTCCTGCAGCGCCCGGCTGCGGGTGGTGAGGTCGCTGGCCCGCTTCGTCTTGTGCAGGTTCAGCGACTGCTTGGCATTGGCGGCGACGGTCTGCAGGAGCGCCCGCTTGTCGCCGCGCTGCGGCACCCGGATGTCGACCCGGCCGCCGCGCAGCTCGGCCAGCAGCTCCGTCAGGGCGGCCGCCTCGCCGGCGTCGTCGGGCAGCGCCGGGACGAGGATCTCGCGGGGCACCGACTCGCCGCCCACGTCGCCGTAGAGCTGCAGCAGGAACCGCTCGACGAGCTCGCCGGCCGGCGCGTCCTCGGCCTTGTCGGCGACCCAGCCGCGCTGCCCGCGGACCCGGCCGCCGCGCACGTAGAACACCTGGACGGCGACCTCCAGCGCGTCGTCGGCCAGCGCGACGACGTCGGCGTCGGTGCCGTCGCCGAGCACGACCGCGTTGGCCTCCATGGCCCGGTCCAGCGCCGCGATGTCGTCGCGCAGCCGGGCGGCCCGCTCGAAGTCGAGGTCGGCGGCGGCGGCCTTCATCTCCTTCTCCAGCCGCCGGACATACCCCGTCGTCTTGCCGTCGAGGAAGGCGACGAGGTCGTCGGCGATGTCGCGGTGCTCGTCGGCGCCGACCCGGCCGACGCACGGCGCGGAGCACTTGCCGATGTAGCCGAGCAGGCACGGCCGGCCGATCTGCTTGGACCGGTTGAACACGCCCTTGGAGCAGCTGCGCACCGGGAACACCCGCAGCAGCTGGTCCAGCGACTCGCGGATGGCCCAGGCGTGCGCGTACGGGCCGAAGTAGCGCACGCCGCGCCTCTTCGCCCCGCGCATGACCATGGCCCGCGGGAACTCCTCGTTCAGCGTGACCGCGAGGTACGGGTAGGACTTGTCGTCGCGGTAGCGGACGTTGAACCGCGGGTCGAACTCCTTGATCCAGGAGTACTCCAGCTGCAACGCCTCGACCTCGGTGCGCACCACCGTCCACTCGACCTTCGCCGCGGTGGTGACCATGGCGAATGTGCGTGGGTGCAGCGCGGAGAGGTCCTGGAAGTACGAGTTCAGCCGGGCCCGCAGGCTCTTGGCCTTGCCGACGTAGACGACCCGGCCCTGGGCGTCGCTGAAGCGGTAGACCCCCGGCTCGACCGGGATCGACCCCGGGGCCGGTCGGTATGTCGTCGGATCGGCCACGACAGACAGCCTATGACCTCGCACCGACAGTATCGGCACGGCCATGTTCGCCGTCGGCGTGACAACGCCCGCACCGGCAATGTGCGGCGATGTGCCGACAATTCCGCCACCGAAGGCCGGAACAAATCGGAATCGCCTGATCGGCTCGGCGAGCAGAACTATCTTCGGGGCCACCTACGAGACATGGCGGGAGGCATGGAATGCCCACATCTGTGCGAACGGAGAATTTCGTCGACCAACTCGGCGACTCGTTCAGCCGGCTCGGTTCCGACATCGGCGAATTCGTGCCGCGCCTGGTGGTCGCGCTCCTTCTGCTGCTGGTCGGGCACTGGATCGCCAAGCTGATCCGGCGGCTGCTGACGGCAGGACTGAACAAGATCGGCGCCGGGCGGCTGACCGAGGCGGCCGGACTCGAGAACACGCTGCGCCAGGCCGGCACCAGCGGCGTCGCGCTCATCGGCCAGGTGGCCTATTTCCTCATCTTCATCATCTTCGTGCAGATCGCCGCGGAAGTGCTGCGGATCGATCAGCTGACGGCGATGCTGAACCGGCTCATCGCCTATCTGCCGCTGGTCGCCATTGCGCTTCTGGTGCTGTTCGTCGCGGCCGCGATCGCGAATTGGGCCGCGAATGTCGTCCGGCCGTTCGCGGAGAGCCGGAACATGGCCTGGGTCAGCAGCGCGGTGCGTATCGGCGTCCTGGTGATCGGGATCCTGGCGGCGTTCGACACGCTGAACTTCGCGTCGTCGGTGACGTCGAAGATCGAGAACACGCTGCTGCAGTACCTGCCGCTGGCGATCCTGGCCGCCGGCACGATCGCGTTCGGCGTCGGCGGGATCAACACCGCGCGCGAGTGGTGGCGCAAGCTGGCGCCGTCGAACTTCGGCTCGCCGATGGGGCAGACGGCGACGGCGTCAACGTACGGGTCCACCGGGTCGGCCGCCACGCAGGCCCCACCGGCCGAGCCGCCGGGACAGCCCCTCTTCGGCGACGAGGAGCCGCCGCCCCCGGAGCCGCGGGTCTGACCTCGCTGCTCCCCTGACGCCGCACCCGGCCGCCGGTTCACCCCGTTCGCACCGGCCGGGTGCGGCCCCGTCAGACCACCGGCTCCCGGCCGACAGCCGGGTGCGGGCCATCACAGTTCGGACACATCGGATCGGCCTCGGTCCCGCCGACCCCCGGCGTACGCGAGCCGGCCGCCGCCCCCTCAGCAACCTGGGCGGCGGCCGGCTCGCCCCCGTTTCAGCCGGCGAGGATCTGGTCGCCCTCGACGACGATCGCGACGGGCGGCAGCGGCTGCTCGGCCGGGCCGTTCGCCACGGTCCCGTCCGCGGCGTTGAACTGGCTGCCGTGGCAGTCGCAGGTGATCAGGCCGTCGGCGACCGAGGTCACCGAGCAGCCCTGGTGCGTGCAGGTGCTGCTGAAGGCGGCGAACGTGCCGGCCGACGGCTGCGTCACCACGACACCGGCGCTGTGCAGCACGACGCCGCCGCCGACCGGCACGTCGGCCGTCGTCGTCAGCGCCTCGCCGCCCGGCTCCCCCGCCGGTGTCGTCGCCTCGTCCTCGGGCGGCTCGCTGCTCGGCGGCGGCTCGCTGGCCGAGGCCTCGGGCTCGGTGGTGGCCGGCGGCGCGCCGCCCGTGCTCGGCTCGTCGTCACCGCCGCCGCAGGCCGCCAGCAGGCCCGCGACGCCGACGGCGCCCATGCCCATCAGCGCGGTCCGGCGGCCGATGCAGTGCCCGCAGCTCGCATGGTCGCCGGTCTCGCCGGTCGGAGTGGTTGCCGTGTGGTGCCGTGCCATCGATCGCCTCTCCGTAGGGGTGCCCGCACATCATCTTGTACGAACGGGCGGCCCGAACGGATTCCGCGCATTCAGGTCGGCTAGACCCCGAGGATCTCCTGGAGGAACGCGCCGGTGTGCGACGCCTTCACCTTCGCCACCTGCTCGGGCGTGCCGGTCGCGACGACGGTGCCGCCGCCGGTGCCGCCCTCGGGCCCCATGTCGACGATCCAGTCGGCGGTCTTGACGACATCGAGGTTGTGCTCGATGACGACGACCGTGTTGCCCTTGTCGACCAGTCCCTGCAGGACGCCGATGAGCTTGCGGATGTCCTCGAAGTGCAGCCCGGTGGTGGGCTCGTCGAGCACGTAGATCGTCTTGCCGGTGGACCGCTTCTGCAGCTCGGCCGCGAGCTTGACCCGCTGCGCCTCGCCGCCGGACAGCGTCGGCGCTGGCTGGCCCAGCCGCACGTAGCCCAGGCCGACCTCCTTGAGCGTGCGCAGGTGCCGGGCGATCCGCTCGACCGGCGCGAAGAAGTCGGCCGCCTCCTCGATCGGCATCTCCAGCACCTCGGAGATGCTCTTGCCCTTGTAGTGCACCTCGAGCGTCTCGCGGTTGTAGCGGGCGCCGTGGCAGACCTCGCACGGCACGTACACGTCGGGCAGGAAGTTCATCTCGATCTTGATGGTGCCGTCGCCGGTGCACGCTTCGCAGCGCCCGCCCTTGACGTTGAACGAGAACCGGCCCTGTTGGTAGCCGCGGACCTTCGCCTCCTGCGTCTCCGCGAACAGCTTGCGGATGACGTCGAACACGCCGGTGTACGTGGCCGGGTTGCTGCGCGGGGTGCGGCCGATCGGCGACTGGTCGACGTGCACGACCTTGTCGACCAGGCCCATGCCCTCGATGCGCTTGTGCCGGCCGGGCACCGCCCGGGCGTTGTAGATCTCCTTCGCCAGCGACGTGTACAGGATGTCGTTGACCAGCGTCGACTTGCCCGAGCCGCTGACGCCGGTGACGGCGACGAAGCAGCCCAGCGGGAAGCTGACGGTGACGTCCTTGAGGTTGTTCGCCCGCGCCCCGACGACCTTGATGGCGCGGTCCTTGGCCGGCGGCCGGCGCACCGCGGGGATGTCGATGCGCTTCTTCCCGGACAGGTACTGCCCGGTCAGCGAGTCCTCCTCGGCCAGCAGGTCGTCGACGGTGCCGCTGACGACGACCTGGCCGCCGTGCTCGCCGGCGCCCGGCCCGATGTCGACCACCCAGTCGGCGACCTTGATGGTGTCCTCGTCGTGCTCGACGACGATCAGCGTGTTGCCGAGGTCGCGCAGCCGGACCAGCGTCTCGATCAGCCGGTGGTTGTCACGCTGGTGCAGCCCGATGGACGGCTCGTCGAGCACGTACAGCACGCCGACCAGGCCGGACCCGATCTGCGTCGCCAGCCGGATGCGCTGCGCCTCGCCGCCGGCCAGCGTGGCCGACGCACGGTCCAGGCTCAGGTAATGCAGGCCGACGTCGACGAGGAACTGCAGCCGCTCGTTGACCTCCTTGAGCACCCGGGCGGCGATCTGCTCCTCGCGCTCGGACAGCTTCAGCTCGCGCAGGAACTCGGCGCACTCGCCGATCGGCAGCGCGGCGACGTCGGCGATGCTCTTGCCGCCCACCGTCACCGCCAGCACCACCGGCTTGAGCCGGGTGCCGCCGCAGGCCGGGCACGGCACCTCGCGCATGAAGCCCTCGAACCGCTCGCGGCTGGCGTCGGACTCGGCCTCGGCATAGCGGCGCCGCACCCACGGCAGCACGCCCTCGTAGGACGTGTAGTAGGAGCGCTCGCGGCCGTAGCGGTTCTTGTAGCGGACGTGCACCTGCTCGGGGTGGCCGTGCAGGACGGCCTCGCGGGCCTTCTTCGGCAGCGACTCGAACGGCACGTCGGTGCGGAACCCGAGGGCCTCGGACAGCGCCGTGACCAGCCGGTCGAAGTACTCCGACGTGGTGCCGGGCGCCCACGGGGCCAGCGCGCCGCCGTCGAGGCTCTTCGACGGGTCGGGGACGATCAGTTCCTCGTCGACCTCCATGCGGGTGCCCAGGCCCGTGCACTCCGGGCAGGCGCCGAACGGCGAGTTGAACGAGAACGACCGCGGCTCCAGCTCCTCGAACGACAGCTCGTCGTACGGGCAGTACAGGTGCTCGGAGTAGACCCGCTCGCGGTGCTCGTCGTCCTCGGGCAGGTCGACGAAGTCGAGTGTGACCAGGCCGCCGGACAGCCGCAGCGCCGTCTCGACCGAGTCGGTCAGCCGGCGCTTCGCGGACTCCTTCACCGCCAGCCGGTCGACCACCACCTCGATGGTGTGCTTCTCCTGCTTCTTCAGCTTCGGCACGTCGGTGAGCTGGTAGACGGTGCCGTCGACGCGGGCCCGGGAGTAGCCCTGCCCCTGCAGGGTGCGGAACAGGTCGGCGTACTCGCCCTTGCGCTCGCGGATCACCGGCGCCAGCACCTGGAACCGGGCCCCCTCCTCCAGGTCGAGCACCTGGTCGACGATCGACTGCGGCGTCTGCCGGCCGATCGGGCGGCCGCAGACCGGACAGTGCGGGTGGCCGGCGCGCGCGTAGAGCAGGCGCAGGTAGTCGTAGACCTCGGTGATGGTGCCGACGGTCGAGCGCGGGTTGCGCGACGTCGACTTCTGGTCGATGGAGACCGCCGGCGACAAACCCTCGATGAAGTCGACGTCGGGCTTGTCCATCTGCCCCAGGAACTGGCGGGCGTACGCCGAGAGGGATTCGACGTAGCGGCGCTGGCCCTCGGCGAAGATCGTGTCGAAGGCCAGGCTGGACTTCCCCGACCCGGACAACCCGGTGAACACGATGAGCGCGTCACGCGGCAGGTCGATGGAGATGTCCTTGAGGTTGTGCTCCCGTGCGCCGTGGACCACCAGGCGGTCGCCGGCGCGGGCGGCGGTTCGTTCGGTCATGGGACCCCGTGGACTCCGGTATCAGTGGGTGGTGCGGTGGGTGGTGCGGTGGGCAGGTGTACGGCTCATTGCATCGTAGGGGGAGGCTCCGACAAGGTCGCTCAGACGAACGACCCGGGAGGGCCAACCCTGTCGCCGCGGCGCGCGATGACGACTAGGTTCGAACCGTGCCCTCCGTGAACGCCGAACCGATGTCCCACGATTCCGGCGGTGACTCGCCCGCCGCCGGTCCGGTGACCGCCGCGACCGAGCGCCTCATCGCGACGGCCGCCACGCTCGACGACGCCGACCTGGCCGCGTCCAGTCTATGTCCCGGCTGGACCCGCGCCCACGTCCTCACGCATGTGGCCCGCAACGCCGACGCGCTGTCGAACCTGCTGAGCTGGGCCCGCACCGGGCGCGAGAACCCGATGTACGTCAGCGCCGAGGCCCGGGCCGCCGACATCGAGGCCGGCGCCCGCCGCTCCGGCGCCGAGATCGTCGACGACCTGCACGAGACCGCCGACCGCTTCGTCCGCGCCGTCATGGAGATGCCCGACGACGGCTGGGAGCGCCAGGTCCGCGGCGGCCCGGCCGCCACCGGCGACCCGCTGCCCGGCCGGCGGGTGCTCTGGCTGCGGCTGCGCGAACTGGAGGTCCACCACGTCGACCTCTCCACCGGCTACACGCCGGCGGACTGGCCGTCCGCGTTCGTGCGCCGCGCGCTGGACGAGACCGTGCGCGCGTTCGGCCGCCGCGACGACGTCCCCGCCATCACCCTCGAGGTCGACGGCGGCGGCGTGGAGCACCTGGGCGCGGAGGCCCCGGTCACCGTCGGCGGCCCGCCCGCGGCGCTGCTCGGCTGGCTGACCGGCCGCTCCCCCGGCAGGGACCTGCGGGTACAGCCGGCCGGCCCGCTGCCGGCGCTGCCGTCCTGGCTGTGACGATGTACAGCGGCCGCGTGCGGCCCGGCGGCGCGCCGGGGGTGCACGAGCTGGCCCGGCTGGTCGTCATGAAGGGCGTCGTCGGTCCCCTGGCCACCAACGTCTACGTGCTGCGGGACCGGTTCAGCGGCGACGAGCTGCTGATCGACGCCGGCGCCGCGCCGGACCGGGTGCTGGCGCTGGCCGGCGACGGGCCGCTGCGCTACCTCGTCACCACGCACCGGCATCCGGACCACTGGGGCGCGCTGGCCGCGGTGGCGGCGGCCGCGCCTGACGCCGTCACCGTCGCGCACGAGGCGGACGCGCCGGCCATCCCGGTGCCGACCGCGCTGGCCGTCTCCGGCGACGGCGACCGCCTGACGTTCGGCGACGTGTCGGTGGAGCTGATCCACCTGGCCGGCCACACGCCCGGGGGTCTCGCCGTCCTGTACGACGACCCGACCGGCCCGCCGCACCTGTGGACCGGCGACTCGCTCTTCCCCGGCGGCGTCGGCAAGACCCATTCCGCCGCCGACTTCACCTCCCTGCTCGACGACGTCGAGGCGAAGCTGTTCGACCGGCTGCCGGACGAGACCTGGGTCTACCCCGGCCACGGCGACGACACGACGCTCGGCGCCGAGCGTCCGCACCTGGCCGCCTGGCGGGCGCGCGGCTGGTAGGGCGCCCGGCCGCGCGCGACGGCCCTATGCAGAGTTCTCCATGTCAGCGAGCACGGCTCTCGCGATGTCCGGATGACGCCGCACAAGCGCGCTGAGCTGCTTTTGATGGAAGCGGTCTCGGTGCTGCGCGACGATCCGACCCCAGCCGTCGCGGCCCTTGGCGAAGCCTTCGCTGATGACGAATTCGACCATGTCCTCGATCGTGGGTCGATAGCGTCTGCCGCCGACCGGGAAGTGAAGCTTCGCCAGTTCGTCAGCACTCCGTTTGCCTGGCAACTCACCGAGCGCTGGGCATGTTCCGGCGACCTGCAGATGGGCTGCGGGATACCCGGCCTTGTTGCGTTCATAGTCGTAGTGGCACAGGGTCTTCACTCCGTCCGGGGCGTAGATCCCGAAGTAGGAGCTGACCACCATGAGGAAACGGCCACGATCGTCGAAGTCACACCGATACTGAGCGTCGAGCCAGCACTTCGGCCGCTCGCGGCCGAGGCAGAGCCGAACCGGTTGCGCGACGACCCCGTCGAGCAACGTCCCCACAATGACGATGTCCTGCTTGGAGGTCCTGTCCCAGGAGACAACGGCTCCGACGACCGCTCCATTGCAGACCGTCTTGTTCAGTACGTCTTGGACCTCAGCAGCGAACTCTCTGGCCAGGTCCAGCAGTCTGTGGGTATCAGCGGGCGTGGCCACCGATGGCGACCCATACCTTGTGGGCGCGCGGTGAGCTGAACTGACCCGAGCGAGCCTGGCGCTCCAACTGCCGATAGGTCAAACCGACCGACTTGAGCGCGGCGCGCTTTGCCTTCGCATACTCGTCCGGAGTCAGCTCGACTGCCTCGACCGGTGGAGCGGAGTTCGGCTTGGTTGCCATGAGGAGCCTCCTTCGCTCTAGAGCCTGATTGTGCACGACCGGACTGACAATGTCTGTCAGCCCGACACTATCCGGCCCCCCGGACACAGCCTCCGCGCGAGCAGCGACGACTCATCGGGCAACCGTCGCGCCGTGCAGCCACGACGTCCCGTGGACGAGTGCGCCACGAACCTCGGGGGGCGCCCGGCCGACTCCGGCCGGGCGCCCCTACCGCCGTCAGGACGGGCGGTCGGCGGGCTCGTCCGAGCCGGCCTCGACCTCGTCGGCCGCGTCGCCCGCCGAGCCGGACCGCGCCGCCTTGCGGTCGTCGCTGCGGGACTTGAGCAGGCTGAGCACCGTGGTGACCAGCAAGGTTCCGACGATGACCGTCAGCGACAGCCAGATCGGCACCTCGGGCACGCTGTGGAACGGCTCGCCGCCGTTGACGAACGGCAGGTTGTTCTCGTGCAGGGCGTGCAGCACCAGCTTCACGCCGATGAACGCGAGGATCACGGCCAGGCCGGCGGAGAGGTAGACCAGCTTCTCCAGCAGCCCGCCGATGAGGAAGTACAGCTGCCGCAGCCCCATCAGCGCGAAGATGTTCGCGGTGAAGACGATGAACGCCTCCTGCGTCAGCCCGAAGATGGCCGGGATCGAGTCGACGGCGAACAGCAGGTCGGCCGAGGCGATGGAGAGGAAGACGATGACCATCGGGGTGTAGAGGCGCTTGCCGTTCTCACGGATGCGCAGCTTGACGCCGTGGTACTCCTGCGTCATCGGCAGCACCCGCTGGGCCCGGCGGACGAACGCGTTCTCGTACTCGTCGTCGTGGTCCTCGTGGTGGACCTGCTGGTTGGCCAGCCTGATCGCCGTGTACACGAGGAACGCGCCGAAGATGTAGAACACCCAGGCGAACTCGTTGATCAGCGCCGCGCCGAGCAGGATGAACACGCCGCGCAGGACGATCGCCGTCAGGATGCCGAACATCAGCACCGACTGCTGGTACTTCCTGGGCACCCGGAACTGGGCCAGGATGATCACGAAGATGAACAGGTTGTCGACGCTGAGGCTGTATTCGGTGAGCCAGCCGGCGAAGAACTCGCCGGAGGCCTGGCCATGGCCGACGAACCCGAGGACGATGCCGAACACCACGGCGAGCCCGACGTAGAACGACACCCACAGGCTGGCCTCGCGCATGGACGGGGCGTGCGGGCGGCGGGTGACGATGAGCAGGTCCGCGGCGAGCAGCAGGGTCAGAACGACGAACGTCCCGACTTCGAACCACACGGGCAGGTTCAACACGAAGACAGAGTCCTCTCCGGTGAGCTGACCGCACAGCGGGCGCTGTGCGCAACCGGAGGTCTCGTCCGCCCGGGATCACCGGGCCGGAGGCACCGGGAGGCTCCCGGTGTAGGGAGCATCCGTGATGACGATGCCACCGCGTCGGGAGTACTCCCCTCCACGCTGATCCCCATTGTATTTCACAGCCACCGCCGGGAGCGCAATTCGTCGTCCCAGCCGACGTTTCCCGGACTCACGCCGGCCGGAGCCGTTTCGGGAGCTTCGCGACGACCATCGCGTACGAGTCGTCGATGGCCTGCCGGATCTCCTCGTCGGGGATCGCACCGCCGACGCGCAGCGTGTTCCAGCCGGACCGGCCGATGTAGGCCATGATCGAGGCGTCGTCCGGGTACCGCGCCAGCCACTCGTCGGCCTCGTCGCGGTCGCGGCCGCACTTGACGCCGACGCTCGCGCCGCCGGGCGACGCGCCGGAGCCGAGGAACGCGAAGATCTTGTCGCCGACCTTCGCGACGACGTCGCCCTCCCACGGCTCGTCCCGCCAGGCGCCGGGCTTGGACAGGCAGTACGTCAGCAGCTCATCGCTCATGGGTCCATCACAGCACTCCGTTGCGGGCCGCCTGCAGCCCCGCCTGGAACCGGGTCCGCGCGCCGAGCCGGCCGCTGATCTCCCGGATCCGCCGCTGGACGGTGCGCTGACTGGCGCCCACGTGCCGGGCGATCGACTGCTCGGTCAGGCCCGCGGCCAGCAGGTTCAGGATGACACGGTCGTCATCGACCTCGCTGGGATCCAATCGCAGCGGCATCGCGCGCAGCCAGGTCTCCTCGAACACCTCGGCCAGCACATCCAGCAGCCCGCCGGGATGGACGACGAGCAGCTGGTCGGTGATCAGCGCGCCGGCCCTCGCCGGGATCATCGCGAAGCGGTCGTCGACCAGCAGCATCCGCGCCGGCAGCGTCGGCGTGACCCGGGCCTCCTCCCCCGCGGCGATGCCGCCGATCAGGTCCGCCACCCGGCCCGGCAGGTCGACGGCGCTCTGCTCGTACAGGACGCGATGCCGGACGCCGGCCTTGAGCAACTCGACCTCGATCGGGTTCGGCTCGCTGTTCACCACGCCGTACGGCGGCCGTTCCATGGCCCTGACCTGCGTGCGGGCGCCGCTGTAGACGTCGACCAGGCGGCGGGCGGTCGCCTCGGAGCCGGTGACGATCTCGACCAGGTCACCCGGCTCGACGGCGTCGTGGCGGCGGCGGTGCCGCACGGCGAGCTCGTCGACGAGGACGCGGCTGCGCTGCAGGTCGCGCTCGCGGGCGGCCAGCGACTCGGCGAACGCCAGCGCCGGGTCGACCAGCCGATACGCCGGCGGCTCCCCCGGCAGCCGGTCGGCCAGGCCGCGCCGCTCCAGCCCGTCGAGCAGCTTCTCGACGGCGTCCGGCGGCAGGTCCGGCAGGCCGAGCTCGGCCGCCGTCGCCGGCCGGGCGTGGTCCAGCAGCGCGAGGTAGACCGACTGCTCCTCGTCGCCGAGGCCGAGCTGTTCCAGCATGCGCGGCTCCCGGGGGCTCGAGACCGCTGGCCACAACGCGCCACTGACGGATTTTCGCCACAGCATAACGCTTGTCACGGTTCGGCGGCCGGAGTGGGCGCCGGACCCGCGCCGTCAGCGCACGCCGGCCTCGTGCATGCCGCGCAGCTCCTTCTTCAGCTCCGAGATCTCGTCGCGCAGCCGGGCCGCCAGCTCGAACTGCAACTCCGCCGCCGCGGCGTGCATCTGGTCGCTGAGCTGCTGGATCAGGGCGGCCAGGTCCGCGGCCGGCATGCCGGCGAGGTCGGCTGCGTGCTTGCCGGCGCTGCCGACGCTGGCCCGGACCCCCGGCACCGGCGACTTGCCCCGGCTCGCGGCCCGCCCGGATCCGCCGATCAGCGCCTCGGTGTCGGCGTCCTCGCGGGCCAGCATCTGGGTGATGTCGCTGATCCGCTTGCGCAGCGGCGTCGGGTCGATACCGTGCTCGCGGTTGTAGGCGACCTGCTTCTCGCGCCGCCGGTTGGTCTCGTCGATCGCGTTCTGCATGGACGGCGTGATCGTGTCGGCGTACATGTGCACCTGGCCGGACACGTTGCGGGCCGCGCGGCCGATGGTCTGGATCAGCGAGGTGCCGGAGCGGAGGAAGCCCTCCTTGTCGGCGTCGAGGATGCTGACCAGCGACACCTCGGGGAGGTCGAGGCCCTCGCGGAGCAGGTTGATGCCGACCAGCACGTCGAACTCGCCCATCCGCAGCTCACGCAGCAGCTCGACCCGGCGCAGCGTGTCGACCTCGCTGTGCAGGTAGCGCACCTGGATGCCGCGTTCGAGCAGGTAGTCGGTGAGGTCCTCGGCCATCTTCTTGGTCAGCGTGGTGACGAGGACCCGTTCGTCGCGCTCGATCCGCAGCCGGATCTCGTGGATGAGGTCGTCGATCTGGCCCTTCGTGGACTTGACCACCACCTCGGGGTCGACCAGGCCGGTCGGGCGGATGATCTGCTCGACGACGGTGTCGACCTTCTCCAGCTCGTACGGCCCGGGGGTGGCCGACAGGTACACCGTCTGGCCGATCCGCTCCAGGAACTCCTCGAACCGCAGCGGCCGGTTGTCCATGGCGCTGGGCAGCCGGAACCCGTGGTCGACGAGCGTGCGCTTGCGGCTCATGTCGCCCTCGTACATGCCGCCGATCTGTGGCACGGTGACGTGCGACTCGTCGATGACCAGCAGGAAGTCGTCGGGGAAGTAGTCGATGAGGCAGTTCGGCGCCGACCCGGGCGCGCGCCCGTCGAGGTGACGCGAGTAGTTCTCGATGCCGGAGGTGAACCCGACCTCGCGCATCATCTCGATGTCGTACGTGGTGCGCATGCGCAGCCGCTGCGCCTCGAGCAGCTTGCCCTGCCGCTCGAACTCGGCCAGCCGCTCTTCCAGCTCGGTCTCGATGCTGCCGATGGCCCGCTCCATGCGTTCCCGGCCGGACACGTAGTGGGTGGCCGGCGCGACGTACGTCTCCTGCTCCTCGCGCATGACCTCGCCGGTGAGCGGGTGCATGGTCATGATGCGTTCGATCTCGTCGCCGAAGAACTCGACCCGGACAGCCAGCTCGTCGTACATCGGGATGATCTCGAGCGTGTCGCCGCGGACCCGGAACGTGCCACGCGTCAGGTTCTGGTCGTTCCTCGTGTACTGGACGTCGACCAGCTCGCGCAGCAGCCCCTCGCGGTTCTTCTCGTCGCCGACCTTGAGGTGCACCATGCGGTGCAGGTACTCGTCGGCCGAGCCGAGGCCGTAGATGCACGACACCGTCGCCACCACGATGACGTCGCGCCTGGTCAGCAGCGACCACGTCGCCGAGTGGCGGAGCCGCTCGACCTCCTCGTTGATGGAGGAGTCCTTCTCGATGTAGGTGTCGCTCTGCGGGACGTAGGCCTCGGGCTGGTAGTAGTCGTAGTACGAGACGAAGTACTCGACCGCGTTGTTGGGGAACATCTCGCGCAGCTCGTTGGCGAACTGGGCGGCCAGCGTCTTGTTCGGCACCATGACCAGCGTGGGCCGCTGCAGCCGTTCGACCAGCCAGGCCGTGGTGGCGCTCTTGCCCGTGCCGGTGGCGCCGAGCAGGACGGTGTCCTTGTCGCCCGCGCGGACCCGCCGCTCGAGCTCGTCGATGGCCGCCGGCTGGTCGCCGGACGGCTCCCACTCGCTGACGACCTTGAAGGGCGCCACCACCCGGGAGAGTTCACCTGCCGTACGCATGCATACAAAGGTATGCGGTCCCACCGACAAGGTCCGGGGGTACGGCTACGCTCACAGCGATGGACGACGAAACCCGCAGGTTCGTGACCACCTTCCGCGAGTTCATGACCGACGTCGTACACCAGGTGCGCGCCGACTCCGACGGGGTCGAGCCGCTGCTGCCGATCCTCCAGGAGCACCTCGGCGTCGCGCCCCGCTCCCTGCCCGTCGTGAACGAGCAGGTCTCCCCGCTCCGGTACGCCGACGCCGACGTCGCGCTGGAAGCCCTCGCCGGCCTCCACGGCGGCCGCCGCCTCATCGGCGTCGGTGGTGGCATGGCGCGGCGGCACTCGTCATTGGCCGAGATCATCGAGAACGCCGGCCAGCACGGCATGTTCCCCGTCGGGCCGGTCGACTACGCGCGCGTCCCGACCGGCCCGGACACCAACCGGCAGGTGATCTCGTTCGGGCTACAGCTGCTCACCTACGACGGCGTCCCGCTCGTCGTGCTCCAGCGCGACGCCCAGCCGCAGTTCGGACGGGAGTTGCCGGGGCTGGAGGTGCTGGCCGCCGCCGACGCCGTCGTGCCGGCCTTCCTCGACGAGCTGCGCCGGCTGATGGCCGAGCGCAGCGTGCTGCGCGGCCAGGTCGTCGCGTTCGCGCCGGCCGTGTTCGGCGCCAGCAACGGCAGCGTCACGTTCCTGCGCCGCCCCACCCTCACCGCCGCCGACGTCATCCTCCCCGACGGCGTCCTCGCCCGCGTCGAGCGCCATCTCACCGGTGTCGCGCGGCATCGTGACGCGCTGACGGCGGCGGGTCAGCACCTCAAGCGCGGGATCCTGCTGTTCGGGCCGCCCGGGACCGGCAAGACGCACACCGTCCGCTACCTCATGGCGGTCAGCCCCGGCACGACGGTCATCGTGCTGTCCGGGCAGTCGTTGCGGCTGGTCCAGACCGCCGCCGAGACCGCCCGCGCGCTCGAGCCCGCCGTCGTCGTGCTGGAGGACTGCGATCTGATCGCCGAGGACCGGACCCTCTCCGCCGGCCCGCAGCCGCTGCTGTTCGAGGCGCTCGACGCCCTCGACGGCCTCGCCGACGACGCCGACGTCGCCTTCGTCCTCACCACCAACCGCGCCGACCTGCTGGAGCCCGCCCTGGCCCAGCGCCCCGGCCGGGTCGACCTCGCGGCCGAGATCCCCCTCCCCGACGCCGAGGCCCGGCGGCGGCTGAACCGTCTCTACGCGCGCGGCCTGCCGTTCAGCCCGGCCGCGCTGGACGAGGCGGCGGAGCGGGCCGAGGGCACGACGGCGTCGTTCGCGAAGGAGCTCATGCGCCGCGCCGTCCTCGCCGCCGCCGACGCCGGCCACCCTCCGGCCGACGCCGACCTGGCCTCCGCTCTGGACGAGATGCTGGCGGACTCGGACCTACTCACCCGCAGCCTCTTCGGCGGCCCTGCGGGCGACGCCGACGGCGGGCACTGGACGGCCGGCCCTCAGCCCGGCCTCGCCCCCGGCTGACGCGCGATGCGGCGGAATCGGTGGCTGTGACGGTGTGAGATCGCTGTCGCCCCCACGACAGCGATGCCGCAGCGTTCTCGCAGCGAACCCACACCGTTGCCGCCCTCGCGCCGTCGCGGGACGTGCTCGCCGCGGGTGCGAAGACCAGGCGGCGGACGAGACGGGCGCCAGTACCCGCGCCGACGGCCGATGCCCGCGAAACCGCCGAACCCGGACCGACGAGGGCCAGGAACCGCCGATATGGCGTGCATCCGCCGGTCTCGCGGGCTTGACCGGCCCCAAAGGACCGCCCGCCACGAGAGCAGAGCCAACCCCACGGAAGTAGCAGAAGCGCCTCATCTCGGACCAGCAGAGGCCGGCGAACACCACACCGCGCAGAGGCTGGTAGCCAAGAGCCAGAAGCGAACCGCAAGCGGCCAGCCAACACAGACCCCAGCAAAGCCGGTAGCCAAAAGCCCAGACGCAACCCGCCACCGGCCAGCCAACACCGAGCCCAGCGAAGCCGGTAGCCAAAAGCCCAGACGCAACCCGCCACCGGCCAGCCAACACCGAGCCCAGCAAAACCGGTAGCCAAAAGCCCAGACGCAACCCGCCACCGGCCAGCCAACACCGAGCCCAGCAAAACCGGTAGCCAAAAGCCCAGACGCAACCCGCAAGCGGCCAGCGAACCAAAAGCCCAGCGAGCCTGGAAGCCAGGGCCCCTTCTCCGGGTGGTCCCCTCCGAGTCTTGCCCCCGGTCTCGGGACCACGGGTCAAGTCCAAGCGCCGCCAGGGCGCGCGGACTTGAGGCGTGGTCCCGAGACCGGACAATGGGCAAGCGAGGGGGCCACCCGAACGTGGCGAACCCAACCAACGAGAGCCCGGCGCGACGAGAAACCCCGGCGCAACGCACCCCCACGAACTAGGGCGACCAGCCCACCTGCGCAGCCCACTCCGAGGCGCGAGCCAACGCCCCATTCACCCAAGGCGTCTTCCGGCTCGCATACTCGTCCACCGACGAGTGCGGTTGCGCCGCCAGCTCCCGCTTCAACTCCGCGTACTCCCGAACCGCATCTGGATGCGCCCGCAGCCAGTCCCGCAACAGCAGCCCGTCCCGCCACGTCGGCGACTCGACGGGCCGGATGTGACAGTTCACCGCACGCCCGGGGTCGGCGTTCACGCACATCGCCTTGTCGCGCTCGATCCCGTCCTGGTCGACGTCCCACCAGCGGTCCGGCAGCCGGACCAGCCCCGCCTCGCCCAGCTCCCCCGCCACGGACGCGGCGGCGGCGAGGTCGGCGACGACCAGCTGGACGTCGATCACGTCCTTCGCCGGCAGGCCGGGCACCGAGGTGGAGCCGTGGTGGTCGGCGCGGATCAGCCGGTCACCTGCGACGTGGCGGATGCGGTTCAGCAGCCGGCGGCCCTGGTCGGCCCAGGTCGGGTCCGGCTCGACGATGACGGCACGTGGCGGCCGAGGCGCCCGGATCCCGGCCCGCAGGTTCGCCTCGAACGGCGCCAGCCGCTCTGTCCACAGGTCGTCGACGGCGGCCTCGGTATCCACAAGCGGACCGGAGTTGTCCAGCCAGACGTCCGCCGCGGCCCGCCGCTGGTCGTCGGTCGCCTGGGCGCGGATCCGGGCCAGCGCGTCCGGCTCGGCCATCCCGCGGTCGTCGATCAGCCGGCGCAGCCGCTCGGACTCAGGCGCGTGTACGACGATGACCAGCGGGAACCCGGCGGCCAGGCCGTTCTCGACCAGGAGCGGGATGTCCTCGACGACGACCGCGTCCGGGCCGGCGGCCGCTACCAGCTCCTGCCGGCGCCGTCCGACCAGCGGGTGCACGATCGCGTTCAGCGCCCGCCGCCGGTCCTCGTCGGCGAAGACGATCGCGCCGAGCGCGGGCCGGTCCAGCGCGCCGTCGGGGGTCAGGACACCGGGACCGAACTCGTCCACGACGGCGGCCAGTCCGGGCGCGCCCGGCTCGACCACCTCACGGGCGATCAGGTCCGCGTCGACGACCGTCGCACCCCGTTCGGCGAGGCGACGCGCCACCACCGACTTGCCGGCCCCGATCCCGCCCGTCAGCCCGACTCTCAGCACCCCACGACCCTAGCGGGCCGGGTGTGGACGCTAGGGGCGCGGTGGACGAAGTCGACGCGGGAGGCGTCCCCGGCCGTGCGCGCGAACGCCAAGAGGCGATGGGTTGAAGGGGTTGCGCGGCTGCGCCGCCGCCGGGCGCAGCGCGACGGCAACGGCGGGTGGAGGGCGCCGCCAGCGGGGGGTGTGAACGCCAAGGGGCGACGGGTGAAGGGG
>NZ_POTW01000057.1 GCF_003236295.1 Jiangella anatolica
AGATGTGTATAAGAGCCAGGCGCCCCCGCCACCCCCACCGCACCACGTCAGCCGGCCGCGGGCGGCGTCGCCGGGTGCGCCGCGCCGAGGTCGAGGAAGATCGCCGTGTTCATCCCGTACGCCGCGACCACCTCGTCGATCACGCGCTCCCGCTCGTCGGGGTTCCACGGCGCCGCGTCGAGGCGGGCCCGGTAGGCGTCCTTGAACGGGCGTGGCTTGGGGATCGCGTCGAACCGGTAGAACCGCACGCCGTCGCCGCCGGCCGGGAAGCCGTACGTCCGCGCCACCAGCGTGCCGACGGCCAGTCCGCCGGAGAGGTCGCCCAGGTACCGGGTGTAGTGATGCGCCACGAAGCCGCCGGGCCACTGCGCCGTCTCGCGGATCCGGTCGGCGTAGCGGCGGGTCGCCGGCAGCGGCTCCAGGTCGTCGATAGCGTCGGCGTCGCCGAGCAGGAACGCGAGGTCGGCCCGCAGCGACGGCCCGCGGGTGAGGTCGTCGGTGACGAACGGCCCGGCGACCGGGTCGTCACGCATGCCGGCGGCGACGGACTCCAGCGCCTCGTAGACGAAGTGGTGCTGCGTGACGAGCGCGGTGTAGCCCTCGCGGCTGATCCGCCCCTCCATCAGCGCGTTGATGAACTCCGCGCCGTTGGCGACGTCGTGCAGGGGCCAGCTGCGCTCGCGCAGGGCCTGGGAGAACGTTCGGGGCTCGGCCTCGGCCGGCGTACGGGTGGTCGGCACGGATTCTCCTCCGGGTCGGCACTGCGGATGAGACAAGTATTGCATCTTAGGTTTGCCTACCCCAATGTAGGTATGCCTTACCTATACCGATATCGTGCCTCATTGATCCGCAGAACCTGACATCAGGTTGAAGGGTGGGACATGTCGAACGTTTCCCGACGGCGCTCGCATCGCCGTCGACTCGTCACGGCCGTAGGGGTGGTGATCCTGGCGACGGGGGGCTTTGCCGGCACCGCGGCAGCCGCGTCCGGAACCGGGCCGGAGGGCCAGACGATCACCGTCTCGAAGGTCGACGGACTCGACCCGGCCGGCGAGACGATCACCGTCCACGGCGAGGGCTACGACCTCACCAAGGGCATCTACGTCGTCGTCTGCGTCAACAACGGCGCAGGTCAGCAGCCCACGCCGTGCCTGGGTGGCGCGGACATGGAGGGCGGCGGCGGTGCGTCGGCGTGGATCTCGTCCAACCCGCCGTCCTACGGCGAGGGCCTGGCGACGCCGTTCGAGGAGGTCGGCGGCAAGGGCTCGTTCGACGTCCAGCTGAGCGTCGCCGCGAGCGACGAGTTCACCGACTGCCTCGACCCCGCGCAGGCGCCCAACGGCTGCGTCGTCGGCACCCGCGCCGACCACACCCGCACCGCCGACCGCAGCGCCGACGTGCTGATCCCGATCACGTTCGCGAGCACCGGGACCGGCGGCGAGGGCGGCTCGACGCCGGGCCCCTCCAGCACCACAGCGGCCGGCGGCGGGTCGAACCTCGCCCAGACCGGCGCCTCGATCATCCCGGCCGCGCTGGCCGGCCTGGCCCTGCTCGGCGGCGGAGTGGCGGCCGTCGCCGTCCGCCGTCGTCGTACCGAGGAGACGAACCGACCGTGAGGACCACATCGTTCAGACGGACCGTGGCGACGCTGCTCGCCGCGGCGCTCGGTGCCGGCACGCTGGTCGCGGGCGCCGCGCCCGTCGCGTCGGCCGAGCCCACGGACACGACCGGCGGCACGCTCGACTGGGGTGTCAAGGCGTCGTTCCGCAACTACATCACCGGCCCGATCGCGCACGGCTCGATCGAGGTCCGCGACCCGGCGACGCGCAACGCCGACGGCACGTTCCGCTTCGCCGGGGCGACGGAGGGGACCGGCACCGCTGACCCCGACGCCGGCACCGCCGAGCTGTCCTTCGCCGGCGAGGTCTACTTCGCCGGCCACGACATGGGCGCCGGCCCGCTGCTGGAGCTCACCGTCACCGACCCGCGCGTCACGGTCACGTCCGCGACCGATGGCGTGCTGGTCGCCGACGTGGTCAGCAAGTCGCTGGACTCCGGCCAGCTGGTCACCTACGACGACGTCGAGCTGGCCGACCTCGACCTCACCGACCACCCGCTGACGTTCGACGGTGACACGGTGTCTGCGACGGGAGTCCCGGCCACGCTGACCGCCGCGGGCGTGCCGGCGTTCGCGAACTTCTACGCCGCGGGCACCGCGCTGGACCCGCTCACGTTCACCGCGACGCTGGAGGAGCAGCAGCCGATCTTCGAGCCGTCGATCGAGGTGTTCGCCGCGGACGGCAGCACCCCGGCCGCCGAGGCCGAGCTGACCTACGGCGACACGATCGTCGTGCGTGGCAGCGGCTTCGACCCGAACGGCAACGTCGCCCCGGAGGGCAACCGTCCGCCGATCCCGGCCGGCGTCCCCGCGGGTGCGTACGTCGTCTTCGGCTCGTTCGCCGAGACCTGGCGACCGTCCGCCGGCGCCCCGTCGTCCGCCCGCACCGTCGGCGCCCAGAAGTGGGCGCTCGCGCAGTCGGCGCTGGACCAGGTCCCGGCGCAGTACCAGGACGCGATCCGCGCACAGTGGGCCGAGATCGGAGACGACGGCACGTTCACGGCTGAGCTGACGCTGGCCAAGCCGACGGACCGCACGACCGGTGAGCCGGTGGAGTGGCCGGCGAACACGACCCTCGGCGTCTACACCTACGCCGCCGGCGGCACGACCAACGCCGGCCAGGAGCTGTCCGTCCCGCTCACCGTCACCGAGGACAGCGACCCGGAGCCGATCGACGTCACCGCCGCCACGTTCGAGTGGGGCATCAACCTCGTCTCGCAGTACGGTTCGCCGGCCGGCGGCTGCAGCTTCTTCGTCGCCGGCGTCGCCGACGGCACCGAGGCCAGCTACCAGACCCAGGACGGTGACGTCTACCTGCTCAAGCGGCTGGCCGACGGCCGCGCCACCGCGGTGACGGCGGAGAACCGCTGCTACCCGGTCGCCGATGACAAGATCAACCAGCGCGCGCTGTTCACCGGCGGCACCGGGCGGATCGAGGCGGACGGCGCCGGCACGATCTCGTGGACGGGCGCGTTCACCATCTACTCCTACGGCGGCATGGTGCCGTGGTACGTCCGCGACCCGCGGCTGACCGTCGACGCCGACGGCCACGGCGTCATCACCGCGGAGGTCGGCGGCTTCGCGTCGTCGATGGAGGACCCGACGGTCAAGGAGCCGCTGGACCCGGAGCAGGACGTCACGATCCTGGAGCTGGACGGCGTCGAGGTCGTCGACGGCGCGCTCACCGGCACCCCGGTCTACCAGGGCGTCGACTACTTCCCGCTGAACGACCCGGCCGACCCGGCATCCGGCCGGCGCGAGACGTCGGCGATCCCGGACGAGGCCAAGGCGGCCAACCCGAACTGGGGCTCCTGGCCGACGCCGATCGTCGACTTCCACTACCGCACCGGGCTGTCGTCGTACTGGCACACCAGCGGCCTCAGCGCGGACCCGAACAAGCCGCCGCTGCCGGTGCTGCTCGACCTCGACGGCGGCGTGCCGGAGTTCGTCGACGTGTACCCGGTGACGATCACCGAGCAGCCGCAGTGGGCGCAGGCCGTCACCGGCGAGGACGCCACGTTCACCGTCACCGCCGAGAGCGACGACGCGCTGACCTACCAGTGGCAGCGGCGCGCGCCCGGCGCGGCCGACTGGCAGAACGTCGACGGCGCGACGAGCGCCACGCTGACGCTGCCGGGGGTGACGCCGGCCGACACCGGCACCTACGTGCGGGTGATCATCACGAACAGCACGACGTCGCTGACGTCGGAAGCCGCGGGTGTGCAGGTGCAGGACGCCGCGGCGCCGGAGCTGTGGTCGTCGCCGCTCGACGTGACCACGTTCGAGGGCTACAAGGCGCAGTTCGCCGCCGACATCGCCGGCTGGCCGCGGCCCACGTACCAGTGGCAGACGAGCACCGACGGCGGCGCGACGTGGACCGACCACGGTGAGGCCGGCATCGCCAGCAGCTACGTCGAGCTGACCGGCGTGACGGCGGACCAGGACGGCCTGCTGGTCCGCGCGGTCGGCGGCAACGGCCGCGGCGCTGACGTCGTCACGGAGCCGGCCGAGCTGACCGTGCTGCCGGCGCCGAGCGAGCCGACCCTCGCCTTCCCCGAGGGCGCCGAGTTCGATCCCGCCGCGGACTACATCGTCCTGTCGGCGGTGGGCGGCGGCTACCCGGTGCCGACCAGCACCGTGACGCTCGCCGTCGTCGAGGCCGACGTCTGGGCCGCGCGCGACGACACATTCGACCGCGAGACCGACACGGTCACGTGGAGCGAGATGCACTCGGTCAACTTCACCGACGGGTTCTTCGACGCCGCGCTGTACGTCGAGAAGGGGCAGCTCGACCCGGCGAAGGACTACGTGCTCGCCACGTTCAGCACGACGCCGGGCGACCGCAGCCACGATGCCGAGGTGGCGATCCCGCTCGCCGACGGTGAGCCGGTCTTCGAGCCGTCGATCGAGGTGTTCGCGGCCGACGGCACCACGCCGGTGGCCGAGGCCGAGCTGACCTACGGCGACACGATCGTCGTGCGTGGCAGCGGCTTCGACCCGAATGGCAACGTCGCCCCGGAGGGCAACCGTCCGCCGATCCCGGCCGGCGTCCCCGCGGGTGCGTACGTCGTGTTCGGCTCGTTCGCCGACACCTGGCAGCCCTCGGCCGGCGCCCCGTCGAGCAGCCGTACCGTCGGCGCGCAGAAGTGGGCGCTGGCGCAGGCCGCGCTGGATCAGGTCCCGGTGCAGTACCAGGACGCGATCCGGGCGCAGTGGGCCGAGATCGAGGCGGACGGCACCTTCACCGCCGAGTTGACGCTGGCCAAGCCGACGGACCGCACGACCGGCGAGCCGGTCGAGTGGCCGGCGGACACCACGCTCGGTGTCTACACGTACGCCGCGGGCGGCACCACGAACGCGGACCAGGAGCTGTCCGTCCCGCTCACCGTCACCGAGGAGCCGGCCGCCCCATCGCTGACGCTGTCGGCGTCGGCGGACCTGGACAACGCCGGCAGCAACACCATCGAGGTGACCGGCAGCGGCTTCGCGCCGCAGCGGGCGATCGAGGTCGTCCAAGCGGTCCGGGTCGAGGGCACGGACCCGTCGACCTGGCCCGCCGCGGCCGGCTCGGC
Source organism: Jiangella anatolica (assembly GCF_003236295.1). GTDB lineage: Bacteria > Actinomycetota > Actinomycetes > Jiangellales > Jiangellaceae > Jiangella > Jiangella anatolica. Next base: position 5,191 of record NZ_POTW01000057.1, read on the forward strand.
CCGGGTCATGACGACGGCCGAGGGGGAGTTCCTCGTCCCGGCCACGCTGAACGCCGTGACCTCGCGGTTCGTGCCGGACGGCGGCGGCGACGTCTACGACTGCAAGGTCGTGGAGTGCGTGCTGCTGGCGACCGACTTCGGCACCGCGGGCGACCGGAGCCAGGACGCCTGGGCGCCGATCGCGTTCGACGACGCCGAGCGGCCCGAGCCGTCGGCGACGCTGGACGCGACCGAGTTCCCGGCGGAGGGCGGCGCCACGCACCTGCACGGCTCCGGCTTCATCGCCGGCGACCACCTGCTGGTCGTGCAGACCACGGCCCGCGGCGACGTGAGTGACCCGCGGGAGCTGCCGCGCAACCCGGCCGGCACCAGCCAGCTGGTTCCCGGCGAGGGCGACGGCGCGTGGGCGCTGCGGCTGGACGGCATCGCGCCGACCTTCACCGCGCAGGACGGCTCGACGGTGGACTGCCGCGAGGTCGAGTGCACGGTCGCCGTCTTCCCGAGCGGGCGCGCCGACCTGACGCAGAGCGTGTTCGTCCCGATCACGTTCGCCGACGACGAGCCGGCCGCAGAAGGCACGCTCGACTGGGGCGTGAAGGAGTCGTTCCGGAGCTACATCACCGGGCCGATCGCGCACGGCTCGATCGAGGTGCGTTCCCCGGCTGTCCGCAACGACGACGGCACGTTCCGGTTCGGCGAGGGTTCCGGTGACGAGACCGCGCTGGCGTTCGGTGGCGAGGTCTACTTCTCCGGTCACGACATGGGCGCAGGCCCGTTGCTGGAGTTGACGATCACCGACCCGCGGGTCTCGGTCGACGGTTCCGACGGGGTGCTGGTCGCCGACGTGGTCAGCAAGTCGCTGGACTCCGGCGAGCTGGTGACCTACGACGACGTGGAGTTCGCGACGCTGGACTTCACCGACCACCCGGTTATGGTCACTGACGGCGTCGTCGCGGCGTCCGGCGTGCCGGCGGCCCTGACGGCCGAGGGCGCCGGGGCGTTCGCCGGCTTCTACGCCGCCGGCACCGCGCTGGACGCCGTCACGTTCACCGTCCCGATCGACGACGACGCGGAGCCGCCGGCGCCGTCGGTCACCGTGTCGGAGGTCGCCGACCTCGACCCGTACGCCGACCAGATCACCGTCACCGGGTCCGGGTTCGCCCCCGGCGACCTGGCCGGCGGGCTGCGCGTCGGCATCGGCGTCGTCACCGGCGACGGCAGCGTGCCGGCGCTGGACCCGGTCGAGACCGTCACGTTCGAGCCGGTCGGCGGCCTGCTCTCGTTCGCCCGGGCGGCGCTCGGCACGTTCGAGGTCACGCTGACGACCGGGCAGGTCGAGCCGGGCACGACGCTGGCCGTGTACACGTCGCCGGTCGACGCCGCGGCGGACCCGGCGTACACGAAGCAGACGCCGATCGCGTTCGCCGACGTCCGCACGCCACAGCTCACCGTCACCCCGGCCGACGAGCTGGCGATCGGCACGGAGGTGCGGATCGACGGGACCGGCTTCGCGCCGAACCGCCGCATCTCGCTCGCGTTCACCGCGAACGCCGAGCAGGACCCCGAGTACGGCTGGCCGACCGGCTGGCTGCAGCACGAGGTCGTGCAGGCCGGCGCGGACGGCACGCTGTCGCGGACGCTGGTCGTGGCCGGCACCGTGACCGGCAGCGGCGTCGACTGCGTGACGACCGCCTGCTACCTGGCCGGTTTCAGCTCGGCGCAGGCGTCCGACGCGACGCCGGTGGACTACCGGGCCGACCGCAGCCAGGACGTGCTGGTTCCGGTGACGTTCGCGGACGACCCCGGTCCGCAGCCGGAGCCGGCCGTCACCGTCACGCCGGACCCCGTCGTGCAGGGCAAGCCGGTCACGTTCACCGGCACCGGGTTCGAGCCTGGCGCTACGGTGACGGCGGTCGTCGACCGGGACGAGGCGCCGGCCGGCGAGGGCAGCCTCGACTGGGGCGTGAAGGAGTCGTTCCGGAACTACATCACCGGGCCGATCGCGCACGGCTCCATCGAGGTGCGCGACCCGGCCGTCGGCAACGACGACGGGACGTTCCGGTTCGGCGAGGGATCCGGTGACGAGACCGAGCTGGCGTTCGGCGGCGAGGTCTACTTCTCCGGCCACGACATGGGCGCGGGCCCGCTGCTGGAGCTGACGATCGCCGACCCGCGGGTCTCGGTCGACGGTTCCGGCGGCGTGCTCGTCGCCGATGTGGTCAGCAAGTCGCTGGACTCGGGTGAGCTGGTGACCTACGACGACGTCGAGCTGGCGGCGCTGGACTTCACCGATCACCCGGTGACGGTGACCGACGGCGTCGTGGCGGCGTCGGACGTGCCGGCGGCGCTGACGGCGGACGGCGTGGCGGCGTTCGCGGACTTCTACCCCGCGGGCACCGAGCTGGACCCGGTCACGTTCAGCGTCCCGGTTGCGGCGGCCGACGCCGCCGACGTCCGGGCCACTGGTGTCGAGGCCGGCGCCGGCACCGCGGGCGACGACGGCACGGTCGAGATCGGCTGGACCGTCCCGGCGGACCTCGCGGCCGGCGGGCACACCGTCGACCTCGTCGTCGAGGCGTCGTCGCTGGCCAGCGCCGCGTTCACCGTCGAGGAGTCGGACGAGGAGCCGCAGCCGGACCCGGAGCCGGCGGTCACCGTCGACCCGGAGTCGGCCCGGCAGGGCGAGACGGTCACGTTCCACGGCACCGACTTCGGCGCCGAGGAGGACGTCGAGGCGACCATCGTCGTCGACGCCGCGTCCGAGGAGCTCACGTTCGAGAACGACCACGGCCAGGCCGTCACGGTCCGGCCGGCGGACGGTAACCCGCTGGTCCAGCGCGACGGCAAGCTCCTGGTCGTCGACGGCGGCGAGCTGGAGGTCACGCTGACCGGGCTGGCGCCGACCAGCGAGGAGAACACGCCGGACGCCCCGGCCGGGTTCTACCTGCTGACGGCGATCGACAACGGCCCCGGTGAGGTCGCGACGCCGGCGATCGGCGGCGCCGACACGACCGGCGAGTCCGGCACGTCGCGGTGGATCACGAACTTCCCGTACCCGGGGAGCGAGGACATCGTGGTGCCGATCGCCGACGGTGTCGCCGAGACGTCGATCGCGCTGGTCGCGGCCGACGAGTACGCCGACTGCGACGCCGGGTGCGTGCTCTACCTGCGCACCGACCACCGCTCGGCGGCCAACCGGGCGTTCGACCTGCGGGTGCCGCTGGAGTTCGTCAGCGCTTCGGAGCTGGCGGAGGCGGCGCAGGCCGAGCCGGTCACCGTCACCGGGACGACCGACGCCGACGGCGCGGTGACGCTGGAGTGGACCGTCCCGGCCGACTCGCCGGTCGGAGCGGCGACCGTCACGCTGACCGGTGCCGACTCCGAGCGGACCGCGTCGGCGCCGTTCAACGTCGTCGCCGCCGCACCCGGCGGCGACGACGGCGGCTCCGGCGAGGACGGCGGCGACGCCGGCGGTTCGGCGGACGGGACGGACGGCGGCGCCGAGGACGGTGACGGCGACCTGCCCGACACCGGCACGGACCCGCTGGTCATCCTCGTCGCCGGGCTGATGCTGCTCGCCGGTGGCATCGCGGTCGCGCTCTACGATCGCCGCCGTCGCGCCTGACGGCGTCACCTGACGGTCCCGGTCGCTCTCAGCGGAGCGGCCGGGACCGTCGGCGTCCCGGGACCAGGAGGAGCGCCGTCAGTGCGGCGGCCGCCAGCAGGATCGCGGCGCCGACGGCCAGCGCGGTCGTGTAGCCGTGCACGGCGGCCGCGGCCGGCGACGCCGCGACCACCGTGGCGGTGGCGGCAGCGGCGACGGTGTTCAGCAGCGCCGTCCCCAGTGCCGCGCCGACCTGCTGCGCGGCGTTGTAGGCGGCCGACGCGGCGCCGACGTCGTGACCGCGCATGCCCTCGGTGGCCAGGCTCGCCGTCGGGGACAGCACGCAGCCCAGGCCGAGCCCCGTCAGCACCAGGGCCGGCAGCAGGTACAGCACGAACACGTGCGAGGTGCCGGCGTCCAGCCGGGTCAGCAGCAGCATGCCGGCGGCGGCCGCGAGCAGGCCGGGCAGGATCAGCGCCGCCGGCCGGACCCGCCCGTGCGACCGCCCGGCGATCAGCATCGACCCGGCCAGCGCCGCGAGCGCGTTGACGATCAGCGTCAGGCCGGCCCGCACCGGGGAGTACCCGAGCACCGTCTGCGTGTAGAAGCTCATGAACAGGTAGAACCCGAAGATCGCCACGAACAGCAGCGTCACGGCGACGAACGCGGCGGACCGGCCGCGGTCGCGCAGCACCCGCAGCGGCAGCAGCGGCGCCGCGGTCCTGGCCTCGACCAGAACGAACGCGGCCAGCAGCGCCAGCCCGCCGGCCAGCAGTGTCCACACCTCCGCCGACTGCCAGCCCAGCGACTCGGCCCGGGCGAACCCGTACACCAGCGCGGCGAAGCCGGTCAGGCTGAGCAGCGCGCCGCCGACGTCGAGGCGGCCCCGTCCACCGACCGGCCGGTCGCCTGGCACCAGCCCGCCGCCCGCCGCCGCGAGCAGCGCCACCGGCACGTTCACGTAGAGGCACCAGCGCCAGCCGGCGTACTCCGTCAGCAGTCCGCCGGCGATCAGCCCCACCGCCGAGCCGGCCGCGCCGACCGCCGCGAACACCCCGAACGCGCGGCCGCGGTCCCGGCCGGTGAACGTCGTCGCCAGCAACGACAGCCCGGCCGGGGCGAGCAGCGCGGCGAACACGCCCTGCAGCGCGCGGGCGGCGAACAGCAGCCCCGGTGCTTCTGCGGCGCCGCCCAGCGCGGACGCGGCGGCGAAGCCGAGCAGCCCGATCAGGAACGCCCGCCGATGCCCGAGCACCCCGCTGACCCGCCCGCCGATCAGCAGCAGCCCGCCGAACGTCAGCGCATAGGCGGTGATCGCCCAGTGCCGGTCGCCGTCGCCCATCGCCAGCGCCTCCTGCGCCGAGGGCAGCGCGATGTTCACGATCGTGCTGTCCAGGACGACCAGGAGCTGCGCCGCACTGACCACCGCCAGCGTCCACCATCGTCGATCTACCAGCGTCTTCTCCGTGTCGAGAGTCATGACTTCCATCGTGTCGTTGAAGTCGTCCCGGAGACTTCGCGCCGCCGCGCCCCTGGTGGGCGGCGTCGAACCCTCAACCGCCGGTGGAATCGAACCGGACCGCGGCGGGTTGGATCGAGCATGGTGGACACCGCAGCCCTGCTCGGGATCACGGCCGTCGCGCTCGGCCTCGTGCTCACCCCGGGACCGAACATGATCTACCTGGTGTCGCGATCGGTGACCCAGGGCCGCCGGGCCGGGCTGATCTCGCTGACCGGCGTCGCGGCGGGCTTCTTCGTCTACCTGCTCGCCGCGGCGGCCGGAATCGCGGCGGTGTTCACGCTGGTGCCGGCGCTGTACACGGCGCTGAAGATCGCCGGCGCGGCGTACCTGCTGTGGCTGGCGTGGAAGGCGATCCGGCCTGGTGGTGAGTCGGTGTTCGCGCCGAAGCCGCTGCCGCCGGACCCGCCGCGCCGGCTGTTCACGATGGGCATGGTCACGAACCTGCTCAACCCGAAGATCGCGATCCTCTACGTGTCGCTGCTGCCGCAGTTCGTCGACCCGGCCCGCGGCAGCGTCGCGGCGCAGAGCGTCGTGCTCGGGCTGACCCAGATCGCCGTCGCGCTGACCGTGAACGGGCTGATCGTGCTGACCGCCGGCTCGCTGGCGTCGTTCCTCGGCTCGCGGCCGGTGTGGCTGCGGGCGCAGCGCTGGGTGATGGGCTCGGTCCTGGCCGGCCTCGCGGTGAAGCTGCTCGCCGACCGCTCCAAGCCGGTGGCCGTCGCGACCTGACGTGCGGCTACGGGGTCAGCGGCCGAGCCGCCGGTGGGCGCCGGCAAAGCCGCGGGCGGCCTCGGCGCGGCAGAACGCGGCCAGCGTCGGCAGCCCTGGTTGCTCCGGCTGCGCGCCGCGCCAGGCCTGAGCTCCGGCGAACGCCAGCAGCAGGTCCGTCACGACCTCTGGGTCCACGGGCAGTGCCGCGGTCAGCGAGTCGAACGCGGCCGTGTCCATCCAGGTCAGCGCCAGCACGAACGCGTCGCCCCAGGACGGGCCGAGGCAGGCCATGCCCCAGTCGACGATCGCCGCGGAGCCGTCGGGCCGGATCAGCAGGTTGTCCTCGCGCACGTCCCAGTGGCACAGCGACTCGGTGGTGAGCCGCTCCGGCAGCGTCGCGACCCGCCGGTACAGCTCGGCGACCCGGCCGGCCGTCCACGGCGGCAGGACGTGGTCCGGTGCGCCGGCGAGGTCGGCCCAGCGCTCCCGCCAGCGTTCGGCGACGTCCGGCAGCCGCCGGATCGCCGGAGTGCCGGCCGGCGCCGGGGTCAGCTCGCGGGCCTGCCGCTCGACGGTCGCCCGGACGGCGGCCTCGTCGACGCCGTGCGGGTCGGCGAGGTCAGGCGGCCGGCCGTCGACGTCCTCGAGCAGCAGCGCGACCCAGTCGCCGTCGTCGTAGGCGCCCAGCAGCGCCGGCCGGTACGGCGCCGGCGGCAGCGACCCGAGCACGTCGATCTCCCGGCGGAACAGCACGGGCGTGTCCGGCTGCAGCGACGCGCCGACCGCCTTGACGAACACCCGCCGGCCGCCGGCGGTGGTCAGCCGGGTCGCGCAGCCCGGCGACATGCCGCCGGTCTGCTCGTGCGTCGCCACGACGGGCGCGCCGAGCGACGCCGACACCCAGTCGCGGACCGCCGCCGGGACGTCGGCGTAGCGGATCCGGACGCCGACCGCGCGTGGCAGCGTCAGTCCTCGGTGCGCGGCTCGACGCCGAGGGCGGCCGCGGCCTCGGTGTAGAGGCGGACGATCTCCTGCCGGATCTCGGGCCGTTCGGTCAGTGGCCGCGAGAACGGCACCCGGACGGTGCGCTCGGCGCCGCCGACCGTGACGGCGAAGTCGGCGCCGGTGCCGTCGAGGTGCGTCATGCGGGCCGCGGTCGCCTCCGGCGTGTCGCCGAGGGCACGGACGATGACCAGCGAATCCGCGGCGTGATCGTCGTTCATGTGGCGGCTCACGGCCGCGATGACGTCGGGTCCGAACGGGTTCTGCGTCACCACGAAAGAATACCGGCGTGACGACACCACACCCCGGCCTGTCCGACGCCGACGTCGCCCGCGTGCGCGACGCGCTGGCGGAGGCCGGGTACACCGTCGACGGCGTGCGCGACCTGCTCGGACCGCGGGCGTCGGCGGCCCTGGACCGCAACGAGACCACTCCCGGCCGGCTCGCCGTCGCCGGGTCGGACGAGCCCTTGGCGCTGCTGGCCCGGCTCTGGTCGCTGCAGGCGCCGGTCGAGCGGCGGCTGCTGGAGCGGGTGCTCCCGGTCGAGCCGCTGCTGTCCGGCGGCATCCTGGAGGCCAGCGCCGACGGCGACACCGTCCGGGCCGCGGTCGACATCCGCCCGTACGCCGACGACGCCGGCGACTGGTGGGTCGTCGCCGACCTGACGCCGGGCATGGACGGCCAGCGGGCGCCGATCCCGGACGACCACGTCCTCGGTCTCAACGCCGCCTCCAGCACGCTCGCCCAGCTCACCGTCCGCCGTCCGGCCGGGCGGGCGCTCGACCTCGGCACCGGCTGCGGCGTGCAGTCCCTGCACCTCGCCCGGCACAGCGAGCGGGTCGTCGCGACCGACGTGAACCCGCGGGCGCTGGCGCTGGCCGCGCTCACCGTCCGGCTCAACGGCCTGGACGTCGACCTGCGCCACGGCAGCCTGTTCGAGCCGGTCGCCGGCGAGACGTTCGACCTGATCGCCACGAACCCTCCGTTCGTCGTCTCGCCCGGCGGCCATCACGTGTACCGCGACGGCGGCCTGCCCGGCGACGAGATCTCCCGCCGGGTCGTCGTCGACGGCGCCCGGCACCTGTCCGAGGGCGGGCTGCTGCAGTCGCTGGCGAACTGGACGCACGTGCGCGGCCTGGACTGGCGCGACCGGCTCGGCTCGTGGGTCGAGGGGACCGGGTGCGACGCCTGGGTGATCCAGCGCGAGGTCGAGGACCCGGCCGAGTACGTGGAGCTGTGGCTGCGCGACTCCGGTGAGGTCGGCGACGCGGGCTACGCGCAGCGTTACGCCGACTGGCTGCGCTGGTTCGACGAGCAGTCGGTCGAGGGGATCGGGTTCGGCTGGATCGCGTTGCGCCGCACCGGCGCCGCCGATCCGTCGGTCCGGATCGAGGAGTGGCCGCACGCCGTCGAGCAGCCGCTCGGTCCCGCCGTCGGCGCCTGGTTCGACCGGGTGACGGGTCTGCGGGTCTCCGACGCGGCGCTGTGGGACGCCCGGCTCGTGCAGGCCGACGACGTCGTGCAGGAGCAGGTCGGCCGGCCCGGCGAGGAGGATCCGGAGCACATCGTGCTGCGGCAGCGGCGTGGCCTGCTGCGCGCCGTCACTGCCGGGACCGCCGAGGCCGGGTTCGTCGGCGCCTGCGACGGGACGCTGCCGGCGGGCGTGATCGCCGACGCACTGGCGACGGTGCTGTCGGTGGACGCGGTGAAGCTGCGGGCCGAGCTGCTGCCCCAGATGCGCACGCTGGTCCAGGACGGCTTCCTGGAGCTCGCCGCGCGGTAGCGCCTCAGGACGCGCCGGCCACCGCGCCCAGGCCGACGACCAGGTAGGTCAGCCCGCCCAGCGTCACACCGACGGCGGCGAGCAGCGGCACCCCGCGGGCGATCCGGGCCAGCCGGTGCGACCGGTGCGCCGACTCGCCGAGCATCGTGCTGCCCTTGATCACCAGCAGGCCGACGGCGGTGAGCGTCCCGGCCAGCCCGATCGCGAAGCAGACCACCAGGATCAGCGCGTACGCCGTCCGGCCGGTGAGGATGCCGCTGACCAGGATCAGGAACGCCGACGGCGACGGCAGCAGGCCGCCGGACAGCCCGAGCGCGACCAGACCCCGTCGCGACCAGGGCGCCACCCCGGGCGGCGGCTCGTGCCCGTGACCATGGCCGTGACCGTGGCCATGTCCGTGACCATGGCCGTGCCCGTGACCACGTCCGGCGGCGGCCAGCTCGGGCGCCGACACCGACCGGACGCTGCGCACGTACCGTCGCAGCAGCCCCACCCCGACGGCGATGACGATCAGCGCGGAGATCACCTGCAGCCAGGACGTGAGCAGCTCGGTGTCGGTGCCGCCGGACGCCGTCAGCCCGACCCAGCCCAGCGCCAGCACGAGCACCGAGAACGTGTGCATGCCCGCGACGATCGCGCCCAGCACGAGCGCGTCGCGGTAGCGCGCGTGCGCGCCGATGAGGTAGGCGGCCGCGATGGTCTTGCCATGCCCGGGCGCGACGGCGTGCGCGCAGCCCACCACGACGGCCACGACCAGTCCGGCCCACCAGACGCCCGGGTTGTCGAAGAGCGCGATCAGCCGGTCGTCGAGTTCGTAGAGCCAGTTCACCGGGCGACCTCCGCGGTCTGCGGCGCGGCGGCGCGGCGCCACCAGAGCAGGGCGCCGGCGACGGCGGCGAGGACGAGGGCGCCGGCCGCGACCAGCGCCGTCCGTGCCGTTCCACTGCCGCCCGCCGCCTCGAACCGCCACTCCTGCGTCGCGGTGCTGCTGGTGAACAGCGCCGACGTGTCGCCGGACGTGACGACCGTGCGGTAGTTCTCGTTGATGTCGGTGAGCGTCGTGACCGTCAGCTCGACCGCGTCGACCGGCTGGGGGCAGCTGTAGACCATCTGGGCGCCGAGGGTCAGCAGGTCCTGCAGCTGAGTGACCTGCCCCTCGCACGGCCGCCCGTCCTGCTCGATGACGAAGTGCGACAGCAGGTAGCTGGGCAGGTTGTCCGAGCGGGCCAGCAGTTCGGCGCCGGTCAGCTGCTCGCCGGTGCCGCCGGTCTGGTCGGTCTGGCCGGTGAAGGCGCCGATGAACTCGCCCAGGTTGACCCAGTCGTCCTCCGCGGCGGTCCAGGTCACCGCCACCTCCGCCCCGTCGGCGTTCAGCCGCGCCGCCAGCGGCGGCCCGAACGGGTGCGCCCCCGCCGGCGGCGCCGCGACGACGGCGGCCCCCGCGGCGGCTCCGGCGGTGACGGCGGCGGTCGCGAGCGCGGCGACCAGCCGGCGGCGGTGGACGTGCGGCACCGGCCCTCCTCGTGGCATGACAGGACTCCGGACAGCCAACAGGTGCCGGGCGCGCAGCATCCGCCTCCGGGCCGTCGTCCACATGAACCCCGGATGAACTTCCCGTTCGCCCCGGCATGTCCGGTTCGCGGCCGGGCGAGCCTGGGCAGGAAGCCGGGCATCACCACTCGTTTCGTCGACAGAACTTCCGTCGATTCGTCGAACCGGGGCTCAGGGCTGGGCGGCCGCCGCGGCCAGCTGGGCGTCGCTGCGAAGGACGCAGAACTCGTTGCCCTCCGGGTCGGCCAGCGTGACCCAGCCGGTGCCTGGTCCGTACTTGCCGCGGTGGTCGGCGACCTCGGTGGCGCCGATGCCGCGCAGCCGCTCGATCTCCTCGTCCTGGGTGCGGTCGGTCGGCCGCAGGTCGAAGTGCAGCCGGTTCTTAGCAGTCTTGCCCTCCGGCACCTCGATGAACAGCACCCGGTGACTGCCGTCCGGCGCCTGGATCATGCACTCCTCGTGACCCGGCGCGTTCGGGTCGTCGGCGATGTCGACGTAGCCGAGGACCTGCTTCCACCACTCCGACAGCTCGTAGGCGTTGGCGCAGTCGATGCTCGTGTGCGAGATGCGGGAAGTCATGGTGGTCAGCCTGGCAGGTCGGCGAACACCTCGCTCAACGTCGGCCAGGCCGACGCGCGGCAGTAGACCGGGACCTCGTCGATCGGCGCCGGCCGCGTCACCGTCCGCCCGCCCTCGACGGGAGCGCCGGTCCAGACGTCCACCCACGAGCCGGCCGGCAGGTAGACATCCCAGGTCGACGCGCCGGGGGACAGCACGGGCGCGACCAGCAGGTCGTCGCCCAGCAGGAACTGCCGGTCGGCGACCGACCAGGCAGCCGGGTCACCCGGGTGGTCGAAGAACAGGCCGCGCATCAGCGGCGCCCCGCCCGCCACCGCCGCGGCGGCCGACGACGACAGGTACTCGACCAGCCGCTCCCGCAGGTGCGCGAACCGGCGGAACACCGGCAGCACCCGCTCGTCGCCGGTCTGGTCGGCGACATTCCAGGGGGTGCGGTCGCGGGCCGGGGTCCGGTGGTGGTTGAACTCCGAGTGGTACTGCATGATCGGCATGAACGCCGACGCCGCCGCGGCGCGCAGGTACAGCTCGGCGTCCGGCACCTCGCCGGAGAAGCCGGCCAGGTCCCAGCCCCAGTAGACGATCCCGCACGCGCCCGCCGTCACACCCGCGACCACCGCCGAGCGGAAGCCCGACCACGTCGAGTCCTCGTCGCCGGCCCAGAACGCGCCGTGCGCCTGCGAGCCGGTGAACCCGGCTCGGCTGAACGTCACCGGCGCCTTGCCGGCCGAGCGCAGCAGGTCACCGTAGGCCCGCGCGTACTCGACGGGGAACCGGTTGTTCCCGGCCAGCCCGCGCAGCACGCCACCACCGTGCACGAGGTCGCGTCCCCACGCGTGCTCGCCGCCGTCGGTCTTGAACCCGTCGATCCCCAGCTCCTCGACGAGGTAGCGCCGCTTCGACGTCCACCACTCACGCGCCTTCTCCGACGACAGGTCCGGCATCAGCGCGAGCGGGAACCACCAGCCGCGGTTGCGGTACGGACGCCCGTCGGCCTCCGTGACGACGTACCCGCCGGCCACCGCGGCGCGGACGTCGGCCGCCTGCTGGCCGCGCGGGTGCGGCCGCATCTTCAGCAGCGGGATCTGCCACAACAGGACGCGGACGTCCCGCGAGTGCAGCTCGTCCACCATCCCGCGCGGGTCGGGCCAGGCGCCGTCGGCGGGGAAGGCGAAGTCGGCCAGCCGGTGCGGCGCACCGTCCTCGTTGACCTCGTACCGAGCGTCGCGGAACGCCGTGAACGTCGACTCGTCGCTCCACGCCTCGATGACCAGCGCGCCGACGGGGATGTCGTGCTGACGGTGGGCGTCCAGCTCGGCCATCACCCGGGCCTGCGTGTTCCACTCGTTGCCGCTGGCCCAGAGCCGGAACACCCAGTCCGGCAGCGGCTCCGGCCGGCCCACCTCGGCGACGAACTGCTGAACCACCGACGCGGGCGTGCCGGTGTAGACGCCGACGGAGAGCGCGTCGTCGCTGTCCAGGTCGGCCTCGACGACCAGCCGGTCCGGCGTCGTCGCGCCGACGTCGTACCAGGTGCGCCGCGCGGTCCGGACGTGGAGTCCCCACGCACCGGAAGCGCCGATGACCAGCGCGAACGGCATCGGCAGATAGGTCCGCCCGTGCGCGCCCTGCGCCTTGTACTGCTCGAACACGACGGCGTCGAGGGTGCGGCCGCGCTGGTCGACGGCGTCGTACCGCTCGCCGAACCCGACCACGTGCTCGTCCGGCGCCAGCCGCAGCGCGAACCGGACCCGCCGCGGCCCCTCCGGGCCGGTGAGCCACTCGACGCTGCCCGGCACGAGCCGATCCCCGCCGACGTCCAGACGCCCGCCGGCGGACGACCACGCACCCGCGGTCACGGAGAACCAGCGCGTCCGCCGCACCGCGCCGGACGAGAGGGTCGCGACGAACCGGTACCGATACGTCGCCCCGGCGGCCAGCGGCGGCGTCGTGACCGACCAGAACGACCGGTCCGCCAGCGACCGCGCCTGAGCGGCGGCCAGATGCCCGCCGTCCCCGGCCACGTCGTCCGCCGACGAGGTCGACGGCGCCAGCAGCGGCCACGTCTCCACTCCGGCAGGCCCGGACCACTCGCACACGATCGACGTCACGGACGCCGACGCGCGCACCCGCAGCTCGCAGGTCTCGCCGTCGACCGGGAGTGGCGGCACCCGCTGGTCGCCGGTGACGGCGTACGGGTGCTCGGAGCCGAACGGACGGTGCCGGATCATCGCGCCACTCCCACCAGGCCGAGCTCGGCCGCCAACGTCAGGTACATGCCGTGCGACCACAGCAGCGGCGTCGCGACCGCGCCCCAGCGGTCGATCCACTCCTGCTCGCGCTCCGGCGCCAGCAGGTGGTGCCCGACCTGTTCGGGCAGCTCACCGTCCGGTGTGGCCTGCGCCGCGATCCACCGCAGCGAGGCCCAGGCGTCCTCGACCCGGCCGGCCGCCGCGTGGTTCCAGCCGAGGAACGCCGTCAGCAGCGGCCACTGACCGCCGCCGTAGAACGTGTCGGCCGCGTACCGGTGCACGCCGCCGCCGACGCTCAGCGCGTCCTCGACCGCGGCCACGGTCGCCCGGCCGAGGACACTGTCCACGGCGACCAGCCCGAACGGGACGACGCAGGCCAGCAGGCTCGCGTCGACGTCGGCCGCGCCGAGCCACTTGGTCAGGTGCCCGTCCGCGACGCCGGACGACAGCACCAGCGCGTCGATCTCCTCGGCCGACGCCGACGCCGCCTCGCGCTCGGCGGGCGAGAGGGCGCCCGCCAGCGCCGGATGCGACCCGGCCGCCGCCAGGCCGGCCCGGATCGCACCCAGAGTCGACACATGCCGGTGGTCAACGTGCTCCTCCCACCAGTCGTAGCAGGGCCGGGCCCAGAACGTCGTCAGGTACCGGACCGCCGTCGCCACCCCGGCGTCCACCCCGTCGACCGGGCCGTGCCGGTCGGCGTGCGCCGCCAGCGCCCACAGCCAGGTGCCGTAGCCGTCGAGCTGGAAGTCCCACCACGGATCGTTCCCGACGCCGCCGTCGATCGTGTACCGGGTCGGCAGCAGGTCCGCGACCGGGATGTGCTCCCCGGCGGCAGAACGCGCGACCAGCGCGTCGACCTGGTCGGTCCGCTTGGCCAGCACGTCGGCGCACCAGCGGTGGAACGCCGCCGGGCCGTCGGCGTCGCCGTAGCGGCTGGCGCCCTCGGCGATGAACGCGCCGTCGCGGAACCAGCTGTAGCCGCGGTACGCGCTGAACGTCGGGCTGGCCGGGTAGGCGCCGGAGGGCGCCTGATGGGTGGCGATGACGCGGTGGCTCGCCTCGGCGAGCGCGACCAGCTCGGTCACAGCAGCTCGTCCACCCTTGCGGCGGCGTCGGCGATGGCCTGCTCGACGGTCTTGCGGCCGGCGGCGGCGTTGCCCAGCTCCTCGGTGACGGCGTCCTGCATCTCCTGCTGGCGGACGATCACCGGCGGCAGCACGGTCTCCTCCAGCGCGTCGAACACCGCCTGCCGGTTCGCCGGCGGGGTCTGCTCCAGGTACGGCGCCAGCTTTGCCTCGTCGGCGATCGGCGGCAGCTCCCAGCCCGCACTCAGCCGGGTGTCGACCGTCGTGTCGGACGAGGTCAGGAACTCCAGCCAGGCCTGCGTCTCCTCGGGGTGCTCGCTGTTCGCGCTCACGACGACGCCGTTGGTGAACATCGCGCTGGCCCGGTTCGCGTCGCCCGGCTCGACGACGACGTCCCACTCGAACGGGACGTCGGCCAGCGGGCCGAACATCCAGATGCCGCTGTGCCACATGGCCAGCTTGCCCTCGCGGAACAGCGTCGAGTCGAAGTCCGGCGTGCCGGCGCCCTCGGCCTCGGTCGGCATGACGGTGCCGGACTTGCCGGCCAGCCACGTCGCAGCGGCGACGCCCTCGGGGCTGTTGAACGCCGTCGCGCTGCCGTCCTCGGTGAGGAACTCCCCGCCGGCCTGGGCCAGCGCCTTGTAGAACTCGTGGAACGTCGCCGGCTGGTAGTCGCCCCAGACACCGGCCGCGGTGTCGGTCAGCGCCTCGGCGGCGGCCCGCTCGTCCTCCCACGTCCAGTCCGCCGTCGGCTCCGGCACGCCGGCCGCCGCGAACAGGTCCTTGTTGTAGAAGAGGACGACGTCGCTGAACGACTCCGGCAGGCCGAGCTGCGCGCCGTCGTGCTGGAACGCCTCCAGCAGCGACGGCGTGTAGGCGCCGCCGTCGACGTCGAGCTCCGCGAGCGCGCCACTGTCGGCGTAGGTCACGAAGTTCTCGTAGTTCAGCTCGAACGCGTCGGCCTCGGTGCCGCCGGCGACCGCCGTCTGCAGCTTGGTGAAGTAGTCGGCGTACGGGGTCGTCTCGACCTGCACGTCGATGTCGGGGTTCTCCTCCTCGAACGCGGCGACGATGGCCTCGAGGTTCTGCTCGTTGCCGCCGTTGGACGAGAACTCCATGTAGCGGACGACGGTCTGGCCGTCCTCGCCGCCGTCCTCGCGGGTCGCGGACCCCTGCGAGCAGGCCGACAGGGCCAGGAGCGCGGCCGCGGCGGCGACGGCGCCGAGCCGGATCGGGTGAGTCATGGGAACTCCATTCACTTGAGCCCGGAGCGGGCCACGCCTTGGATGACGTACTTCTGCGCCGCCAGGTAGAGCACGGCGATCGGGACGATGCTGATCACGGAGCCGGCCATCACCACGTCCCACTCGGTGGTGAACTGGCCGTGGAGGGTGGACAGACCGAGCGGCAGCGTCATCAGCTCCGGCGAGCGGATGACGACCAGCGGCCAGAGGAAGCTGTTCCAGCTGGACATGAACGCCAGGACGGCGAACGTGGCCAGCGCCGGGCGGATCAGCGGCCAGACGACGGAGACGAAGATGCGCAGGTGCCCGGCGCCGTCGATCGTCGCCGCCTCGTCCAGCTCGATCGGCACCTGCGCGACCGCCTGCCGGAGCAGGAACACGCCGAACGCCGACGCGATCGACGGGGCCAGCAGCGCGGCGTACGTGTCGACGAGGTTCAGCTCGCGCATCTCGATGAACAGCGGGACGACGAGCACCTGCATCGGCACCATGAGGGTCGCGAGGTAGACGAGGAACAGCGCGTTGCGGCCGGGGAAGTTCAGCCGGGCGAACGCGTACGCGGCCATCGCGCTGGTGACGAGCTGCAGCAACGTCGAGGCGACGGCGATCCAGAGGCTGTTGGCCAGGATCCGCCAGAACGGCATCGCGTCGAGCAGCGTGCGGTACGCGTCCAGGCCGGGGTCGTCGGGGACCAGGTCCGGTGTGCCCAGCCCCGCGCCCGGCGTGATCGACGTGATCAGCGTCCAGGCGAACGGGAACAGCATGACCAGCGCGCCGGCCGTCACGCCCAGGTAGAGGAGTGCTCTACGCATAGGTCACCCACCTGCGCTGGCCGCGGACCTGCACGATCGTCACGATCAGGACGACGACGAACAGCAGCCACGACAACGCCGACGCGTCGCCGGCCCGGCCGTAGCGGAACGTCAGGTCGTAGATCTGCTGGACGACGACCTCGGTCGAGCCGGCCGGCCCGCCGCCGGTCATCACGTACACCTGGTCGAACACCTGGAAGCCGTTGATCAGCGAGATCACCACCACGAAGAACGTCGACGGCGACAGCAGCGGCAGCGTCACGTAGCGGAAGCGCTGCCACGCGCTGGTCCCGTCGACCCGCGCCGCGTCGTACAGCTCACCCGGGATCGCCTGCAGCCCGGCCAGCAGGATGATCATGACGAAGCCGAGGTCCTTCCAGGCCGACGCGAGGATCACCGACGGCATCGCCCACGTGGGGTCGGTCCACCAGCCCGGGCCGTCGATGCCGACCAGTCCGAGCAGGTGGTTGACCAGGCCGTTCGCCGGGCTCAGCAGCCAGCGCCACAGCAGCGCGACGACGACCCAGCTCGTCACGACCGGCAGGAAGTAGGCCGCGCGGAACACGTTGCGTCCCTTGAGCGCGGTGTTGAGGGCGAGCGCCGCGGCCAGCCCGAGCAGGTAGACCAGCGGCAGGTAGCCGGCGATGTAGCCGAGCGTGTGCCCGAACGCCGCCCACGTGCCGCCGTCGGTGAGCAGGTCGCGGAAGTTGTCCAGGCCGACGAACTCCATCGGCGTGATGAGGTTCCAGTCGTGCAGCGCGACCCACAGCGAGCTGACCATCGGGACCAGCGTGAACAGCGTCAGCGGGACCAGGCTCGGCGCCAGGAACAGCGCGACGATGCCCGCGTAGCGCAGCCGGTTGCCGCCGTAGCGCAGCGTGTTGCGGTTGCGCCGCCGGCTCGGCGTCCCACGGTTCATGGCAGCTCTCCCGCGAGCGCGCCGCCGAGCCGGGCTCGCACCAGTTCGCCCTGGCCGCCGGTCGCGCCGGCCGCGTCGTACGGCGTCGCGAGGACCAGCGCCGCGGCGCCCAGCGCCCACGACGTGTCGTCCCAGGACTCGACGACGACGGGGACGCCGCGGCGCGACGCCATCAGGTGCGAGCGCAGGCTCGGCTCGAACCCCGGCCGCCACTGCTCCCAGGCGCGGGTGCCCTCGCCGAGTACGATCACGACCTCCGGGTCCATGACGTTGATGAGCCCGGCGACGCCGCGGCCGAACAGCTCGCCGGCCGCCGCGTAGATCGTCGCGTCGGGTGCGTCGAGGCCGGCGTCGCGGGCGGCGCGGAGCAGCCCGTCCTGCCCGACCGACGCCTCCAGGCAGCCGGTGTTGCCGCAGGAGCACTGGGGGCCGTCGGGCCGGACGGGGAAGTGGCCGAACTCGCCGGCCCCGCCGCCCGCGCCGCGGTAGACGCTCCCGTCGACGACCAGCCCGGCGCCGACGCCGCGGCCGATCGTCACGACGAGGAAGTTCCGGTGCTCGCGGCCGCGCCCGTACAGCCGCTCGGCGACGGCGAGCGCGTTGACGTCGTTCTCGACGAGGACGGGTACCGGCAGCGCGGCCCGCAGCCGGGCCCCGAGCGCGAGGCTGCGCCATCCCAGCGTCGGCGCGTCGACCGCCCCCGTCTCCTGGTCGTCGACCGCGCCGGGAACGCCGATGCCGATGCCTAAAACCGGTGCAGCGGTCTCGTCGGCTGTGTCGTTGCTGGACTCGTCGACGAGCGGCCGCAACAGGTCGACCAGCCGGTCCGGCGCGTCGGCCGCCATGGCGTCGAACGGCCACTCCCAGGACTGCCGCACCTGCCCGTCCAGCCCCACGTCGACGACGGCGACGTGGTCGGCCGCGACCTTCGCGCCCAGCGCCCGCCCGGCCGACCCGACCAGCCCCAGCAGCACGGCCGGGCGCCCGCCGCGAGACGGCCGGTGCTCGACCTCGGCGACCAGCCCGCGCGCCACCAGGTCCTTCACGATCTGGGTGACGGTGGCCGGGCTCACCCCCAGCATCCGGGCGATGTCGGTCCTGCTCAGCGGGCCGGACGTGCCCAGCGCGGCCAGCACGGCCGAGCGGGTGAGGTCACCGCGGGGAACGGGCATCCGGCACTTCCTTCACGACTAAAGTTAGTCATAAAGAAACACCTGCGACATCGCCGTGTCAAGTGGTCGCGGTCACCGGCAGGATGTCCGGAGGAGCACCGAGCGCCGCTCGGCGGCAGAAGCGGAGTATCCGATGAGCACGAAGACTGTGGCCGAAAAGCTGCTGATCAAGCCCGGCGCGTCCGTTTGGCTGTCGCACCCGGACCGGCGCGGGCTGCTGGACCCGCTGCCCGCCGACGTCCGGATGGTCGCCACTCCGGCGGGCGCCGGAGTGGCGGTCGTCTTCGCCGACCATGCCGCCTCGGTTCGGGAGCTGCTGTCGCGGCATCGCGATGAGGTGACGGCGTCGCCCGTCGTGTGGATCGCCTACCCGAAGGGCGGGCGTACGGACATCAACCGCGACACGCTCTGGCCGATCGTCGCCGAGTTCGGCCTGCGTCCCAACGGTCAGGTCGCCGTCGACGAGGTGTGGTCGGCGCTGCGCTTCCGCGCGTCGAAGCCTGGCGAGCCGCCGTTCACCGGCGGCGCCACCTAGCCGGTCGGACCGGTCAGCGCCGCCGCAGCGACGCGGAGAAGGAGCCGGCGGTCGTGGAGCTCGACCGCTGGCCGCCGGACCCACCGGCCCGCCCCGTTCCGCCGTTCCGGCCGGAGCCGCCCGAACGCCCGGAGCCGCCCGAGCGCCCGGACCCGCCGGCCGTGCGGCCGTTCGCCCGGTCGGTCGCCCGGTCGGTCGAGCCGCCGTTCGCCCGGCCGCCGCGGCCCGAGCCGGCGGTCTTCGTGCCGGTCGTCTCGCCGGAACGGCCGGCCGAACCGCCGCGCCCGCGCCCGCGGCGGCGCCCGCCGGCCGGACGGTCGCCGTCATCGGCGCCGCTCCGACGCGACGGCGTCGTCGCCGACGTGGGCGGCGGCGGGGTGACGAAGGGCGCCTTCGGGCCGGTGAGCGCCTCGATGGCGGGATGACCGGCCGTCACCCGCGTGATGGTCGGCGTGATGCCGGCCTGCCGGGCCAGGGTCCGCACGTCGGCGGTCTGGTCCGGGGTCATGACGGTGACGACGACGCCCTCGGCGCCGGCCCGGGCCGTACGGCCGGAGCGGTGCAGGTACGCCTTGTGCTCGGCGGGCGGGTCCACGTGGACGACCAGGTTGATGTCGTCGACGTGGATGCCGCGCGCGGCGATGTCGGTGGCCACGAGGACGCGAGCCGTGCCGGCCGAGAAGGCGGTGAGGTTGCGCTCGCGGGCCCGCTGGCTGAGGTTGCCGTGCAGGTCGACGGCCGGGATACCGGCGGCCGTGAGCGTCTTCGCCAGCTTCTTCGCGCCGTGCTTGGTCCGGGCGAACAACAGTGTGCGGCCGAGACCGGCCGCCAGCTCGTGCACGACCTGGCCCTTGCCGGCCGCCTCGACCGCCATGACGTGGTGCGTCATGGCCGAGACCGGCGCCACGGCGGGCGCGGTCGAGTGCATGACCGGGTTGGTCAGGTACCGGCGGACCAGCAGGTCGATGCCGTTGTCGAGCGTGGCCGAGAACAGCAGCCGCTGGCCGCCGCGCGGCGTCGCGTCGAGCAGGCGACGTACCGCGGGCAGGAACCCGAGGTCGGCCATGTGGTCGGCCTCGTCGAGCACGGTGACCTCGACGGAGCCGAGGTCGCACTGGCCCTGCGCGATCAGGTCCTCGAGCCGGCCGGGGCAGGCGATGAGGACGTCGACGCCGGCGGACAGCGCCCGCACCTGCGGCCGCTGCCCCACGCCGCCGAACACGGTCGTGACGGTGAGCCCGACGGCGTCGGCGAGCGGCCGCACGGTGGCGGCGACCTGGTTGGCCAGCTCGCGGGTCGGTACGAGGATGAGTGCGCGCGGGCGACCGGACCGCCGCGGCGTCCGCGAGGCGAGCAGGCGGGCGACCGTCGGGATGGCGAACGCGATGGTCTTGCCGGAGCCGGTCTGCCCGCGGCCGAGCACGTCGCGCCCGGCAAGGGTGTCGGGGAGGGTTGCGGCCTGGATCGGGAACGGCGTCACGATGCCCTCGGCGGCCAGAGCGGCGACGATCGGGGCGGGGACGCCGAGCTCGGCGAGCGAGCGGTCGTCGGGGGCGGCGGTGGTGTGCACCGTCGCGAGCATGGTGTCCGGCGCGACGGCCGGATGGGTCGCCGTTGCCGGAACCGGCCGGCGGCGGTTGCGCGAGCGACGGCGCGCGCTGTCGGCGGGCGACCTGCGGGTGTCTGTGGGCACGAACGTCCTTCCGAGGACGTGGAGGGAGTGGCCGGTCACGATTGGACGCCCGCTCATCTGGAAGGGGAACCTGCGCCCGTAGCGGCGCCTCGCACTCGACCTCGGGGCGTGTGCGCACGCCCCAGCGGTGCCTAGTCTGCCTTATCGGGCGCGCGGTACCAACTGGATACTCACCGAGACCGGAGGAACGACATGAGCTTCCCGCCCTATCCGCCCACCCGCTACGACGGCGAGACCGGCGAGGTCGACGTCCAACTGCGGCGGGCCGACACGCCGCCGGAGGTGACCTACTCCTCCGGCGTGACCGTCGACTACCTGGCGACGGGCGCCTCCACCGGCGGCGACTTCGGGCTCTACCGCTGGACCTTCGGCCCGGGCGAGTCCGGCCCCGGCCCGCACTTCCATCGCACCATCACCGAGTCGTTCTACGTGCTCACCGGTGCGGTCAGCCTCTACAACGGGACGACCTGGATCGAAGCCGGAGTCGGCGACTTCCTGCACGTCCCACCGGGCGGCGTGCACGGGTTCAAAAACATCCTGGGCGAGCCCGCGTCGATGCTGCTGATGTTCACGCCGGGGGCGCCGCGGGAGGACTACTTCGAGACGCTGGCGGCGGTGTCGAAGGGGCTGGAACTGAGCGACGAGGAGCGCGCGGAGTTCTATCTCCGGCACGACAACCATTGGGTCTGAGTTCGCCGCTTGGCGACAGTGGCTGGGCCCCCTGCTGTTTCGATTGTCGGGGGCGCGGTGACGCGCCTCAAGTCCAAGCGCGGTGGGGTGCTGTGGGTGGGTGGTTGGGGCGCTTGGACTTGACCCGCGTCACCGCGTCCCCGCTTCAACAGCATCAGGGGGCCGCCCGGAAAATGGCCCCGGCTCAAAGGCCCGCTGGCTGTTTGCGGCCCGCTGGCCTCTCGCCGCTCGCTGTGGTGGGCCACGGGCTCCGCCGTGTTTCTGGCCCGCCGGCCTCCTCTGGTGCTGCTAGGTCCGGTACTGGGCGGTGAGCGGACACTGGAACGGATCCCGCGCCCGCAGCCCCACGTCGTTCAGGTACTGCACGACGATCCGGTAGGACCCCAGCAGTGACGTCTCGGTGTAGGCCACCCCATGGCGTTCGCAGAACTCGCGCACGATCGGCTGGGCGCGGCGCAGGCTGGGGCGCGGCATGCTCGGGAACAGGTGGTGCTCGACCTGGTAGTTGAGGCCGCCCATGGCGAGGTCGGTGACCGGGCCGCCCTTGATGTTGCGGGACATGAGCACCTGGCGACGCAGGAAGTCGATCTTCATCGACGCCGGGACGATCGGCATGCCCTTGTGGTTGGGGGCGAACGCGCCGCCGAGGAGCACGCCGAACAGGCCCATCTGGACGCAGAAGAACGCGATGGCCTTCCCCGGCGGCAGGACGATGAACAGCGCGGCCAGGTAGCCGCCGAGGCGGACGGTGACGAAGAGGATCTCGACCCAGCGGTGCTCCAGGCGCTCCCGCCGGGCGATGTTCTGGATGCTGTGCGCGTGCAGCGCGATGCCTTCCAGCAGGAGCAGCGGGAAGAAGAACCAGCCCTGCCGGGCCGCGAACCAGCGCCCGACCGGGCCGCGCTGGTGCAGCGCCGCCGGCGAGAACGCGAGGACGCCCGGCGCGATGTCGGGGTCGGAGCCCTCCTTGTTCGGGTTGAGGTGGTGGCGGGTGTGCTTGCGCATCCACCAGCTGTAGCTCAGCCCGGTGAACAAGCCCGAGATGACGCGTCCGGTCCACTCGTTCCAGCGGTGCGACGCGAAGATCTGGCGGTGCGAGCCCTCGTGGCCGATGAAGCCGAACTGGGCCAGGACGACGGCGAGCGCGGCGGCCAGCAGCAGCTGGTACCAGGAGTCGCCGAGCATGGCGAAGCCGATCCAGATGGCGGCGAACGCGGCGACTGTGCCGAGCATGAGCGTCCAGTAGTACGCGTACCGGCGCTTGAGCAGGCCAGCCGCCTGAATGATCTTCGAGAGCTCGGCATACGCGCTGACGTGCCGTTCTCGGGGCGACGCGAGCGCAGGCGAACTCTCCATGGCCGTGGTCATCAAAGGGGCACCCTTCTGGTGATCGCGGCCGCTCTCGGCCGAGGCGTCACAACTGTGACGTCGTTGCTGCGAGAACGGCTCCGTCGGGATGGAGGTTCCGGCCGCTGCTCCGAAATGTACCCGCTGCCATCAGCCGGAAACGACTCAAGGTGTGCCCATCGGGCACGACCGGCTCAGGGCGCCGCGGGGAACGACAGGGTGACGGTGGCGCCCTCACCTGGACGGCCGTCGATCGTCAGCGTGCCGTCGTGGGCATGCACGATCTCGTCGACGAGGGCCAGACCCAGGCCCAGCCGGGGATGGCCGTTGCCGTTGCCGCCGGGACCGCGGCGGAACCGCTGGGTCAGCTCGGCCGCCAGCTCGGGATCGAGGCCGTCACCGTTGTCGATGACGCTGATGCGGACGGTGCCGTCGGACCCGGACAACCCGAGGGTGATGGTGCCGCCGCGGGCGACGTGGTCCATCGCGTTGTCGACGAGGGCGGCGACGGCGCGGCGGAGAGCACTGGGGACGCCGGCGACGACGTGCGACTCGGTGGGGTCGCTGTCGACGACGAGGTCGACGCCGGCGTGACCGGCCGTCGCCGAGAACGAGTCCTTGACCTGGGTGGCGACCCGGGCGAGGTCGACCCGCTGCCGCGCCTCGGGCCGGAACTGCAGCTCCGCCGACAGCAGCATGTCGTTGACGATGTCGTTGAGCACGCGGGCGTCGTCGACCAGCTGGTCGATCTCCTGCCGCTGGTCGTCGTCGGCGGTGGGGCGACGTTGCAGCAGCTGGGCGCGGGTGTGGAGGATCGCCAGCGGGGTGCGCAGCTCGTGACTGGCGTCGGCGACGAACCGGCGCTGCGAGGTGAGCGCGTCGCCGAGCGGGCGGACGGCGCGCCGCGCCACCAGCCAGCCCAGCCCGGCCGCCGCCAGCACGCCGGCCACGCCGGTGAGGATCGACAGCCGGGCCAGCCGCTCGGTCTCCTCCTCCTGCTCGGTGAAGTTGGTGCCGGCCACGACGCGTCTGCCGTCGACCTGGGCGACGTACATGAGGAATGGGGCGTCGCACAGTTCGACCCGGCTGGCGCCGCTGGGCAGGCCGTCGGCGACGGCCTCGGCGTCGGCCAGCGAGCAGCCGGGCGGCCGTCCGTCGACGGCCATCAGTGTGCCGCCGGGCGCCCGCTCGCCGTAGGTGGCGGCGTCGGCGACCTTGCCCTCCAGCTTGTGCTCGGTCGCCTCCAGCCGTTCCTGCCGGCTGAGCGAGTAGACCAGCGCGATGACGACACCGATGACGATCGCGACGGCGACGGCGGTCTGCGCGGCGACGACGATCGACGCCCGGCGCAGCAGCCGGCGGTCGGCGGGCGCGGACGGTTCCGTTCGGCGGCGGCTCACGCGGACCCCATCCGATAGCCGAGGCCGTGGATGGTGCGGATCACGTCCCGGCCGAGTTTCCGCCGCAGATAGTAGACGTAGGTGTCGACGGCGCCGGGGCTGTCCGCGTCCTGGAAGACCTGCCGGCGCAGCTCGTCGCGGGTGAAGACCTGCGACGGGTGCGCGGCGAACAGCTGCAGCAGCTCGTTCTCGCGCCCGGACAGCTCGATCGGCGCGGCGCCGCCGCCGAGCACCCGCCGCGCGGCGACGTCGAGATACCGCTCGCCCAGGTCGAGCCGGGCCGACGTGTCGGTGTGCCGGCGCAGCAGCGCCCGCAGCCGGGCCAGCAGCTCGTCGATCTCGAACGGCTTGACGACGTAGTCCTCGGCGCCGGCGTCCAGGCCCTCGACGCGGTCCTCGGTGGTGCCGCGCGCGGTCAGCACCAGGATCGGCGTCGCGACGCCGCGGGCGCGCAACCGGCGGACCAGGTCGACGCCCTCGATGGCGGGCAGCCCGCGGTCGATGACCATGACGGCGTACGTGCGCGTCAGCGCGTGGTGCAGGCCGGACTGGCCGTCGCGGGCGACGTCGACCGCGTAGCCCTCGCCGGTGAACAGCCGGTCCAGCAGCGCCGCGAGCTTCGCGTCGTCCTCGACCAGCAACAGCGCCCGGTCCTGGTCGCCTGTCATGACCTCGATGGTCGCACGGGTGCTCTGAGGTTCCTCTGAGATCGGCGCCGAACGATGGAATCCGGAAAGACCCCACCTGGCGACAACTCAGCCGCCGGGTGGCGCGTCTATCACGACAAGGGGCCGGTCGCAGAGAGGCTGATGATGAGCACCGAGTGCGAGATCGAGGTCCGGACCGCCACCGTCGGCGACCTGCGCAGCACCGCGGCGCTGCATGTGGCGGAGTTGCCGCACGGCCTGTTCCCCCGGCTCGGCGACGGCTTCGTGCGCCGCTGGCACCGGGCCCACCTGACCTCCCCGTACGGCGTCGCGCTGGTCGCGACGTCCGGCGGCGACGTCGTCGGGTTCGCGCTGGGCAGCACCGACCGGCCGGCCAACGTCGGGTGGATCCTCGCCCACCACCGGCGCGAGCTGCTGCTGGCCGGGCTGCGCGCGCTGCTGGCCCGGCCGGTGCTGGCCGCCGGCTTCGTCCGCACGCGTGGGCCGCGCTACGCCCGGCGGCTGCTCGGACGGGGTGCGGCGCCGGCCCGGGTGGCCGGCAAGGGCGACGTGCCGGAGGCCGGCTTCGGCTCGATCGCGGTGCTCGAGGCGATCGTCGTCGCACCGGACCGGCAGGGCCGTTCGATCGGCGCTACGCTGGCCGAGGCGTTCCTGTTCGACGTCGCGGCGGCCGGCGTCGACCGCGTCGAACTGGTCACCAAGGCCGGCGCCGCCGGCGCTGCCGGCTTCTACGAGCGGGCCGGCTGGCATCGGGTCGGCGCACACGTCGACCGCGACGGAGACGAAGTGATCACCTACCGCATCGATCCCCGGTTCGTGCGAGCTCGATGACCGATCGCAGGGTCGGCCGCCGCGCCTTCCTGGCCGCGGCAGCGGCGGCCGTCGTGGCGGGGTGCGGTGCGGACGAGCCACCGCCGTCCGATCCGCCGTCCCCCAGTCCGACCCCCAAGCAGCCGGCGGGTCCGGCGTCAGATCCCCCGTTACTGACCCCGGACCTGCCGGCGTCGGCGCCGTGGCAGCCCGGGGCGAACGAGATCTCGCCGGAGGTCAAGGTGGCGGCGGTGCGAGTGCTGGAGGCGCTGGGCACCGTGCCCGACGGCGTCCCCGTCAGCCCCGCAGCCGATCGGCTGACCGCCGCCGGCGCCGCGCCGGCCCTGGAAGGCTTCGCCGGCCCGCTGCTGCCGCCCGTCGCGCCCGCCGTCGCGCAGCTCGTCTACGCGCAGTACGGCGGGCTGGAGCGCACGACCGCCAGCGTCATGGCGATCGTCAAGCAGACCTGGGCCGACGGCGACAATCTGGGCGAGCGGGTGGTGACGGTGGACGTGCGGCTGGCGAAGTCCGGCTCCGGCTGGGCCGTCACCGAGCTGCGGCCCGTGGCGCCGGTTCCGGACGCGGCCGCCGGCCTCACCGGGCCGGCCGCCGAGCTGGCCGGCAGCGACCGGGTCCAGCTGCCGAACGCCGCCGTCGCCGACCTCGCCGGCGGCATCGTCGACCCGCGTGTCGTCGCGGCGTTGCTGCAGCTCGCGCAGGCCTACCAGCTCTCGGTGTCGGTGTTCCGCAACGGCCATCCGGAGAACGTGTTCGGCACCGACCGGCAGAGCAACCACACCCGTGGCCGGGCCGTGGACATCTGGGCGGTCGACGGCCGGCCGATCGTGTCGATGGCCAAGGACGATCCGTTCCTGCTCGACTTCCTCGCGGCGGTGCGGGCGACCGGCAGCGACGAGATCGGCGCACCCGTCGACCCGGACGGCGGCCCCGGCGGCGACTACTTCGCCGACGACCTGCACCGCGACCACGTCCACCTCAGCTTCGAGCGCGCCGCCTGACGTAATCGACCGTTGACGCCGCTGCGGGACCCCTGCTTTACTAGTTTCATAGGAAAGCAGGGGAGGACTCTCGTGTTCGTATTCCAGCTCGACAGCACGTCCGGGGTTCCGCCGTATCTGCAGCTGGTCCATCAGGTGCGGCAGGCGATCACCGTCGGCTACCTCAGGGAGGGCGACCGGCTGCCGCTGATCAGGGAGGCGGTCGAGCAGCTCGCCATCAACCCCAACACCGTGTCCAAGGCCTATCGCCAGCTCGAGCACGAGGGTCTGGTCGATCCGAGGCCTGGCGTCGGGACGTTCGTCGCCCGCGCCCCTGACGTCACGGTGTCGCCGGCGCAGTACGCGAAGCTCCGGCGCGGCCTGGAGCGATGGCTGCGCGAGGCCGAGGCCGCCGGGCTCGACGACCATGCCATCGGCGCGCTGCTGGCCATCGTGCGGCGGGACGTGGCCGAGGAAGGTGCGGCATGAGCGCGGCCATCGTCACCCGGGAACTGGGCAAGCGATACCGATCGCGGTGGGCGCTGCGGGACTGTGACCTCGAGTTGCCGGCCGGCGCCGTCATCGCCCTGGTCGGGCCGAACGGCGCGGGGAAGACGACGCTGCTGCAACTGCTCGTCGGATTGCAGCAGCCGTCGGCCGGGTCGGTCTCGCTGTTCGGCCGGCCGGAGCCGGGCGGGTCGGCGCAGGCCTTGGCGCAGGTGGGCTACGTGGCCCAGGACCATCCGATCTACCGGCGGTTCCGGGTGTCGGAGCTGCTGCACCTGGGCCGTTCGCTCAACCCGGGCTGGGACCAGGACCTCGCCGAGCGACGCATCGAGGAGCTCGGCATCCCGCTGCGGCAGCGCACGGGCCGGCTCTCCGGCGGCCAGCAGGCCCAGGTCGCCCTGGCGCTCGCCCTCGCCAAGCGGCCCAAGCTGCTGATCCTCGACGAGCCGGTGGCCAGTCTCGATCCGCTGGCCCGGCGCGAGTTCCTGCAGGTCCTGATGGCCACGGTGGTCGACGAAGGCCTCACCGTCCTGCTCTCGTCGCACAACGTGGCCGAGCTGGAGCGCGTCTGCGATCACCTGGTCGTCGTTGCGGACGGTCGCGTCCAGCTCGCCGGCGACGTCGAGGCACTGCTCGGCGAGCACCGTGTGCTCACCGGCCCGAGCGGCGGACTGCCCGACGGTCCGGGGATGATCCACGTGGACCGGGCCGACCGGCATGCCCACATCGTCGCCCGGATCGGGGACGCCGAGCCGATGCCCGGCTGGGCGGCCCGGCCGATCGGCCTCGAAGAGCTCGTCCTCGCCTATCTGCGGCAGGCCCGGGATCCCCGGCCCGTCCCGAGCGAACTGGAGCTGAGCAAATGATCTGGGTGGCCTGGCGCCAGCATCGCGGCGAGTTCCTCGGTATGGCGATCCTGCTGGCGGGTCTCGGTGTCCTGCTGCTCACGCACGGCGTCGCGATGCACGATGCGTTCGATCGCCTGGGGCTGCGCGAGTGTCAGCTGGTCTTCCTCGCCGACACCGATCAGGCCTGCATCGATGCGGTGATGGCCTTCGAGGCCGACTACGCGGGCCTGCCGCAACAGTTCGCCTCCTGGCTGCCGTTCCTGCCGATGGTCGCCGGCATGCTCATCGGGGCGCCGTTGCTGGCCCGCGAGTTCGAGCAGGGCACCTGGCAGCTGGCCTGGACCCAGGGCGTGACCCGGACCCGCTGGCTGGCCACGAAGCTCGGCGTGGTGTTCGGCGTCGTCCTGGTCGCCTCGGTGGTGTTCGCCGCCGGCCTGAGCTGGTGGTTCGAGCCGGTGGACATCCAGCGGTTCTCGCCGGCGACGTTCAACCACGCGGTGCTGGTGTTCCCCGCCTATGTGCTGCTCGGGGTGGCGATCGGCGTCCTGGCCGGCGTGCTCTTCCGCCGTGTCCTCGTGGCGGCTGCCGTCACCATCCCTGTCTATCTCGCGCTGCGGCTGCCGATCGAGTTCGGGCTCCGTCCGCGGTATCGCGAGCCGCTGACGTCGGATGACCCGGCGGTCATCTCCCATGGCTGGCCCATCGAGGACCTCACCATAGGCCCCGGCGACGGGTTCCCGTCGGTGCGGTACCAGCCGGACGACCGGTTCTGGCAGTTCCAGCTGATCGAGACCGCGATCCTGCTCGGCATCACCGTGCTGCTGCTGGCGATCGCCTGGCGACTCGTGCTCGGTCGCGGCGCGGTCAGGGCCGGCCGGCTCCAGGCGCGGGCGCCGGGTAGGAGACCAGGCGCCCGGTCGGCTCCGGCGGCGGCGGTCCGTCCCCGTGCTGCCCGACCACGTACAGCCGCGGGTCGTCGCCGCGACTGAGCGTGCAGGCGAACGCGCCGCGGTCGGACTCGACGGTCGCCAGCACCTCGCCGCCCTCGCGCACCCGGACGCAGCGACGATTGCCGACGTCGGCGTACCAGACCGCTCCCTCGGCGTCGAGGCAGATGCCGTCCGGGTGGTCGCCGGGGGTCTGCGCCCACACCCGCCGGTCGGTGAGGCCGCCGTCGGCGCCGATGGCGAACGCGGTGAGCCGGTTGGCGTAGGACTCGGCGACGATGAGCGTGCCGCCGTCGGCGGTGATCGCCATCCCGTTCGGGAACGCGAGGTCGCCGGCGACCCGGTCCACCCGGCCGTCCGGCGTGACGCGGACGACCAGGCCCGGCGCGAACTCGCCGCCGGGGAAGTCGAAGCCGATGCCGTTGACATAGGCGTCGCCCCGCTCGCTCACCACGATGTCGTTCCACGGGTGCTCGGAGAAGCCGGCGAGGTCGGCGTGCGGGACCAGCGATCGGTCCGGCTCGCGGCGGAGCACCCGGCGATGCGCGGAGTCGACCACCAGCAGCCGCCCGTCGGGCAGGAAGTCGATGCACATCGGGAACGACTCGACCTTGGCCATCACCTCGTGCCGGCCGTCGTCGTCCACCGCGACGACCCGCTGGGCGCCCCAGTCGGAGAACCACACCCGTCCGTCATGCCAGCGCGGCGACTCGCCGAACACGATCCCGTCCATCAGCACCTGCGGTTCGCTCATGCCAGACAGACCGGCGGGTGCGGCCGAACTCATCGCCGGCGGTCGAGGCGGCGCAGCCGGCGCCGTCCGTGCACGGCGAGGGCCGGCTTCAGCAGGATCCACTCCCCGAACCGGTAGTCCGCGCCGCGAACCAGCCGCCGGGCCAGCTCGGGCGCGATGCGGTGCAGGTAGGCGCGGCCCTTCTCGGCGTGCAGGGGGTGCGAGACGATCGCGATCCGGTCGGCGTCGGCGATGAGCGGCACGGCGTTGCGGATGTTCTCCCAGGTGGTGCGGCTGGCCGGCTCGAGCAGTAGCTCGCCGTCGTAGCCGCGCTCGCGCGCGTACCGGGCCATCAGCTCGGCCTCGCTGTCCGCGCCGGCGGTGCTGCCACCACACATGACCAGCACGGACGGGCCCAGCTCGGGCCGCCGCGAGCGCAGCCCGGCGCGGACCCGCCACCGGTTCATGACGTTGGCCCGCGGACCCGCGTCGCGGTAGCCGAGGACGACGACGGCCTCGCGTCCCGGCCGGGTGGCGGGAGCGGCGCCGAGGCGGCGGCGGGATGCCCGCCAGTGCTCGTACTCGCCCCAGAGCAGCACGGCGGCCGCTCCCCAGGCGAGCGTCCGTGCCAGCGTCATCCCCCGACCCTATGGAGGGGCGGCCGCACGCTGCGCGCGGCCGCCCCTCGCTGGTGACGTCACTTGCGCAGGAACGCGAGCAGCGCCTCGTTGACCTCGTCGGCGTGGGTCCAGAGCAGGCCGTGCGGCGCGCCCTCGATCTCGACGTAGTCCGCCTCCGGGAGGCGCTTGGCGAACTCGCGGGCGGTCGCGTCGATCGGGAGGATCCGGTCGGCGGTGCCGTGGAGGATCAGCGCCGGCACGTCGACCTTCTCGATGTCGGCGCGGAAGTCGGTCAGCCAGCTCTGCACGACGGCGGACGAGGCGTACCAGGAGGCGCCGGCGGCCACGGTCCAGCTGGCCCGCACCGCGGCCTCGCCGATGCGGCTGCCGAGGTTCTCGTCGAGGTTGTAGAAGTCGCTGTAGAACTGGTCGAACCACGCGTAGCGGTCGGTCTTCGCGGCCTGCTCGATGCCGGCGAACACGTCGGCCGGCACGCCGGTCGGGTTGTCGTCGGTCTGCAGCAGGAACGGCTCCAGCGACGCGAGGAAGGCGGCCTTGGCGACCCGCTCGCTGCCGTACGTGCCGAGGTAGCGGCCCACCTCGCCGGTGCCCATCGAGAACCCGGCCAGCACGACGTCGCGCAGGTCGAGCGTGTCGAGGACGGTCTTGAGGTCGGCGGCGAACGTGTCGTAGTCGTACCCGGTCGTGGGCTGGCTGGACCGGCCGAAGCCGCGGCGGTCGTAGGTGATGACGCGGTAGCCGGCCTCCAGCAGCGCGGCCGACTGCTTCTCCCACGAGTGGCCGTCGAGCGGGTAGCCGTGGATCAGCAGGACGGGCTGCCCGGTGCCGTGGTCCTCGTAGTACAGGTCGATGTCGGTGGAGTTCTCGGTCCCGACGGTGATGTACGGCATGGCGCTTGCTCTCCTTCTAACCGGTTCGATCGGACGTGGCGGTTATAAGAGCGATCGAAGCACGGATATTCCAACCCGTCAAGAGCCGGGAGGAGGTTAGAATGTCGGCATGGAGCCGATGCTGCTCGACCTGGTGAACTCGCGGATCGTCTACCCCGACGGTCCGCGCGACGAGCTGGGCACGGACGCGGCCGCCCGCGACTGGCTTCGCTCGCGCGGATACGAGGGCACCCGGACGGAGATCGCCGACGCGCGTGAGGTGCGGGCGGTGCTGGCCGCGGTGATCCGTGGCGAGACGTCGACGGCCGCCCTGGCGCCGTGGGTCCAGGTGATGCGCCGGTCCGCCCGGCTCACCGGCGACGGGCTGAGCTGGGAGGACGACGTGCCGCCCGGGCGCCGCGTGGGCGCGCGCGCGGTCGAGGAGTGGGCGTCGCTGCAGGGGCCGGACGGGTCCCGGATCCGCCCGTGCGCCGCCGCGGACTGCCAGCACTTCCTGGTCGACCACAGCCGGGCCAACGCGCGGAAGTGGCACTCGATGGAGATCTGCGGCAACCGCGCCAAGGCCCGCCGGCACTACGCCCGCTCGAAGGAGACGGCCGCCGCCGAGGGGAGTTGATCACGTTAAGTGGGCTGCCTCCCACTTCCCCGGGGATGCATGCCTGGTGAAGCGGGAGCACTCCCACTTAACGTGATCAACTCCCGTCGCCGAGTTCGGTGAAGAGGGTGAGCTGGAGGCCGCCGGGGGCGTCGAGGCGGGAGTTGAGCGAGTCCCACGGAGTGCGGGTCGGCTCGGCCAGGACCGTCGCGCCGCCGTCGGCCAGTCGCCGGGTGGTGGCGGCGGAGTCGTCGACCTCGAGGGCGACCCGGATCTGGCCGGCCACCCGGCGGCCGACCTCGACGCGGTCGATGAACTCGGCCTGGTCCTGGTCGACGATCTCGATGGTCGCGCGGCCGGCGCCGAGCAGGATCACGCGGCCGTCGGGCGAGGAGAAGTCGGCCAGTTCGGGCAGGCCCAGGACGTCGCGGTAGAAGCGGACCGCCTCGTCGTGGTCGGGGACGGTCACGACGAGGCGCAGCTCGCGCACGGGCGGGGTGTCGGTCATGGTCCCAGTCTGGACAGGCCCGGCGCCGGCGGCCAGGGCGTGTGATGCTGGGCGCGTGACCCTCCAGCCCCACCTCGTCGTCATGGGCGTGTCCGGCTCGGGCAAGACCACCGTCGCCACCCGGCTCGCCGACCGGCTCGGCCGGCCGTTCGCCGAGGCCGACGACATGCACCCGGCGGCCAACGTCGCGAAGATGGCGGCGGGCACGCCGCTCACCGACGAGGACCGCGCGCCGTGGCTGGCCACCGTGCGTGACTGGCTCACCGCTGAGGCTGAGCGCGGCCGCAGCGCCGTCGTGACCTGCTCGGCGCTGCGCCGGCGCTACCGCGACGTGCTGCGCGGGGCGGCCGGCGGCGTCACGTTCGTCTTCCTCGATGGCGACCCGGAGCTGCTGGCCGAGCGCATGCGGCGCCGGAAGGGCCACTTCATGCCGCCCAGCCTGCTGGAGTCGCAGCTGGACACGCTGGAGCCGCTGGAACCGGACGAGGACGGCGTGCGGGTGCTCGTCGACGGCACGCCGGACGACGTCGTCGCCGAGGCGCTGCGCCGGCTGGGCGAGCGGGCGCCTCGTCACGCGCAGTGATGTAGCCCGCACTTCGGTTTCGACCCTGGTACGAACCGGGTATACCGGGTCGGCGGGCAGGGCGCGGCGAATCGTGGTCTCCGCTCGCGGGGGTGGCGGAGAACGTCGCTGCGCCGTGCCCGTCCCCGGGCGGGCAGCGGCGGCGGGCAGGTGACCGGCGGCACGGAACTCCGCGCCCCTCCCCGGCCGTCTTCTCAATGGCACGAGCGACCCAACCGCGCAACGTACCATCGAAGACGTCATGAGCACGGAACCCGAACCCGAGAACTCAGAGACCACCGACAGCACGGACCGCTCGGACAAGAGCGCCCGTTACCGAGCCGGCCGCAAGAAGCGGACCGGCTGGCGCCGCGTCTTCAACTGGAAGGTGTTCGGCTTCACCGTGCTCGGCATGTTCCTGCTGTTCGCGGGGGCCATCGGGCTCGCGTTCGCGATGATCGACGTGCCGGAGCCCAACGACTTCTCCACGTCCGAGGCGACCATCGTCTACTGGGACGACGGGCAGACCGAGCTGGGCCGGTTCAGCGCCGAGAACCGCGAGATCGTCGGCATCGAGGAGATGCCCGAGACGCTCCAGCAGGCGGTCGTCGCGGCCGAGGACCGCAGCTTCTACGAGAACTCCGGCTTCTCCCTCACCGGCATGGCCCGGGCCGGCTGGGACGCGCTGCGCGGCTCGTCCAGCGCCGGCGGCGGCTCGACCATCACCCAGCAGTACGTCAAGAACTACTACCTCACCCAGGACCGCTCCTACACGCGGAAGCTGCGCGAGCTGGTCATCTCGGTGAAGATCGACGCCGACGTCGACAAGGACCAGATCCTCGCCGACTACCTCAACACCATCTGGTTCGGCCGCGCCACGTACGGGGTGCAGACGGCGTCGCGGTCGTACTTCGGCGTCGACGTCGCCGACCTCGACCTCGCACAGAGCGCTGCGCTGGCCGCGATCCTGCGCTCGCCGACGCTGTACGACCCGACGCTCGGCCCGGAGAACGCGGAGCGGTTCGCGCAGCGCTTCCAGTACGTCATCGACGGCATGGTCACCACCGGCGCGATCGACCAGGCCACCGCCGACGCGACCGTGCCGCCGGAGGTCCTGCCCGAACAGCAGGTCAACCGGTACGGCGGCCCCAACGGCTACCTGCTGATGATGGTCCGCAAGGAGCTCATCGCGATGGGCTACGACGAGCAGGAGATCGAGACCGGCGGCCTGCGCATCACGACGTCGTTCAACGCCCAGGCACAGGCCGCCGCGGTCCAGGCGATCGAGCAGGAGCGGCCGACCGAGGACGCCGACGGCGTGCACATCGGCCTCGCCGCGGTGCGGCCCGGCGACGGCGGCGTCGTCGCGGTCTACGGCGGGCCGGACGCCGTCGAGCAGAGCTACAACGACGCCGTCGACGCGATCCCGCAGGCCGGCTCCACCGTGAAGCCGTTCGTGCTGGCGGCGGGGCTGGAGGACGGCTACTCGCTGCGCAGCAGGTTCTGGGGCAACTCGCCGTTCGACCCGCCCGAGCTCGGCCCGCCGGTGAACAACCAGGGCAACGAGGACTACGGCCGCAGCGTCACGCTCGAGCGGGCGATGGAGCGCTCCATCAACACCGCGTTCGTCGACCTGGCCATGGAGATGGGCCCGGACAAGGTCGTCAACGCGCTGGTCCGGGCCGGTTTCCCCGACGACGAGCAGCTCCAGGCGAACCTCAACCCGCGCGTCGCGATCGGCATCGGCGGCGTCTCGGCGCTGAACATGGCCAACTCGTACGCGACGCTGGCCTCCCAGGGCCTGCACGCCGACACCTACACCGTCCGGCAGATCGTCGACCGCGACGGCGCCGTCGCCTACGAGCACCAGCCGGCCGCGGAGCGGGTGTTCGAGGAGGACGTCACGGCCGACGTCACCTACGCGCTCACCGAGACCGTCGACAACGGCACCGCCGAGGCCGCGCAGGACCTCGACCGCCCGGTCGCGGCCAAGACCGGCACGCACGACGACCTCACCGCCTGGTTCAGCGGCTACACCCCGCAGCTGGCCGCGTCCGTCGTCTACTTCCGCGGCGACGGCACCGACTCGCTGGACGGCGTCGGCGGCATGGACCACTTCAGCGGCGGCGCCTACCCGGGCCGCACCTGGACGACGTTCATGCAGGCCGCGATGGAGGGGCTGCCCGAGGAGGACTTCCCGGAGGCCGCCAACATCCGCGAGGAGAACGACACCGGCGGTAACGGCAACGGCAACGGCAACGGCAACGACCGTCCGGAGCAGAACGACGACGACAACGGCGACGAGGGCGGCAACGAGGCCACCCGGCCGCCGAGCGACGAGGACGGCGAGACGCCGCCGCCCACCGACGAGACCGGCGGCGACGAGACCGGTGGCACCGAGGCCGGGACCGAGACGGGCGGCGACGAAACCGGCGGAACCGAGACCGGCGGCACGGAGACGGGCGGCACGGAGACCGGCGAGACCGAGACCGGCGGCGTCGAGACCGGCGAGACGGAGACAGGCGGGACGGACACCGGCACCGACACGGGCACCGAGATCGGGACGGAGATCGGCACGGAGACCGGGACGGAGATCGGCACGGAGACCGGGACGGAGACCGGCGCCGAGACCGGCACGCCGAACCCTGACGCGCGGGCCGGCCAGGCCGTGGTCGTGCTACTCGGCGCCGGCGCCCTGGCCGCCGGCGGGCTCAGCCGGCGGCGTCGATGACCTCGAGGGCGGCGACCAGGTCGTGCACCACGATCGGGTCGCCGCCGGCCGCGTCGCCGGCCGCCTTCTCGTGCGCCTCCAGCCGTAGCCAGTCCGCCCACGTCACGACCCGCACGTCGCGCTCGGCCAGCAGCTTGTCGACGGTGTCCGGCTCGCCCGCCCGGCCCGGCAGCGCGTCGAGGTCGGCCAGCACCGACTCGGCGACCTCGTTGGCGTCGCCCCGGTTCGTCGCGATGACGCCGGTCGGGCCGCGGCGCAGCCAGCCGGTGACGTAGACCCCGGCGGTCACCTCGCCGCCGGTGAGCACCCGTCCGTCCCGCGACGGCACCGTGCCGCTTCGGTCGTCGAACGGCAGCCCGGGGATGGGCGTGCCGTGGTAGCCGATGGCGCGCACGACCAGTTGCGTCGGCAGCGTCAGCGCCGGCGCGTCGCCCCGGTTCGAGGCCAGCTCGATGCCGGTGACGGCGGTCTCGCCGAGGATGCGGACCGGCTTGCGCCAGTAGTGCAGGTGGATCCGGCGGGCCGCGCCGGTGGCCGGCCGCTCGGACCACTCGCGGCACACGTCGACGGTGACCTTGGCGTGCCGGTCCTGCGCGACGGCCTCCTCGTCGGCCGGCCCGAGCACGAGGTCGGCGGGGTCGACGACGAGGTCGACACCCTCCAGCGCGCCCAGCTCGTGCAGCTCCGGCGACGTGAACTTGGCCTGCGCCGGCCCCCGTCGCGCGACCAGGTGGACGTCGGTGACGGTGCTCGCGGCCAGCGCGTCGACGACGTGGCGCGGCATCGATGTGGTGCGAAGCGTGGCGGCGTCCTTGGCGAGGATGCGGGCGATGTCCAGGGCGACGTTGCCGGCGCCGATGACCGTCGCGCTGGTGAGGCCGGCCGGCAGCTCGACGGGGCGCGCCTGCGGGTGGCCGGTGTACCAGGCGACCAGCTCTGACGCGCCGTACGAGCCGGGCAGCTCCTCGCCGGGGATGCCCAGCCGCCGGTCGCCGAGCATGCCGGTGGACACGACGACGACGTCGTAGCCGGCCCGCAGCTCGTCGACGGTGACGTCGCGGCCGACGCTGACGTTGCCGAGGAACCGCACCCGCGTGTGCTCGAACCCGCGCGCCAGCACCCGGGAGATGTTGCGGGTCTTCGGATGGTCAGGCGCGACACCGTAGCGGACCAGTCCGTACGGCGCGGGCGCGGCCTCGAACACGTCGATGCGGTCGAACCGCTCGCTCTTGACCAGCGCCGCCAGGGCGTACAACCCGGCCGGCCCGGCCCCGACGATGGCGGCAGCGCGGCCGGCCGCCCCGGATCGACTCCCGTCGTCCTCCATCTCACCAACGTATGCCGTCGGCGCCCGCCCGCACCAGAGCCCCGCCGCCGCTCGGAACGATCACTGATCAGGTTCGTGTGCCGACTCGTACAGATCGATCGTGCAGTACTCCCGGAACCCGAGCCGGGCGTAGACGGACCGCCCGGCTGCCGAGGAACCCAGGACGGCGTACTCGATGCCCGTGACCTCCCGAAGAGCGGCGTACGTCATCGAAGCTCCGATCCCCCGACGCCGCTTCTCCGGCACGGTCATCACGAAGTACACGCCCGCGACCCCTGCGGCCAGGTACACGGTCGCGGTCGCGACCGGCTCCCCGTCGAGCCGGCCCAGATAGTGCCGCCACGGATCGGTGAGCCCCAGACGGCGGTAGACGTCCGCAACCCAGCGCGCCTCCTTCTCGCCCTCGCCGAACCCCCGTCCCAGCGTCGCCTCCCACACCGCCAGGTGTTCCGCGCGTTCAACGCGGCTCACCTCGAGCCCGGTTCCGGGCGGCTCCACCAGCTCGGACAGGTGGACGGCCATCCCCGGTTCGCTGCCGCCGCGCACGAACCCGGCGTCGAGAAGACGCCGGCCAAGATCGATCGGGCGCATCGACGGACCGACATGCCAGCTGCCCGGCACGCCCCGTTCCGTCAACAGACGCTGGAACTCGGAGATCGCGTGGTCCGCATCCGCCGCCGCGAGATCGGCCGCGACCACCGCGTTGTGGTAGTCGAGCGGCGATCCGCCGACGGTCCAGCGCACGCGATCATCGTCTCGTTGCTGACCACCGCCGGCCGCGCCCATGGCCAGCAACAGCTCGGCGGCGTTGTTCTCGATCGCCCGCACCGGTGCGACTTCGTCCATCACGTCAGTCTCGTACCTCGCCTGCGTCGTGCGACACACCATTTCCCGGGATCTCACCGGCGTG
Organism: Jiangella anatolica; assembly: GCF_003236295.1. Lineage (GTDB taxonomy): Bacteria > Actinomycetota > Actinomycetes > Jiangellales > Jiangellaceae > Jiangella > Jiangella anatolica. The sequence continues at coordinate 42,767 of NZ_POTW01000057.1, forward strand.
GCGGCGGCGGGGTGAGGAGACGTTGACACGGGCGGGCTGGTTAAGGCACCTCGACTTAATACCGCGTTCCTAGCGTCGGCGTCGGAGTCAGGACCCCGACCCGGAGGACGTCATGACAAACACGCCCACGATCGTCCGGCCAGCGCCGTCCCCGCCCGCACGGCGGGGTGGACGGTGGATCGACCACTGGGAGCCGGAGGACGAGACGTTCTGGCAGCGCACCGGCCGCTTCGTCGCCCGCCGGAACCTCGTCTTCTCGATCTTCGCCGAGAACGTGGCGTTCTCGGTGTGGACGCTGTGGAGCATCTCGTCGGCGCTGCTGGTCGCGCACTACGGCTTCGGCTTCTCCGCCGCGCAGATGTTCTTCCTCGTCGCGGTGCCGAACCTCGTCGGCGCCGTGCTGCGGATCCCCTACACGTTCGCCGTCCCTCGCTTCGGCGGCCGGAACTGGACGGTGGTGAGCGGCCTGCTGCTGCTCGTGCCGACGATCCTGCTGGCGGTGGCCGTCGGCAACCCGGGCACGCCGTACTGGGCGTTCCTGCTCATCGCGGCCACCGCCGGGTTCGGCGGCGGGAACTTCGCGTCCAGCATGACGAACATCAGCTTCTTCTACCCGGACCGGTCGAAGGGGCTGGCGCTCGGGCTGAACGCGGCCGGCGGGAACATCGGCGTCGCGATGATCCAGCTCGGGCTGCCACTGATCGTCGGCGCCGGCGGCCTGTTCGGGCTGGTGGGAGCGAGCGCCGCCGGCGTGGACCTGGCGCGGGCCGGGTGGGTGTGGGCGGCGCTCGGCGTGGTCGCGGCGGCCTGTGCGTGGTTCTTCATGGACAACCTGTCGGTGTCGCTCGCGACGTTCCGCGAGCAGATCAGCGTCGTGCGGCACCGCCACACCTGGATCGTGTCGTGGCTCTACATCGGCACGTTCGGCTCGTTCATCGGCTACTCGTCGGCGTTCCCGCTGCTCATCCAGCTGCAGTTCCCGGAGGTTCCGGCGGCGAACTACGCGTTCCTCGGCGCTCTGATCGGGTCGGTGGCGCGGCCGTTCGGCGGCTGGCTGGCCGATCGGGTGGGCGGGGCG
>NZ_POTW01000058.1 GCF_003236295.1 Jiangella anatolica
GTGTATAAGAGACAGCGACAGGATCGACCGGTCCGCGATCGACATGAAGTGCGCGCCGCGCAGCATCCGCAGCCGCTTCTCGTAGCCGAGCCCGCCGCGGTACCGTCCCGGCCCGCCGGAGTCGACCGCGAGCCCGAGCGACTCGACGACGAACGGGAAGCGCGCCTCGCTGAACTCCGTCGGCAGGTTCCGCGAGTCCGGGACCACGTGGATCGTGTCCTCCCCGTCGGCGTAGTACCGCCCGCCCGACCCGCCGCCCAGCACCTCGCGCATGAGATACGGCCGCCCGTCGAGGTCGTCGCCGTAGATGCCGGTGTAGCGGATGGTCTCCTGGTCCGCCGGCATCCGCCCGTCCACCGCCTTCGCCAGCACGCCGGCCAGCACGCCGAGCAGCCGCAGGATCACGAACGTCCGCGCGTTCGTCGGCGCCGGAAACACCGGGGTGAGCAGCGTGCCGGGCGGCGGGAACCGCATCTCGATCAGCGGCACGACGCCCTCGTTGACCTCCAGCTCGGCCATCCGCTCCGGCGAGTCGGCGAGGTTGCGCAGGATCGGGGCCAGCCACTTCTTCAGGAACGCGCCGTCGGCGTAGTCGCCGCAGTGGTTGATCGGGCCCTTGGCCTGCGGCCCGGTGCCGTTGAAGTCGATCACCAGCCGGTCCGGCGCCAGCTCCCGCGTCAGCGTGATCCGCTGCGTGTGCAGCCGCGGCTCGTCGACGCCGTCGTGCTCGGCGTAGTCCTCCCACACGTACGTGCCGGGCTGGATCTTCGCCAGGATCTCGCGGCGGAACGTCTCCGTCGTCCTGTCCAGGATCGCGTCGAAGCACGCCTCGACGTCGGCCCGCCCGTACCGCTGGAACAGCTCGGCCAGCCGGCGCGCGCCCATGAGGCAGGCCGCGCACTCGGCGTCGAGGTCGGCGGCCAGCGACTCGGGCATCCGCGAGTTGCGGGTCATGATCTTCAGCGCCGCCTCGTTCGGCACCCCCTGGTCCCACAGCTTGATCGGCGGGACCATCAGGCCCTCCTCGAACACGCTGGTGGCGTGCGAGGGCATCGAGCCGGGGACGGTGCCGCCGATGTCGTCGTGGTGCCCGAACGCCTGGACGAACGCGACGACCTCGCCATCGTGGAAGACCGGGGCCGTGACGCACAGGTCCGGCAGGTGCCCGATGCCGCCCTCGGACAGGTACACGTCGTTGTGGAAGAACACGTCGCCCGGCCGCATCGTCTCGATCGGGTAGTCGCGGACGACGGGGTGGACGAGCGCGGAGTACGAGCGGCCGGTCAGCTTGCGGAGCCTCCGGTCGTGGATGCCGGCCCGGTAGTCGTGCGCGTCGCGGATCATCGGCGAGCGCGACGTGCGCCCGATCGCGGTCTCGACCTCCTTCTCCACCGACGTCAGGTAGCCCTCGACGATCTCGGCCAGGATCGGGTCCGCGCTCATGTGGCCTCCCGGGTGATCAGCAGGTTGCCGTGCGCGTCGACGACGGCGCGGAAGCCCGGGTGGATCGGGACGGTGGAGCCGAACTCCTCGATCACCGCCGGCCCCGCGACGGCGTCACCGGCGCCCAGCGCGGCCCGGTCGTGGATCGCCGTCTCCGTCCAGCCGGCGCCGAAGTCGACCTGTCTGGTGGTCCGGGGCGGCGCTCCGCTCCCGGGCGCGACGGTGCGCAGGGACGGGCGGGCGATCGGGCCGACCCCCGTCACCCGCAGGTTCACCCACTCGACCTCCTGCCGCGTGTCGCAGGCGAAGTCGTAGCCGTAGAGCTTGCGGTGCGCGGCGTGGAACGCGGCGGCGACGGCGTCCGCGAGCTGCGCCGTGACCGGCCCGTCCGGCACGTCGACCCGCACCTCCGACGCCTGGCCGAAGTAGCGCAGGTCGGCGGTGCGCAGGTAGCGCCGCTCCCCCGCCGCGAACCCCTCCCGCTCCAGCGCCGCGGACGCCTCCGCCGTCAGGTCGTCGAACGTCTTCGCGACGGCGTCGGGGTCCAGCGCCGCATGCCGCGCGACCGCCGTCCGCACGTAGTCGTTGCGGACGTCGACGGTGAGCAGCCCGTACGCGGACAGGTTGCCCGGGTCCGGCGGGACCAGCACGCCGGCCAGGCCCAGCACGTCGACCAGCCGGCAGGCCAGCAGCGAGCCGGAGCCGCCGGAGCAGACCAGGTGGAAGTCGCGGACGTCCAGCCCGCGGGTGACGGTGACCTGGCGCAGCGCGTTCGCCTGGTTCCAGGCGGAGATCTCCAGGATCCCCTCGGCGCAGCGCTCCGGCGTCAGGCCGAGTCGCCCCGCGAGGTCCGCGATGCCGTCCCGAGCCGCGGCCACGTCGAGCGGGATCTCGCCGCCGAGCAGGTGCGGCGGGATCCGGCCGAGCAGCAGGTGCGCGTCGGTGACGGTCGGCTCGGCGCCGCCGGTTCCGTAGCAGAGCGGGCCGGGGTCGGCGCCGGCCGAGCGCGGGCCGACCTTCAGCGTCCCCTCCGGGCTCAGCCAGGCGACCGAGCCGCCGCCGGCGCCGACGGTGACGACGTCGATCATCGGGATCTTGCTCGGGTAGGCGCCGACGCTGCCCTCCGTCGTCAGCGCCGGGTGCCCGTCGACGACGACCGCGACGTCGGTGGAGGTGCCGCCGCCGTCCAGCGTCAGGACGCTCGGGAAGCCGGCCGCCTGTGCGACGACCGCCGCGCCCAGGGCGCCCGCGGCCGGGCCGGACAGCACGGTCGAGATGGGCTGGCGGACCACCTCGTCGGCGGACAGCACGCCGCCGTTGGACTTCATGATGTAGAACGCGGTCGGCTGGTCGGCCAGCTCGCCGAGCCGGGCCGCGATCGTCGCGACGTAGCGGGCGATGCTCGGCTTCACCGCGGCGTCGACCAGCGTCGTCACGCTGCGCTCGTACTCGCGGTACTCCCGCAGCACCTCCGCCGAGATGGAAACGACGGCGTCCGGGTGCTCCCGCGCGAGCACGTCGCGCATGCGCAGCTCGTGCTCGGGGTTGGCGTAGGAGTGCAGGAAGCACACGCCGATGGTCGTGATGCCGCGCTCGCGGAAGAACCGGGCCGCGGCGACGGCGTCGTCCTCGCTGAACGGCCTGATCTCACCGCCGTCGAAGGCGAGCCGGCCGCCGACGGTGCGGACGAGGTCGGCGGGGACGATCCGCGGCGGCTTCACCCAGAAGTAGCTGTTGCCATAGCCGTCCGGGACCGACTGGCGGGCGATCTCGAGCAGGTGCCCGTACCCCTCGGTGGTGACGAACCCGAGCCCGCCGACCTTCCCCTCCAGCAGCCGGTTGGTCGCGACGGTGGTGCCGTGCACGACGGCGGCGACGTCCTCGCCGGTGGCGCCGAGCTGGCCGAGGATCTTGTGCACACCCGCCATGAACCCCTCGGCCGGGTCGCCCGGCGTCGACGGCGTCTTCGTGCTCGCCTGCCGGCCGGTCTCCTCGTCGACGGCGACGACGTCGGTGAACGTGCCGCCGGTGTCGATGCCGATGCGGATCATGGGCTCGATTCAACCTGCGGCCCGGACGCCCGGCGTCGGCAACTGCTGCCAAGGGTCAGGCTTCGAGTGTGGTGAGCGTCGTCACGCGTGTCTCGACGTACGTTGCGGAGCCGTCCGCCGGCCGGGCGAGCCGGTACTGGTAGACGATCGCCTCGCCGTCGACGTCTTCCTCGATGCGCCAGTACTCCGGTACCCCGGCGCTCGCATAGAGGCGTGGTTTCACCTCACGGTCCTCTCGCCGCGATCCCTCGGAGACCACCTCGACCAGGAGGGCGAAGTCCGCGGCCGGATGATAGGCGCTCGTGCCGGACGGAGGGCGGGCGAAGACACCGACGTCGCACGTGCGGATCTCGCCGTGGGGCAGGATCACACCTTGCTCGATGTAGGTGGGCCTGCCTGGATCCACCAGGAGGTTCCGCACCCGGGACTGGACGTCCGCGTGCCAAGGACGCCTCGCCGCGGCCATCACGACGAGGTTTCCTTCCCGCACCTCGTACCGGAACTCCGGCGACAACCGCTCCAGCGCCTCGGGGGTCCACTCGGTGACGTCGGGCAGTTCCAGCGTCCTCATGAACGCACCTCCCTCGCGATCGGCTCTTCACCACCGTACGGTGCGGCCGCCAGGGCCGCGCCGAGCGCCGTCACCCGGTAGAGGACGGTCCGGCCGTGCCGCTCGCCCTCGACCAAGCCGTTCTCGCGCAGCACCCGCAGGTGCTGGCCGACGGCGCTGGGGGTGACGCCGAGGGCGCGGGCCAGGTCGGTGGTCGAGGCGGGTGAGCGCAGCGCGCCGAGCAGCTCGGCCCGGGCCCGGCCGAGCAGCCTGACAGTCGCGGCCGCCGGCGCGTGCTCCGGCGCGACCGACCAGAGCGCCGCGACGCCGCGGGCCGGGTAGCGCACCGTCGTCTGGGTCGACGTGCGCCGCTTGATGAGCACGTACGCTGACCCGAGCACGACCGGCATCAGCACCAGCCCGCCGGGACCCCGGTCGACGGTGCTGTCCTGCCGCCAGCGGTCGCCGCCGAGCTCGAGCCGGCCGTCCCGCCAGCGCAGGTCCGGGTGCAGGTCGGCGAAGAGGGCGGCCGCTCCCCCGCGCGCCAGCCGCCGGGCCCGGTGGGCGATGTCGGCGGCGAGGACGGCGCTGATCCGCTGCCAGTGCGGCGCGATCAGGCGGTCGTGGGCGGTGCGCAGCTCGGCGGCGAGCTCGCGCAGGCCATGGTGCGGGTCGGCGGCGAGGTCGGCGACGGCGGCCGACGGCGCGGTGTCGCCGAACCGGCGCCGCAGGTTTGCGCGAACGGACGCGGCCGGCGTGCGGCGCAGCGCCGCGAGGTCGTCGTCGATGGAGCCGCCCGGCCCGGCCGGCGCCGGGACCAGGAACTCCGGCCAGCCGCGCGCGTCGCCGAACAGCAGCGGCCAGGTAAGCGGCAGCGCCAGCGGCTCGTGGGCCAGCTCGTCCTGGGCCCACTGCAGCCAGCGCCGGTGCACGGCCTGCCGGTCCAGCCCGGCCAGCTGCTGCAGCGCGGCCACCGTCTCCGACAGCGGCGACACCGCGAACCGGGTGGACGCCAGCTCGTCCACGCCCAGCTCGACGGTCAGCGCCATGTCCCGATTATGTAGCCCAGCGCTACAACATGGAGCGCGGGGCGAGGATCCCGCGACGATCGCCGGCATGGCCCGCTACCGCCGGTTCGCCGTCGCCACCAGCCTGAGCACCGCCGGCGACGGCGTGTTCGCGGCGGCCGTCCCGCTGCTCGCCGCGACGCTGACCCGGGACCCGCGGCTGGTCTCGGCCGTCGCGGCGGCCGCGTACGTGCCGTGGCTGCTGTTCTCGCTGCCGGCCGGCGCGCTGGTGGACCGGCACGACCGGGCCGCGATGATGTGGCGCGGCGTCGCCGTCCAGGCCGTCCTCGCCGCGGTCGTGGCCGTGCTGGCCGCGACGGACCGCCTGAGCGTCGCCGGGTTGACGGCGCTGGCGTTCGGCCTCGGCGCCGGGCAGGTGCTGACGGGGACCGCGGCGCAGGCGCTGCTGCCGTCGCTGGTCGCGCCGGACCGACTCCCGTCGGCCAACGGCTACCAGCAGACCATCGCCGTCGTCGGGCAGCAGTTCCTCGGCCCGCCGCTGGGCAGCCTGCTGTTCGCCGTCGCCGCCGGGCTGCCGTTCGGCGTCGACGCGGTCGTGCTGACGGTGGCGGCCGCGCTGCTGGCGACCCTGCGCGCGGACCGCGGACGCCCTGCCCGGGTGACGTCGTCGCTGCGGACGGAGATCGCCGCCGGGCTGCGGTGGCTGGCCGCGCACCGGCTGCTGCGGACGCTGACTCTGCTGGCCGCCGTCAACACGTTCTGCTTCCAGCTCGGCAACGCGACGCTGGTGCTGCTCGCGACGTCGGAGCTGGGTGTGACGGCGCGCGGGTTCGGCCTGCTGCTGGCGACGGCGGCGGTCGGCAGCCTCGCCGGCGGCGTGGCCGGGCCCTGGCTGCTACGCCGCTGCGGTGACCGTGCCGTCCTGCTCGCGGCGCTGACGGTGAACGCGGCGGCCGCGCTGGCGATCGGCCTCGCCGGCTCCGCCGTCGCGCTGGGCGCGCTGCTCGCCGTCATCGGGCTGGGGGTCACGTTGTGGAACCTGGTCAGCATCGGGCTGCGGCAGCGGCTGGTCCCGGCCGAGCTGCTGGGCCGGGCGATGAGCGTGCACCGGCTGGTCGGCTGGGGGCTGATCCCCGCCGGCGCCCTGCTCAGCGGCGTCGTGGCGCACGAGTTCGGCCTGCGCGCGCCGTATCCCCTGGCCGGTGGGATCCGGCTGGCCGCCCTGCTGGTCGCCCTGCCCATGATCATCAACCTTTCGGGCTGGCATGACGACCCGGAAGGTTGATGATCATGGGAGTCCACAGCTACGGGTGCGACGCCTCGAGGCGCTCACCGTCGACCAGCTGTCCGGCGGACGGCTGGAGCTGGGCATCGGCGCCGGCATCATGGCGTCGGACCACCACGCCACTTGCACGACGCCGTGGCCGGTGCGGGAGCGGGTGGCCCGCTACCCCGAGTACGTCCGCGTCCTCGACGAGGTGCTGCGCCGCGACGGCGGCCCGTACACGTTCGAGGGCGACTGGTACACCGTCCGCGACCTGCCCACCGGCCCGGCGACCGTGCGGCGGCCGCGGCCGCCGCTCATCGTCGGCGGGCAGGCGCCGGCCACCGCGGAGCGGTTCGAGCGGCTCGCCCTGGAGGTGATCCCGAAGCTGCGCTGACGTGTTTGACTCGTCCCCTGGGGAAGAGTCCAGGCTCCTGGACGTGAGTGGAGTGGCGATGGACGAGCTGCTGCCGATCGGCCGATTCTCCCGGCTGTGCTGGCTGAGCATCAAGGCGCTGCGGGTCTACGACGACATGGGTCTGCTGCGCCCCGCCCACGTCGACCCGGACACCGGCTACCGGTACTACCGCCCGGACCAGGCGACGACGGCTCGGATCATCGCCACCCTGCGCTCGCTCGACATGCCGCTGGCGACGATCAGGCAGGTGCTGGCCGAGTCCGACCCGGACCGTGTCCGCGACCTCCTCGACGCCCATCGGCTGGTGCTCGAGCGGCGCGTCGACCGCGATCGGCACCTGCTCCAGCGTGTCGAGACCTTCATCCGGATGGGAGCCGTCATGACGTACGAGATCAGCACCCGCGAGACCGCAGCCGCCGAGGTCCTCGGCACCACCTACCCCGCGCCCATGGACTCGCTGGGCGAGACCAGCCGGGTCGCCTACCACCGGCTCTACGACGCCATCGCGGCGGCCGGGGGACGACCGGACGGCTCGCCGCGCCTGGTGTACCTCGACCTCGCCGACGACACCTGGACCGTCGAGGCCTGCGTGCCAGTGGCCGGTCTGACGCGGGCGCCCGACGGGTTCAGCCTGCACCGGGCGCGGGGCGGGCTGGCCGCCGTCACGCTGCACGTCGGCCCGTACGAGGAGCTGGGCATCGCCTACCGCGAGGTCGAGTCGTGGATCGACGCCCAGGGGCTGCGCTCCGCGGGCGCGCCCTACGACGTCTACGTCAACGACCCGGCGGAGGTGAACGACCCGTCGAAGTTCGAGACGGAGATCGTCTGGCCGGTCAGCCGCGACTGAACGGGCTCGCGGCCGGGCGGGTGAGCTCGTCGACGTGCCGGCGGATCAGCTCCAGGTTGCGGTCGGCGAGGTGGTCGAAGCCCTGCCCGATGCTGGAGCCCGGGGTCAGCGAGCGCAGCGCCGCGTCGGGGTCCAGCCGCGCCGACACCCAGCACTCGTGGCTGGCCGCCCGCGCGACCACCTCGGCGATCGGGGTGACGATCATCGAGTTGCCGAAGTAGAGCACGCCGGCCGGGTCGGCGCCGGTCGCGTTGGCGCCGATCACGTAGACGTGGTTGTCGTAGGCGCGGGCCCGGTTGGTCAGCTCCCACAGGTCGGCCGAGCGCAGGAGCGCCGACGGGCGCAGGATCACCTCCGCGCCGCGGACGGCGGTGATCCGGGACAGCTCCGGATAGTCGCCGTCGAAGCAGATGATCAGGCCGATCTTCCCGAGCTCGGTGTCGACGACGCAGACGTCGTCGCCCGGGGTGACCCAGCCGCCGCGGGAGGCCAGCTCGGTGCAGAACGGATGCGTCTTGCGGTAGACGCCGCCGATCTCGCCGTCCGGCCCGGCCAGGACCGCCGAGTTGTAGACGCCGCCGCGCTCCGGCCCACGCTCGTACGTCCCCCACGCCAGGTGCACGCCGAGCCGGCGGGCGGTCTCCTGGAACGGCTCGGCCAGCGCGCCGGGCACGTCGGTGACGAGGTCCCACAGCTCGTCGGCCGGCAGCGCCGGAGTGAACCCGGTGGTCACCGACTCGGGCAGCACGATCAGCTCCGCGCCGGTGTCGGCCGCGCATCGTTCGACGTGGTCGAGCGCGTGCTCGATGTTGGCCTTGACGCTCTGCGCGGTCAGCGGCTCGGCCAGCGGCCGCACCTGGACCGCGGCCGCGGTGAACGCCCGCATGCTGCTCGCCTCCTCGTGGAACTGCTCCAGCGTATCGCCGACCTGGACCTGCACCGGGCGCCTGAGCCGGGCCGAGATGATCACGTTCACCACGAAATCCCCTGCCGCACTACGCATGCAGGCGTGTTGATGGTCGTGCAAGCCTGGCGGGCGGCCCGGAGACGGCCCGCCAGGAGGTCGTCAGGCGCGACGGGAGCGCCCGGACAGCCAGCCGCCGAGGGCGACGCCGGCCAGGGCGACGGCGGCGCCGACGAGGATGCCGCGGGTGAAGTCGCCCGAGGCGGCCGAGCTCGCCGGCCGCGGCGGCGCCTCGTACACGCCCGCGGCCGCCGGGACCGCCGGCCCAGCGGCCAGGACCGGCGCGGCCGGCGCGCGCCCCGTCAGCACGTCGTCGACCGCGGCGAAGAACTCGCCGGCCGTCTTCTTGGCGACGCCGGCCAGCATCCGCTGCCCGACGCCGCCGATCATGCCGCCGACGATCGCGTCGGCGTCGTACTCCAGCCGGGTCGAGCCGTCCTCGGCGTCGGTCAGCGTGACGTGCACATCGGCGCTCACCGTGCCGGGCGCGCCCGCGCCGGACGCCGTCAGCACGAACGAGGCAGGCTCGCGCTGCGAGTGCAGCCGCACGTCGCCGTCGTAGCTGCCCTTGATCGTCCCAACGCCGGCCGAGACCGTCATGCGGTACTGGTCCGGCCCGGACGACTCCAGCCGCTGGCAGCCGGGGATGGTCCGCACCAGCACGGCCGGGTCGTTGAGCGCCTTCCACACGTCGGCCCGCGGCGCGTGCAGGACGGCGGTTCCAGAGACCTTCATCGCGACTCCCGAGCGAGACGGAGAGAGAACAGGTCCGACGGCGAGATCGGCATCCGGGTGATCGCGAACCCCTCCGCGTCGGAGATCGCCGATGCCAGCACCGCCGACCCGGGGATCACGCCGGCCTCGCCCGCGCCCTTGACGCCGAGCGGGTTCAGCGGCGACGGCGTCTCGAGGTGGTCGGTCTCGATGAACGGCACCTCGGTCGAGTACGGCATGAGGAAGTCCATGAACGACGCGTTCAGCAGCTGGCCGGCGTCGTCGTAGACCATCCGCTCGTACAGCGCTCCCCCGACGCCCTGGGCGACGCCGCCGTGGATCTGGCCCTCGACGAGGCGCGGGTTGATCAGCGTGCCGCAGTCGTGCACGACGCAGTAGCGCAGGATGGTGATCTCGGCGGTGTCCGGGTCGGTCTCGACGATGGCCGCGTGCATGCCGTTCGCGAACGTCGACCGCGGCGGCGAGTAGTAGCCGGTGTCCTCCAGCCCGGGCGACTCCCCCTCGGCGACCGGCGGCTTGGAGTAGTCGACGGGGCCGCCGAACTGCGTCGCCCGCTCGGCCTCGCGGTCGAACGCGTAGCGCAGCGGGTTGGCCAGCACGGCGACGGTGGCCAGCGGGATGCTCCCGCCCGGCGCCCCGGACGGCGACCCGACCACCCGCACGACGCCGTCGACGATCTCGAGGTCGCGCGGGTCGGCCTCCAGCGCCTCGCCGGCGATCCGCAGCGCCTTGTCGCGCACCTTCCGGGCCGCCGTGGCCAGCGCGTTGCCGCTCATCACCGCGGCGCGCGAGGCGAACGTCCCGACGGCGTACCCGAACCGCCGTGTGTCGCCGGTCGTCACCGTGACGCGGTCCACCGGCACGCCCAGCTCCGCGGCCACGACCTGCGCGAACACCGTCTTGTGGCCCTGGCCCTGGGTGGTCAGCCCGGTCGCCGCGACCACCGAGCCGTCCGTCTCGACCTTCACCCAGCCGCCCTCGTACGGACCGACGCCGGTGCCCTCGACGTAGCAGGCCAGGCCGATGCCGACGCGCCGCCCGGCGGCCCGCGCCTCGTCCCGGAACGCCTCGAACTCGTCCCAGCCGACCAGCTTCTTCAGCTTCTCCAGCGTCGCCGGGTAGTCGCCGGAGTCGTAGATCAGCGGCCGGCCGTCCTGGAAGATCAGGCCGTGGTCGTAGGGCATCTCGTCGGGCCGGATGAAGTTGCGCTCGCGCACCACCGTCCGGTCCAGCCCCAGGTAGGCGGCGACGGCGTCCATCGTCCGCTCCATCGCGAAGCAGCCCTGGGGCCGCCCGGCGCCGCGGTAGGGCGTCACGGTGACGGTGTTCGTGTAGAGGCTGAAGAACTCCGCCCGGTAGGCGCCGGGCTTGTACGGCCCGAGCAGCTGCGTTGTCGTGATGATCGGGACGATGATCCCGTACGGCGTGTAGGCGCCATTGTCGTGCCAGACGGTGACGTCGAGGCCGAGCAGCCGGCCGTCGTCGTCGAAGCCGACCCTGACGTGCTGCAGCTGGCCGCGCTCGTGTGCGGCGCCGACGAAGTGCTCGCGGCGGTCCTCGGCCCACTTGACCTCGCGGCCGAGCCGGATCGCCGCCCACGGGACCAGCACCTCCTCCGGCCACGGGTGCACGATCTTCACGCCGAACCCGCCGCCGACGTCGGGCGCGATCACCTCGACACGGTCCGGCGGCAGCTCCAGCCGCGCCGCCAGCGCCGCCCGCACCGACGTCGACGCCTGGGTGGACGTGTAGACGCGCAGGCTGGCGTCGTCGGCGTCCCAGCGCGCGTGCACGCCCTTCCCCTCCAGCGGGGTGGACGCGCTGCGCTCGATCGCCAGGTCCAGCTCGAGCACGTGCGGGGCGGCCTCGATGGCCGCCACCGCGTCGCCGCGGGACTGCACCATGTGTGCTGCGACGTTGCCGGGGACGTCCTCGTGCACCAGCAGCTCGCCGTCGCGGGCGGCCTCGATGCCGACGACCGGCGGCAGGAAGTCGTACTCGACCCGGATCCGCGCGCAGACGTCCTCGGCGACGTACCGGTCGGTCGCGACGACCATGGCGATCGGCTCGCCGACGTGGTTGACCTCGTCCTTGGCCAGCGCGTACGCGGTGCGGCCGTGGGTCAGGGCCGCGTGCGGGATGAGCAGCGGCAGCGGCTCGCCGGCCCGGCCGTCGAGGTCCTCGTGGGTGTAGATCGCGACCAGCCCGTCGACGTCCACCGCGTCGGTGACGTCGATGCTCACGATCCGCGCGTGCGCGTGCGGGCTGCGGACGAACGCGGCGGCCAGCGCACCGTGCCCGATGTCGTCGAGGAACCGGCCCTGCCCGGTGAGCAGCCGGGGGTCCTCCAGCCGCTGGATCGGCTCGCCGAACGCCCTCGTCGTCATGCCCGCTCCGCCCGCAGCTCGGCGGCGCGCAGCACGGACGCGACGATGTTCTGGTAGCCGGTGCAGCGGCAGAGGTTGCCGGCGATCGCCTCGCGCGCCTGGTCCGCCGTCGGCGCCGGGTTCTCCTCCAGGTAGGCGGTGATCGTGGTGACGAAGCCGGGCGTGCAGAAGCCGCACTGCAGGCCGTGGCACTCGCGGAAGGCCTGCTGGACGTGGCCCAGTTCGCCGTCGGGCCGCGTGCAGCCCTCGACGGTCGTGACCTCGGCGCCGTCGACGGTGACGGCGAACTGCAGGCAGGACCGGATCGGCCGGCCGTCGACGAGCACCGTGCAGGCGCCGCAGACGCCGTGCTCGCAGCCGACGTGGGTACCGGTCAGCTCCAGGTCGTGGCGGAGGAAGTCCGACAGCAGCCGCCGGGCCGGCACCGTCGCCGACCGAGGCACGCCGTTGACCACCAGCGACACCTCGTACAGCTCCTCGGCGGCGCTCATGCGACGGCCGCCCGCCGGGCCGCGTCGCCCGCCGCCCGGGCCGTCAGCACCTCGGCGAGGTGGCTCCGGTAGGCGGCGGTGGCGTGGATGTCGTCGTCGGGCTCCAGCCGGCCGGCGGCCAGTCGCCCGGCCGCCGCCCAGTCCGCGTCGTCGTACATCGCCCCGGCGACCGCGTCGGTGAGGTCGAGCACCGCCGGCTCCGGGCCCATCGAGACGTACGCCGATCTGGCACCGGCGACCCGCAGGTCGTCGTCAAGTGTCACCACCACTCCGGTCCCGCAGACGGCGTAGTCGCCGTGCCGGCGGGCCACCTCCGTCCAGACGGCCCCGGTACGGCCCTCCGGTACCGGGAACGTGACGGACGTGACCAGCTCGTCGGCGTCGGCGCAGGTGGTCAGCGGGCCGGTGAAGAAGTCGGCCGCCGCGACGGTGCGCTCGCCCCTCATGGAGCGCAACGTCGCCGTGCCGCCGAGCAGCGTCAGCACGGCGGTGAGCTCGCCGGCCGGGTCGGCGTGCGCGATGCTGCCGACCGTCGTGCCACGGTTGCGGATCGTCGGGTGCGCGACGTGCTCCAGGGTGTCGCGCAGCAGTGGCAGGACGGCGTACGCGGCGTCGTCGTGCTCGACGTCGGCGTGCCGGGCCAGCGCGCCGACGGTGACCTCGTCGCCGTCGACGCGCACGTAGGCCAGCTCCGTCAGCCGGTTGATGTCCACCAGGTGCTCGGGCGCGGCCAGCCGCATGTTGAGCAGCGGGACCAGGCTCTGGCCCCCGGCCAGCACCTTGCCGGCAGGGCTCACCTCGGCCAGCACCGCGACGGCGTCGTCGACGGTGGCCGGCCGGTGGTAGGCGAACCCCGCTGGCTTCACGGCATCATCCTCTCTCGCCGCGCGCCGTTTCGCCCGGCGGCTCGTCGTCGACCTCGTGCACACCCGGCGGCCCGACCGTCAGGACGGCGCCGCCGTCGCGCAGGTGCGGCGGGGCGACGGCCCTGGCCAGGTGGTACGCGGCGATCGTGACGATGGTGCCGAGCGCGATGCCGGACAGCACGAAGTCGTCGGTGATCTCCAGCGACGTGTCGCCGATCGCGATGATGATGCCGGCCGACACCGGCACCAGGTTGATGGGGTTGGAGAAGTCGACCCTGTTCTCGATCCAGATCCGGGCGCCGAGCAGGCCGATCATCCCGTACAGCACGACGGTGATGCCTCCGAGCACCCCGCCCGGCGTCGCCGCGATCAGCGCGCCGAACTTCGGCGAGAACCCGAACAGGATCGCCACCAGCGCGGCCACGTAGTACGCCGCCGTCGAGTACACCCGGGTCGCCGCCATCACGCCGATGTTCTCCGCGTACGTCGTCGTCGGCGAGCCGCCCACCGACGTCGCGATGACCGTGCCGACGCCGTCCGCGGCGATCGCCTTGCCCATCACCGGGTCGAGGTCCTTGCCGGTCATCTCCGCGACCGCCTTGACGTGACCGGCGTTCTCGGCGATCAACGCGATGACGGCCGGCAGCACCAGCAGGATGAAGGTGATGCTGAAGCTGGGCAGATGCCAGCCGGGGATCTCGACGCCGTTGCTGACCACGGTCTCGTCGGGGAAACCCAGCCAGTCGGCCTCGCGGACGCCGTCGAAGTTCACCCGGTCGCGGGTGACGATCTCGCCGGTGCCATCGGGCGAGGTGATCTGACCGAAGATCCGGTCGAACACCCATGACAACGCGTAGCCGAACACCAGCCCGACGAAGATCGCGATCCGGCCGAAGAACCCGCGCAGCCCGACCGCCATGAGAATGACGGCCGTCATCACGATCAACGCGATCCACTGGTCCTGCGGCCAGTACACCGTCGCGACCACCGGCGCCAGGTTGAAGCCGATCAGCATGACGACCGCGCCGGTGACGACCGGTGGCAGCACCTTGTGCAGCACACCGGCGCCCAGGTAGTGAATCAGGACACCGGCCGCCGCCAGCACTACACCTGCCACCAGGATCGCCCCGGTGACGTCCACCGAGTCGCCCTCCTGCGCCCGGATCGCGACGACACCGCCGACGAACGAGGCGCTGGTGCCGAGGTAGCTCGGCACCGCCCCCTTGACGATGAGCAGGAAGCAGATCGTCGCGACCCCGCTCATCATGATCGCGAGCTGCGGGTTCAGGCCCATGATGATCGGGAACACGAACGTCGCACCGAACATCGCGACGACGTGCTGCGCGCCGAGGCCGATCGTCCGGCCCCACGACAATCGTTCGTCCGGCCTCACCACCGCCCCCGGCGGCGGCGTCCTGCCGTCGTAGACCACCTTCCAGCGCAGCGCCACGGGGCCTCCTCACGCGGGCGGGTGACGCACGTCACCCTTGCGGACACGTTGGAGGCAACTTAGGCATCAGACGTTTCCGGGGCATGGGCACGAAGTGCCGAGGAGATCACCCCGTCGTCGGCAACGTCTGCACTGCGCGCGGACGCGCGGAAAGGCCGCCGCGGGATCGCGAGTCCCGCGGCGGCCTCTGTTCCCGCCCGTGTGGTCTGCCGGCTACAACGCCGCGGCCGGGTCCTGCGCGGCCTCCTCGAGGACCTCCAGCGGGACGGCGCCGGCCAGCAGCCGGCCGTCGTCGAGGAGGAGGACGGTGAAGAGGTCGCTGCTCAGGGCGCGGCCGGTGCCGTACGGCCCGCTCACGTCCTCGAGTTCGGCGATGAACGCGTCGGCCATGGCCGCGGCACCGCCCTCGAGGCCGGCGGTGAGCTCGTCGAGGTTCACGTCGCGGGCGAGGACGACGCTGCTCCAGCCGGAGCCGATCACGTCCACGTCGGCGTCGCCCATCGCGACGTCGGCGCCGGGGTGCGCCTTCGCGTCCTCGAGGTCGCCGGGCTGGATCTCCTCGACGGTGGTGCCGGGCGGCGGGGTGAACTCGTAGGTCGACGCGTCGGGCTCGTCGAAGGAGATGGAGGTGAAGCCGACCTCGAAGGACGGCTCGGTGGCGTCCTTGGCGACGATCTGCACGCGCAGCGGCATCGACGTCTCGCCGTCGACGGCCAGCCGGATCGAGCCGATCAGCGACTGCTCGTCCTTCGGCCGCAGCACCAGCTCGTAGGCCGAGCGGCCGGCCACGGTGGCCGTCCCATCGACGTCGACCTGGGTGGACGGCTCGATCATCGCCAGCGCGAGCGACGCGGCCGCGGTCGGGATGTCGGTGGGCAGGTCCTCCGGCATGCCCTCGCCGCCGCCGAACGGGTTCTCGCCGCCGAACGGGCCCTTGCCGGCGTCGTCCTCGGTGTCCTCGGGGAGGACCAGGTGCGACGCGGACGCGCTCTCGCTGCTCCAGAACCAGGTGTCCTGGCCGTCGCGCAGCAGGTCGGACTCGGCCTGGTCGCTCTGCAGCGCGACCCGGTAGGTGTCGCCGTCGGTGTACCAGATGCGTGCCGTCGACGACCCGTTGAGCAGCGACAGCATGGCCGTCGGCAGCGAGGTGGCGTCGCCGCCGGTGACGTCGGGGAGGCCGACGTCGGCGGACTGGACGACGGTGCCGGCGAACGGCTGCACCTCGAGGCCGGCGAGGCCGATCAGCAGCTCGGCGGCGGTGCGATCGGGCAGGTCGGAGTCGGCGCCGGCGATCAGCGGGCCGGCCACGGCCGCGCCGACGACCACGGTCGCGACCGTCGCCCCGGTCGCCCACCGCCGGGCCGGAGTGCTGAGAAGGGAGTTCGGCATGTCTGCTCCTGACGTGCTTCGGTGCGTTTCGGTGCTTCGGGGGTCGTCCCGATGAGAACCAGAGTGCCAAGTCGTCGCTGTGAGATCCCTGAGAGCCGCCGCCACGGCCCCAAGCCGGCAGGGCATGCTTGACGGCATGCGGGTGCTGGTGGTCGAGGACGAGCGCGGGCTGGCCCGCGCGCTGCACCGCGGCCTGTCGGCCGAGGGCTTCTCCGTCGAGCTGGCCCACGACGGCCTCGACGGCCTGCACCTGGCCCGCGAGCACAGCTACGACGTCATCGTGCTCGACATCATGCTCCCGTCGCTGTCGGGCTACCGCATCTGCCGGACGCTGCGGGCCGAGGGCAACTGGGTGCCGATTCTCATGCTGTCGGCGAAGGACGGCGAGTACGACCAGGCCGACGGGCTCGACGTCGGCGCCGACGACTACCTCACCAAGCCATTCTCCTACGTCGTGCTGGTGGCCCGGCTGCGGGCGCTGCTGCGCCGCGGCGCGCCGGCCCGGCCGGCCGTCCTCACCGCCGGCGACCTCGAGCTGGACCCGGGCGCCCGGACCGTGCGCCGCGGCGGCGAGGAGGTCACCCTGACGCCGCGCGAGTTCGGGGTGCTCGAGTTCCTCATGCGCCGCACCGACGAGGTCGTGTCCAAGCGCGACATCCTCGAGCACGTCTGGGACGCCCACTACGACGGCGACCCGAATGTCGTCGAGGTGTACGTCGGCTACCTGCGGCGCAAGATCGACACGCCGTTCGGCCGGGCCGCGGTGCAGACGGTGCGCGGCGCCGGCTACCGGCTCAGCGGCGACGGCGGCTGACATGGCCGTGCTCGGCCGGATGAGCCTGCGCGCCCGGCTCACCCTCGCGGCCACCGCGATGGCGGCGGTCGGGCTGGCCGTCGGCGGCGTGCTGCTGATCATCGCGCTGGACCGGGCGCTGCTGAGCGCGCTGGACGAGACCGCGCGACGGCAGGGCGAAGACATCGCGACACTGGTCGAGTCCGACCGGATACCCAACCCGCTGCCCGGCTTCGGCGCCGTCGTCGCCCAGGTCATCGATGCCGAGGGCCGCGTGCTGGCCTCGACGCCCGGCGGCGACCGGCTCACGGCCGTCGTCGCGGGCGCCGACCTGGAGGCGATCCAGGCCGGCGGGGCGATCGACCTCGACGGCACCCGGCTCGGGCAGCCGGAGCCGCTGCGCGTCGTGGGCGTCGCCACCCAGACGGCGGGTGAGCCGCGCACCGTCATCGTCGCCGTCTCGCTGGAGGAGCAGCAGCGCAGCGTCCGGTTCGCGACGATCGGCGTGTTCGGCGGCGGGCTCGTCGTCACGATCGCACTGGCCGGGCTGAGCTGGCTGGTCATCCTGCGGGCGCTGCGCCCCGTCGACCGGCTGCGCGGGGGCGCCGAGGAGATCACCGGCGCCGGTGGCGGGCACCGGCTGCCGGTCCCGGCCGGCGGCGACGAGCTCAGCCGGCTCGCCGTCACGCTCAACGACATGCTCGGCCGGCTGGACGCGGCGGCGGCCCGGCAGCGCGCGTTCGTCGCCGACGCCGCGCACGAGCTGCGCAGCCCGATCGCGGCGCTGCGGACCGAGCTGGAGGTCGCGCTGGCGCACCCGGACGCCGTCGACCCGCACGACACCGCCCGCGAGGCGCTGGTCGAGGTTCAGCGGATGGCCCGGCTGGTCGACGACCTGCTGGTGCTCGCGCACCTGGACAACCCGCGGCCGGTACGCCGCGACGAGCTGGTCGACCTCGGCGAGCTGGCCATCGAGGTGGCCGAGGGGGTGCCCGATGGCGCGGTGGCGGTGCGGGTCGACGCCGGCGACGACGTCTTCACCCGCGGCCATCGCGACTCGCTCTCCCGGGTGCTGCGCAACCTGCTCGACAACGCCGTCCGGCACGCGTCGTCGCGGGTGGAGGTCGTGGTGACGACCGGCGGCGGCCGCGCCTGGGTGACGGTGGCCGACGACGGCGCCGGCGTCCGGCCGGCCGACCGGGAGCGGATCTTCGAGCGGTTCACCCGCCTCGACGACGCCCGCGACCGCGACGCCGGCGGCTCCGGGCTGGGGCTGGCGATCGCCCGCGAGATCGTCGTCGCGCACGGCGGCACGGTGACCGTCGAGGACGCCGCGCCGGGCGCCCGGTTCGTCGTCGCGCTGCCGGCCGCCCGGGCCACCATCGGCGCGCCCGAGTCGGTGCCCTAACCTGCTGGGCCATGACGCAGTTCGTCCTGCGCCCGTCCGTTCGGCACCGTCCCCTCGCGTTGGTCCCCGTCGTCGTCTTCGTCGTGTTGTGCGTGGTCGCCGGCGCCTCGGCCGGCCGGTTCGGAGTGCTGATCGGCCTGGGCATCGCGTCCCTGGTCGTCGTGCCGGTCGCCGGCGTCCTGCTGCGCTCGCGCATCGTCGTCACGCCGTCGGAGATCGCCGTGCGCGGCTTCCTCACCCATCGCCGCGCCGACCGCGCCCAAGCGGCGTCCGTCGTCCGCGCCATGATCGTCGCGCCCCGTGCGCCGCTGAACGACTCGATCTTCGTCCTGGACCGCGACGAGAAACCGCTGCTGCGCATCCAGGGCGTCAACTACCCCAGGGCAGACCTCGACCGCCTGGTCGACCACCTCGGGCTGCCGGCCATGACGGCGGACCGGCCCGTGACCGCGGCCGAGCTGGAGCGGCGATATCCCGGCATCGTGCCGTGGATCGAGCGGCACCCGTACCGGTTCGCGTTCGCCGTCGCGGGCGGGGTGGTCGTGCTGGCGATCGTCATCGCGGTGATCGTCGCGGCGGCCGTCGCGTAGGGTCGGGGGCCGTGCCCGAAACCGACGTCCTCGTCCTGCGACCGGCCTCCGGCCCGCGCCGGCAGGTCCTCACGATCGCCGCCGTCATCTCCGTCGTGCTCGTCATCGGCGGCGTCATGGCCGGCGGCCGGCCGGCACTGGTCACCGGCATCGGCCTCGCCGCGCTACTGGCGCTCGCCGTCGCCGTCTACCTGTGGCGCTCGCGCATCGTCGTCACCCCGGCCGAGATCTCGGTGCGCGGCCTGTGGTTCCACCGCCGCCGCGACCGTGCCGACGCCGCCTCGGCGATCCGGGCCACCGTGGTCCAGCCGATGGCCGCGCCCTCCGAGACCATCGTCGTCCTCGATCCCGGCCGGCGGGCCCTGCTGCGCATCAACGCCGCCCTCTACTCCCCCGCCGACGTCGACCGGCTGATGGACCACCTCGAACTGCCGGTCGCCGGGTCGGACGGCCCGGTCACTGCCGCGCAGTTCGCCCGTGAGCAGCCGGGCGCCAGCAGCTGGATCGAGCGGCACATGCTGGCCTTCATCCTGCTCTGCGCCCTGGGCTTCGCCGTCCTCGCGCTCGTCCTCGGCACGGTGATCGCGGCCCTGTCGGACTGACGCCGTCCACGCCTATGATGCTGGCCGTGCCCGGTCCCCTGCCCGCAGCCGCGCTCGAGCTGCGGCCGTCGCTTCGCCGCTACCTGGGCACCGTCAAGTGGTCGCTGCTGCCGATCGTCGTCCTGCTGGCGGCGCTGCTGTTCCGCGGCGGCGGGTTCGGCGCGATCGTGTCGCTGAGCGTCATCGTGCTGGCGTCGGCGGTCGTGCCGACGTGGTTCCGGCGGGCCGCGATCGCCGTCACGGCCGACGAGGTCGCCGTCACCGGCCTGCTGCGCACCCGCCGCGTGCCACGCAGCGCCGTCGCGTCCGTCATCACCGTCGCGCTCCCCCGCACCCACAAGAACAGCCGCAGCATGGCGCACCTCTATGTGCTCGACGGCGGCGGCCGGCGGATCGCCCGGATGAAGGGCAGCCGCTGGGTCGAGGACGACATGCGCCGCCTCATCGCCACCCTCGGCGTCGAGACCCGCAAGCTCGGCCGGCTCCCATCGGCCCGCGCGCTGGCCCGCCGCTACCCGCACGCCGTGCCGCTGCTCGAGCGCTACCCCGTCCTCGCCGGCGCCCTCGTCGTCGTCCCCGCCGTGGCGGCGATCTTCGCGCTGTCGCTGGAGCTCTCCTCCTAGGATGCGGAGCATGACACGTTACGTCGACGAGGATCTGCGCGGTGCGGAGTTCCGCGAGTGCGATCTGACCGGGGCACGCCTGATCGGCGTCGTCATGCAGGATGCCGTGATCGACGGGCTCGTCACGAACCTCGTGGTGAACGGTGTCGAGGTCACCGGGTATGTCGAGGCAGAGCTCGACCGGCGTCATCCGGTGCGGGTGCTGATCCGCTCCGAGGACCCTGCCGATCTGCGCGAGGCATCGCGTCAGCTCCATGCCGCCTGGGCCGCCACGATCGAGCGAATCCGCGCTACGCCCGGCATCGAGCGCCGCAGCGTGAACGACGAGTGGTCGGCGGCGCAGACGATGCGCCACTTGGTCTTCGTCCACGACTCGTGGTTCCGCCGCTGCTGCCTGGGCTCGACGGAGCTGTTCACGCCGATGGGCATCGGCACGACTGTCGAGCCCTACCGCGGGGCGCACGGGCTCGACCCCGCGCTCGATCCGCCCCTCGACGAGATCGTGAGCGTGCGTGAGGCACAGGCCGCCGAGCTCGAGGCCTGGCTCGACGACGTCACCGTCGAGCAGCTCGCGGCGCGAGCGCCAGTGCCCGACGACGACGTCTGGCCGCCGTACGCCCGGGGCCGCTCGGTGCGGCAGTGCCTCGGCACGGTGCTCAACGAGACCTTCGAGCACCACCGCTTCTGCGTCCGCGACCTCGACCTGATCGAGGCACAGGACGCTGAGTAGCGCCTGTCCGTCCTGCGGGTCGTTGCACGGTGGAGGACCCCGGCAGGGTGACAATGGTCGGCATGGCACGCCGGACCACGACACCCCCGCCCGAGGACTTCGAAGAGGTCATTCTCGACGTCGACGTCTCGGAGGAGATGCGGGGCAGCTTCCTCGAGTACGCCTACTCGGTCATCTACTCCCGCGCGATCCCGGACGCCCGTGACGGGCTGAAGCCGGTGCAGCGCCGGATCCTGTTCCAGATGAACGAGATGGGCCTGCGCCCCGACCGCCCGCACGTGAAGTGCGGCCGCGTCGTCGGCGACGTGATGGGCAAGCTGCACCCACACGGCGACACCGCCATCTACGACACGCTGGTGCGGATGGCGCAGCCGTGGGCGATGCGGGTGCCGCTGGTCGACGGGCACGGGAACTTCGGCTCGCTGGACGCCGGGCCGGCCGCGTACCGGTACACCGAGTGCCGCATGAGCGAGCCGGCGATGCTGCTGGTCCGCTCCCTCGACGAGAACGTCGTCGACATGGTGCCGAACTACGACGGGCAGTTCGAGCAGCCCGAGGTGCTGCCGGCGGCGTTCCCGAACCTGCTGGTCAACGGCGCCACCGGGATCGCCGTCGGCATGGCGACGAACATGGCGCCGCACAACCTCGGCGAGGTCATCGACGCGACCCGGCACCTGCTGACGAACCCCGGCGCGAGTCTGGACGACCTCATGCGGTTCGTGCCCGGGCCGGACCTGCCCAGCGGCGGCCGGATCATCGGGCTGGACGGGATCCGCGAGGCGTACGAGACCGGCCGCGGCGCGTTCAAGACCCGCGCGACCGCCCGGGTCGAGAACATCACCGCCCGCCGCAAGGGCATCGTCATCACCGAGCTGCCGTACATGGTCGGCCCGGAGCGGGTCCGCGAGCGGATCGTCGAGCTGGTCCGCAACAAGAAGCTGCAGGGTGTGGCCGACGTCGTCGACTACACCGACCGCAACACGACGTTGCGCCTGGTCATCGAGCTGAAGAGCGGGTTCGTGCCGGAGGCGGTGCTGGAGGAGCTGTACCGCCTCACCCCGCTGGAGGACTCCTTCTCCATCAACAACGTCGCACTGGTCGACGGCCAGCCGCGCACGCTCGGCCTCAAGGAGCTGCTCGAGGTCTTCATCGCGCACCGGCTCGACGTGGTCCGGCGGCGCAGTGAGTTCCGCCGGACGAAGGCCGCTGACCGGCTGCATCTCGTCGACGGCCTGATGATCGCGCTGCTCGACATCGACGAGGTCATCGCCGTGATCCGCTCGTCCGACGACGCCAGCGCCGCGCGCGAGCGGCTGATGGCCGTCTTCGACCTGTCCGACATCCAGGCCCGCTACATCCTCGACACCCCGCTGCGCCGGCTCACCCGCTACGACCGGCTGGAGCTGGAGAAGGAGGGCGAGGAGCTGCGCCGCACCATCGCCGAGCTGACGGCGCTGCTGGAGAACGAGGGCCTGCTGCGCCAGGCGGTCTCCGACGAGCTGGCCGAGATCGCCGCCGCGCACGCGACGCCGCGGCGCACCGTCCTGCTGGAGGAGTCCGGCGCCGTCACCACCCGGGCCGGCGCCGCTTCGCTGGAGATCGCCGACGACCCGTGCCAGGTGCTGCTGTCGTCGTCGGGGCTGCTGGCCCGCACGGCCGGCGAGGAGCCGCTCGTCTACGGCGACAAGCGGTCCAAGCACGACGTCATCGTGTCCGTCGCCGCGTCGACGGCGCGCGGCCAGATCGGCGTCGTCACGTCGGCCGGCCGGGTGCTGCGGCTGTCGGTGCTGGACCTGCCGGCGTTGCCGCCGACGGCCGCGCTGACGCTGGCCGGTGGCGCGGCGTTGAAGGAGTTCATCGAGCTCGATCCCGGTGAGCGGGCGCTGGCCCTGACGACGTTCTCGCCCGACTCCCCCGGCCTGGCGCTGGGGACGGAGCGCGGCGTCGTCAAACGCGTGGTCCCGGACCACCCGGGCAAGGACGCCTACGACGTCATCCGGCTCGACGACGGCGACCGCGTCGTCGGCGCCGTCGAGCTGCGCACCGGCGACGAGGACCTCGTCTTCATCAGCTCCGACGCCCAGCTGCTGCGCTTCCCCGCGTCGGCGGTCCGGCCGCAGGGCCGGTCGGGCGGGGGCATCGCCGGGATCAAGCTCTCCTCCGGTGCGAAGGTCACGTTCTTCGGCCTCGTCGACGCCACCCGCGACGGCGCCGTCGTCACGGTCTCCGGCTCGTCGACGGCGCTGCCGGGCACGCAGCCGGGCGCGGTCAAGGTGACGCCGTACTCGGAGTACCCGGCCAAGGGCCGCGCGACCGGCGGTGTGCGCTGCCACCGGTTCCTCAAGGGCGAGGACACCCTGCTGCTGGCCTGGGCCGGCGTGGCGCCGGCCCGCGCGGCCGCCGCGAGCGGCGTGCCGATCGAGCTGCCGCCGGCGACCGGCCGGCGCGACGGGTCGGGCATCGCGGTGGCGCAGCCGATCGCGGCCGTCGCCGGCCCGCTGGCTGCCGGTGAATCGGTTGGTGCGTCCGACCCGGAGGAGCCAGTCGGCGATGGGGAGCAGTTGACGTTGGAGTAGCCGAGTTGTGCCGGCCCCCTGTTGCTTTCCATTGTCGGGGGCGCGGGAGGCGCCCAGGCTCCTACCTTCGCTGTACTTGGGCTCCGCTGGCCGCCTCTGGCCGCGCCCCCGTGATCATCGGCGATCCACCACACCATGGCGTGGTCGATCGCCGATGATCATGGAGCGGGTGGCGGCAAGCGGACGGCAACCCACAGCGGAGTCGGTCGCCAAAGAGTGCGACCGTGAGAGGCCGGCGGACAGCAACCAGACAGCGGACCCCAAAGCCTGGGCCACTCTTTCCTCGCCCCCTGATGCTGTGAGAACGAGGGCGCAGAGGGCCGAGGAACTGGAGAACCTCTACCCCCGCGCAACCCCGTTCAACACGCCGTCGAGGAACTGCTCGAGCAGCTCGCGGGTCGGGTTGCGCTCGGGGTTGTGCAGCATCCAGTGCAGCGTCGGCGCGGTGACGATCTCGGCCACGACCTCCAGGTCGAGATCGTCGCGCAGCTCGCCCCGCTCGACGGCGCGCTCCAACGCGGCCCGCGTCAGCGCGCGCCGCGGCGCGATGACCGACTCCCGGTACTGGGCGTCCAGCGCCGGGTAGCGGGTCATCTCGCCGATGAAGCAGGCGTACACCTTGCGGTTGCGCGCCGACTCGCGGCCGCGGGCCGCCGCCTCCACCAGCACCAGGAGATCGTCGCGGATGGAGGTGCCGGGCAGCGTCGGCAGCGGGCCCTTGAGCTCGGCGACAGCGTCGCAGATCAGGCTCTCCAGGCCCTTCCACCGCCGGTAGATGGTGGTCTTGCCGACGCCGGCCTGGGCCGCGATGCCCTCGATGGTGGTGCCGGCGATGCCGGACCGCGCGAGCAGGTCGAGGGTCGCCTCGATGATCGCCCGGTCGGCGTCCTCGCTGCGCGGCCGCCCGCCGCGCCGCTCCGCCTGCGCGATCTCCGTCATGTCAGGTCACGTCCTCGCTGTCTCCGGCTCCGGCGCCTCCGTTGGCGCCGGCGCGGACGCGGCCGACCGGCCGGGCAGGAACACCCCGACGACGACCACGCTCAGCGCCGCCACCGCGGCTCCCAAGAAGGCTACCCAGTGCACGCCGCCGATGAAGGCGTCGAACGCCGGGCCGCGCACCTGCGCGACGACGCCGGCCCGCTCGGCCGCCTGCATCGTGGTGCCGATCGACTCGGCAGCGGCGTGCCTGACCCCCTCGGGCAGCACGCTGACCGCGTCCTCCACCCCGGACCGGTACCGCGCCGACAGCACCGCACCCAGCACGGCGACCCCGAGGGCGCCGCCGACCTGGCGCATCGTGTTGTTGACGGCTGAGCCGACGCCGGCCTTCTCGCGCGGGACGGCGGCCATGACGGCGGTCGTGGCCGGCGGCATGACGTTGGCGATGCCGGCGCCCTGGACGAAGAACGCGGCCAGCAGGAACCACAGCGGCGTCGTCTCGTCGATGAACCCCATCGCGACCAGGCTGACCGCGACCAGCGACAACCCCGTCGCCGTCACCGCCCGGATGCCCCACCGCTGCACCGCCGTCGACGAGAACGTCGAGAACACCGTCTGCGCGATGGCGAACGGCAGGAACATCAGGCCGGTCTCCAGGGGCGAGTACCCGCGGACGATCTGCAGGTAGAACGTCATGAAGAAGAACGTGCCGAGCATGGCGAAGAACACCAGCCCGATCGTCGTCACCGACGCCGAGAACACCGGGTTGCGGAACAGCCCGACGTCCAGCGCGGGGTGGGTGGAGCGGCGCTCGAACACGACGAACAACGCCAGCACGACCACCCCGCCGATCGTGGAGCCCCAGACCAGCGGGTCGGTGACGGTGGCCCGCTCGCCGCCCTCGATGATGCCGTAGACGAGCAGCGTCAGCCCGACGATGGACAGCAGCACGCCGATCGGGTCCAGCCGGCCGGGCGACGGGTTGCGCGACTCGGGCACCAGCCACGCGATCAGCGCCAGCCCGAGCACCACGACCGGCACGTTGATGAGGAACACCGAGCCCCACCAGAACCGCTCCAGCAGCGCGCCGCCGAGCACCGGCCCGAGCACGATGGAGATGCCGACGGAGGCGACCCAGATGCCGATGGCCCGGCCGCGCTCCTCCGGTTCGAAGACCTGCGTGATGATCGCGAGCGTCGACGGCATGACGGCGGCCGCGCCGACGCCCATGAAGGCGCGGGCCGCGATCAGCTGCTCCGGCGACGACGCGTAGGCCGAGACGGCCGAGGCGATGCCGAACAGCAGCAGGCCGAGCATGAGCATGCGCCTGCGGCCGAACCGGTCGCCGAGCAGGCCGAACGTGAACAGCAGCCCGGCGAAGACGAGCGTGTAGGAGTTGATCGCCCACTCCAGCTCACTCTGGGTGGCCGAGAGGTCGTCCTGGATGGTGCGGAGCGCGACGTTGAGCACCGTGTTGTCGAGCACGACGACGAGCAGGCTCACGACGAGAACGCCGAGGATGCTCCATCGCCGGTTGTGGATCGTCGCTTGGTCCACGATGGCGGTCCTTCCCTGCTGATCGATTCCGATACGGACACGTCCCGTATCGATTCGGCACCGACGCTAGACCGATCCGAAGCGATACGCAACCGTTTCGTATCGCTACGACGGAACTCTCAGCGAAATCACAGCCGCCGGCGCGCATCGTGGCCGCGCACCGAACGTGAGGAGAGCAGTCCATGTCCAGGCCGGGTGTCGTGGGTCACAGGTCGCGCAAAGGCTGGCAGACTGCCGTCATGCGTCCCGCCGCCCGACGTCTGCTGCCCGCCGCGCTCGTCATCGCCACACTGGCCCTGACCGCGTGCAGCGACGACGGCGACGGCGGCGGCAACGAGCCGTCCGAGGACCCGCAGGCTCAGCTGCAGACCGCCGCCGACCTGCTCAACGAGGCGTCCAGCGTCACGTTCACGCTCGAGGGCGAGGACCTTCCCGACGACGGCACGGTCGTCGTCGGCGGCGAGGGCGTCGCGGTGCCGCCGTCGTCGTTCGAGGGCGAGATCCGGATCCGCGCAGGCGCCCTGCCGGCCACCATCGAGGTCGTCTCCGTCGACGGGACGCTGTGGGCGCAACTGCCGCTGACCAGCGGGTTCGAGGAGGTCGACGCCCAGGAGCTGGGGTTCGGCGACCCCGGCCTGCTGATCGACCCCGACCACGGCGTCAGCCAGCTGCTCACGTCCGGCACCGAGATCAGCGCCGGCGAGCAGGTGCGCGTCGACGGCGAGGTCTACGACCAGGTCGAGTCGGTGCTGCCGGGCGAGCTGGTCGGCGAGGTGCTCACGATCGCCGACCCGACCGCCGAGGTGCGCGCGGTGTGGGCGCTGGACGCCGAGACCGGCCACCTGCGCCGGGCCACGCTGACCGGTCCGTTCTACGACGGCGGCGACGAGCAGACCTACTCCGTGAACCTCGACGACTATGACGAGCCCGCCGAGATCAGTGCTCCGGAGAGCTGAGCGCACCGGCCGCGCCGCGCTCGTCCTCGGGGTCATCGGCGTCCTGCTGGCCGCCGCGGACACCTACGTCATCGTCCTGGCGCTGCCGGACATGATGGTCGGCGTCGGGCTGGACGTCGACGAGCTCCAGCGCGCCGCTCCCCTGGTCTCGATGTTCCTGCTCGGCTACGTCGTCGTGCTGCCCCTGGTCGGGCGCGTCTCGGACGTGACCGGGCGGCTGCCGGTGCTGACCGGCTCGCTGCTGGTGTTCACCGCCGGGTCGCTGCTGACGGCGTCGGCCGACGGCGTCGCGGGCGCGGTCGTCGGCCGGTTCCTGCAGGGCGCCGGCGGCGGCGCGCTGGTCCCGGTGACGCTGGCGCTGGTCGCCGACCTGTGGCCGCCGGAGCGCCGTGGCGTGCCGCTCGGGCTGGTCGGCGCGGTGCAGGAGCTGGGCTCGGTGCTCGGGCCGCTGTTCGGCGCGGCGATCCTCGCGGTGGCGGACTGGCGGGCGATCTTCTGGGTCAACTTCGTGGTGGGCGCGGTGCTGTTCGCCGGGGCGGCGGTGGGGCGGCGGGCCGCGGCCGCGCCGTCGCCTGAGGACGACGCCGAGGCGCCGCCGCCGGGCCGGTTCGACGCGATCGGCGCGGTCCTCGGGCTGGCCGCCCTGGCCTGCGGCGGCGTCGCCGTGACCCGGCCCGCGTCGCTGGAGCAGAGCGTCCGCTGGGGCGAGCTGCTGGTGCCCCGGCTGGACGGCCGGGAGTGGACGACGCCGCTCGCGCTGGCCGCGTTCGCGCTGGTCGCCGCGTTCGTCGCGCGGGAGCTGACGGCGCGCCGGCCGGTGCTGCCGCTGCGCCGCACCCCGTCGGTGCTGCGCGCGGCCGACCTGCCCGGCGCGCTGCTGCTCGGCGTCGCGCTCGGCGGGATCGTGCTGACGTTCGCCACCGCCGATCCGGCGGTCGAGCTGATGGCGGACTCCGGGCCGTGGCTGCTGGCCGGGTCCGCCGTCGCGCTGGCGGCGTTCGGCTGGCGGCAGCGCCGGGCCGCCGCGCCGCTCGTCCCGTCGGCCGCCGTCCGCGCCACCGCCGCCTGGGGCGCGCTCGTGGTCAGCCTGTTCGTCGGCGCGGCGCTGGTGGCGGTCGTCGTCGACGTGCCGATCCTGGCCCGCACCGTCGTGCCCGGGTCGGACCAGCTGGACGCGGCGCTGGTGCTGCTGCGGTTCCTGGTCGCGCTGCCGGTCGGCGCGCTGCTCGGCGGCTGGCTGCTGCGCCGGTACGGTCCGGCGCTGCTGGCCGGCGCCGGGATGGCGATCGGCGCGGCCGGGCTCGCCGTGATGGCGACCTGGGGCGTCGGCTCGCTGGACGGGATCGGCGACGACGCGGTGCTGGTGGCGGCGGGTCTCGGGTTCGGGCTGGCGATCGCGCCGGTCAACGCGGCGCTGCTGGCTGCGGCGCCGCGCGAGACGCATGGCGTGGCCAGCGCGCTGCTCGTCGTCGCCCGGATGGTCGGCATGCTGGCCGGGCTGTCGGCGCTGACGGCGATCGGGCTGCGGCGGCTGTACTCCGTCCAGTCCGGCATCGAGTCACCGGCCGTCCTGTGCCCGGACTCCCCCACCGACTGCGACCCGTACGACGACGCCGTCCGGCAGGCCGTCGTCGAGCAGTTGCAGGCGACGTTCACCGGCGCGGCCGTGTGCGCGGCGGCCGCCACGGTGGGTGCCGTGCTGCTGTTGCGGCACCGTGCCCGTACCGTGGAGTCGTGACGCTCTGCTCGGACGTCGGCCGCGAGCTGGCCGAGCCGCTGGCCGGCACGGCGCCCGTCGCCGCGTGGTGGCTGGTGGTCGAGCAGCCCGGACCGTGGGGCGCGAAGGCGCTGACGCAGTCGCACCTGGACCCGTCGCTCGGGCGTGACCTCGACGCGGCCGCAGCCGAGTACGGCGGACGGGTCGCGCTGGTGCGGCGGCCGCGGCGGCATCCCGACACGCACTATCCGGCGGCGCGCCGGGTCTGGCTGGCCGGCACGACGCCGGGCGCGACGTTCCTGCTCGGCGGCTGGCTGCCGTCGCCTGAGGTGCTGCGCTCGCTCGACTTCGCCGCGCTGGCGTCCGGTTCGCCGTCCAGCCTGCCCGAGCTTCAGCCGGAGACCGAGCCGCTGCTGCTGGTCTGCACGAACGGCCGCCGCGACCTGTGCTGCGCGGTGAAGGGGCGCGACCTGGTCGCCGGGTTGCGCGACGACGTGCTCGGCCGGGTCTGGGAGACCACGCACCTGGGCGGGCACCGGTTCGCGCCGACGGCGGTGCTGCTGCCGCACGGCGTCGTGTACGGGCGGCTGGACGACAAGCAGGCGCTGCTGCTGGTCGAGTCCGCCCGCGACGGTGGCTTCCTCGGCGACGGATACCGCGGCCGCAGCACGTTCTCCCGGCCCGGCCAGGCCGCCGAGGCCGCGGTCCGGCAGCGGCTCGGCGACTCCGGGCTGGACGACCTGACCGTCGCGTCCGCCGACCCGGACGGCGACGGCGCCTGGTCCGCCGTCGTCGCGCACCGTGACGGGCGGAGCTGGACGGTCGCCGTCCGCTCACAGGAGCAGCACCCGCCCCGGCCCGAGTCGTGCGGCAAGCCGCCGGCCACCCCGATCGCATACGTTGCCGATGTCCCCGTCCCGAGGTGAGAGGAACCCGATGCAGTCCGACGAGTTCGCCGACGTCCTGGTCGCCAACGACGACTACGCCGAGCGGTTCGCCCTGGCCGGCCTGGAGCCGGTCGCCGCGCGCGGGCTGGCCGTCGTCACCTGCATGGACTCGCGCATCGAGCCGCTGGACATGCTCGGCCTGAAGCCCGGCGACGCGAAGATCATGCGCAACGCCGGCGCCCGCGTCACAGCCGACGTGCTGCGCACGCTGGCGCTGGCGACACACCTGCTCGGCGTCACCCGGATCATGGTGGTGGCGCACACGAAGTGCAAGATGGCCAGCGCAACGTCGGAGGAGGTCGTCGCCGCGATCGAGCAGTCCACCGGCATCGACGTGCGCAGCCTCGACTTCCAGCTGATCGCCGACCAGCCGGCCACCCTCCGCGACGACGTGCAGAAGGTCCGCTCCTGGCCCTTCCTGCCCCCGGCCGTCCCCGTCGGCGGCTTCCTCTACGACGTCGACACCGGCCGGCTCACCCAGCTCGCCTGACGTACCGGGCGTGCGGGCGGGTGTGGACGCTCATGATCATCAACCATCCGGTACCTCGCTAGGCGTTCTCCCGCTCTACCACCCATGCATGCCCGGTAGAGCGGGAGAACGCCTGGTGGGCCGCCCGGACCCGAGCCACAGACCACGCCGAAGTCCCCAACGGGGGTCGCCGTGCCCCGACGGGCCGTCGCCACACTCCCCCCGTCCCCCTGATAGCTGCCCGTTCTTGGCCGGGACGACTCGGGTCAAGTACGGCGGCCCCCACCACAACACAACAGAAACCAGCAAGAGCCGCCGGACTTGAGGCGCGCCGACCCGGCTAAGAAAATGGGCACCAGGGGGACGGCCAACGGTCGCAACCCCTCAATGCCGACGTCGCAGCCATCAAGCCAACGGCAGCAAGACCACCAACCTCCCCCGCCGGGTACAACGCGTCCTCCCCACGCCCTTGACGCATGCCGATATAGGCATACGATGGCGTTATGGCACGAGCAGCGACGACGTCGGACGTGTTCAACGCGATCGCCGAGCCGCAGCGCCGGGACATCCTGATGCTGCTGCGGGCCGGCGAGTGGCCGGTCACCGACCTGGCCCGGGAGCTCGGGATGACGCAGCCCGGCGCGTCCAAGCACCTGCGGGTGCTCCGCGAGGTCGGGCTGGTGCGCGACCGCAAGGCGGGCAAGCAGCGCCTGTACGGCCTCGACGCCCGCGGGCTGCGGCCGGTGCACGAGTGGACCGGCGGGTTCGAGCGGTACTGGAACGAGAGCTTCGACCGGCTGGACAGCTACGTCCAGCAGTTGAAGCAGGCCGGGCGGGAGGAGTAGCCGATGAGCGCGACGGCACAGTCCCCGACCGCTGACCGGGAGATCGTCATCTCCCGGGTCATCGACGCTCCGCGCGAGCTGGTCTTCGGGGCGTTCACCGAGGTGCGGCACCTGTCGCGGTGGTGGGGACCGGAGGGCTTCACGACCACCACGCGGACCTTCGAGTTCCGTGTCGGCGGGGTGTGGGACTTCGTGTTGCACGGCCCCGACGGCACCGACTATCCCGAGTGGATCACCTGGACCGAGATCGCCCCGCCGGAGCGGATCGCGCTGCTGCACGGCGAGTCGCGCGGCGACCCGAACGCCTTCGAGTCGGTCCTGACGTTCCAGCCCGACGGTACGGCGACCCGGATCGAGATGCGCACGGTGTTCCCCACCCGAGAGCTGCGAGACGAGATGGTCGAGAAGTATCACGCGATCGAGGGCGGCCGGCAGACCCTGAGCAACCTGGCCGCCTACGTCGCCGAGATCGTCCGGACGAGAGCGGAGGGCTGATGGCCGGCACGGTGTTCTTCAGCGTGTCGATGTCGCTGGACGGGTTCATCGCGCCCGAGTCCCCGGAGGACCTGATGGGGCGGCAATGGGTGGAGCTGCACCAGTGGCTCTTCCCCCTGCGGTTCACCCGCGAGAACCTGAGGCTCGGCGAGGGCGGCGAGGAGGGGCGCGACAACGACATCGCCCGCGAGACGTTCGAGCGCACCGGCGCGAGCGTGATGGGCAAGCGGATGTTCGACGCCGGCGAGCGGATGTGGCCGGAGGAGGCGCCGTTCCACACGCCGGTGTTCGTCGTGACGCACGAGAAGCGCGACCCATGGGAGCGGCCGGGCGGGACCACCTTCCACTTCGTCAATGACGGCATCCCGGCCGCGCTCGAGCGGGCCCGCTCGGCCGCCGGCGACCGCGACGTCCGTGTCGCCGGCGGCGGCGCGACGATCGTGGAGCATCTCAACGCGGGCCTGGTCGACGAGTTCACGGTCGCGCTGTCGCCCGTACTGTTCGGCTCCGGGGTCCGCCTGTTCGACGGTGTCGACGCGGGCCGCGTGGCCCTGAGGCAGGTCCGCTCGGAGTCCTCGCCGAGGGTGACGCACCTGACCTACACCGTCAGGGAGCGATAGGCCGCGGTTACGCTCGACGGGTGCCGCACACGTTCCGGGCCACGGCCGAGGCCGACCACGCCGCCCTGCTCCAGCTGAACAACGACCACGCGCTCGAGCTGTCCGAGCTGACCGCCGACGAGTTCCGCGAGCTGCTGAAGGTGGCGTGGCGGGTCCGGGTCACCGACGACCTCGCGGCGATGGTGATCGCGTTCGACCAGGACACGGTCCGCAGCAGCCAGAACTTCGACTGGTTCAAGGCCCGCCACCGGCGCTTCGCGTACATCGACCGGGTCGTCGTCGCGCCGTCGCGGCGTGGGCAGGGGCTGGCCCGGGCCCTCTACGACGACGTCATCGCCGCCGCCCGCGCCGAGGGGCAGCCGCTGCTGTGCGCGGAGGTCAACCTCGACCCACCCAACCCGGCGTCCGACGCGCTGCACACGTCGATGGGGTTCGCACCGGTCGGCTCGGCCGAGCTGGTCGGCAAGGGCAAGTCGGTGACGTACTACTCGCGGCCGCTCTGACCGTCCGGGTCCGACGACAGCACCGGCGTCAGCTCGTCCACCAGCAGCGTGTCGCGGCGCACCGCGCCGTGCCGGTACGCCGCCCGGCCCACCATGTGCGCCGCCACCGGGGCAGTGAGCAGCTGGAACACCGCGACGGCCAGCAGCATGCCGACGTCTGTCCAGTCGCGCAGCCGCAGCCCGACGCCGACCAGGATCAGCAGCAGGCCGAGCACCTGCGGCTTGGTCGCGGTGTGCATGCGGCTGAGCAGGTCCGGGAAGCGGACCAGCCCGATGGCGGCGACGAGCGACAGCGCGCACCCGGCGAGCAGGAAGACGGCGGAGAGCACGTTCACGGGTTCTCCCCCTTGTCGTCGTGGGCGGCGAACCGGGCGACGCTGACCGAGCCGACGAAGCCGACCAGCGAGAGCACGACGAGGATCGGCAGCGTCGTCGCGTGCCGGTTCAGCGCCGCCTCCAGCCCGAGCCCGGCGACGACGATGGCGATGAGCACGTCCATCGCGACGACCCGGTTGAGCATGGTCGGGCCGACCGCCATCCGGGTCAGCACGAGGACGGCGGCGACGCTCAGCATGGCGGCGCACACCCAGATCACGACGGTCATGACGCTGCTCCCTCGACCCGGTAGGCGGCCAGTTCCTCCTCCGACGCCAGCGCCCGCATGACCCGCTCCTCCTGCCGCAGCGCCCGCCGCCGGGCGGCCTCGACGTCGGCCAGGGAGCGGACGCCGAGAACGTGCAGGAACAGCGTCGACGTCGACCGGCGGGCCTCGACGACGAGGCTGCCGGGGACGAGCGACAGCAACTGGGCGGTGAGCGTCAGATAGAGGTCGGACCGGCTGCGCAGATCCACCTCGATGACGGCGTTCAGCGGCCGTTGCCCGATCCGCAGCGCCTGTGCCGCGACCTGGACGCTGGCGACGACGAGGTCGGCGGCGAACCAGCCGATCAGCCGGGCCAGCCCGAGCGGGCGGACCCGGCCGCCGAAAACGATCGGCGGCAGCGGGAACACCAGCACCACGACGGTGGCGACGACCAGCCCGGCCAGCGCGTTGGCGACGGTGAAGCTGCCCCACAGCAGCACCCACACGACGGTCAGGCCGATCAGCACCGGCCACTGGACGCCGTTGCGCCGCTCCGGGACCTCCTGCGACGAGCTCACGGCGCACCTCCCGGCAGGACGGCCTCGACATACGGGGTGCGTTCGCGCAGGTCGGCCGCGGCGCGGTCGGTGAGCCCGAACAGCGGCCCCGCGAACACCGTCATCGCGACCCCGACCAGCAGCAGCACGGCGGCAGGCCCGGCCATCCCGGCCCGGAGCGCGACCGTCGCGACCCTCCCGTTGACCGGAGTGGCGGTGCGGACGGGCTTGCGGTGCAGGTCGGTCCGTGGCCCCGCGGCGTCGTCCGGCGCCGGCGCCGGCGGCTGCCAGAACGCCCGGTTCCACGCCTTCGCCATCGCGTACAGCGTCAGCAGGCTGGTGACGACGCTGCCCGCGACCAGCACGTACGCCAGCCAGCCGCCATCGTCGACGCCGGCCTGCATGAGCCCGAGCTTGCCGAGGAACCCGGAGAACGGCGGGATGCCGGCCAGGTTCATCGCCGGGACGAAGAACAGCAGCGCCAGCGCCGGCGACAGCCGGGCCAGCCCGCCGAGCCGTTCCAGCGACGTGCTGCCGCCGCGCCGCTCGATCAGGCCGGCGACGAGGAACAGGTTGGTCTGGATGACGATGTGGTGCACGACGTAGTAGATCGCGCCGGACAGCCCGTCGTCGCTGGCCAGCGCCACCCCGAAGACCATGTAGCCGATGTGGCTGACCAGGGTGAACGACAGCATCCGTTTGAGGTCGTCCTGCGCGACGGCGCCGAGGATGCCGATCACCATTGTCAGCAGCGCCGCCCACAGCAGCAGGTCCGACAGCGGGCTGTCCGGGAACAGCAGCGTCTGCGTCCGGATGATCGCGTAGACGCCGACCTTCGTCAGCAACCCGGCGAACACCGCGGTGACCGGCGCGGGCGCGGTCGGGTAGCTGTCGGGCAGCCACGCCGACAGCGGGAACACCGCCGCCTTGATCGCGAACGCCGTCAGCAGCATCAGCTGCAGCATCAGCGAGACACCGGACGGCAGCTCGTCCAGCCGGCCGGCCAGCTGGGCCAGGCTGACGGTGCCGGTCGCGGCGTAGACCAGCGCCAGCGCCGTCAGGAACACGATCGACGACGCCAGGCTGACGACGACGTACGTGCTGCCGGCCCGGATCCGGTCGGCCGTGCCGCCGAGCGTCAGCAGCACGTACGACGCGGCCAGCAGGATCTCGAAGCCGACGTAGAGGTTGAACAGGTCGCCGGAGAGGAACGCGTTCGCCACGCCCGCGACCAGGATCAGGAACGTCGGATGGTAGATCGACAGCGGCGTGTCCGGACCGTACTCCACCAGGCCCTGACTCAGCGAGTACACCAGGACGCACAGCGCCACGACCACCGACACCAGCAGCATCAGCGCCGACAGCCGGTCCGCGACCAGCGAGATCCCGATGGGCGCCGGCCACCCGCCGACGTGCATGACTTGCGGGCCGTGCTCGTCGGCGCGGGCCAGCAGCACCGCGGCGACGACGACGACCAGCGCGAGCACGACGACGCTGACGACCCGCTGCGCCCGGGCGGACCGGCCCAGCGCGAGCGCCAGCCCGGCGCCGAACAGCGGCAGCACGACGGGCAGCGGGACCAGGGCGGACGCGTTCATCGGCGCTCCCCCGCGGTCTCGGCGGCCTCGTCGCTGCCCTCTTCGTCCATGGTGCCGCCGGCGCTGTCGTCGTAGCTGGACGACACCTCGTCCCGCTCGGCCCGGCGCCGGATCGCCGCGTCCTCGACGTCGTCCTGCACGTCGTCGTGCCCGTTGAGCTGCCAGGCCCGGTAGGCCATGGCCAGCAGGAACGCCGTCACGCCGAGCGTGATGACGATCGCGGTGAGCACCAGCGCCTGCGGCAGCGGATCGCTCATGTCGTCGACGTCACTCAGCCCGACGATCGGCGCCCGCCCGGCCGGGCCGGACGCCACCAGGAACAGCGTGTTGACGCCGTTGCCGATGAGGATCACGCCGATCAGGACGCGGGTCAGGCTGCGTTCCAGCAGCAGGTACACGCCGGCGGCGAACAGCACGCCGACCACGGCGACGAGGACCAGGTTCGCGCTCATCGCACCCCCTCCGCGGTCTCGATGGACTCGCCGGCGTCGGCGTCATCGTCGTCGCCGGCCTGTTCGTCGACGCCGCCGCCGAGGCTGCGCAGCACGTCGAGCATCAGCCCGATGACGACGAGGTAGACCCCGACGTCGAAGAACAGCGACGTCACGAAGTGCACCTCGCCGAGCAGCGGCAGCGAGAGGTCGACGATGGCGCTCTGCAGCACGTCGCCGCCGAAGGCCAGCGGCGCCAGCCCGCTGCCGGTGGCGATGAACAACCCGATCCCCAGCACCAGCCCGGCGTCGACCGGCGCCGCCTCGTCCAGCTCGTGCCGGCCCCCGGCCAGGTACCGGACCATCAGCGCCAGCCCGGCCACCAGTCCGCCGGCGAACCCGCCGCCGGGTGAGTTGTGGCCGACGAACAGCAGGTAGATGGAGAACACGATGACGATGTGGAAGGCCAGCCGGGTGACGACCTCGAACAGGATCGAGCGGCCCTCCGGCGCGACGGTGCGGCCGGCCCGCAGCCACAGGTTGCGGTGCGGACGGCGCTCCGACGACGCCGGCGCGCTGGCGATCGCGTCGTCGGGCCGGTGCCGCCCGGTCCGGCCGGTGATGAGGAAGATCAGGCTGGCCACGCCGGTCGCGGCGACGACGAGGACGGAGATCTCCCCCATCGTGTCCCAGGCCCGGATGTCGACCAGTGTGACGTTGACGATGTTGTAGCCGCCGCCGTAGGAGACGGCAGGCTCGGCGAACCCCTCCGACACCGGGTCGGCGGTCCGCGCGCCGGACGCGGCCAGCGCCAGTCCGGACATCACCAGCCCGACGGCGACGCCGAGCCCGATGCGCCACCAGCGCGACTTCGTCAGCGGGCGGTCGGAGAAGTACGTCGGCAGCCGCCGCAGCACCAGCACGAAGATCACCAGCGTGACGGTCTCGACCAGCACCTGGGTGAGCGCGAGGTCCGGCGCGCCGTGCAGGATGAACAGCATCGCCATGCCGTAGCCGGTGCCGCCGGCCAGCACGACCGCCTTCAGCCGGCGCCGCGACCGCGCCGCCAGCACCGCCGCGGCGATCATGATCGCGCCGACGATGGCCTGCCCGATGCTGTCCCAGGCCCGCACGCCCGGGCCGTCGGCCCAGAGTTGCCCGGCCACCAGCACCCCGCCCGGCACCGCGACGATGACCAGGAAGATCACCGCGAGGTAGCTGGGCAGCGAGCCGCGCTGGGTGGCGCCGGTGACCTCGACGGCGAGCCGGTCGACGCCGCGCATCATCGCCCGGTACGCCGTCTCCGCGTCGGCCGGCGGGGCCAGCGCCGCCTCGGCCCGGTCGACCCGGTCACGCCAGCGGAACAGCGCGATGCCGGCCAGCACCGACGCGACCGACAGCAGCAGCGCCAGGTTGACGCCATGCCACAGCGCCAGCTCCGGTTCGTGCGCCCCTGCCGGGAACAGCTCGGCGTACGGCGCCAGCAGCTCGGTCTCGACCGGCCCGAGGAAGCCCAGCGCCAGCCCGCCGAACGAGAGGAGCACCGGCGTGGCGGAGAAGCCGGCGGTCGGGAACCGGCAGTCCCTGCTCTCGATCGGAGGCACCCCGCTCTTGACGGCGAACGCGCCCCACACGAACCGGATGCTGTACGCGGCGGTCAGCGCCGAGCCGACGGCCAGCCCGGCGACCAGCGCCCAGCCGGCGAACGCGCCGATCCCGGTGCCGTCGCCGGTCTCGGCGATGTCGACGGCGGCGGCGTACGCGGTCTCCTTGGCGACGAACCCGGCCAGCGGCGGGATCGCCGCCATCGACGCGGCCGCCAGGATCGACGTCCACATCAGCAGCGGCAGCCGGCGGCCCAGCCCGGACAGCTCGCGCAGGTCACGGGTGCCGGCCGCGCGGTCCACCAGCCCGACCACCAGGAACAGCGTCGCCTTGAACAGCGCGTGCGCGACCAGCATCGCGACGCCGCCCAGCGCGGCGGCCCGGGTCCCGGCGCCGACCAGCACGATGAGGAAGCCCAGCTGGCTCACCGTCCCGTAGGCCAGCAGCAGCTTCAGGTCGGTCTGCCGCAGCGCCCGCAACCCGCCGAGCAGCATCGTCAGCACGCCGAGCGTCAGCAGCAGCGGCCGCCACGGCAGCAGCCCGGCGAACGCCGGCGCGAACAGCGCGACCAGGTACACGCCGGCCTTCACCATCGCGGCCGCGTGCAGGTAGGCGCTGACGGGGGTTGGCGCCGCCATCGCGCCGGGCAGCCAGAAGTGGAACGGCATCAGCGCCGACTTCGACACGGCGCCGACCAGCACCAGCACGACGGCGACCGTGACGGCGTCGCCGCCGGGCGGGTTCGCCAGCACGTCGGAGATCCGGTACGTCCCGGCGGCCTGCCCGATCACGATGACGCCGACCAGCATCGCCAGCCCGCCGAACGTCGTCACCATCAGCGCCTGCAGCGCCGCGCGCCGGTTCGCCTTGCGCTCCGGGTTGTGCCCGATGAGCAGGTACGACAGCACCGTCGTCAGCTCCCAGAACACGTACAGCACGAGCAGGTCGTCGGCCAGCACCAGCCCGAGCATCGCCGCGGCGAAGGCCGTCAGCAGCCCCGCGAACCGCGGCAGGCCGGCGTCGTCACGCCGGAAGTAGGCCGCGCAGTACGCCAGCACCAGCGCGCCGACGCCGGTGACCAGCAGCGTCATCACCCACGTGAGCGTCGTGAGCCGGAACGACAGCTCCAGCCCGAGCGACCCGACCCAGCGGACCCGCTGCTCGACCGAACCACCGTCACGCAACTCGCCGGTCATCGCGGCCGCCCAGGCGAACCCGGCGGCCGGCACGACGGCGAGCAGCAGCAGCGCGCGGCGACCCAGCCAGGTCACCAGGGCAGGCGCCAGCGCCGCGGCGACGAAGTGCGCGGCGATCAGGGCCAGCATCATGAGCGGCTCTCACGGTCGGACACGAGGAAACCCTTCGATGGTGCCGCCTGCGAGTGGGTCGCGGGGGCACATTCGCACGGACGGAACGGTCAGGCGGCGACGGGTTCAGGAGGGGCGCGACCGGCCGCCGGGCCGGCGGGGGCCGGCGCGGCCGGCCGCGCGGTGCCGCCGCGGACCACGTCCGCGACCGTGCCGGCGGCGCCCGGCGACGCGACCTCGGTGACGACGGCGGCTGCGTCCGGTCCGTCGTGGGCGCCGGCGGATGCCTGGCCGCCGGCGCCGTCCGGGACGGCGTCGCCGGCCGGCTGCTCGTCCGCGTCGGTGCGCGGCAGCGAGTTCGGGGTGATCTCCGCGGCCGGGTGGATGACCGGGCCGGCGCCGCGGACCGTGTCGCCGCCGCCGGTGACCATGGCGCCCGCCAGCACGACGAGGAGGGCGGACAACATCGCGACGACGAGGCTGCGGGGCAGGACGCGGGGCGCGGTCACCATGCGTCCCACCTCCCCGCTGCTCGTCTCGTCGCCCTCACCCTACCGGTCCGGAGGCCGGCCTCCGGACGGCGCCGCGCGCCGGATCGGCGCTGACCAGCGACGTGTGGCGGCTATTCCTGGTGACGGGGTGAGGAATGTCCCAGCGGTCAGGCGTCGATGCGGGCCCGGTCCAGCTCGGCGGCGCCGGCGATGATGAACTCCTTGCGCGGCGCGACGTCGTTGCCCATCAGCAGCTCGAAGACCCGCTCGGCCGCCTCGGCGTCGCGGGCGTTGATGCGCCGCAGCCGGCGGTGTCGCGGGTCCATCGTCGTCTCGGCCAGCTGCTCGGGGTCCATCTCGCCCAGGCCCTTGTAGCGCTGCGGGGTCTCCTTCACCCGGACGCCCTTGCGGGCAAGGTCGCGCAGGGTGCGGTCGAGGTCGGCGTCGGTGTAGGTGTAGATGTACTTGTCCTGACCCTTCTTCGGGTTGGACAGCTCGATGCGGTGCAGCGGCGGCATCGCGGCGAACAGCCGGCCGGCCTCGACGTACGGGCGCATGTACCGGTAGAAGAGCGTGATCAGCAGCGTGCGGATGTGCGCGCCGTCGACGTCGGCGTCGGTCATCAGGATGACCCGGCCGTAGCGGGACTGGTCGAGGTCGAACGAGCGGCCGCTGCCGGCGCCGAGCACCTGGATGATCGCCGCGCACTCGGCGTTCTTGAGCATGTCGGCGACGGACGCCTTCTGCACGTTGAGGATCTTGCCGCGGATCGGCAGCAGCGCCTGGTACTCCGCGTCGCGGGCCGACCGGCCGGTGCCCAGCGCGGAGTCGCCCTCGACGATGAACAGCTCGGACTTCTCCAGGCTGTTGGACCGGCAGTCGACCAGCTTGGTCGGCAGCGAGCTGGTCTCCAGCGCGTTCTTGCGCCGGACGGTCTCCTTGTGCAGCCGGGCGGCCACCCGGGCCTTGGCCGCCGAGACGACCTTCTCCAGCAGCGCCGCCGCCTGCGCCTTGTGATCACGCTTGGTCGACGTGAGCAGGGCCTTGAGCTCGCGCTCGACGATGGCGGAGGTGATCGAGCGGACCGCCGCGGTGCCGAGGACCTCCTTGGTCTGGCCCTCGAACTGCGGCTCGTCGAGGCGGACGGTGACGACCGACGTCAGGCCCTCGAGGACGTCGTCCTTCTCGATCTTGTCGTTGCCGGCCTTGAGCCGCCGGGCGTTGACCTTGACCTGGTCGCGCAGCGCCTTGAGCAGGCCCTGCTCGAACCCGGTGACGTGGGTGCCGCCCTTCGGGGTGGCGACGACGTTGACGAACGAGCGGCCGACGGTGTCGTAGCCGGTGTCCCAGCGCAGCGCGACGTCGACCTGGCAGACCCGCTCGGTGTCCTTGCTGACCAGCTGGCCGTCGTCGTCGAGGACGGGGACGGTCTCGCGGAAGGTCTGCTCGCCGGTGAGCCGCAGCACGTCGGTGACCGGTGCGCCCGGGCTGAGGAACTCGACGAACTCGCTGATGCCGCCGTCGTGCCGGAACGTCTCCTCGACGATCTCGTCGCCGCGCTCGTCGCGGACCA
This sequence comes from Jiangella anatolica, assembly GCF_003236295.1. GTDB lineage: Bacteria > Actinomycetota > Actinomycetes > Jiangellales > Jiangellaceae > Jiangella > Jiangella anatolica. The sequence continues at coordinate 40,399 of NZ_POTW01000058.1, forward strand.
CCAGCTGCAGCCCCGGCACCAGGTAGGACGTCTGGCGGGCGCGGGAGATGAGGTCGTCCCACGAGTACGCGGCGGTGGCGAGGAAGATCTGCCGGTCGGCGTAGAAGCGGACCCGGGTGCCGGTGACCCGCTTGGCCACCCGGCCGGTGATGCGCAGCTCGGAGTGGTCGGTGAACGGCGCGAACGCCGCCCTGGGTCCGTCGCCGTCCCAGACGCCGGGCTCGCCGCGCCGGAACGACATGGCATGCGTGCGGCCGTTGCGGTCGACCTCGACGTCGACCCGCTCGGACAGCGCGTTGACGACGCTGGCGCCGACGCCGTGCAGGCCGCCGGTGGCCGCGTAGGAGCCGCCGCCGAACTTCCCGCCGGCGTGCAGCTTCGTGTAGACGACCTCGACGCCGGACAGGCCGGACTTGGCGTGGATGTCGACCGGGATGCCGCGGCCGTTGTCGGCGACCGAGGCCGAGCCGTCGGCGTGCAGCACGACCTCGACGCGGTCGCAGAACCCGCCCAGCGCCTCGTCGACCGCGTTGTCGATGATCTCCCAGAGGCAGTGCATGAGGCCGCGTGAGTCGGTCGAGCCGATGTACATGCCCGGCCGCTTGCGCACGGCCTCCAGCCCCTCGAGCACCGAGAGGTGGCGGGCGGTGTAGTCGCCACCGGTGGTGGGGGCGTCGGCGCGCGCGGCGGTCACGGGTGTCCTCCTTGCGGTGAGCACATGCGGTGACAGCGTAAGCCCTCGGCACGACGGAACCGGTGCTGCCACGCGGGGCCGCCCGGCCCGAACGTGCTGCCGAGTCGATCAGGTGACCAGTGTCACAGCCCGGTCGATTACGCGCAGAGCGAACCACCCCTCACTCGAGATGCGGGAACGTCCGGGGGTGGTTACATGTTGGTACGGATGCACGAGACCACCGGAACCTTCGGTGGACCAACGATCAGGAAGGTAGGCGACGTGACTACTACGGCTCTCGCTACCAGCCCGCTGAAGGCCGCCGACCGCTGCGACAGCTGCGGCGCCCAGGCGTACATCCGCGTCGTCCTGAACGAGGGCGATCTTCTTTTCTGCGGCCACCACGGCCGCCGGCACGAGGCCAAGCTCCGCCCGCTCGCGGTCGAGTGGCACGACGAGACCAACCGCCTCCAGCCGCAGGCCACGCCCATCACCGACTGACTTCTCGTCCCACCACGTCGCCGCCGGCCGCCTCGTTCGCGAGGCGGCCGAGCACTATCCGCCAGCCGTCGATGGTCTCGCCGCGCAGCGTCGCCGGCAGACCGTCGTGGCGGAGCGTCACCCGGGTGCCACCGTCGTCGGGGGTCAGCGTGATCTCCACCCGGGAGCCGCCGGGCGGGATGTCCGGCACGCCGGGCGCCGGCTCCCAGCCGAACGTGAACACCAGCCGCTCGTACGGCTCCAGCTCGACGAACCGCCCGCTCATCACCGGCTCCGGCCCGCCGTCCATCGCGACGCGCAGCGTGCCGCCGGGACGCGCGTCCGCCTCCGCCCTCCCCCACCAC
>NZ_POTW01000059.1 GCF_003236295.1 Jiangella anatolica
AGCCGCAGGCTCCGCCCGCGCCGCCGCCCCCGCCGGCGCCGTGACCGGGCTCCCCGATCGCCGGGGAACCCGATCATCGAGCGGCGGTCAGGACGCGGCGGCCTCGCGCAGCGCCGGGAGCACGTCGGCGCCGATGCGGCGGATGGTGTCGGCGGGGTCGGCGCTGGCCACCTGGATGGCGACGTAGTCGGCGCCGACGTCGGTCACCAGCGGCCGGTAGGCCTCGGTGAGCTCGTCGAGGTCACGGACGATGGTGTACTTGCTCAGGATCTCCTGGCGGTCCATGGCGTCGGCGCGCTCGCGCAGCACCATGGGGTCGGCGACCTCGAGCCGGCCGGGCGCGCGCAGGCCGCGCATGGAGACCAGCGCCTCCCAGGCCTCGTCGTCGCTGCCGGCCAGCACGACCCAGCGGGTCGCCATCACCGTGGTGGCCGCGCCGCGGGCGGCGGCCGCCTCCCGGTACGGGGTGATGATCTTCTCGACGGTCTCGGCCGGGTCCTTCACGCTGGTGATGAGCCCCTCGCAGGTCTCACCGGCGAACGTCGCGGACTTCGGGCCGCCGGCGGCCATCCACACCGGCGCCCGCCCGATCGGCGGGCTGTACAGCTTCGCCGTGCGGGCGGTGTAGTACTCCCCGTCGACGTCGAGCTTCTCACCGGCCAGCAGTCCGTGCATGATCGTCAGCGCCTCACGCATGCGGGCGATCCGCTCGGCGTAGCCAGGGAACTCATACCCCAGCGGCGCCTCGTTGATCGCCTCACCGGTGCCCACGCCCAGGATGAACCGGCCGCCGGACAGCCGGTCGATCGTCGCGGCGGCCTGCGCGATCAGCGCCGGGTGATAGCGGAACAGCGGCGCGGTGACGCTGGTGGCCAGCTCGACCCGGGACGTGGCCTGCGCGACCGCGCCGAACCAGGACCACACGAAGCTGGCCGCCGAGACGTCGTCGACCCACGGGTGGAAATGGTCCGCACCGGTGACGACGTCGAAACCCACCTGTTCGGCGAGGACGGCGTGCTCCAGCAGGACCTCGGGCTGGTAGGACTCATGGCTGCACAACCAGGCTAGTTTCACGGCCTCACTCTATATCTTGTATCCGGGCACGGGTAGGTGCGCGTACAGGTCGTGAGGCGATCATAGGCAGCCGGGTGACAGGATCGTCCTCATGAGTACTGTCTCCATGGCGGACGTGGAAGCCGCGCGCGAGCTGCTGCGCGACGTCGTGCGGCCCACTCCGCTCGAGGACTCCCGCTGGCTCGCGGGCCGGGTCGGCGGCCGGGTCCATCTGAAGTGTGAGAACCTGCAGCGCGCCGGGTCGTTCAAGATCCGCGGCGCCTATGTGCGCATCGCCCGGCTGGCCGAACAGGAGCGGGCTCGCGGCGTGGTGGCGGCCAGCGCCGGCAACCACGCCCAGGGCGTCGCGCTCGCGGCCAGCATGCTGCACACGAAGGCGACGGTGTTCATGCCCGAGGGTGCGGCCATCGTCAAGGAGAAGGCCACCCGGGCCTACGGCGCCGACGTGCGCTTCGCCGGCACCAGCATCGACGACGCACTGCTCGCGGCGCGCGCGTTCGCGGCCGAGACCGGCGCCGTGCTCATCCACCCGTTCGACCATCCCGACATCGTGGCCGGGCAGGCCACCGTCGGCATGGAGATCCTGGAGCAGTGCCCCGACGTGCGCACGATCGTCGTCGGCACCGGCGGCGGCGGGCTGACGGCGGGCATCTCGCTGGCCGTGCACCACCTCAAGCCCGGCGTGCGGGTCGTCGGCGTGCAGGCCGAGGGCGCCGCGGCGTACCCGACCTCGCTGGCTGCGGGCCGGCCGGTCGCGCTGGAGCGGATGGCGACGATGGCCGACGGCATCGCGGTCGGCTGTCCCGGCGACGTGCCGTTCGGGATGATCCAGGCGTACGTCGACTCCGTCGTCACCGTGTCCGAGGAGTCGCTGTCGCGCGCGCTGGTGCTGCTCCTGGAGCGGGCCAAGCTCGTGGTCGAGCCGGCGGGTGGGGCCGCCGTCGCCGCGCTGCTCGACGACCCCGGCGCCTACGAGCCGCCGGTGGTCGCGGTCCTGTCCGGCGGCAACATCGACCCGCTGCTGCTGCTGCGCGTCATCCGGCACGGCATGGCCGCCGCCGGACGTTACCTGTCGCTGCGGGTCCGGGTACCGGACGCCCCTGGTGGGCTGGCCCGGCTGCTGTCCGAGCTGGCCGCCGTCGACGCCAACGTGCTCGACGTCGTGCACGAGCGCACCGGATCGACGCTGTCGATCGAGGAGGTCGAGATCGCGCTGCAGCTGGAGACCCGCGGACCGGAGCACTGCGAGCGGGTGCTGGCCAAACTGCGCGAATCCGGCTACGCGGTTGCCATTTCGGGAGACTGACCTACCAATCTGTTAAGCCTTCTTGACGTTTTTATAGTTCTGTCGCCATGATGGGGCGCATGAACACCCTCAGCGTGCGCGAGATCCTCGAGCAGGTGGCCGACGGGCGGCTCGATCCGACCCGGGCGGCGGTCCTGCTCGACCAGATCGAGGACGAGGCGGCCGGGGCGCCCGCCGACGCGCCCGCCGAGGAACCCGCCGCCGAGCCGGCCGACGCGACGGAGGCATCCGGGGCCGGCGCCGGCTCGGTCGCGCCGCAGCAGGTCACCCGGGTCCAGGTGCGGGCCACGTCGCGCCGGGTGATCGTCGTCGGCGACCCCAGTGTCGCCACCGTCGCGGTGAACGGCCAGCACAGCGTGCGGCGCGACGGCGCCACCCTGCACGTCACCGGCGAGTCCGAGCTGGTCCCGTCCGACGGCGCGTTCGTGTTCCTGGCCGGCGGCCGCTGGCGCGACATCGCCAGCCGGCTGCAGAACGCCGGCCAGCTGCTCGACCTGCACGTCCGCGTCAACCCCGAACTGGCCGTCGGCGCCGAGGTCATCGCCGGCTCGCTGCAGGTGGACCGCTTGCCGACGCTGGACCACCTGCGCGTGACGGCCGGGTCGCTGCGGGTGAACGGCCTGCGCAGCGCCGTCGACCTGCTGGTCCAGGCCGGCTCCGCGCAGATCGAGAGCCTGCAGGTGGCCGGCCACTCGCGCATGCGCTGCGAGTCCGGCTCGCTGCAGCTGACGCTGCTCGACGGGTCCGACGTCCGGGTCCGTCACGACGTCCAGCTGGGCCGGTTCCGCACGATTCCCGAGCGCACCGGCCGCGACCGCGACCGCGACGTCGTCCTCGGCACGGGCGCCGCGGAGATCCAGGCCGAGGTCGTCATGGGCGACATCACCGTCCGCCTGCCGGCGGGGGCGCGGCGATGATCGGCGGCTTCGCGCAGTCCGGGCACCTGCACCAGCCGCCCTCGGACTGCCCGGTCTGCGGGGTGAAGCTGCACGTCACCCGGCTCGGCTGCGAGTCGTGCGGCACCGAGCTGTCGGGCCGGTTCGCGTCCTGCCCGTACTGCTCGCTCACCGCGCAGGACCAGAAAATCCTTGGCACCTTCCTGGTCTCGCGAGGCAACATGAGGGAACTGGCGCGGGAACTGGGCGTGAGCTATCCCACGGCCCGCCAGCGCTTCGCCGAGCTGTTGGAGCGGCTCGGCCTCGAGGCGCCGCCCGAGACCAGCGGGCGCACCGCCACCGTCGACCGTGAGGAGATCCTGCGCCGGCTCGCCGCCGGAGAGCTCGACCTGGACGAGGCGACCGCGCTGCTCGGCTGACCGCTTGATAATAAAAGCAACGACTTATATAAGTAATCACTGGCACTGGTAGCCGCCGGTCGGTGTGCGTCGAGCGCGCCGACCTTGTCGGGGGCACCTGCCACGATGCCTCCACGCCAACAGGAGAGGACACCACCGTGAACGCCATCACCGCCGAGGGTCTGGTCAAGACCTTCGGCTCCGGGGAGAAGGCCGTGAAGGCCGTCGGGGGCGTCGACCTCGTCGTGCCCGAGGGCACCGTGGTCGGTCTGCTCGGGCCGAACGGCGCCGGCAAGACCACCACGGTTCGCATGCTCACCACACTGCTCGCGCCCGACGCCGGGCGCGCCGTCGTCGCCGGTCACGACGTCGCCCGGGAACCACAGGCGGTGCGGTCCAAGATCGGCCTGTCCGGCCAGTACGCCGCGGTCGACGAGAACCTCACCGGCCGCGAGAACCTCTGGCTGTTCGGCCGGCTCTACCAGCTGTCCAGCAAGGAGGCGTCCAAGCGCGCCGCCGAGCTGCTCGACCAGTTCAACCTCGCCGACGCCGCCGACCGCACGCTGAAGACCTACTCCGGCGGCATGCGGCGCCGGCTCGACCTCGCCGGCAGCCTGATCGTCCACCCGCAGGTGCTGTTCCTCGACGAGCCCACCACCGGCCTCGACCCGGGCAGCCGGCTCGACCTCTGGGACGTCATCCGCGAGCGGGTGGCCGAGGGCGCGACGATCCTGCTGACCACGCAGTACCTGGAGGAGGCCGACGCGCTGGCCGACAACATCGTGGTCATCGACCATGGCGTGATCATCGCCCAGGGCACCGCCGACCAGCTCAAGGCGCAGATCGGCGGCGAGCGCATCGAGGTCATCGTGCACGACGCCGGGTCGCTGGACCGGGCGGAACAGGTGCTCAACCTCGGCAGCGGCGGCCAGTGCGTGCGCGACGACCACGTCCGCAAGCTCACCGTGCCCACCCACACCGGCTCCAAGGGCCTCATCCAGGTCATCCGCGACCTCGACGAGGCGCAGGTGGCCATCGACGACATCGCACTGCGCCGGCCCACCCTCGACGACGTGTTCGTCAAGCTCACCGGCCGGCACGCCGAAGGGGCGACCCAGGCCGAGACGACCCAGGAGAAGGCATCGTGACCACCGAGGCCGCACCGCTCACCACCGCGCCCAACCGGGTCGGGTTCAGCCAGGCGTTCAGCGACGCCATGACGATCACCTGGCGCAACATCCGGTCCGGCTGGCGGGTCCCGGACAACCAGATCTACATGTTCATCCAGCCGATCATGTTCGTGCTGCTGTTCGCCTACGTGTTCGGCGGCGCGATCCCGGTGCCGGGCATGGAGGACGACCCCGACGCGTTCCGCAAGTACGTCATGGCCGGCATCTTCGCCCAGACCATGGCGTTCGCGGTCGCGCCGGCCAGCGTAGGGCTGGCCGACGACATCCAGAAGGGCCTGATCGACCGGTTCCGGTCGCTGCCGATGGCCCGCTCCGCGGTCATCTCCGGCCGGGTCGTCGCCGACCTGACCAACCAGGCGATCGTGCTGGCCATCATGATCGTCTGCGGCCTGCTGGTCGGCTGGCGCATCGAGGACGGCGTGCTGCGCTTCCTCGGCGGCGTCGGCCTGCTGCTGCTGTTCGCGTTCGCGATGCTGTGGGTCGGCGCGCTCATCGGCCTGTCCGTCGGCAGCCCGCAGGTGGCCGCGTCGGCGGGACTGATCTGGCTGTTCCCGGTGACGTTCCTGTCCAACGCGTTCATCCCGACCACGACGCTGCCCGGCTGGCTGCAGCCGGTGGCCGACTGGAACCCGCTCAGCGCGTTCGTGGCCGCGACCCGCGACCTGTTCGGCAACCCGAACGTCTTCGCGACCGACGGGTTCCCGGCCCAGCACCCGGTGCTGCTGTCGCTGATCTGGGTGGTCGTCATCACAGGCATCTTCGCGCCGCTGGCGGTGCGCAAGTACAAGAAGACGGCGAGCAAGTAGGCGCCGTCGACACAACGACGCCGCCCGCCCGGTCCAGCGACCGGGCGGGCGGCGTGGTGCGTTCGCGACCGTGCGTCAGGAACCGTACGGCTTGGCGCTCACGACCTCGACGGTGATGGTGCTGCCGTTGGGCGCCTGGTAGGACGCCTTGTCGCCGACCTTCTTGCCGCTGATCGCGGCGCCGAGCGGCGACTTCAGCGAGTACACGTCGATGTCGACAGAGTCGTCGAGGGAGGCCAGCTCGCGAGAGCCGAGCAGGAACCGCTCGGTGTCGTCGTCGCCCTGGAACTTGACCTCGATGATCATGCCCGGCTCGACCACGCCGTCGTCCGGCGGGTCGCCGACCTGCGCGCGCTGGAGCAGCTGCTGCAGCTGGTGGATGCGGGCCTCCTGCTTGCCCTGCTCGTCCTTGGCCGCATGGTAACCGCCGTTCTCGGAGAGGTCGCCCTCGGAGCGGGCCTCCTCGATCTGCCGCGCGATCTCGAGCCGGGCCGGCCCCATCAGGTGCTCCAGCTCCTGCTTGAGGCGGTCGTACGCCTCCTGGGTGAGCCAAGCAACGTTGTCGCTGGTAGCGGTCACGGCAACTGCTCCTCGGGTGTCTATCGGTCGCGTCGCACGCCGCGTGGGTGTGCTTCGCCGCCGGGCGGTTCGCCCGGTCCAAGTGCTGACGGGGAAAGAACAAGAATACAAGCAATGCGCCGGGTCGACGATTGTCGCAGGTCAGCGACGTGATCGACGGATCAGGCCCACGGAACCCGGCCCCCGGGACTATTCGGAGGCGGGCTCGCAGCCGCGCAGCTCCGGGACGATGCCGTCGCCCTCCAGCGGGATGTCGGCGGGGACGATCAGGTGCTCGTCCGGACCGGCCGGCACCTCCAGGTCCAGCTGGCCGACGATGATGCGCCGCAGGTCGACGGCGACCAGGTCACACGTCACCGCCAGGTCGGCGTCGCGGCGGATCTCGACCCGGGCGGTGATGACGCCGTCGCGCGGCTCGTCCCAGGAGTGCAGCTCGGCGTCGACGTTGGGGCCGCTGAGCGAGCCCGCGATCATCCAGCCGACGACGCCGACGACCAGCACCATGGCGGCGATCACCGCGATCACGACGCCGCGACGACCGGGCTCGACCGGCCGGCGACCGTACCGCTCGGCGAGCAGGTCGCGCTGTGCGGTGTCGTGGTCGCTCATACCGGCGGTCCCCAGGGGCTCAGAAGAGACTGTGTTGTCCGTTGTCGTTCATGCGGGCCGTCCCAGGGGCTGCAGACGTTGTCAGTGCTGTGCGGCACCATTATCTCCGGAGGCGGCAACCACGGGCGCGCCGCCCCGCCCGGACGGGCCGCGGGAGCGCCGTCCGGGGCGAACAGTTTCCGTACGACCGATGGGATTTCCGGTGTCCGAGCCGCTGCGGCTGATGCACGTTCATGCTCATCCCGACGACGAGTCCAGCAAAGGGGCGGCGTCGACGGCCCGGTACGTCGCGGAAGGCGTCGAGGTCCTCGTCGTCACCTGTACCGGCGGCGAGCGCGGGTCGATCCTCAACCCGAAGATGGACCGTCCCGAGGTGCTGGCCAACATCTCCGAGATCCGCCGTAAGGAGATGGACACCGCACGCGAGATCCTCGGCATCGAGCAGGAGTGGCTGGGTTTCGTCGACTCCGGGCTGCCCGAGGGCGAGCCGCTGCCGCCGCTGCCGGAGGGCTGCTTCGGCCTGATGTCGGTGGAGGAGGCGGCCGGGCCGCTGGTCGAGATCATCCGCCGGTTCCGTCCGCACGTCGTCACCACCTACGACGAGAACGGCGGCTACCCGCACCCGGACCACATCATGTGCCACAAGATCAGCGTCGCCGCGTTCGAGGCGGCCGCCGACCCGGCCCGCTACCCTGGCGCCGGCGAGCCGTGGCAGCCGTCGAAGCTCTACTACCACCACTCGTTCAGCCGCATGCGCATGCTGGCGCTGCACGAGGCGATGGAGCAGCGCGGCCTCACCTCGCCCTACACGGAGTGGCTGGCCGAGTGGGACGGCGACAAGAGCTGGGACGACCGCATCACCACCCGCGTGGAGTGCGCCGAGTACTTCCCGGTCCGCGACCGCGCGCTGCTGGCGCACGCCACCCAGATCGACCCCGACGGCATGTGGTTCGCGGTGCCGGTCGGAGTCCAGCAGGAGGTCTGGCCGACCGAGGACTACGAGCTCGTGACGTCGCACGTGCGCACCGACCGCCCCGAGGACGACCTGTTCGCGGGCCTGCGGTGAGCGCTCCCGCCGTCCGCGGTGCGACAATGGGACGACGGGGGAGGACACGAGGAGAAGCTGGGTTCTGATGGGCATCCTGCAGGCGGTGGCCTTCGCCGCGGCGGAGTCGGAGAGCGACGACTCCGGGATCGGCCCCGGTCTGTACGGCTTCCTGGTGCTGATCTTCCTGATCGTCGCGCTGGTCGTGCTGTACCGGAGCATGCGCAAGCAGATCCGCAAGGTCGACTTCGACCCCGACGGCGTCAGCGACGACGAGCGGATGCGCGGCCACCGGGAGCCGCCGGACCGATGACGCGCCGGCCGCCGGGATCGGCCGCGGTCGAGACGCTGGTGGCGGTGCGCCGGGCCCGCGACTTCATCGACCGGTGCTACGCCGAGCCGCTGGACCTGGCCGACATCGCCGACGCCGCCGGCTACTCCCGGTACCACCTGGTCCGCGCGTTCAAGTCCGCCTACGGCGAGACGCCGGGCCGCTACCTGCAGCGTCGCCGGGTCGAGCGGGCGCAGGAGCTGCTGCGCGTCGCGGACCTCAACGTCACCGAGATCTGCCACCTGGTCGGCTTCACCAGCCTGGGCTCGTTCAGTCGGCTCTTCTCCGAGCTGGTGGGTGTGTCGCCGTCGCGGTTCCAGCGCGACGCGCTCGCGTCCGGGCCGCGGCTGATCCCCGGCTGCTACGTGCTCATGTGGGGCCGGCCGCGGCCCAAGACCGCAATCCTGGAGAAGCCCGCGCCCGCGCCCGCCTCCTAACGTCGAGAGCACCGACAGAAGGAAGGAACCGACCATGATCACCAAGCTGGGTGTCGCGACCGCGTACGTGAGCGACTACGACCAGGCCCTGGACTTCTTCATCGGCAAGCTCGGCTTCGAGCTGCGCACCGACGTGACGATGGAGAACGGCTTCCGCTGGCTGACGGTGGGTCCGCCGGCCAGCCCGGAGTTCCAGCTGAACCTCACCGTGCCCGGGCCGCCGATGCACGACGAGCAGACCGCGGCCGCGCTGCGCGAGTTGATGGCGAAGGGCGCGTTGAGCGCCGGCGCGTGGAACACCGACGACTGCCGGGCCACCTACGAGCAGTACAAGGCTCGCGGCGTCGAGTTCATTCAGGAACCGGCCGATCGCCCGTACGGCGTCGAGGCGGTGTTCCGCGACGATTTCGGCAACTGGTACAGCCTCAACGAGCTCAATGACAAGGCGCTGGACCAGCAGGCGATGGCGGAGGCGTTCGAGCCCGGCCGCTGATCCTTCGTGGTAGCACCCCTTGACCCACTCGTCACCGCACGGTTTATTCCTGGGTGGGCCCGCGTCGGGGGACGCGGGCAACGGGGAACTGGGGGATTCTCATGGTGCGTTCGTCGCGTGCACGTGCAGCAGCGGTCCTGGCCACGGGGGCACTGGCCGTCTCGGCGCTCGCCGCGGCGCCCACCGCCGCGTCCGGGCCGCCGGGTCCGTCCGGGCCGGTGCCGGTCGCGCAGTTCGACGGTCCGCGCGGCGTGGACGTCGACCGGGCCGGCCGCATCGTCGTCGGCGCGTCCGACGGCTCGATCAGCGTCGTCACCGACCGCGGCCCGCATCCGAGGGTCCGGGTCATCGGCTCGGTGCCGCCCGGGTTCGCGCCGGCGGTGGCCGCCGGCCGGCCGGGCACGGTGTATGCGCTGACCGGCGGCGGCGCGCCGGGCACCGGTGCGGCGACGCTCTACGTGCTGCGCAACGGAAAGCCCGCGAAGCCGGTCGCCGACATCGCCGCCTACCAGCAGGGCGATCACGACCCGTACAACCAGGAGGGCGACCCGGCCGAGTCGAACCCGTACGGCGTCGCCGCGCTGAAGGACGGCAGCGTCCTGGTGGCCGACGCCGCCGGCAACGACCTGATCCGGGTGTACCCGGACGGCGACATCGTCACGGTCGCACGGTTGAAGCCGCGCACCGTCGAGGTGCCCGAGGGGCTGCCGCCGGAGTTCAACGGGGAGCCGTTGCCGCCGGCCGGCACGCCGATCACGGCGGAGGCCGTGGCGACCTCGGTGACGGTCGGCTCGGACGGCTACTGGTACGTCGGCGAGCTGCGCGGCTTCCCGGCGACGCCCGGCACGTCGCAGATCTGGCGGATCAAGCCCGGCAGCCAGGACGCCGTCTGCGACCCGGAGCAGCCGAACCAGGGCGACTGCCGGCGCTTCGCCGACGGCCTGACCTCGATCGTCGACCTCGGTGCGGGCGGCAACGGCAGCGTCTACGCCGTCGAGCTGGTGAAGCAGAGCTGGCTGCAGTGGGAGCTGGGCCTGGCCGACCCGCCGGTGGGCAGCCTGTTCCGGGTGCGGCCGGGCGGGGCACGCACGGAGGTGGCGCCCGGTCAGCTGATCCTGCCCGGCGGTGTCGCCGCGGGCCGGAACGGCCGGCTTTATGTGACCGGGCCGATATTCGGGCCGGGTGCGCTCTCGCGGATCGCATGACGATTGTGTGAATTTCCGTCACGCTTACCGTCACATACATCCGCGCCAAACAATATTTCCGTTCGCGTTGACAGCCCTACGGGTGCAGGTGCATGCTCTGCTGCGTTAGCCGAGTTCACCATCCTGCTACGTGATCTCGGCGGGTCTACTTCCATAGCGCGGAGAAGAGATTTTCCAAGGCCGGGGGGCACTCGCCCTTCGGTGTCGGACTCGTGGCATTTGTCGCGCGGTTCGGCGCCGAAGGGCGATTGACCTTTTCCCGTAGTCCCCGGACACTCAGAGCGCCGGGCATTGTCATTTACCTTGGGGGCGGACATCGATGTCCGGTATGCGACGACCTTTCCTGCGTAGTGCCGCGGTGCTGATGCTGGTCGCCGGTTCGATGACGGCGGCGGGCACGGGCGCACTGGCGAACGAGAGCGGCAACGAGCTCGTCGGTGGCTTCGAGATCGACGGCAACTTCTACGAGGGCTTCGACAACACCACGACGGCCACCGGCCCGGACGGCGACCCGATCGACTGGGGCAGCGACGACATCTACCCCGCCGACGTCGACGTCGTCGAGGACATCATCGGTGGCGAGGACCCGTCGATCTACGACCAGGGCAGCAAGGAGAACGACCCCGACTCGTGGGACGACGCGTCGTCCGCCGGTGCTCCGAGCAAGGGCGACCTGGGGAACGTGTACGTCCATGACCGCACGTTCGAGGGCGACCAGTACGTGTTCGTCGGGTTCGAGCGCTCCACCGACCGCGGCACGACAGCCTGGGCGCTGGAGCTGAACCAGCTGCCCAACGTGCTCAACGCCAACGGGACGCCGGTGCCCGACCGCACCGATGGCGACCTGCGCATCACGCTGGTCAACCACGGCGACGGCACCTTCGAGGTGCGCGACGTCGAGCGGTGGGCCGACGGCGCCTGGGAGTCCACCGGCACCGAGGACGACGTGGTCGCGGCGGTCAACGACTCCACGATCAACCTGCCCGGCGGCCGGACACGCGCGGCCGAGCAGTTCGTCGAGTTCGGCTTCAACCTCTCCGACCTGCTCGACGACGAGGACTGCACGTTCACCGGCTTCGAGACGCTCAACCTGCGCTCGCGTGCGGCCATCTCGGAGAGCTCCGAGCTGAAGGACTACGCCACCGGCGCGATCGACATCCCGGCGCGCTGCGGCGAGATCACCATCGAGAAGCGCGACCCCGACGGTGAGCTGCTCGGTGGCGCCACGTTCACGATCGAGCCGAACCCGATCCCCGGCGCGGCCGACCCGGCCAGCCTCACGATCACCGACAACGACGCGAACGACGCCGACCCGGCCGACGGCGTCATCACCATCGACCCGGCCGAGCCCGGCGACTACACGATCACAGAGGCCACGCCGCCGCCGGGCTACATCCAGGACGGCGAGCCGCAGGACGTCACGCTGGAGGACTTCGGCAGCGTCACGGTCACGTTCGTCAATGGCCTGGGCTCGCTCGCGTGGAGCAAGCTCGACGCCGAGTCCGGCGACGCGGTCTGCTGCGCGACGTTCACCGTCGAGGGCACCGCCGGCGCCGCCGTGGGCGTGTCGCTCACCGTCGTCGACAACCGCGAGAACGACGCGGACCCGGCCGACGGCGCGATCCTGGTCGAGGGGCTGCTGACCGGCACGTACACCGTCACCGAGACGGTGCCGCCGACCGGCTACGACCTGCCCGCCGACCCGGTCCGCGACGGCCTCGTCATCGACTCCGACACCCCGGACCTCGTCATCGAGGACGCGTTCGAGGACCCGCGCCTGCTCTCGGAGCTGACCGTGCTCAAGCTCGACGCCGACACGCAGGAGCCGCTGGCCGGGGCCACGTTCGAGCTGTACCTCGACGACGGCGACGGCGACCAGGAGGCTCCCGACGGCGACACGCTGATCGGCGACTGCACCACCGGCGACGACGGCACCTGCACGATCGGCGACCTCGGCTGGGGCACGTACTACTGGTACGAGGCGGCCGCGCCGACCGGCTACGAGCTGCCCGCCGACCGGTTCAGCGGCATGACCACGATCGACCGCGACAACGCCGGCAGCGAGCTGCCCGTGTCGACACTGACCGACCGGCAGGTGCGGTCGTCCATCGCGATCGTCAAGACCGACGCGACCACCGAGGACGCGCTGGCCGGCGCCACCTTCGTGGTCCGCCGCGACGACGGCGACGGCGTCTTCGAGGACAGCGACCCGATCGTGGACCCGCCGGGCGAGGTCGTCACCGACGCGACCGGCACGGTCACCGTCGGCGGCCTGCTCTTCGGTGACTACTGGGTCGAGGAGACCGGCGCGCCGACCGGCTACGAGCTGCCCGACCCGGCGTTCCAGGGACCGTTCACGATCGGCCCGGACAACGCCGGCGACACCGTCACCGTGACGTTCGAGGACCCGCAGCTGCTCACCGACCTGTCGGTGCTCAAGCTCGACGGCGGGTCCGACACCGCCGCGCCGCTGGCCGGCGCCACGTTCGAGCTCTACCTGGACGATCCCGCCGACGGCGTCATGGACGCGCCGGACGGCGACACCCTCGTCGGCGACTGCACCACCGGCGCCGACGGCACCTGCACGGTCACCGGGCTCGGCTTCGGCTCGTACTACTGGCTCGAGACCGCGGCGCCGCCCGGATACGACCTGCCCGACGACCCGTACAGCGCGTTCGTCAACGTCACCGCCGAGAACGCCGGCACCGAGCTGGAGCCGCTGACGTTCTTCAACCCGCGCAAGCCGGGTGAGCTCGCGGTGCTCAAGCTCGATGACAGCGACGACGCTCCGCTGGCCGGCGCGCAGTTCGAGCTGCATGAGGACGACGCCGACGGCCCGATCGTGGGCTCCTGCACGACCGGCGACGACGGCACCTGCTCCGTCGGCGACCTCGACTTCGGCACCTACGTCTGGGTCGAGATCGCCGCGCCGCAGGGCTACGACCTGCCGGCCGACCCCGTCAGCGACCCGATCGTCGTCAACGAGTCCACCGTGGGCCAGGAGCCGACGCCGTTCGAGTTCCGCGACCCGCGGCTGCTGTCGGAGCTGTCGGTGCTGAAGGTCGACGCGTTCGACGGGACGCCGCTGGCCGGCGCCGAGTTCGAGCTGCACGAGGACGACGCGTCCGGCGATGTGGTCGGATCCTGCACCACGGGCGACGACGGCACCTGCTCCGTCGGCGACCTCGACTTCGGCACCTACGTCTGGGTCGAGATCACGGCGCCGCAGGGCTACGACCTGCCGGCCGACCCCGTCAGCGACCCGATCGTCATCGACGCCTCCAACGCCGGCGGCGACATCACGCAGGTCGTCATGCACGACCCGCGGCTGCTGTCGGAGCTGAGCGTGCACAAGGTCGCCGAGGACACCGGCGAGTCGCTGCCCGGCGCCGTCTTCGACCTGGTGCTCGCCGACGGCGACATCGTGGTCGGGACCTGCACCACCGGCGACGACGGCACGTGCACCATCGAGAACCTCGACTTCGGCGACTACTACTGGGTCGAGATCGCCGCGCCCGAGGGGTACCTGCTGCCCGACGACGTGACCAGCGACATCGTGTCGATCACGGCCGAGAACGCCGGCACCGTGATCGCCGCGGTGACGTTCGTCGACCCGCCGGTCGAGGAGCCGCCGACTCCGACTCCGACGCCCACACCGACGACCCCGGCGCCCAGCCCGACCCCGTCGCCGTCGCCTCCCCCGGACGAGCCGGACCTGCCCGACACCGGCGTCGGCGGCCCGGTGGGCCTGGCCGTGCTGGTCGCGACCGTCGGTCTCGCCGTCGGCGCCGCGCTGCGGTGGCGGTACCGCCGCGGCTTCTGAGCCCGTAGGCCCGGGGGCTGTAGCGCCCCCGGGCCTAGGGTTGATCCATGCCGAACCGCCTGCGCGACGCCCGCAGTCCGTACCTGCTCCAGCACGCGGACAACCCGGTCGACTGGCAGGAGTGGGGCGACGAGGCGTTCGCCGAAGCGCACCGGCGCGACGTGCCGGTACTGCTGAGCGTCGGCTACGCGGCCTGTCATTGGTGCCACGTCATGGCGCACGAGTCGTTCGAGGACGAGGAGATCGCGGCCTACCTCAACGCGCACTTCGTCGCGGTCAAGGTCGACCGCGAGGAGCGGCCCGACGTCGACGCCGTCTACATGGAGTCGGTGCAGGCGCTCACCGGGCAGGGCGGCTGGCCGATGACGGCGTTCCTCACGCCGGACGGGAAGCCGTTCTACGCGGGCACCTACTTCCCGCCGCAGCCGCGGCACGGGCTGCCGTCGTTCGGGCAGCTGCTGCGGGCCGTCGACGAGGCTTGGACGCAGCGACGCGGCGACGTGACCGAGTCGGCGGACCGGATCGGGGCGGCGCTGCAGGGCGCTTCCGGCATGGGCGCCGGTGCGGGCGCGCCCGGAGCGGACCGGCTGACGGCCGCGGCCGGTCGCCTGGCCGCGGAGTTCGACCCCGAGGCGGGCGGGTTCGGCGGCGCGCCCAAGTTCCCGCCGTCGATGGTGCTGGAGTTCCTGCTGCGCCACCACGCCCGCACCGGCGACGAGCGGGCACTGGAGATGGTCGTGACGACCTGCGACCGGATGGCCCGCGGCGGCCTCTATGACCAGCTCGGCGGCGGGTTCGCGCGGTACAGCGTCGACGCGGAATGGGTGGTGCCGCACTTCGAGAAGATGCTGTACGACAACGCGCTGCTGCTGCGCGTCTACGCGCACCTGTGGCGGGCGACGGGGTCCGCGCTCGCCGAGCGGGTGGTGCGCGAGACCGCCGGGTTCCTGCTGCGTGAGCTGCGCACCGCCGAGGGCGGCTTCGCCAGCTCGCTCGACGCCGACTCCGCGCCGGTCGTGGGCGCCGCGCCGGTCGAGGGAGCGTTCTACGTGTGGACGCCGGCCCAGCTGCGCGAGGTCCTCGGGGCCGACGACGGCCAGTGGGCGGCGGCGCTCCTCGGCGTCACCGACGACGGCACGTTCGAGCACGGCGCGTCGACGCTGCGGCTGCTCGGCGATCCCGACGCCGCCCGCTGGGAGCGCGTCCGCCGGCAGCTGTTCGATGCCCGGCTGCCGCGGCCGGCCCCGGGCCGCGACGACAAGGTGGTCGCCGCGTGGAACGGGCTGGCGATCGCGGCGCTGGCCGAGGCCGGCGCGCTGTTCGACGAGCCGTCCTGGGTGTCGGCCGCCGTCGACTGCGCCGACCTGCTGGTCCGCCTGCATCTGGACGAGCACGGCCGGCTGCGGCGGGTGTCGCGGGACGGCGTGGTGGGCGCGCCCGCCGGGGTGCTGGAGGACTACGCCGACGTCGCCGAGGGCTTTCTCACGCTGGTCGCGGTCACCGGCGACCCGGTCTGGCTGTCGTTCGCCGAGCAGTTGCTCGACGTCGTGCTGGCCCGGTTCGCCGACCCGGCCGGCGGCTTCTTCGACACTGGCTCCGACGTCACCGACGTGCGTCTGGCCGGTCTGCGCCGCCCGCAGGACCCGACCGACAACGCCACACCGTCCGGCTGGTCGGCGGCCGCCGGCGCCCTGCTCGGGTTCGCCGCGTACACCGGGTCCGAGCGGCACCGCTCGGCGGCCGGCGAGGCGCTGAGCATCTACGACGCGCTCGCCGCCCGGGCGCCGCGGTTCGCCGGCTGGGGCCTGGCGGTCGCCGAGGCGTGGCTGGCCGGCCCGGTCGAGGTCGCCGTGGCCGGCGCCGCGGACGACCCGCGGACGGCGGCGCTGCACGGTGTGGCGCTGCGGTCCGGCTCGCCCGGCGCCGTCGTCGTCGCCGGCGACCCCGCCGACCCGGCGTCGGCCGCCGTGCCGCTGCTGCGCGACCGCGTGCTGGTGGCCGGAGCGCCCGCCGCCTACGTCTGCCGCGGCTTCGTCTGCGCCCTCCCGACGACGGACCCCGATCAGTTGGCGGCCCAGCTCGCCGCTCCGCCCGCCTGAACCGCCACGCGTCCGCTCGGAGCGGACAGGTCTGGGCGTTGCGGCGTAATCATGTAATCATCGTTGCATGAGTGACACCGACACTGTCGAGCGGATCCGCGGCTGGCTCACCGGCCGGCTGCCGGACGACTGGTTCGAGGGCCCGGTCGAGGTGACCGTCGACCGCGAGGAGATCACCGTCGTCGGTCGGATCCCCGCCCCGCCCACCGAGGACGTCTCCGACGTCGAGCGCGACGCGGCGCTGTCCGGCCGCATCGGCGCGTTCCGTGAGAGCACCCGCGAGCGGCGCATCGAGATCGCCCGCGAGTTGGAGCACCGCAGCGGCCGCAAGGTCGCCTGGGGCGTCGACTGCGGCGACCGGCGCGAGCTGTTCACCCGCCTCGCGGCACCCGTCATGACCCGGCTGCGCCAGCCGGAGCGGCGGGTCCTCGACACGCTGGTCGACGCCGGGGTGGCGCGGTCGCGCTCGGAGGCGCTGGCGTGGTGCGTGAAGCTGGTCGCGACGAACGCGGACGAGTGGCTGGCCGACCTGCGTCAGGCCCTCACCCACGTCGAGGAGGTCAGGGCCGCCGGACCCACCCCGTGACGCCCGCGGGTCAGCTGGCGGCGACCGTGCCGACGCTGAACGCGGCCAGCCAGATGCCGACGTGGTGGCTGACGAAGCCGGCGAGTGTGAACGCGTGGAACACCTCGTGGAAGCCGAACCAGCGCGGCGACGGATTGGGCCGTTTCGTCGCATAGGCGACGGCGCCGAGCGTGTACATGAGGCCGCCGACGATGATCAGCGTGGCCACCGCCGCGCCGCCGTGGGTGGCGAACTCGGGCAGCCAGAACACCGCCGCCCAGCCCAGCGCCACATAGATGGGCACGTAGAGCCAGCGGGGTGCGCCGGCCCAGAACACCCGGAACAGCACGCCGAGCAGCGCGCCCGCCCACACGAGCCAGAGCAGCACGGTCGCGTCGCTCTCGGGCAGCACCAGCAGGGTGAACGGCGTGTACGTGCCGGCGATGATCAGGAAGATGTTCGCGTGGTCGAAGCGCCGCAGCACGGCGTGCGCACGCGGCGACCACCGGCCGCGGTGGTAGACGGCGCTGACGCCGAACAGCAGCGCGGCGGTGAAGGTGTAGATGGCGGCGCTCACCCGGACCTGCGTGGTCGGCGCCACGATGATCAGCACCGTGCCCGCGAGCACCGCCACCGGGAACGTCCCGGCGTGCAGCCAGCCACGCAGCCGGGGCTTGACCGCCGCGACCGCGTCGCGCACCTGCTCGTCGAACGTCATGAACCCCACCGTACCTGTGAATTCACCGCAGATCCGGTCCGGGAGAGTACTCTCGGGCGGGGAAAACGACGTCCGGCCAACGGCCACGAGCTGGAGGTGCATCGGTCGATGGGTCTGGCCGACCTGCCCTACCGTGTCTACGAGAAGCGCCTGCGGCGCCGCCTCGACCGCGGCCGGCTGCCCCAGCACGTGGCCGTGCTCATGGACGGCAACCGGCGGTGGGCGCGGGCGCTCAGCGCGCCGACGTCCAGCGGGCACCAGGCGGGTGCGGAGAAGGCGCGCGAGTTCCTCGGCTGGTGCGACGAGCTCGACGTCGGCGTCGTCACGCTGTGGATGCTGTCGACGGACAACCTCAACCGGCCCGAGGACGAACTGGTCCCGCTGCTCGGCATCATCGAGAGCCTGATCCAGGACATCGCCGCCAGCGGCCGCTGGCGGGTGTACCCGATGGGCGCGCTCGACCTGCTGCCGCCGCGCACCGCCACCGTCATCAAGGAGGCGGCCGACCGCACCCGCGAGATCGACGGCATGCACGTCAACGTCGCGGTCGGCTACGGCGGCCGGCGCGAGATCGCCGACGCCGTCCGAGCGCTGCTGCACGAGCACGCCGCGAAAGGCGCCTCGCTGGAGGAGGTGGCCGAGGTGGTCACCGTCGAGGGGATCGCCGCACACCTCTACACGAAGGGCCAGCCCGACCCCGACCTCGTGATCCGGGCCAGCGGCGAGCAGCGGCTGTCCGGCTTCATGCTGTGGCAGAGCGCGAACTCGGAGTTCTACTTCTGCGAGGCGCTCTGGCCCGACTTCCGCCGGGTCGACTTCCTTCGCGCGCTGCGCTCCTACAGCGAGCGCGAACGCCGCTACGGCCGCTGAGCTAACTCGTCCGCTCGCGCGCCCAGGCGGCCAGCGGCTCGAGCGCGTCGTTGAGGCGCATGCCGTCCTCGGTCAGCGAGTACTCGACGCGAGGCGGGACCTCGTCGTAGGAGACGCGACGCACGACGCCGTCGGCCTCCAGCTCGCGCAGGTGGGAGGCGAGCACCTTCTCGGTGATCCCCGGAAGCAGCCGGCGCAGTTCGCCGAAGCGGCGCCGGGGGCGCTCGTGGAGGGCCCAGAGGATGAGGACCTTCCACTTGCCGCCGATCACCTCCATCGCGGTGTCGATCCCGCAGACGTGTGCGTCCGGTGCGCCCGGCCGGTTCAGCGTCGTCATGCCCCACCCCTCCGACGTGCTCGCTCACCCCAGGGTAACCACCCACTCCGAAGTGCGTACTTGATCATCTCCGGGTCTGTGACCAGCCTGGTCGGCATGGCATCGAACACTGTCGAGAAGACCTCCGTCACGCTGCTGGGCCTCGGCGCGATGGGCTCCGCACTGGCCCGCACCTGGCTCGCCGCCGGCCACGCGGTCACCGTCTGGAACCGCACCCCGGCCCGTTCCGCGGCGCTCGCCGCCGAGGGCGCCGAGGTGGCGGACAGCGCCGCCGCCGCGGTCGCGGCGAACTCCCTGGTCGTCGTCTGCCTGCTGGACGACGCCTCCGTCGACGAGGCGCTGGCCGGCGCCGACCTGGCTGGGCGAGACCTGGTCAACCTGACCACCAGCACCCCTGCTCAGGCGCGGGCTCGCGCCCAGTCCGCGCGCGAGCTCGGCGCCCGCTACCTGGACGGTGGGATCATGGCCGTCCCGCCGATGATCGGTGTCCCGGAGGCCGGCGGCTTCATCTTCTACAGCGGCGCGCGGGAGCTGTTCGAGCGGCACCGCGAGACGCTGGGCGTCCCGGCCGGCGCCACCTATGTCGGCGACGACGCGGGCTTCGCGGCCCTGCACGACGTGGCCCTCCTCAGCGCCATGTACGGCATGTTCGCCGGGATCGCGCACGCCTTCGCCCTCATCCGCAAGGAGGACATCGACCCGGCGTCGCTCGCCCCGCTGCTCACCGGCTGGCTCGTCGCGATGGCCCCGTCGGCGCACCAGACCGCGGACCAGCTCAGGAGCGGCGACTACACGAAGGGCGTCGTCTCCAACCTCGCCATGCAGGTGGCCGGCACGCCGACCTTCCTGAGCACCGCCGAGCAGCAGGGCGTCAGCCCGGAGCTGCTCAGCCCCTACTTCAAGCTGATGCGCCGCCGGCTGGCCGAGGGCAGCGCGGAGGAGGACCTGACGGGCGTGATCGACCTGCTGCTGCGCTGAGCGACCGGTGCTTCACCACAGGCCGTGCGCCGCCGTCGCCGTGGCGTCGCGGCCGAGGAAGGCCAGCAGCCGCACACCCGGATCGTCGCCCTCGCGGCCGCCCAGCGGCGGGGCGAACCGGGCCGGGCGGTCGGCCTCGTCGACCAGCACGCTCGACACGCCCAGCAGGCGCAGCGCGAACGACGGCGGCAGCGGCCGGTCCGCGCCGCAGGCCCGGGCCACGTCCCAGCCGTGCACGGCGATCTCCAGCGCGCCGGTCGCGGCGACCGCGCGGGCGCTCAGCCACCGGTCCCCGACGGCGACGACGTCCGGCCCGGCGCCGGCCGCGCATCGTCCGGCCAGCAGCGACGCCCGCCGGCGCACGGCGCCGATGGGGTCCGCCGGCGCGTCGGCGTCGCCGGCGAACGGCGCGCTCACCCGGCCGGCCCCCGTCGCCTCCAGCAGCGCCAGCAGCGAGTCGTTCAGGTGCCGCAGCAACGCCAGCAGGTCCCAGCCGGCGCACGGCGTGGGCCGGGCGAGCAGGGCCGGGCGCACCAGCGCCAGACTGCCGGCCAGATAGCCGAGCGCCCGGTCGAGCAGCTCGGCCCCGTCGGCCGGCGGACCGGTCACGGCAACACGTCCGGCAGCCCGAACGGCCCGAACAGGCCGACGTCGAAGAACTGCGCGACGTGCGTGATGCCGGCCGTGCCCATCGACACGACCTGGACCGCGAACGGGCGGTAGACGCCGTCGAGATCGCGCAGGTACTGGGCCAGCGCCGGCTGCCCGTTGGCGGACGTGCGGACGATGCGAATGTCGCCGGCGGCCTTCATGGGGCACTGGACGAGGATCAGCTCGGCGATGTCGGCCGGCCCGACGAACCAGGCGGCGAACGGCGGCATCTCCCAGACGGCGTCCGCGGTCATCAGCCGCACCAGCGCGTCGACGTCGTAGGCCTCGAACGCGGTGACGTACTGCTTGAGCAGCTCCTCGTGCTCCGGCGAGAGCGGCTCGACGGCGTCGTCCTCGGCCGGCGCGACCTTGTCCAGCTGGGCGTGCGCCCGCTGCAGCGCGCTGTTCACCGCCGCCGTCGACGTGTCCAGCAGGTCGGCGACCTCTGCGGCCTTCCACCTGAGCACGTCGCGCAGCAGCAGGACGGCGCGCTGCCGCGGCGGCAGGTGCTGCAGCGCCGCGACCAGCGCCAGCCGGATGCTGTCGCGCGAGGTGACGACGGTGGCCGGGTCGACGCCGGCCCCGTCGCCGACCAGGACGTCGGGCAGCGGCTCCAGCCACGGCACCTCGGACCGCTCGATCAGGTCGCCGGAGGGCTCGGCGCTCGGGCCGCCGAGGCCGGTCGGCATCGGTCGCCGGGCGCGGCTCTCCAGCGCGGTGAGGCAGGCGTTGGTCGCGATGCGGTAGAGCCAGGTGCGCAGCGACGAACGGTCCTCGAACCGGTCGTAGGCCTTCCAGGCTCGCAGGTAGGTCTCCTGCACCAGGTCCTCGGCGTCGTGGACCGAGCCGAGCATGCGGTAGCAGTGCGCCAGCAGCTCGCGCCGGTAGGGCTGGGCCAGTTGCTGGAAGTCGCCCGTCGTCATCTGCCGACGATACTGCCGGGTGTCGGCGATCGACGGAAGTGCCGTCGCCGTCATCGTCGCTGCGCCGCCAGCTCTGCCCGGTGCTCCGCGCTGATCTGGATGAGCTGGACGTAGTTGCCGTCGGGGTCGATCGCGGTGGCGAACAGGCTGCCGTCGCGATCCTCCAGCGGGGCCAGCCAGCGCACGCCCATCTCGTCCAGCCGGTCGGCCGCGGCGCGGGCGTCGTCGACGTCGAAGTTGAGGATCACGCGGCCGGGCTCGGGGTTGGCCGGGCCGACGTCGTCGCGCCGGTCGATCATCAGGTGGAAGTCGCCGTAGCGCAGGATCCGGTAGTCGCCGACCCGGGCGTCGTCGGCCGGGGTGAGCGCCGCGGCGTACCAGGCGCCCAGCCGCTCCGGGTCGGTGCTGGACAGCAGGATGCTGGCGAGGGTGGCGGTCATGGGAGATCTCCTCTCGTGGCGGACGTAGAGGTAGACCACCGAGCGGGCGGAAAGTCATCGCGCTGACGTTGTCGGCGCCGGCTGGTTGACTGGTGATCATGACCGAACACGCGATCCTGGTCCTCGGCAGCACCGGCACGGTCGGCCGGCGCCTCGTGGCCCGGCTGGCCGACCTGGGCGCGCCGGTGCGGGCGGCGTCGCGGCGCGGCGACGTGCGCTTCGACTGGTCCGAGCCGCCCACGTGGGCGCCCGCGCTCGACGGCTCCGACCGGCTGTTCGTCCTGGCGCCCGACGGCGTGCCGGTCGACCCCGCGTTCGTGGCGCAGGCGGTCGAGTCCGGAGTGCGGCGCATCGTGCTGCTGTCCAGCCGCGGCATCGAGGCGATGGACGACCGGCGGCTGCTCGACGCCGAGGCGGTCGTCCGCGGGTCCGGCGCCGAGTGGACCATCGTGCGCGCGGACTGGTTCGACCAGAACTTCGACGAGGGCTTCTTCCGGCCCGCGATCCTGGCCGGCGAGCTGGCCATGCCGCTGGGCGAGCACCGGCAAGCCTTCGTCGACGCCGGCGACATCGCCGCGGTGGCGGCCGCGGCGCTCACGTCCGATGGCCACGGTGGCCGGCGCTACGACGTCACCGGGCCGCGGCCGCTCACGTTCGGAGAGGCGGCCGAGATCATCGGCCGGGTGTCCGGCCGGACCGTCCGCTACCGGGGCTCGGCCGAGGAGTACATCGCCCAGCAGGAGGCGCTCGGCGAGCCGCGCGAGGCCGCCGAGGGCGCCGTCGCCGTGTTCGCCGCGCTGCGAGCCGCGGGGGAGGAGGGTCCGACGGACGACGTGCTGCGGGTGACGGGTCAGCCGCCGCTGCCGTTCGAGACCTATGCCGCCGGCGCCGCCGCGGCCGGCGCCTGGGACTGACCGCGGCTGCGCGAGACCCGGGCGTGCGTGCCCGGCTCAGCGCAGCCGCGGGTCCAGGGCGTCGCGGATCAGGTCGCCGAGCACGATGAAGCTGAGCACCGTCAGGCTGAGGAACAGCGACGGGAAGATCAGCAGGTGCGGTGCGGCGGCGAAGTCCGTCGACGCGTTCGAGAGCTGCAGGCCCCACGAGATCGCGGGCGCCTGCAGGCCGACGCCGAGGAAGGTGAGGGTCGACTCGACGACGATGACGGTGCCGATGTCGAGCGTGACCATCACCATGATCGGCGTGATCGCGTTGGGCAGCACGTGCCGGCGCAGCAGCCACAGCCTGCTGCCGCCGAGGCCGACCGACGCGCGCACGTAGTCCATGTCGCGGACCTGGATGACGCTGGATCGCATGACCCGCGTCATCGACGGCCAGCGGAACATCGCGAGGACCAGCGCGACGACGAGGATGCTGCGCGCCTCGAACGCCGTCAGCACGACCAGCGCGCCGAGCAGG
The DNA here is from genome assembly GCF_003236295.1 of Jiangella anatolica. Taxonomy (GTDB): domain Bacteria; phylum Actinomycetota; class Actinomycetes; order Jiangellales; family Jiangellaceae; genus Jiangella; species Jiangella anatolica. Next base: position 23,190 of record NZ_POTW01000059.1, read on the forward strand.
AACGGGAACCCGAAGAACACGTCGGCGAACCGCGACACGACCGCGTCGACGACCCGGCCGAAGAAGCCGGCCAGGCTGCCCAGGACCAGCGCGAGCACCAGCGTCAGCACCGTCACGAGCACGCCGACGCTGATCGAGGCCCGGGCGCCGTAGACGACGTTGGCGTAGACGTCGCAGCCCTGCTTGTCGAAGCCGAACGGGTGACCGGGCGCCGGGCCCTCGGTGCTGCGGGACAGGTCGCAGACCCGCGGGTCGCCGTTGCCGAACCAGCCGGCGAACAGCTGCGGGAAGATCGCCATCAGCAGCAGCACGATCACGAGCAACGACCCGACGACGAACAGCGGTCGGCGGCGCAGCTCGCGCCAGGCGTCGCCGACCAGCGTCGACGACTTCCCGGCGGACTCCTCGACGGGAGCGGCCGGCTCCGTGGTGATGGTGGCGGTGGGGTCACTCATGGCGGATCCTCGGGTCGAGCACGCCGTAGAGCAGGTCCACGACGAGGTTGGCCAGGAGGAAGATCACGACGAGGACGGTGGCGACGCCGACGACGACCGGCCCCTGCTGCGCCGCGATGGACGAGAACAGCAGCTGGCCGACACCTGGCAGGTTGAACACGCCCTCGATGATCACGGTGCCGCCCAGCAGGTAGCCCAGGTCGATGCCGAGGAACGTCACCGCCGGGATCAGCGAGTTGCGCAGCACGTGCCGGTACACGACCCGGCGCGGGCTCAGCCCCTTCGCCGTGGCCGTCTTGACGTAGTCGGCGCGCAGGTTCTCCAGCATGCTGGCGCGCACCAGCCGGGCCACCGACGCCAGCCCGAACACCGCCAGGATGATCGACGGCAGCAGGTAGCTCACCGGCCAGCCCTCGTCGATGCCGGACACTGGGACGATCCCCAGCCGCACCCCGAACACGATCTGCGCGGTGTACGCGAGCACGAACACCGGGATCGAGATCACGCCGACGGTGAAGAACAGCACCGTGTGGTCCAGCCAGGTGCCCTTGCGCAGCGCCGTCAGCACGCCCAGGCCGACGCCCAGCACCACCTGGATCACCCACGCCGTCAGCGCCAGCCGGATCGTCACCGGCCACCGCTGCGCCATGAGATCGGCGACCGGCCGGCCGTTGAAGTCGGTGCCGAGGTCGCCGGTGAACAGGTTGCCGAGGTACTTGAGGTACTGCAGCAGCACCGGGTCGTCCAGGTTGAACTGCGCCCGCATCGCGTTGATGACGCTGTCCGGCAGCTGCCGGTCGCCGCCCAGGGCCCGGATCGGGTCGCCCGGCAGCGCGTAGACCGCCAGGTAGATGAGCAACGTGACGCCGAAGAAGACCAGCACCAGCTGCAGCAGGCGCCCGACGACGTACTTGCCCATGCCGTGACCTCAGCCGCGTCCGGCCGCGTGCGCGGCGGTGACGAGGATGGCGGCGTACTGCACAGCCGCCAGCTTGCCGTACGGGATGGCCTGCGCGGGCGTCACCTGGGCGGCCTCGGCGGCCCAGCCGTCGTACAGCGCGGACATCGCCGCATGCTGCTCGCGGATCGTGGGCGTGCCGTTGCCGACGGCCAGCTCGCCGTCCAGCGCCCGCAGCAGCGTCCCGCCCCAGCGCAGCCGGAACATGTGCACCGCGTCCAGGCACCCGAACTGCTCGGACACCGTCGCCGGGCGCTGCGCGTCCGGCTGCGCGGCCCGGTGCTCGGACTGGCGCGCCATCTTGTCCAACAGCGGCACGAACGCCTCGGAGGAACGGACGAACGGCGAGCGGACGGAGAAGCTCGGCCGGGCCGCCGCGAGGATCCGGTCCAGCCGCGTGTGGACGTCGCGCAGCCCGGCGGCCTGCTCGCCCAGCACGTCGGCATACGTGCGGCTGAGCAGGGTGTCGTCGTCGGCGTCCGGGTGGGTCCAGTACGGCATCTCGGTGACCAGCGTCAACGTGCCGTACTTGGCCGCGTACGCCGCGCTGGAGTCGCCGGACTGCCGGTAGGTCGGGTCCAGCCCGGCCGCCTCGGTGAAGTCGTACTGGTCCTGGCTGCGGATCATCCCGAAGATCGCCGGCGCGTACCGCTCGACGTACGGCGCCTCCGGCTCGCCGGTGTCCAGCGGCAGGCCGACGTCGGCCGCGATCCGGTGCAGCAGCGGGTAGAGCTGCGGCTCCGGCCGGGACAGGTAGTAGTAGACGCCGCCGTACTCGCCGTTGTGCAGCGAGCACATGAACGCCGGCCTGGTGTCGTCGATCAGCCGCATCAGCGCAACCGTCTCCGGCATCATCCGGTCGAAGTAGGCCCGCTTGTAGGCGAACGGGAACGTCCACTCGACCTGCTCGTCCGGCGCCGGACGGTAGAACTTGCGGCCGTACTCGGTCCGGGTCAGCGGGCCGCGGAACCAGCCCTCGTTGAGCCGCATGCCGTCAGGGTCGATGCACGGCACGACGTGCCAGGTGTAGCCCATCCGGTCCAGCAGGTCGCGGTCGGTGGTCAGCCGCTCCATCAGGTGCAGCGCGGTGATGTTGCCGATCGGCTCGTTCGGGTGCACGCCGCCGAAGACGACGGCGTGCCGGTCCGCGGAGCCGATCGTGATCGCCTCGATCGGCTCACCGAGCCGCGACGTGCCCACCCGGCGGATCCGGGTCACGTCCGGGTGGGCCGCGTGCGTGCGCTCCAGCGCGGCCGCCAGCTCGTCGACCGTCGGGAACGCGTCGGCCTCCGGCTGGACCCGTAGTGCCTCGTCGACCAGGTGGGACGTCGGGATCGTCACTCTCTGCCCTTCTCTGCGTGCTGCTCTGTCACGGTGCCGCCGTTAGTTGACGACGACCTCGGTGAGCTCGATCTGGTCGAACCCGATGATCACGTTGGACACGTTGGCGCTGTGCGCGTAGACGTACTTGGCGTAGAACAGCGGGACGATCGGGAAGTCCGCGAGGATCTGCTCCTCGGCCGCCTTGTACAGCTCGGTGGCCTCGTCCAGCGACGGCGCCGCGTCCGCCTGCGCGATCAGCGCGTCGACCTCGGGGTTCGCGTACGTGCCGGCGCCCGCGCGGCCGTCGCCGTTGGAGCTGAACACCGACCACAGCAGGCTCTGCATGCTCGGGTACAGCGAGCCCCAGCCGCCCCGGAACGGGCCGGTGGCCTGCTGGTTGTTGAGGGCGTCGATGAACTGGACGAAGCCCGGCTGGCTCTTCGTGACGACCTCCTCGATGCCGAGGTTCTGCCGGATCTGGTTGGCCAGCGCCTCGAACGTCTGGTCGTAGCCGACGCCGCCGGGGAACCAGATCTCCATCGGGCCCTCCCAGCCGCCGGCCTCGGCCAGCAGCTCCTTGGCCCGGTCGGGGTCGAACTCGCAGAACTCACCGCACAGGCCCTCGGTGCCGCCACCAGGGGCGGACGGGCCGTGCAGCGACGTCGCCGGCGTGTAGAGGCCGCCGAAGATCGCCTCGTTGACGGCTTCGCGGTCGATCGCCATCGAGACGGCCTGCCGCAGCCGCGGGTCCTGGAAGCGCGGGTCCCACAGCGGGAAGCCGAGCCAGTCCAGCCGGATCGCGTTGAACGCGATGAAGCTGTCCGGGAAGTCGGTCGCGACCTGCTTGTACTTCTCCTGCGGCACCGAGACGATGTCGACCGCGCCGCCGATCGCGTCGGTGTAGGCGGTCGTGGTGTCGCTGTAGATGCGGAACGTGATGCCGTCGGCCTTGGGCTGCGGGCCCTGGTAGTCCTCGTACCGGGTCACCGAGAGCTGCACGTCGTGCTCCCACGTGCCGTCCATCATGAACGGCCCGTTGCCGACCGGCGCCTCGTTGAACGCGTCGAAGTCCTCGAACGCGACCTCGGGCAGCGGGTAGAAGCCGGGCTGGCCCAGCTTGTACGGGAACTGGCTGTCGGCCGTCTTCAGCGTCACCCGCAGCGTGTTCTCGTCGACGACCTCGACGCCGGACAGCGTGTCGGTCGCCGGGGTGCCCTCGGCCGGGTTCAGCTCGTCCCAGCCGACGATGTTGGCCAGCTGGGCGTTGTTGCCCCACGCGTTGGGCCCGTAGGCGGTGGCGTTCCAGGCGTCGGCGTAGCTCTGCGCCGTCACCGGCGTGCCGTCGTGGAAGGTCCAGCCGGGCTTGAGCGCGATGGTCCAGACGATGTTGTCGTCGCTCTCGATCGACTCGGCGTGCAGCAGCTGCGGCTCGCTCTGGTCGCCGAACTTGACCAGGCCGGAGAAGAGCGCGTGCATCTCGTCGAACGCGCCCTGGGAGCGGCCGGGCAGGAGGAAGTCGGGTTCGTCGATGCCGACGGAGAAGATGCCGCCGCTGCTCTCGCCGCCGCCGTCCCCGCCGGTGCTGGAGTCGTCGTCGGAGCCGCCACCACAGGCGGTGACGGTGAGGAGAGCAGCACCGACAGCGAGTGCTGTGAGCCGTTGCCACGTGCGCATGGTCACCTCTCGGGGTGTGCCGCGGGCAGTCTCGGTGCCCGTTCGCTTGAAGTGTGGGTGAATCTAGTGACACTCTGAAGTTTCAAGCAAGGGGTTCGTTCGTCGAACTTTCAGAAGTTACTGAGACTTAACCGTACTGGCGGAGCCTGGCGGTCATGGCCCACCATGTGGGCCTGAGGAGGTGTCATGGCGGACGACCGGGCGAAGCTCGAGTTCTTCGTCGAGGAGCTCGGGGTGCTCTTCGAGGAGATGGGGGAGCGGCGGATGAACGGCCGCGTCCTCGGCTATCTCATGCTCAGCCCCGAACCTCACGTGTCCACGGCGGAGCTGATGCGGGAGCTGAACGCCAGCGCGGGCTCCATCTCGGCCGCGACACGGGCGCTCTCCTCGCCGGGCTTCATCCGCCGCGTCTCGGTGCCCGGCTCCCGCGGCCACTTCTACCGGGCCGACGAGGACGTGTGGGGCGCGTTCCTCGCCGCCGAGCACCGCTACCTCTACAAACGCCAGCGGTTGGCCGACGAGGTCATGGCCGCGCTGGAGGGCGCCGACGACATCGTCAGCCGCCGGATGGCGAACATGCGCGACTACTTCAACTGGCTCGAGGCCCGTCACCGCACGCTGGGCAACGAGTGGGAGGAGTACAAGCGCCAGCGCGACGCCGAGCGCGACGGCGGCTGACGGAACCGACCGTTCACGGGGCGTTCAGGCGTGTCCTATCGCCGGGGTCCTGCCGGACGGTAATCTTGGCAGTGGCGGACGGTGAGTAGCCGGCCGCTCGGGAGGCCCGTCCTACGTGCTGACACCATGGCGCGAACGGAGGGCCGGCACCCGGCCCGGTGGGCTCGGTCCCGGCACTCCGCGCGACACAGACGCCTGAACCGTCAGGGTGCACTCAGGCGTGAGGGAGACGGACGTGGCCGCTTCCAAGAATCAGACCCGTCGTCGCACCACCCGGCAGGAGCCGGCACGCCGCACCTACGTTCTCGATACGAGCGTGCTGCTGGCCGACCCCTACGCGATCCTCCGGTTCGCCGAGCACGAGGTCGTGCTGCCGATCGTGGTGATCACTGAACTCGAGGCCAAGCGCCACCACCCCGAACTGGGGTACTTCGCGCGAGCGGCATTGCGGCTGCTCGACGAGTTGCGGGTGGAGCATGGCCGTCTCGACGACCCCGTACCGGTCGGCGATGAGGACGGCACGGTCCGCGTGGAGCTCAACCACACCGATCCCGAGGTGCTGCCGGCCGGGTTCCGGCTGGGCGACAACGACTCCCGCATCCTCGCGGTGGCCCGCAACCTGGCCGCCGAGGGGAACGACGTGACGCTCGTGTCGAAGGACCTGCCGATGCGGGTCAAGGCGTCCTCGGTCGGCCTGCACGCCGAGGAGTACCGCGCCGAGACGGTCGTCGAGTCCGGGTGGACCGGCATGGCCGAGCTCGAGGTGGCCGGCACCGTGCTCGACGAGCTGTACGAGAACGGCTACGCCGACCTCGAGGACGCCCGTGAGCTGCCCTGCCACACCGGCCTGGTGCTGCACAGCGAGCGCGGCAGCGGCCTCGGCCGGATGACGGCGGACAAGCGGATCAAGCTCGTCCGCGGCGACCGCGAGGCGTTCGGCCTGCACGGCCGATCCGCCGAGCAGCGGATCGCGCTGGACCTGCTGCTCGACGACGAGATCGGCATCGTCTCGCTGGGCGGCCGGGCCGGCACCGGCAAGTCGGCGCTGGCGCTGTGTGCCGGACTCGAGGCGGTCATGGAGCGGCGGCTGCACAAGAAGGTCGTGGTGTTCCGGCCGCTGTACGCGGTCGGCGGTCAGGACCTCGGCTACCTGCCGGGCAGCGAGTCGGAGAAGATGAACCCCTGGGCGCAGGCGGTCTTCGACACACTCGGCGCGCTGACCACGCAGGACGTCATCGACGAGGTGGTCGCGCGGGGCATGCTCGAGGTGCTGCCGCTGACCCACATCCGCGGCCGGTCGCTGCACGACGCGTTCGTCATCGTCGACGAGGCGCAGTCGCTGGAGCGCAACGTGCTGCTGACCGTCCTGTCGCGCATCGGCAGCAACTCCCGCGTGGTCCTCACGCACGACGTCGGGCAGCGCGACAACCTCCGCGTCGGCCGGCACGACGGCGTCGTCGCGGTGGCCGAGAAGCTCAAGGGACACCCGCTGTTCGCGCACGTCACGCTGACCCGCTCGGAGCGCTCGCCGATCGCCGCGCTGGTCACCGAGATGCTGGAGCAGCTGCCCGGGTGAGCGAAGTCTCATTTCGTTGATTCGTCAGCTATGTCCGGGACTCCCGCGTCACCCCGCCGCCGCGCGTGGTGACGCGGGAGTCTTCGCTGGTCAGCCCGGTTAGCCGGGGTGAGCGGCGACGGCGTCCGCGTCGGGCGGCGCCGATCGGCGTCACGTAGCCGCAGGGCGTCACGATCGGTCGCGTGACACGCCGAGGAGTTGGCAACGATCACGATTCCATTGCAGGGTGGTGGAGCCCTACAGGAAGGTTCACCCACTCGTGCATCGAAGACGCAGCCGTCTGCGCCGCATCGCAGCCGGCCTCGGACTCCTCGCATCGATCACCGTTCTCGCCACCCTGCTGACAGGGTGGCTCGTCGACTCCGCCGGCTCCGGCGCCACCGCCACGGTGAGTGCCGACGCCGAACAGCTCACGCTGCCGGAGGTCGGCGCCAAGGCCCAGGAGCCGCAGCGGCCGTCGCTGGAGCAGGACCTCGCCGCCGCGGCCGAGGCGCAGGTGCAGGCCGAAGCCGAGGCCGCCCGCGCTCAGGCGGAGGCCGAGGCCAAGGCGAAGGCCGAGGCAGAGGCGGCGGCCGCCGCCGAGGCGGCCCGGCAGGCAGCGGCCGAGGAGGCCGCCCGGTCGCTGGAGCGGGCCATCGAGGACCCGCAGTCCGCCGCTCGCACGCTGATGGCCGACTACGGCTGGGGCGACGAGCAGTTCCAGTGCCTGGACAACCTGTGGACCCGCGAGTCCAACTGGAGCCACACGGCCGAGAACCCGTCCTCCGGCGCGTACGGCATCCCGCAGTCGCTGCCGGCGGACAAGATGTCCCGCTTCGGCGACGACTACCGCACCAACCCGGTCACCCAGATCGAGTGGGGCCTCTGGTACATCGAGGGTCGCTACGGCGACCCGTGCGGTGCCTGGGCGCACTCGGAATCCGTCGGCTGGTACTGATCCCCCCGGAACGCTCCCGTCACCGCTGCCGGTGACGGGAGCGTTTCGTCATCTCTGAGCCTCAGGCCGATGGCGGGCGCGTCATGCTCAGCACGTCGAGGGCCTGGTCCAGCTGGTCCTCGGTGAGCTTGCCGTCGGCGAGGTAGCCGCGCTCGACGACGACCTCGCGGATGGTCTTGCGCTCGGCCAGCGCCTGCTTGGCGACCTTCGCCGCCTCCTCGTAGCCGATGTAGCGGTTCAGCGGCGTGACGATGGACGGCGAGGACTCGGCGTACTCGCGGCAGCGCTCCTCGTTCGCCTCGATGCCGGCGACGCAGCGGTCGGCGAACAGGCGGGAGATGTTCGCCAGCAGCCGGATCGACTCCAGGACGTTACGTGCGATCACCGGCAGCATGACGTTGAGCTCGAAGTTGCCGGCCGCGCCGGCGAACGCCACGGTGGCGTCGTTGCCGACCACCTGCGCCGACACCATGCACAGCGCCTCGGGGATGACCGGGTTCACCTTGCCCGGCATGATCGACGAGCCCGGCTGCAGGTCCGGCAGCGCGATCTCGGCCAGCCCGGCGCGCGGGCCGGAGCCCATCCAGCGCACGTCGTTGGAGATCTTGTAGAGCGACACCGCGATCGTGCGCAGCTGGCCGGACAGCTCCACCAGGCCGTCGCGGGCGCCCTGCGCCTCGAAGTGGTTGCGCGCCTCGGTGAACGGCAGGCCGGAGTCGGCGGCGATGCGGCCGATGACGGCGGACGCGAACCCGGGCGGGGTGTTGATGCCGGTGCCGACGGCGGTGCCGCCGAGCGGGACCTCGGCGACGCGCGGCAGCACGGCCTCCAGCCGCTCGACGCCGTAGGAGACCTGGGCCGCGTAGCCGCCGAACTCCTGGCCGAGCGTGACGGGCGTCGCGTCCATCAGGTGCGTCCGGCCGCTCTTGACGACGGAGGCGAACTCGGCGGCCTTGCGCGACAGCTCGCCCTCGAGGTGGCGCAGCGCCGGGATGAGGTCCTGCACGACGGCGGCCGTGGCGGCGATGTGGATGGCCGTCGGGAACACGTCGTTGCTCGACTGCGACGCGTTGACGTGGTCGTTGGGATGCACCGGCGAGCCGAGCCGCTCGGTGGCCAGCGTCGCGATGACCTCGTTGGCGTTCATGTTGCTGGACGTGCCCGACCCGGTCTGGAACACGTCGATGGGGAAGTGGCCGTCGTGCCCGCCGGCCGCGACGTCGGCGGCGGCCTCCTGGACGGCCTTCGCGAGGTCGCCGTCGAGCACGCCCAACTCGGCGTTGACCTGCGCGGCCGCGCCCTTGATCGAGGCCAGCGCGCGGATCAGCGCGCCCTCGATCGGCGTCCCGGAGATCGGGAAGTTCTCCACGGCGCGCTGGGTCTGCGCGCGGTACTTCGCCGCCGCGGGAACCCGTACCTCGCCCATGGTGTCGTGTTCGATGCGGTACTCCTGGTCGCTCATGTACCCATCATGGTCGACCGCCGGAACCCCTGACCGGCCGACCCCTCTACGTCCGTGGGAGGCCCAGATATCCGGGTCGTCTCAGGGATAATCCGGGTGATCGAGGGCACATTGCCAGGCACTATGTGAGACAGGCATAATCGCACTATAAAGAATGAGCCTCCGTTTTACGAGGACCAAGGGAGGGACGGGGCGGGGACCCCTCCGGCACGTCGCCCCGGCACGACATGGCCTTCGACATCCGCGACTACACCCGAACGTCCCAGGCGGTGCAGTGGCAGGACCTGCCGCTGGACGACTTCCGGACCAATCCGCTTCCGCCCGACACGTTGCGCAGTCTCCGCTACATGTGTGACGTCGAGTACCACACCGTCTGCTACCTGCGCGACATGCTCGTGACGCCGTCGCACAAGGACCCGCAGGTCACCGCGTTCATGACGATGTGGAACATGGAGGAGTTCTGGCACGGCGAGGCACTCGCCGAGGTGCTGAACCTCCACGGCATGCAGATCGACTACGACCACCTCAAGGCGACCCGGCTACGCATGGGCTGGCGCGACAAGCTCGACCCGATCAAGCAGTCGGTGCTGGCCAACGTGATCGGCCAGGACTTCGTCGCCGTGCACATGATCTGGGGCGCGGCCAACGAGTGGTCGGCGATCACCGCGTACAACCGGCTGGCCGAGCTGGAGCAGCACCCCGTCCTCGCGGAGCTGCTCAAGCGCATCGCGAAGCAGGAGGCGCGGCACGTCGCGTTCTACGCCACCCAGGCCCGCGACCGGCTGGCCCGTAGCAGGAAGGCACAGAAGATCGCCCGGTTCGCGCTGCGCAAGTACTGGGGCCCGGTCGGCTCCGGCGTCATGGCCGAGTCCGAGGTCCGGCACGTGCTACGCCACCTGATGAGCGGCCCGGACGGACGGCGCGCGGCCCGCTCCATCGACGAGCACATCGGCCGGATGCCCGGCCTGGCCGGCCTGCGCATCGTCGAGGACGCCCTGGAGGCCCGCGGCATCCCCGCCTGATCAGCCGGCGCGGCTCGCGACGTAGACGTGGTAGTCGACGTCGCGCTGCTCGCGCCGGACCGTCCGCACCACCTGCTCCACCGGGCCGACGGCGTCGGCGAGCGCGTCGTCCAGCACCGGCGCCGGCGACGCCGACCACACGGCCAGCAGGCCGCCCGGCCGCAGCGCCCGGGCGGCCGCGCCGAGCAGCGGCGGCTCGTACACCTCGGCGTTCGCCTCGTGCACGAGGAAGTGCGGCCCGTTGTCGACGTCGAGCAGGATCGCGTCGTAGGTCGCGGGCGCGGACGCCGGCAGCACCGCCCGGACGTCGTCGACGACCATCCGCACCCGCGGGTCGCCGACGACGGCGTCCAGCCCGGGCACGACCCCGCGCCGCAGCACGTCGACCAGCGTCGGCTCGATCTCCACGACGTCCACCCGCCGCACCCGCCCATCCGCGAGCAGTGAGGCGACCGTGAACCCGAAGCCCAGCCCGGCCACGAGCACCGTCGCCGGGTCCGGATGCCGGTCCAGCGCCAGCTCGGCCAGCAGCCGCTCGGTCGACGTCTCCGCGGTGTCCATGAGGAACGTGCCGTTGACGATCAGCTCGTAGACCGGCCCGTCCGGCGTGACCCGGCGGCGCACGACCAGCTCGCCGTCGACACCGTCGTGACGAACCAGCGTCTGCGGGGTATCGATCACCAGAACACCGTATGTCCTCGACCGGCGGCACCGGATGTCGTAGGTTCGACTCACACCCTGACGCTCCGATGCCGTAGCGGTCACTGGAGCGCCAACCCTGCTCCAGGGAGGCGATGTGGTCAGAAGGACCGTCAGCGTCGCGGCCGCCGCCGTCCTCACGCTCGGCTTGGCCGCCTGTGGTAGTGACGACTCCACCCCGACCCTCACGTGGTACATCAACCCGGACAACGGCGGGCAGGTCGAGCTGGCCAGACGCTGTACCGAGGCCGCCGACGGCGCGTACCGGATCCGGACGTCGCTGCTGCCGCGCGAGGCGTCGGCGCAGCGCGAGCAGCTGGCCCGCCGGCTGGCGGCGAACGACTCGTCGATCGACATCATCAGCCTCGACCCGCCGTTCATCCCGGAGCTGGCCGAGGCCGGGTTCCTGGCCGAGATCCCCGATGACGTCGCACAGGACGTCACCGACAACGTGGTCCAGGGCGCCATCGACGGCGCCACCTGGAAGGACCAGCTGGTCGCCGTGCCGTTCTGGGCGAACACCCAGCTGCTCTGGTACCGCAGGTCCGTCGCCGAGGCGGCCGGGCTGGACCCCGAGAACGAGCCGGTGACCTGGCAGCAGATCATCGACGCGGCCCAGTCGCAGGACAAGTACCTCGGCGTCCAGGGCATCCGCGCCGAGGCGCTGACGGTGTGGATCAACGCGTTGGTCACGTCGGCCGGCGGCGAGATCATCGACAACCCGGAGGCGCCGGCCGACGAGGTCCAGCTGGGCCTGGAGACCGACGCCGGCCGGGCGGCCGCGCAGATCATCGAGGACATCGCCCGCGCCGGGCTCGGCGGCCCGGGCCTGGCCAACGAGGACGAGAACGCGTCGATGCTGCTGTTCCAGGGCGACCGCGGCTCGTTCATGGTCAACTGGCCGTTCGTCTGGGCGGCCACGCTGGCCGGCGTCGAGGCCGGCAACCTCGACCAGTCCCTCGTCGACGACATCGGCTGGGCGCAGTACCCAGCGGTCGCCGAGGGCGAGGAGTCCCGTCCGCCCTACGGCGGCATCAGCCTCGGCATCGGCGCGTTCAGCGAGCACACCGACCTCGCCATCGAGGCCGCGCAGTGCATCGTCACGCCCGACAACCAGGCGTACTACATGGTCACCAACGGCAACCCTGCGTCGAACACCGAGGCCTACGACGACCCGGAGGTCCAGGAGGCCTTCCCGATGGCCGACCTCATCCGCGAGTCGCTGGAGGCGGCGGCGCCGCGGCCGCAGACCCCGTACTACAACGAGGTCTCCACCGGCCTGCAGAACACCTGGCATCCGCCGAGCTCGGTCACACCCGACTCCTCGCCCGAGGACGCCACGACGCTGATCACCGAGGTGTTGAAGGGGGAGAGGCTGCTATGAGCGCCACCGACGCCGCGAACGGCGGCAAGGCCCTGATCAGCGACCGCGCGCGGGCCGAGCGGCGACTCGGCTGGTGGCTGGCCGGCCCCGCCTTCGTGGTGATGCTGCTGGTCACCGCGTACCCCATCGCGCAGGCGTTCTACGAGTCGCTGTTCAAGTTCCGCCTCACCGATCCCGACGCCCGCGAGTTCACCTGGCTGAACAACTACGTGGTGGTGCTGACCGACGGCGTGTGGTGGCGGGCGGTCGGCGTGACCGTGCTGATCACCGTCATCACCGTCGCCGTCGAGGCGGTGCTGGGCTTCGCGCTGGCGCTGGTCATGCACCGTGCGCTGACGACGCTGCGGCCGATCCTGCGCACGGCGATCCTCATCCCGTACGCGATCATCACCGTCGTCTCGGCGTTCGCGTGGTTCTACGCGTTCAGCATCGACTCCGGGTTCGTCAACTCCTGGTTCAGCTGGCTGCCCGGCATCAGCGAGAACACCAACTGGTTCGGCGAGTTCGGCACGTCGGTGTTCGTGATCATCGCGTCGGAGATCTGGAAGACGACGCCGTTCATCTCGCTGCTGCTCCTGGCCGGCCTCGCGCAGGTGCCGGAGGACCTGCAGGAGGCGGCCAAGGTCGACGGCGCCACCTGGTGGCAGCGGCTGTACAAGGTGACGATCCCGAACATGAAGGCCGCCATCATGGTGGCGCTGCTGTTCCGGACCCTCGACGCGTTCCGCATCTTCGACAACGTCTTCATCATGACCCAGGGCGCGAACAACACCGAGGTCGTCTCGTTCCTGGCGTACAGACAGACGATCAGCCGGCTCGAGATCGGCCTGGGATCGGCGGTGTCGGTGCTGCTGTTCCTCTGCGTCGTGCTGATCAGCATCCTGTTCATCAAGTTGTTCAAGGTCGATTTGGCCAGCGCGAGGGGTGAGCGGTGATGGACGAACAGCAGCTCTCGCGCGGCACCAAGGCGTGGTGGTGGGTCGCCGGCGTCGTCGTCATCGTCTACGCGCTGTTCCCGGTCGCGTGGATCGTGTCGCTGTCGTTCAAGACGCCGAGCGACCTCGCGAACCTGCAGTTCCTGCCGACGAACTGGGTCTGGGACAACTACGACAACATCCTCGCCGGCGACGCCCAGGACCTCTTCCTGTCGGCGCTGCGCAACTCCATCGGCATCTCGCTGATCGCCACGTTCATCTCGGTGGTGCTGGCGACGTTCTGTGCGTACGCGATCGCCCGGCTGGACTTCCCGGGCAAGCGGCTGATCCTGACCACGGCGCTCGCGGTGGCGATCTTCCCGGTCATCTCGATCGTCACGCCGCTGTTCAACCTGTGGCGCAACATCGGCCTGTACGACACGTGGCCGGGCCTGATCATCCCGTACCTGTCGCTGACGCTGCCGATCTCGATCTGGACGCTGTCGGCGTTCTTCCGTCAGATCCCCTGGGAGCTGGAGCAGGCCGCGCAGGTCGACGGCGCCACCACCTGGCAGGCGTTCCGCAAGGTGATCGTGCCGCTGGCCACCCCCGGCGTGTTCACCACGGCGATCATCTCGTTCTTCATCGCGTGGAACGACTTCGTCTACGGCATCTCGCTGACCTCGACCGAGGCGGCCAGGCCGGTCCCCGCGGCGCTGGCGTTCTTCACCGGCGCGTCGCAGTTCGAGGAGCCGACGGGTGCGATCGCGGCGGCCGCCGTCGTCGTCACCATCCCCGTCGTCATCCTCGTCCTGCTGTTCCAACGCCGGATCGTGTCCGGCCTGACCCAGGGCGCCGTCAAGGGCTGACCTGGACCGACGGGAAGGAAGATCCCCATGGCTGCCATCACGCTGAAGGACATCAACAAGCGCTACGGCGACGGCTTCCACGCGGTGAAGGACGTGAGCCTGGACATCGCCGACGGCGAGTTCGTCATCCTGGTCGGGCCGTCGGGCTGCGGGAAGTCGACGCTGCTGCGGATGATCGTCGGGCTGGAGGACATCACCAGCGGCGAGCTGCGCATCGGCGACGAGCGGGTCAACGAGAAGGCGCCGCGCGACCGCAACCTGTCGATGGTGTTCCAGAACTACGCGCTCTACCCGCACCTCACCGTCTACGAGAACATCGCCTTCCCGCTGCGGCTGGCCAAGACGCCGGACAAGGAGGTCGACGAGCGGGTGCGGCGCGCGTCTGACCTGCTGGAGCTGGACGAGCACCTGGACCGCAAGCCGGCCAACCTCTCCGGCGGCCAGCGCCAGCGCGTCGCGATGGGCCGGGCGATCGTCCGCGAGGCGCAGGCGTTCCTCTTCGACGAGCCGCTGTCGAACCTCGACGCGAAGCTGCGCGGCCAGATGCGCACCGAGATCTCCCGGCTGCAGAAGCGGCTGGGCATCACCACGGTGTACGTCACGCACGACCAGGTCGAGGCGATGACGCTCGGCGACCGGGTCGTCGTGCTGCGCCGCGGCGTCGTCCAGCAGGTGGACAGCCCGCGCGAGCTGTACGAGAACCCCGTCAACCTGTTCGTGGCCGGGTTCATCGGGTCGCCGCCGATGAACTTCATCTCCGCGACCGTCGTCGGCGACCAGCTGCACACGCCGTTCGGCGAGTGGACGCTGCCGGCGTCGCGGTCGGCCGACCTCAGCGGCCGCGAGGTCGTGCTGCTCGGCGCCCGGCCGGAGGCGTTCGAGGACGCGTCCGTCGTCTCCGACACGGTCCGCGACCACGGCGTGACGTTCGACGCGACCATCGACGTCATCGAGTGGCTGGGCAACGAGCAGTACGCCTACGTCCCGTACGAGGCGCCCGAGGACATCCGCGCGCGGCTGGCCGAGCTGGAGCGCGAGCTGGACAGCGAGGCGCTGCGCACGCAGCTGGTCGTCGCGCTGGACGCCAGCAGCCGGGTCCCGGAGGGCCGGCCGGCGAAGCTCTGGCTGGACCTGCGCCGCGTGCACGTCTTCGACCCGGAGTCCGGTGACAACCTCACGGTCAAGGCGATGAGCGCGCGCGGTGAGCGGGTGGTCGACGCCGGGGCGGCGACCGCTGCCCCGGCGGGCGAGGCCGCCGCCGAGACAGGGGAGACCCCGACGGTGCCCTGATCCTTCTTCCGGGGTAGATCTCCGGGATTTCTCCTCCGCTCGGACGGCCGGGTGATTGCTAAGGTCGTCAGTTGTGGACGAGACACGCGACCAGCGGGCGATGCGGGCGTCCGACGCCGACCGTGAGCAGGTCGCGGACGTCCTGCGGCAGGCGGCCTCCGAGGGCCGGCTGAGCCTGACCGAGCTGGAGGACCGGATCGAGGCGCTCTACGCCGCCAAGACCTACGCCGACCTCGAGCCGGTGGTCGGCGACCTCCCCGGCGACCTGCCGCTGCCGCCGTCGGCCGCCCTCGTGCGCCGTTCCGCTTCCGCGCCGGCACCCTCTTCTTCCCGCGTGGGTGGGGTGCCCTCCTCGCGCAGCGCGAAGGTCGTCTTCAGTGGCATCCAGCGCCGCGGCGACTGGGTCGTCCCGCAGTACTACCGCATCAAGGCCGTCTTCGGCGGCGCCGACCTCGACCTGCGCGAGGCGACGCTCGAGGCGGCTGAGGTCGAGATCGACATCAAGGCGGTCTTCGGCGGCGTGAACATCCTCGTCCCGCCGGACCTGCGGGTCCAGGTCGACGGCGACGGTGTGTTCGGCGCGTTCAACGACGACACCACGCGCGGCCCGCAGCCGGGTTCCGGCGCGCCGGTCGTGCGGATCACCGGCAAGGCCGTCTTCGGCGGCGTCAACGTCCAGCGCAAGGCGGCAGGCGAACGATGAGCGAGGTCCCCGACCAGCCCAAACCGGCCGCCGGCGCCGACTTCCCGGACGTGCGCAGCGCCGCCGACCTGCGCTGCTCCGACGTCGACCGGGATCGGGTCGCCGAGGCGCTGCGCCAGGCCGCCGGCGACGGACGGCTCACGCTCACCGAGCTGGAGGAGCGGCTCGAGGCGACGTTCAAGGCGCGCACGTACGGCGAGCTGCAGCCGATCACCCGCGACCTGCCCCAGGGCCCGTACCCGCTGCCCGGCGGCAACCCGGCGGCGAACTGGCAGCAGGGGCGGCCGGCCCCCGCCCGGGCCGCGTCGGCCGCGCGGCCGCCGCTGCCGCCGTCGGCCGGGCCGGTCCGCTCCGGTGAGCGGATCACCAGCGTGCTCAGCAACGAGAAGCGTCAGGGCCGCTGGGAGGTGCCGGCCCGCATCGACGTCACGTCGATCCTCGGCGAGGTCGTGCTCGACTTCACCGAGGCCGTCGTGCGCACCCCCGAGGTGGAGATCCAGACGGCGATCGTGCTGGGCAGCCTCACCATGATCGTGCCCGAGGGCATCGACGTCCGGCTCGACGAGGGCACGAACATCCTCGGCGAGCGGAAGATGAAGCTGCGCGAGCCGGTGACGCCGGGCGCGCCGGTCTACCGGGTGCGCGGGTTCGTGCTGCTGGGCGAGGTCACGGTCCGGCCGCCGCGCGACAAGCGCCGTTCAATTCTCGGCCACTGACCAGCATCGGGGGGTTCACCGCCGTGAGCGATCATGCTTCGATGAGTCCCGTGGTGCTGGTCGCCGTCCGCCACGACGACCCCGCCCCGTCCGATGACGGCGACTTCGGCTGGGGTCCGTCGGGCGTCGTCTGGGCCGGCTTCGGCTGGCTGGTCCTCGTGGTCATCGGCGCCCTCCTGCTCCGCCGCCGCGCCTCCCGCCGCCGCTGACCTGCGGGATCAGAAGGGCACCGGTTCGGGGATCCGGGTGCGGATCGGGCCGATGGCCTCGGGCTCGACGGGGTAGCGGTGGCCGGCTGGAGTGATCCACCAGGTGGTGCCGTGCAGGTCGGTCGCGGTGGCGAATCGGTGCCAGGTCTTGGCCCGGTGGTGGCCGGTATGCAGGGCCCAGGTGTTGTCCGGGTCGGTGGTGCCGCCGCGTTCGTACGGAATGCGGTGGTCGATCTCAGCCAGGATGGCCGGCCGGTGGCAGGTCGGGAACCGGCACGTCCGGTCGCGGACGACGACGTGGGCGGCGAGGTGGGCG
>NZ_POTW01000005.1 GCF_003236295.1 Jiangella anatolica
GGGCGGGGTGGCGGGCGGAGTACTTCCTGCGCATCGCCCGGGCCCTCCCGTCGCTGTTCTCGGTGCGGACGGTGGTGGCCCGCTCGTCGGCGCGAGGTGCGGCGCTGCGGGACGCCTACGGGGTGCGGGTGGTCGACGACGTCGACGCGCTGCTGGCCGACGGCGCCGGTGCCGCCGCCGTCGTGGTGCTGCCCGCGGCCGTCGCGCCGGAGGTGACGACGGCGCTGGTCAAGGCCGGCGTGCCGGTGCTGACGGAGACGCCGCCGGCGCTGGACGTCGCGGCCATGCAGGCGCTGTGGGCGGTCGTCGGCGACGCGCCGGTGCTCGTCGCCGAGCAGTACCGGCACCAGCCGCACCACGCCGCTCGGCTGGCGCTGTCCGCGTCCGGCGTCATCGGGCCGGTCGGCTACGCGCGGGTGTCCGTCGCGCACGGCTACCACGCGACCAGCCTGCTCCGGCTGGCGCTGTCCGCCGGGATGGAGTCGCCGCTGGTCCGAGCGGTCGCGCACGCCGACCCGGTGGCGCGGGTGCATGGCCGCGACGACTGGCACGACGAGGTGGTCGTGCGGCCCGGCACGAACACGATCGCGACGCTGGACTTCGGCGACCGGATGGGCGTCTACGAGTTCACCGGCGAGCAGTACCTCTCCCCGCTGCGCACCCGGCACCTGACCATCCGCGGCGAGCGCGGCGAGATCGCCGACGACGCGGTCGCCTACGTCCGCGGCCCGCGCGACGTCGTCCGCACCCGGATCGTCCGCGACGACACCGGCCACGACGGCGACCTCGCCGGCGCCTGGCTGCGCGGCCTGGACTGCGACGGCCGACGGGTGTGGGCGAACCCGTTCGGCCCGGCCCGGCTCTCCGACGACGAGCTGGCCGGCGCCGCCGTGCTGGCGGAGCTGGCGTCGTTCCTCGACACCGGCGCCGGTGGCTACCGGCTGGCCGACGCCGCGCAGGACCAGTACCTGGCCACGCTGATCGACTCGGCGGCCGCGTCCGGCACGCCCGTCCGGGCCGAGCCGCAGCCGTGGGCGGGCCGGTGAGCGGCGACGTCATCGCGTGGGGCGCCGCGCCGCTGACCGTCACGATCGCGCTGGACGACGACGACCGGCCGCGGCTGGTCGGCTTCGGGCGGGCTGCTGCCGCGTTGCTGCCGGTCGAGCGGGCGTTGCCGCCGGTCGAGCTGGAGCTGCGCGGCGCGGCCAAGGGCCGCGGCTCCCGTCACGTCGAGCAGGCCGCGTCGGCCCGGCTGCGCTACGCCGGGCACGACGCCTCCGACGACCGGCTGGAGCTGCGGCTGACCGACCCGGAGACGGGGCTGCAGGTGACGCAGACCTGGCAGCGCTCCGGCGACGCGCCGGTGCTGCGCTGCCATGCCGAGGTTTCCAACGACGGCACTGCTCCCGTGACGCTGCGGTACGTGTCGTCGCTGGTCGTGGGCGGGTTCGGCGCCGGCGACGGGCCGCACTGGACCTCCCGGCTGCGGCTGTCGTACGCGTCGATGGACACCTGCGCGGAGTTCCAGTGGCGCACGGTGTCGCCCGCCGACCTGGGCCTGCTCGACGTCGGCATCGCCGGTTCCACCCGGCGCCGGATCGCGTTCACCGGCCTCGGCTCGACGCCGTCGGGTGAGTTCCTGCCCGCCGGCGCGATCACCGACACGGTGACCGGGACCGCCGTCGTCTGGCAGATCGAGCACAACGGCGCCTGGCACTGGGAGGCCGGCGACCACCTGTCGAGCGGCTATCTCGCCGTCAGCGGGCCGACGGACCAGGAGCACGAGTGGCGGCAGGTGCTGCGGCCCGGTGACACGTTCCATTCGGTGCCCGTCGCGGTGACGGCGTCGGCGGACGGGCTGCCGGCCGCGCTGTCGGCCCTGACGCCCCACCGGCGGGCGATCCGCCGTCCGCACCCGGACAACGACGCGCTCCCCGTCGTCTTCAACGACTACCTGAACTGCCTGTGGGGCGACCCCGCCGAGGAGAAGCTGCTGCCGATCATCGACGCCGCCGCGAAGGCCGGCTGCGAGGTCTTCTGCGTCGACGCCGGCTGGTACAGCGACGAGCAGTCCTGGTGGTCGTCGGTCGGCGAATGGCTGCCGTCGGCGTCGCGGTTCCCGAGCGGGCTGCCGTCCGTGCTGGACCGGATCGCCGCGCTCGGCATGGTGCCCGGGCTCTGGCTGGAGCCCGAGGTCGTCGGCGTCGACAGCCCGGTCGCCGACCAGCTCCCGCTGGAGGCGTTCTTCCAGCGCGACGGGGAGCGGGTGAACGAGCGCGGCCGGTACCAGCTGGACCTGCGCCATCCGGCCGCCCGCGCCCATCTCGACGCCACGGTCGACCGGCTGGTGGCGCTCGGGGTCGGGTACCTGAAGTTCGACTACAACATCAACATCGGCGCCGGCACCGACGTCTCCGCGGACGGGGCAGGCGCTGGGCTGCTCGGGCACAACCGGGCCTACCTGCGCTGGGTCGAGGACCTGCTGGACCGGCATCCGGGGCTGACGATCGAGTCGTGCGCCGGCGGCGGCGCGCGGACCGACTACGCGACGCTGTCGCTGCACTCGATCCAGTCGACCAGCGACCAGGCCGACCACCTGCGCACCGTGCCGATCGCCGCCGCTGCCGCCACCGCGATCGCGCCCGAGCAGGCCGGCGTCTGGGTCAGCCCGCGCCCGGAGCTGTCGATCGCCGAGACCGAGCTCTGCGTCGTCAACGGGCTGCTGGGCCGCATGCACGTGAGCGGCCGCCCGGATCTGCTGTCCGACGAGCAGTTCGCGGCGGTGGCGTCCGGTCTGGCGGTGTACAAGATGCTGCGTGGGCTGGTCCGGGAGGGGCTGCCGCTGTGGCCGACGGGGCTGCCTGGCTGGACCGACGACTGGGTGAGCTACGGCCTGCGGGCGGGGCCGACGACGCTGCTGTCGGTGTGGCGCCGCGGCGGCGGTTCGGACTCGGTCGAGCTGCCGCTCCCCCACCTGCGCGGGGCGGCCGTCACCGTGACCTGCGCCTACCCCGAGGCTGTCCCCGTCGAGCACCGTTGGGACCGCGAGGCCGGGGTGCTGACGGTGACGCTGCCTCATCCACAGGCGGCCCGGCTCCTGCGACTTGTCCACAGTCGGCCGGTCACCATTTGATCATCGTCCGCGGCGGCCGGTAGGCTTGGCCGCATGTTCGAAGAAGCGCCACTAACTGCTACGTCGTCGCAGGGCTCGGGCCTTGCGGCGGGGCAGTACGTGGCGCTGCCGGCCGACGTCGAACGGATGCCGACGGGTCCGGAGCTGGCGGCCGCGCTGGCCGCTTTCGACCCCGAGGCCGACACCGCTGAGGCCTACGATCTCGTCGAGGCGGCTGCCGCATGGGCGCGGCTGGCCGCCTGGGTGGCGGGCAACGAGGCGCGGGTGCTGGCCGCCCTGGCGTCGCGAGCCGAGATGCGCCCGGACTTCTCCGGGTACCGCTCGGTCAGCCCGGTCACGAACACCGCGGTCGAAGTGGCCGGACGCTGCCAGGTCACCACCCGGCAGGCCGAGAACCATGTCGGCCACTCCCTGCAACTGGTGAACGACTTCCCCGCCACCCAGGCCGCCCTCACGGCCGGGCTGATCGACCTGCGCCGCGCCCGGGTCCTCACCGACGAGCTCGGCGCGCAGGAGCCGGACGTGCGCGCCCGGGTCGAGGCCGCCGTGCTGCCGAAGGCGCCGGCGATGGACGCGGTGGCGCTGCGCAAGCTGGTCAAACGGGTGCTCCACGAGCTCGCTCCGGTCGAGACCGCCGAGCGGCACCGGCTGGCCCGGGAGGGCCGCTACGTCGCCGTGACACCGGCGTCGGACGGGATGGCCTTCCTCGAGGCGCTGCTGCCGGCCGAGGACGCCACGGCGCTCAACACCGTCCTGAAGGTCGCGGCCGCCGACGCGAAGCGTGCCGACACCGCGGCCGGCCGGCCGGTCCGCGGCTACGACCAACGTCGCGCGGACGCTCTCGCCGAGCTGGGCTGGGCCGCACTCGCCGCCTGCGCCGGCATGGAGCGTCGCCCCACCGGCCGCGAGGCCGCCGCGGAGGCCTCCACCGGCGACCAGCCGCCCGCGGACACGCGAACCTCCACCGGCCACCGGACGGACGCGCACACGCCAACCCCTACCGGTCACCGGCCGCGGCGGCCGGTCAGCGTGCACGTCACGGTCCCGTTCACCGCCCTCGCCGGCCTCACCGACGAGCCGGGCGAGCTGCGCGGCTACGGACCCATCTCCGCTCCGGTCGCCAGAGAACTGGCCGCCGCAGGGGTGTGGACCTGGCTGCGGACGGATCCGGCGACCGGCCAGGTGCTCGACGCCGGCCGGCGTACCTACCGGCCGACCACGGCGCTCGCCGAGTTCATCGTCGCCCGCGACCGCACGTGCCGCGCGCCCGGATGTCATCAGCCGGCCGCGAACAGCGACATCGACCACGTCATCCCGTTCGCGGCCGGCGGCACCACCGTCAGGGCGAACTGCCAGGCGTTGTGCGAGACCCACCACCTGCTCAAACACCGCGGCCACTGGACGGTGCGACGGGGGCCCGGTGGCATCACCCGATGGCGCGGCCCCACCGGCCACCACTACACCAAGCCGCCAGAAGCCGTCGGCGCGCCGCTCGCCGACGCGCTGCCGCCCTGACGGTCGCCCCACCATCGACGCTGCCGCCACCACCGCGCAAGCGCCGCCGCGGGAACGTCGCCGGCCACCTGCACGGCTCAGAGCCGCGGGGCGATGCCCTCCGCGACCAGCTCCTTGAGCACGTCGCCGGCCGCTTCCAGGGTGCGCTCGATGTCCTCCTCGGTGTGCGAACCGGACACGTGGTTGCGCTTCAGCGCGATCGGCAGCATCAGGAAGCCCCGGTCGGTCATCCGGCGGTGGAACGTCGCGTAGGCGCGGGCGTCGTTGCCCAGCAGCTCCCGGTACCCGCGCACCGGCGGGGGCACGAAGTAGACGTTGAAGGTGCCGCCGAAGCCGCTGACCGTCGCGGCGATGCCGTGCTCGTCCAGCAGCGAGGCGAGGCCGTCGCGCATCCGCTGGCCGAGCCGGTGGGTGCGCTCGTAGAAGTCCGGGTGGTCGCGCAGGTAGCTGACCGTGGCGATCGTCGCCGCGGCGGAGACGCGGTTGCCGTTGAAGGTGCCGCCCATGAGGACGTCGCCGCCGGCTGTGTCGAATCGCTCCATCAGCGAGCGTGGGCCGGCCAGCCCGGACACGGGGAAGCCGTTGCCCATCGCCTTGCCGTAGGTGGTGAGGTCCGGCAGCACGCCGCAGACCTGCTGGTAGCCGCCGAGGCTGTGCCGGAACCCGGTGATCACCTCGTCGAAGATCAGCAGCGAGCCCTGCTCGCGGGTCAGCTCGCGCAGCCCGGTGATGAACTCCTGGGTCGGCAGCAGCGCGCCGACGTTGTGCGGGATCGGCTCCAGGATGACCGCGGCGATCTGCTCCGGGTGCGCCTCGTACAGTGCCTTCACCGAGTCCAGGTCGTTGAACTCCGCGATCAGCGTGGCGTCGAGCACCGCGTCGAGGATGCCGGCGGAGAGCGGGTCACGCCGGTAGGCGCGCTCCGGCGGCGAGATCATGTTCCGCGCCACCGAGTCCGACCAGCCGTGGTACGTGCCCTGGAACTTCACCAGCAGCGGCCGCCCGGTCACGCCGCGGGCCAGCCGGATCGTGTGCGCGACCGCCTCGCTGCCGCTCATCACCGTCACCGCCTGCTCGGCGGACGGGATGACGCTGGTCAGCAGCTCGGCCATCTCGATCTCCAGCTCGCTGATGCCGAGGCCGATGAGGTCGGGCCGGCCGTTGATCGCGTCGATCACGGCCTGGTTGACCACCGGATGGTTGTGCCCGAGCAGCACGGCGCCGAACGCGCAGTGGTAGTCGAGGTAGCGGCGGCCGTCCGCGTCGGTGACGTACGCACCCTCGGCAGCGGTGAACGCGTACGGGGAGCCGATCCACCGCGTGACGGTGTTCGCGCCGCCCGGGATGACGCGGCGGGCGGCCTCGTCGAGGGCGGCGCCGCGGGGCGACGCGACGGAGCCCACGGACAACGTACCCACGGTGCGCGGCTGCAGGTCTGGGATGGTCATGTCGTCCCCTCGATCTGAAATTCTGTTTTGTATTTGGAGGCTAAGGATCCGGCCAGTTCCATGTCAACCACGCATGTCTTGACACCGGTCGACGGAGACACCAGCATCGGGGTGTGGAATCTAGTTCCGGATATGACCGGCCGGTCGGCGTTCTCGTCGTCGGGACCGGCGCCATCGCCGAGCTTCACCTCGCCGCCGTCCACGCGCACCCGGGTGCGACGCTCGCGGGTGTCGCCGACCTCGTCCCCGTCCGCGCCGCCGCGGCCGCCCGCGCGCACGGCGGCGTGCCGTGGGACACCGACCTCGCGACGGCGCTGGCCCGGCCCGGCGTCGACGCCGTCATCGCCTGCCCGCCCAACGACGCGCACGCCGAGGTCGGCCTCGCCGTCGCGGCCGCCGGCAAGCACCTGCTGATCGAGAAGCCGCTGGCGACCACCGTCGACGACGCGGACCGCCTGGTCGCGGCGTTCGCGGACCACGGCCTGACGCTGACCGCGGCGCACACGCACCGCCACTACGACTACGCCCGCGCGGTGCACGCGGCCATCGCGGACGGAACCGTGGGCCGGCCCCGGCTGATCCGGCTGAGCGTGCTCGGCGGTTGGATCTGGCCGGACTGGCGCGCCTGGGTGCTCGACCCGGCCCGCTCCGGCGGCCACGAGCTGCACAACGGCGTGCACCTGCTGGACCTGGTGACCTGGTGGATGGGCGACGATCCGGTCCGCGTGTACGCGCGCGGGCGCAAGCAGACCGCCGCCGAGCTGGAGATCCACGACTATCTGGAGCTCGTGGTCGAGTTCGCCGGCGGCGGTGTCGCGGTCTGCGAGATGAGCCGCGGCCACCGCCCGGCCACGCTCGGCTACCGCGACGTCCTCGTCGTCGGCGACGGCGGCAGCTACGCGATCCCGTGGGACGGCGCCGCCGCGACGCTGTTCGGCGAGGCCGGCACCGCTCTGCTGCCGGTCGCGGAGTCCGACGGCTTCGCCACCCAGCTGGACGCCTGGCTGACGGCGATCCGCGGCGGCCCCGACCCGATGCCGGCCACCGACGCCGCGCGCGCGGTCGTCCTCGCCGTCGCCGCGCGCGAGTCGATCGCCACCGGCGCACCCGTCGAGGTGATGGCGGCGTGAGCGCCCGCCGGCTCACCGCCCGCCTCGTCGGCCTGACCGAGCAGCACCCGTACACGGCCGCCGTCCGCGCCCACGCCGGTTTCGAACTCACGAACAGCGACGACGCCGACGTCGTCGTGCTGGCCGTCCCACTCGCCGACCGGCCGGCCGCCGTGGAGCAGACCGTCAAGGCCGGGAAGCACACCGTCGTGCACGGCGTGCTGGCCGAGGACCCGGACCAGGCCGCCGAGCTGGCCGCCCTCGCCCAGAACCAGGGCACCGTCTGCCTGCCGGACTACCACGTCCGGTTCCAGCCGGCCGTCCGCGCGGCGAGGGCCGCCGTCGCCGCCGGCCGGGTCGGGCTGCCGTGGAACGTCCAGGGCGACCTGATCAGCTCCGACACGGCCGCGAAGCCGGCGTCGCTGGCCGTTCACGCGATCGACACCGTCCGGGCGCTCACCGGCCTGCCGGTCCGCACGGTCCGCCGCACCGACGCCGGCAGCGTGCTGCTGCTCCTGCTCACGCACGACCACGGCGTCACCAGCACGCTCGCCGTCGGGCACGCACCCGGCGCGGCCACGCACCGCTACCGGATCAGCGGCTCGCACGGCATGCTCGACGTCGACGCGAGCAAGCCCGCCTGGGCCGGCGGCGCGTCGATGGCGGGGCTGCTCACCGAGCTGCACACCGCCGTCGTCACCGACCGGCCGGCCGAGCTGAGCCTCGACGACGCGGTCGCTGCGCAGCGGGTCCTCACCGACGTCAGAACCGCCGAGGGGAGCACGGCATGAGGCTGGTCAGCTACCGCCGCGACGGCGCGCTGCGACACGGCGTCCTCGCCGTCGGCACCGGCGTCGATGCCGCCGGCGTCGACCGCGCCGAGGTCGTCGAGCTGGGCGACGGCGACCTGAACGTCCTTCTGGACGAGCACGGCACGCTGCGCGGCTGGACCCCGCCGGACGGCCCGCGCCACCGGCTCGGCGACGTCCGCCTGACCGCCCCGCTCACGCGCCCGGGCAAGCTGCTCGCGGCCGCCGCGAACTACCAGGCGCACGTCCTCGAGGCGGGGGCGGAGCCGCTGAACCGGTCGACGCTGGCGCCGCGGCTGTTCCTGATGCCGCCGACGGCGATCGCCGGCCCCGGCGACCCGATCGCGCTGCCCGCCGTCAGCACCCAGGTCGACTGGGAGGCCGAGCTGGTGGTCGTCGTCGGCGCGCGGGCCCGCGACCTCACCCCGGAGAACGCGCTGGACGTCGTCGCCGGGTACGCCGTCGGCAACGACGTGTCGGCGCGGTCGCTGGACTACGGTTTCCGGCGCGACGCGTCGGACCCGGCGACCGGCTTCTTCGACTGGCTCGCCGGCAAGTGGCCGGACGGGTTCTGCCCGTTCGGTCCCTACCTGGTGACGGCGGACGAGGTGCCCGACCCGCAGGACCTGCCGATCGAGCTGACCGTGAACGGGGCGCTGAAGCAGGCCGCGTCGACGAAGGACATGATCTTCACCGTGGCCGAGCTGCTGGCGTTCGCGTCCCGGCTCATGACGCTGGAGCCGGGCGACGTGCTGCTCACCGGCACACCGGACGGCGTCGGGATGGCGAGCGGTGAGTTCCTGGCCGACGGCGACGAGGTCACCGTCCGCATCGGCGGGCTGGGCGAGCTGACCAACCGGATGGTCCGGTGACCGTTGCGCTGCGGGGCGGCGACGTCCTGGACGGGCTCGGCGGGCCCGCCGTGCGGGCGGACGTGCTGGTCCGCGCCGGCGTCGTGGTGGCCCACGGGACGCCCGACACGGTCATCGACGTCACCGGGCTGGTCGTCTGCCCGGGCTTCGTCGACCTGCACTCCCATTCGGACCTGACGCTGCTGTCCGCGCCGCGGGCGCCCAGCAAGGTGCGTCAGGGCGTCACCACCGAGGTCGTCGGGAACTGCGGTCTGGGCGTGGCGCCGATCGCCGCCGACGTCGCCGAGCTGCGCGCCGCCGCCGGCTACCTCGACCTGGACCCGGCCGTGCCGCTGGACTGGCAGGGCTTCGGCGAGTACCTCGACGCGCTGGCCGCGGCCCGGACCAGCGTCAACGTCGCCGCCCTGGTGCCGCACCTGCCGCTGCACGCGGCGGCGGCCGGCTGGGACGACGGCCCGGCCGACCTGGACCGGCTGCGCGGCCTGCTGGCCGAGTCGTTCGCGGCCGGCGCGGCGGGCGTGTCGACCGGCCTGTGCTACGGACCGCTCGTGCACGCCGGCGAGGACGAGCTGACGGCGATCGGCGCGGTCGCGGCCGAGCACGGCCGGGTGTTCGCCTGGCACCTGCGCGACTACGGCGCCGGCCTGCTCGACGCCGTCGACGAGGCGCTGCGGGTGGCCGAGCGGACCGGCTGCCGCACCCAGCTGTCGCACCTGGTCTCCGTCGGCCGGAAGAACTGGGGCGGCGTCGCGGCGGCGCTGGAGCGGGTCGACGCGGCCCGCGACCGCGGCCTGGACGTCGCCGTCGACGTCTACCCGTACCTGGCCGGCAACGCGCCGCTGTCCCAGCTGCTGCCGGCGTGGGCACAGAACGGCGGCGCCGACGCGATGAAGGTGCGGCTGGCCGACCCCGACGTCCGGGCACGCGTGGCCACAGAATGGCAGGACCTGCCGTGGACCTGGGACGAGATCACCGTCAGCCGGGTGCCGGCCGGCCCCGACGACGCCGCGACCGGCCGCACGCTGGCGCAGCTGGGTGACCACCCCGCGGACGTGGCGCTGGACCTGCTGCACCGGCACG
Source organism: Jiangella anatolica (assembly GCF_003236295.1). Taxonomy (GTDB): domain Bacteria; phylum Actinomycetota; class Actinomycetes; order Jiangellales; family Jiangellaceae; genus Jiangella; species Jiangella anatolica. The sequence continues at coordinate 9,967 of NZ_POTW01000005.1, forward strand.
GCAACGCCGTCCTCGCCGTCGGCACCGGCCGCAGCGAGGACGACCTGCTGGCCGCGCTGCGCCATCCCGCGTCGGTGATCGGCTCCGACGGCCTGGCGCTGGACCCGGACGGCCCGACCGGCGCCGGCCAGCCGCACCCGCGGTCCTACGGGACCTACCCGCGGCTGCTGCGCGACTATGTGGGCCCGGGCCGGCTGAGCCTGGCGGAGGCGGTGGCCAAGTGCACGTCCGCCCCCGCGGAAAGAGCCGGCCTGCGCGATCGCGGCGTGCTCGCGCCCGGCCGGCCCGCCGACATCGTCGTCCTGGACCCGGCCGCCGTCGCCGACCGGGCCACATACACCGACCCGCAGCGCTATCCGGGCGGGATCGCGCTGGTCATGGTCAACGGGACCGCCGTGGTGGACGGCCGCGGCCACACCGGCGCGCGGCCCGGCAGCGTCCTACGAGTCGAGGAGTAGCCAGGTGATCGACGTACACACGCACTGCCTGCTGCGGGAGCACTGGGGCCACGAGTGGGAGGACCACTGGCAGCCGGTCTACGGCCGGGAGTGGACCGACGTCACCACCGAGCACTTCGACGAGTCCATGCAGGGCGTCACGACGGCGTTCGTGTTCGGGCTGCGCGCGAGCGCCCTCGGCGTGGCGACGCCGAACGACTTCGTCGCCTGGTTCTGCGCGAACACCGAGACCGACACCGTCGGCTTCATGGCGCTGGACCCGTCCGACCCCGACGTGCTGGACCAGCTCGCCGACGGCGTCGCGAAGGGGCTGCGCGGCATCAAGCTCTACCCCGTCCTGGCCCGGTTCGACCCGCGCGACACCGCGCACGACCCGTTCTACCGGGCCGCGGCCGACAACGGCCTGGTCGTGCTCTGGCACATGGGCGCGACGCCGAGCCCGGCCGGCGACCTGTCGCTGAGCGAGCCGTTGCTGGTCGACGACGTCGCCCGGCGGCACCCGGACCTGGTGCAGATCATCGCCCACCTGGGACACCCGTGGCAGCGCGAGACCATCGTCGTGCTGCGGAAGAACCGCCGGGTGTTCGCCGACGTCTCTGCGGCGTGGGCGCTGCCGTTCGACGGCTACCACGCGCTGGTCCGCGCCCAGGAGTGGAAGGTCGTGCCGAAGCTGCTGTTCGGCTCGGACTACCCGCTGTGGACGCCGGCCCAGGCCGCCGACGGGCTGCGGATGCTGGCCGCGATGCGCCCGGACGGGCTGCCGCGCATCGAGGCGTCGACGGTCGAGTGGCTGGTCGACGGCGACCCGCGGCCGGCGCTGGGACTGGCATGAGGCTGGCCGACGTCGCGACGCCGGCGCTGCTGGCCGACCAGCCCCGGCTGGTGCGGAACCTGACGGCGATGGCGACGCTGCTGGCGAGGGCCGGGGTGGCGCACCGGCCGCACATCAAGACGTCGAAGTGCCTGGACGTGGTCCGGCGCCAGCTGGCGCTGGGCGCGACCGGCGTCACCTGCGCGACGCCGGCGGAGGTCAGGCTGCTGCTCGACGCCGGGGTCCAGGATGTGCTCTGGGCGCACGCTCCGGTCGGCCCGGCCAAGGTCGCGTTCGCCGTGTCGGCCGCGGCGGGCGGACGGCTGACCGTCGCGCTGGACTCGGCCGCCGTCGCGGCGCCGCTGGCCGAGGCGGCCGATGCGGCCGGCGTGACGATCCCGTACCTGCTCGAGGTCGACACCGGGCTGGGCCGGATGGGCGTCGCGCCGGACGACGCGGCCGCCGCCGTCGCGGAGCTGGCGCCGTACCCGTCGCTGCGGCTGCGCGGGGTGATGACGCAGGAGGGCCACGTCGGCGCCGCCCTGGGCGACCGGGACGCGCAGGCGGCGGCGGGACGGCGGGCCGGCGAGGCGCTCGTCGGGGCGGCCGAGGCGCTGCGGGCCGCCGGCCACGAGTGCCCGGTCGTCTCCGTCGGCTCGACGCCCGGCGCGGCCAGCACGCCGTTCGTCCCCGGCGTCACCGAGGCCCGGCCCGGCACCTATGTCTACTACGACAGCAACCAGATCGCCGTCGGCGCCGCGACGCTCGCCGACTGCGCGCTGACCGTGCTGACCAGGGTCGTCAGCACCCGGCGCGGCGACCGGGTGATCGTCGACGCCGGGCTGAAGGCGATGAGCAACGACCCGGCCGCGACCGGCGGCGGGCTCGGCACCGTCTGCGACGCCGAGCTCAACCCCGTGGAGGATGTCGTGTTCGAGTACGCCCACGAGGAGCACGGCTTCCTCACCGGCCCCGGCATCGCGAACCTCGCCGTCGGCGACCTGCTGCGGATCGTGCCGAACCACGCCTGCGGCACCGTGAACATGTTCGGCGGGGTGCACCTCGTCGAGGACGACCGGGTGCTGAACCGGTGGACGATCGGGGCGCGGCACTGATGCGCGTCACCGGCGTGACGACCGTCCTGCTGCGGGCCGGCGACAGCACCGCCGCGATCGTCGAGCTGCGCACCGACACCGAGGTGACCGGGCTGGGCGAGACCTACGCGGGCGTGTTCGTCCCGCACACCGTGCCGGCGATCGTCGACCGGTTCGGCGCGCTGCTGACCGGCCGCCGGATCGACCCCGAGGACCCGGCCGGGGAGCTGCGGCGGCTGCGCCGCGAGACCGCGTTCTGGGCGACGTCCGGGCTCGGCGCGGGCGTGCTCGCCGGAGTCGAGGCGGCGCTGTGGGACCTCGCCGGGAAGGCGCTCGGGATGCCCGTGCACCGGCTGCTCGGCGGGCCGCGGCACGAGCGGCTGCCGGTGCTGGCCACGGGCGGGCCGTCGCGGCCGGCCGGCGAGCTGTACCGGACCGTCGAGCACCACCTCGGACAGGGGTTCGCCGGCGTGCGGTTCGGGCTGGACCACGGCGACGACCTCGCCGAGGTGCTCGGGTCGCTGCGCGAGCGGTTCGGCGCCGGTCCGGAGCTGGCGGTCGACTGCCACGGGGAGATGCGCGAGCCGTCGCGGCGCTGGGACGTCGCGACGGCCGCCGCCGCGCTGGCCGCCGCGGCGCCGCACCGGCCGCTGTACGTCGAGGAGCCGCTGGCCTACGACGACCCGGCCGCCTACGCGGAGCTGCGCACCGCGACGGACCTCCTCGTCGCCGGCGGCGAGCGGCTGGCGAGCTACGCCGAGTTCGCCCCCTGGGTCCGGGCCGGTGCGTTCGGCGTGCCGCAGCCGGACGCGTCGTGGGCCGGCGTCACCGACGTGCTCGCCGTCGCCGCCGGCGGCGGCCGCATCGCGCCGCACAGCTGGAGCGCCGGCGTCGGCGCGCTGCAGAACGTGCACGCCGGGTTCGCCGCCGCGACCACGCTGACGCTCGAGCTGCCGGCGACGCCCGGGCCCCTGCGCACCGAGCTGTGGGGCGACGCCGTCGCCGTCCGGGACGGCCACCTCACCCCGCCGGAGGCGCCCGGCTGGGGCGCCGTCCTCACCGACGAGGTCAGGGAGCGGTACGCGCTGCGCTGAGGCACATCGTGCCGACGGTCGTCAGCCGACCGGCGCCGTCGCGCACCCAGCAGTCGTCCCAGTGGTCAGCAGAGCCGGCCTCGGCCCAGACCGGCTCGCCCACGGCCAGCGGCGCGACGAACTTCACGTCCAGCCGGCCCGCGGTGAACCAGTCCGCGCCGTGCCGCTCGACCCCGAGCTCCAGCAGGTAGCAGGCCTGCTGCAGGCCCTGGACCAGCGGCCCGTCCAGCCCGGCGGCGTGCGCGACGCCGAGGTCGGTATGGATGTTGCGCTGGAACTTGCCGGCGTTGGAGAACAGCACGACCTGGTCGGCGTGCGGCACCTTGCGCCTGGACTGCGCGGCCGCCGGCGGGGCGGACGGCCCGGCGCCGCGGCCGACGAACTCCCCCGGCTGCGCGCTGAGGATCTCGACACCGCGGTGGCTCATCAGCAGCGTGCCGTCGGCGCCGTGGGCCTGCGCCTCCAGCACCACGTAGCCCTTGCCGCGCCGCTCGTACTTGTCGACGTAGCGGCCGCGGATCGTGACCTTCTCGCCCAGCCGCACCGGCGCGTGGAAGTCCAGCCGCTCGTGCGTGTGGATGTTCAGGCACTCCTCTTGCCGGTACTGGTGGTAGTAGACCAGCAGCAGCTCGTTGGCCAGCAGCCCCGGGTGCGCGATCCGGCCGCCGAACGGAGACTCCTCCAGGTACCACGGGTGGCGGTCGTCCTGGACGAACGCGAACGCCTCGATCGCGTGCTCGTCCACCTCGACGACCGCCGGCCCCAGCTCCTCGCCGGCCTCGACCAGCTCCCAGCGCGGCGACTTCACCCGCGCAGCTCCCGCCGCAGCACCTTGCCGGTGGCCGTCTTCGGGATCTCCGGCAGGATCTCGACGTCGCGCGGGCACTTGTAGGCGGCCAGGTGCTCGCGGCAGAACGCGATCAGCTCGGCCGGCTCGGCCGACTCCCCCGCCCGCAGCGACACGAACGCCTTCACCGTCTCGCCGCGGTACTCGTCCGGCACCCCGACGACGGCGGCCTCGTGCACGGCCGGATGCTGGTACAGGACGTCCTCGACCTCGCGCGGCCACACCTTGAAGCCCGACGCGATGATCATGTCCTTCGACCGGTCCAGCAGGTAGAACCAGCCGCCGGCGTCGCGCTTGCCGACGTCGCCGGTGCGCAGCCAGCCGCCGTCGACGATGGCCTCCGCGGTCGCCTCCGGGCGCTGCCAGTAGCCCGGCACGACCCCTTCGCCGCGGATCCAGAACTCGCCGACCTCACCGACCGGCACGTCGGCGCGGGTGTCCGGGTCGACGACGCGGACGTCGGTGTCCGGCACCGGCACGCCGATCGACAGCGCGCCGGTGTCCGCGTCGACCGGCGCGCGCCCGCCGAGCGGCACCATGTGCGTGGGCGACGTCGTCTCCGTCAGGCCGTAGCAGTTGTGGATGTAGCCGCCGGCGAGGTCCTGCCACTGCTCGACGGTGGCCGGCGGCACCGGCGCGCCACCGCTGAACGTCTTCGCGAACGCCGTCAGGTCCCGGGTGGCGATGTCCGGGCAGGCCATCAGCGCGCGGAACGCGGTGATGCTGGCCAGCGTGAACGTGCCGCGGTGGCGTTCGAGCGCCCACAGGATCGTGGCCGGGTCGAACCGGTACGTCAGCACGATCGGCGCGCCCGCGGCGAACGCGACGCCGGTGATCGCGGTCGGCCCGATGATGTGGAACAGCGGCGCCAGCGCGGCCACCACGTCCCGCTCGTCGATGCGCGCCCAGGAGCGCCACAGCCCGGCGATGAAGGCCAGGTTGCGGTGCGTGTTCATCGCACCCTTCGGCCGGCCCGTGGTGCCGGACGTGTAGCTGAGCACGGCGACGTCGCCCGGCGCCGGGAGGTGCGGCGGCGGCCGCCGGCCGGCGTACTGCCGGGTCAGCGCCACCAGGTCCTCCGTGCCGTCCGGCCGGTCGCCGCGGGCGACGCCGGCGAGCAGCGGCGGGACCGCGTCGAGGAAGTCCAGCTCGGACGTCGTGATGACGGTCTTGACGTCGGTCCGCCGGACCACGCCGGCCACCACGTCGCGGTACAGCGACTCCAGCACCACCATCGCCGTCGCGCCGGAGTCGGTCAGGTGGTACTCGACCTCGGGCGGGCGGAACATCGGGTTCAGCGGCACCCAGATCGCGCCCAGCTTCCACACCGCCAGCTCGGCGAGGATGAACTGCGGCACGTTCTGGGTCATCAGCGCGACGCGGGACCCCGGGCCGACGCCGCGTTCGGACAGTGCGACGGCGAGCGCGCCGGACAGCTCGTCCACGGTCGCGTAGTCGAGGACGGTGTCGAAGTAGACCAGGCACGGTGCCGACGGCGTCCTGGTCGCGGACGCGGCGAAGTGCTCCAGGGAACTCGCGGCCATTGCGGCTCCTACTGCTGCTCAGGGAAGTGACAGGCGACGCTCTGTGTGCCGGACTGCGTGGGCGTCAGGACCGGCTCCGTCGTCGCGCACACGTCCTGGGCCTTCCAGCAGCGGGTGCGGAACCGGCAGCCCGACGGCGGGTTGCGCGGGCTGGGCACGTCGCCGCTGAGCACGATCCGGTCCGGCCGGTCCCGCAGCGCCGGGTCGGGCAGCGGGATCGCCGACAGCAGCGCCCGCGTGTACGGGTGCGCCGGACGCTCGAAGATGTCGAGCTTGTCGCCGGACTCGACCACCTTGCCCAGGTACATGACGATGACGCGGTCGCAGCTGTGCCGCACCACCGACAGGTCATGCGAGATGAACAGGTACGCCAGGCCGAGCTCGCGCTGCAGTGTCGCCAGCTGGTTCACCACCTGTGCCCGGATCGACACGTCCAGCGCGGACACCGGTTCGTCCAGCACCAGCACGCTCGGGTCCAGCGCGAGCGCGCGGGCGATGCCCAGGCGCTGGCGCTGGCCGCCGGAGAACTCGTGCGCGTACCGGTTCAGGTGCTCGGCGGACAGCCCGACCATCTCCAGCAGCTCGACCACCCGGTCGCGCCCGCCGGAGCGGTAGCCGCCCTGCACCCGCAGCGGCTCGGAGACCAGCTCGCGGGCGGTCATCCGCGGGCTCAGCGACGAGTACGGGTCCTGGAAGACGATCTGGATCGCGCAGCGCAGCTCGCGCCGGTCCGCCGCCGGCATCGTCTCGACGTCCACGCCGCGGAACCGCACCGTCCCCGACGTCGGCGTGGTCAGGCCGACGAGGATCTGGCCGACGGTGGACTTCCCGCAGCCGGACTCCCCCACCAGGCCGAGCGTCTCGCCGACGCGCAGCGAGAAGCTGACACCGTCCAGCGCCCGGATCGCCGCGACCTGCCGGCGCAGCACGCCGCCGCGGACCGGGAAGAACTTGCGCAGGTCCTCGACGCCGACGATCTCGTCGGTCAGGGTCGCCGTCATCGGGCCATCACCAGCTCCTCGTGGAAGTGGCACGCCGACGCGTGCCCCGGCGCGAGCGGCACCAGGCCCGGGCGCTCCGTCACGCACCGGTCCCGGCCGGCCGCGACCGGGCAACGAGCGGCGAACGTGCAGCCGACCGGCGGCGCGACCAGGTTCGGCGGGCTGCCCGAGATCGGGGTCAGCTCCTCGGTGTCGCGGTCCAGCCGGGGCAGGCTCTCCAGCAGGCCGAGCGTGTACGGATGCCGAGGCGCGGCGAACACCGTCGTGACGTCGCCCTGCTCGACGATCGCGCCGCCGTACATCACCACGACCCGGTCGGCCATCTCGGCGACGACGCCGAGGTCGTGGGTGATGAGGATGGTGGCGGCGCCGGTCTCGCGCTGCGCCTTGCGCAGCAGGCCGAGCACCTGTGCCTGGATCGTCACGTCCAGCGCGGTGGTCGGCTCGTCGGCGATGAGCAGCGCCGGGTCGTTGGCGATCGCCATCGCGATCATCACCCGCTGGCGCATGCCGCCGGAGAACTCGTGCGGGTACTGCCGGGCCCGCGAGTCCGGGTCCGGCACGCCGACCAGCGTCAGCAGGTCGACGGCGCGCTGCCAGGCCTGCTTGCGGGTGACCGGCCGGTGCAGCCGGACCACCTCGGCGATCTGCTTGCCGACCCGGTGCACCGGGTTCAGCGCCGTCATCGGGTCCTGGAAGATCACCGAGATGTCGTCGCCGCGCAGCGCCCGCAGCCGGTCCGGCGTCGCCGCCAGCAGGTCCTCGCCACGGAACCGGATGCCGCTCGCGCTCACCCGGGCCGGCGGGCGGCGCAGCAGGCCGAGCACGGCCATCGCCGTCACGCTCTTGCCGGAGCCGGACTCGCCGACGACGCACAGCATCTCGCCCGGCTCGACGTCGAACGAGACGCCGTTGACGGCGTGCACCGTGCCGGCCTCGGTGCCGAACTCGACCACGAGGTCACGGACCTCCAGCAGTGCGCTCATCGCAGCGCCCCCAGCGTCGTGCGCGGGTCGAGCGCGTCGCGCAGCCCGTCGCCGACGAAGTTCACCGCGAGCACCGTCAGCGCGACCGCGATGCCCGGCGGCAGCCACATCCACGGCATCGAGCTGATCAGCGTGAGGTTCTGCGCGTCGGTGAGCATGTTCCCCCAGCTCGCGGCCGGCGGCTCGACGCCGAGGCCGAGGAAGGACAGCGTCGCCTCGGCCATGATCGCCTGGGCGACGCCGAGCGTCGCCACCACCGTCACCGGGCCGAGCGCGGCCGGCACCAGGTGCCGGGTGATCAGCCACCAGCCGCCCGCGCCGAACGAGCGGGCCGCCTTGACGAACTCGCGCTCGCGCACCGACAGCGTGACGCCGCGGACGACGCGTCCGGCGGCCGGCCAGCCGAACACGCCCATCGCCAGCACCAGCGTGACGACGCTCGGCCCGAGCACCCCGGCCACGACGATGATCACCACCAGCGCCGGGAACGACAGCATGATGTCCGCCGTCCGCATGATGACGGTGTCGGCCCAGCCGCGGAACAGCCCCGCGACGGCGCCGAGCAGCGTGCCGATCGCCACCGAGATCAGCGACGCGGCGATGCCGACGCCGAGCGAGATCCGGCCGGCGTGCAGCAGCCGGGCGAACACGTCGCGCCCGGCCGAGTCCGTGCCCAGCCAGTGCTCCGCGGACGGCGCCTGCCGGAACGCCGCCAGGTCCACCTCGTTCGGGTGGTGCGGCGCGATGACGTCGGCCAGCAGGGCGGCGACGACGATGACGCCCAGCGTCACCAGGCCCACCATCGCCATGCGGTGACGGCGGAACCGGCGCCAGGCCAGGCCGGCCGGGCCGCGGGTGGACACCGGGGTGGTGGCGGCGAGCGCGGCCGCCGGCTCCATGGCAGCGGTCATTGCAGGCTCACCCGTGGGTCGGCGATGGAGTACAGGACGTCCGCGAGCATGTTCGACAGCAGCACAAGGATCGCGACGAAGAACGCGAACCCGATGATCACCGGGTAGTCCTGCTGGTTGACCGCGGAGATGACCAGCTGGCCCATGCCGGGCCAGGCGAAGATCTGCTCGACGACGACGGCGCCGACCAGCAGCGCCGGCAGCGTCAGGCCGAGGATGGTGATCAGCGGGATCAGCGCGTTGCGCAGCACGTGGCCGAAGAGGATCCGCCGCGGCGTGGCGCCCTTCGACTCCGCCGTCTTCACGTACTCGGAACCGAGTTCCGCGATCACACCGCTGCGCACGTATCTGGTGAAGGGCCCGGCCACCCCGAACGTCAGGATCGCCACCGGCATGACCAGGTGGTGCAGCGAGTCGCCGAGGCTCGGCGCGCCCGGCGTCGACATCCCCGCCGACGGCACCCAGCCCAGCTGCAGCGCGAACACGTAGATGGCCAGGATGCAGAGGAAGAAGCCGGGGATCGACACCGCGCCGAGGCTCAGCGCCGCGGTCCAGTAGTCGACGGCGGTGTTGCGGCGGACCGCGGCGAGCATGCCCAGCGGGATCGCGATCGCGATGCCGAGCGCCAGCCCCAGCCCCATCAGCTCGATCGTCGGGCCGAGCCGCTCGGCCAGCAGCTCCGACACCGGCCGGTTGTTGGTCAGCGAGTAGCCGAGGTCGCCGGTGGCCACGCCCTGCAGCCAGGACCAGTACTGCGCCGGCAGCGGCCGGTCCAGCCCCAGCTCGTGCCGCTTCTGCTCGATGAAGTCCGCGCTGTCGGCGCCGAGCTGCTCGACCGGCACCATCATCGTGACCGGGTCGCCCGGCGCGGCGTGCACCAGCCCGAACAACCCGATCGTCACGAGGAACAGCACGAGCACGCTCACCGCGAAGCGCCGCACGAGGTACGCCGCCATGATCACCGTCCTCGGAATCTGAAACAGTGTTCCAAGGATTGCGGCGGCTCAGGACGGTGTCAAGGGTCAGCCCACGGGCTCGATGGCCGATCGCATCAGGGACGAGCGCAGGTACTCCAGCACGGCGACCACGTCGGCGTCGCCGGCCAGGCCGGACGCGACCCTGCCCAGCACGGTCAGGTAGCGCTTCTGCTCCTCCAGGCCGAACTCCGCGGCCGGGCCGGAGACGCTGACCGCGGCCAGCACCTCGCCGCGCACCGAGACCGGCACCGCAAGGCAGCGCAGCCCGGTGCTGGACTCGTTGTCGTCGAACCCATAACCCCTGCGCAACGTCGTGCGCAGCTCGCGCTGGAACGCCGCCAGCGAGGTGATGGTGCGGTCGGTGTAGGCGGGGAAGGGCTCGGCCGGGACGTGCGCCGCGACCTCGTCGGCGTCGAGGACGGCCAGCAGCACCTTGCCCAGCCCGCTGACGTAGGCCGGCGCGCGGTGGCCGGCGGCGCTGGCGTAGCGCAGCGCGCGGTCGGGCTCGCGGACGCACACGTGCAGCACCTGGTCGCCGTCGAGCAGGCCGAGGTTGCCGGTCTGCGAGGTCTCCCCGGCCAGCTCCTCCAGGTAGTGGCCGGCCACCTGGGAGATGTCCAGCTGCGCCACGTAGGCGTCGGAGAGCAGCTGCACCTTGTGCCCCAGCCGGTAGGCCGGCCGCTCGTCTACCCGGACCACGTACTCCTCCCGGTCCAGCACGCTGAGCAGCCGGACCAGGGTGCTCTTCGGCATCCCGGTGTGCTCGTGGAAGTCGGCGATCGTCTGCGGCGACCGGCCGCGGGCCAGGATCTCCAGCACGTTCAGGCCGCGGGACAGCGCCTGCGCGTGGTAGTGGACGGCGTCGGTCTCGCTGTTGCGGGCCATAAGGCGACCTCCGGCGGAAGCTTGAACAGGAATAGCGTTTCAGATGAAGAGGCTAGCAGCGGAAGCGTCCGCGGCCCTTCACCCTTGACGCCGCCCTCGTCGCGACCGGATCATCTGACGTTGGAACGCTGTTTCGGATTTGACTGGTGGAGGCACGGTGGCGGAGGACGCGGAGACGATCGAGTGGCGCGCGCCCGGCGTCCGGCTGCTGCTGTCGGCGCCGCCGGACGGTGCGGTGCGGGTCCGCGGGCTGGCCGCCGGCGACGTCTCCCCCGGCGTGACGCATCCGCTGGTCGAGCTGGCCGTCGACGGGCAGGGGCGGGTGGACCGCAGCGCGCACGCGCAGCACCGGTTCACCGCCGCCGGGCAGCGGCTGCGGTACCGCTCGCACGGCGCCGACGGCGCGCGCTTCTCCGTCACGCAGGCCGATCCTGCCTCCGGACTCGTCGTGACCAGCGTCGTCGAGGCGACGGCGCCCGGCGTCGTCCGGGCGTGGAACGAGGTCCGCAACGACGGTCCGGCCCCCGTCACGCTGGACTTCGTCTCGTCGCTGGTGCTCACCGGGTTCGGCACGGTCGGGCCGGAGCTGCGCCTGCACCACGCCCGCAACGCGTGGTGCGCCGAGGCCCGCTGGCACGAGCTGTCGCTGGAGGACGCGGGCATCGTCGCGGTGGGCCGGCTGCACCGACCCGCGGACACCTCGCTCGGCCAGTTCGCCGTCACCACCACCGGGTCCTGGTCGACCGGCGACCACCTGCCGATGGGCGCGCTGGTCCGGCGCGACACCGGACACGCCTGGCTGTGGCAGCTGGAGCACAACGGGCCCACGCACTGGGCGGCCGGCGATCACGACGACGACGTGTTCCTGCTCTGCTCCGGGCCCACGGCGGCCGAGCACCAGTGGCGCCGGCGGCTGGCTCCGGGTGCGGTGCTCGGCTCCGTCCCGGTGGTGGTCGTCGTGTCCGCCGACGGCCTGGAGCACGCGTTCGGCCTGCTGACCGAGCACCGGCGGCGGGTGCGCCGGCCGCACGACGACAACGAGCGGCTGCCGGTCGTCTTCAACGACTACATGAACTGTCTCAAGGGCGACCCGACCGAGGCCACCGTCGCGCCGCTGATCGAGGCCGCGGCCGCCGCCGGCGCGGAGTACTACGTCATGGACGCGGGCTGGCACGCCGTTCCGAAGCCGTGGTGGGACGAGGTCGGCGCGTGGGAGGAGTCGCGCGACCGGTTCCCCGGCGGGCTGGCCGCGACGATGGACCGGATCCGGGCCGCCGGCATGATCCCGGGCCTGTGGATCGAGCCGGAGGTCGTCGGCGTGCGCAGCCCGGCCGCGGCGGCTCTGCCGGACGAGGCGTTCTTCCAGCGCGACGGCCGCCGCCTGGTCGAGGTCAGCCGCTACCACCTGGACCTTCGGCACCCGGCCGCCCGCGCCCACCTGGACACGACGGTGGACCGGCTGGTCCGCGACTACGGACTCGGCTACCTCAAGCTCGACTATAACATCGACGTAGGCGCCGGCACTGACCACGCGTCGGACAGCCTCGGCGACGGCCTGCTCGGCCACCAGCAGGCGCTGCTGGCCTGGCTGGACGACGTCCTGGACCGGCACCCCGGGCTGGTGATCGAGAACTGCGCCTCCGGCGGCATGCGCTCCGACGCGGCGATGCTGTCGAGGCTGAGCATCCACTCCACCAGCGACCAGACCGACCACCGCCGCTACCCGGCGATCGCGGCCGCCGCACCCACCGTCGTCACGCCCGAGCAAGGAGCGGTGTGGGCCTATCCGCAGCCGTTCCTGTCCGCCGAGGAGAACGCGTTGACGCTGGTCAACCCGCTGCTCGGCCGCGTGCACCTGAGCGGGCGGATCGACCAGCTGGACGACGCGCAGGCGGCGTCGGTGGCCGCCGCGGTCGCCGCCTACAAGGAGTACCGGCACCGGCTGCCACGGGCCCGGCCGCGCTGGCCGCTGGGGCTGCCGCGCTGGTCCGACCCGTGGGTGGCGCTGGCCCTGGACGACGAGCAGGGGACGCTGCTGGCGGTGTGGCGGCGCGAGGGCCCGGACTCGGTGACGCTCCCGCTGCCCTGGCTGGCCGGCGCCGGCGTGACGCCTGTCGTCCGCTACCCCGCCGACCTCCCGACGGCGCTGGACTGGTCCGACGCCACCGGCACGCTGGACGTCACCCTCCCTGGTCCCTACGCCGCCCGCCTGATCGAGCTCCGCCGCTAGCCCCCATGATCATCAACCTTTGGCGTCGTGATGACAGCCCAGAAGGTTGATGATCATGGGAGGCGGGGGTCGACGTGGACCTTGGAGGCCGGGCCGGTGGGGTGGGCGCCGGCCAGGACCGCGGCGACGTCGGCGAGGCCGACGGTGGCGCCGACCAGCGGCCGCGGGTCGACGGCGCCGCTCGCGTACGCCTCGATCGTCGCGTCCAGGCCGGGCGACGCGGACAGGATGCCGACCGCCGTCACGTCGTCGAGCACGAGCCTCCGGGTGTCGAGCAGGCTCGGCGTCGCGGACAGCCCGATGTAGACGACCCGGCCGCCGGGCTCGACCAGCTCGACCGCCTTCGCGGGCAGCGGCGCGGCGTTGGTGGCGTCGACGACGGCGTCGAACGGCAGGTCCGGCAGCTCGTCCTCGGTCCAGGTGTGCTCGAACCCCAGCGACCGGGCGAACCGCAGCGACTCGTCGGTGCGCCCCATCAGGTGGACCTCGGCGCCGTCGGCGCGGGCGAACATCGCCACCAGCAGGCCGATCGTGCCCGGCCCGAACACCAGCACCCGGTCCCCCGCGCCGGCGCCGGTCGCCCGGGCCGCCCGCAGCGCGTTCCCGCCCGGCTCCACCAGCGCGCCCAGCACGGCGTCGACGGCGTCCGGCAGCACGTGCAGCGACGACACCGGGACGGCGAGCTGCTCGGCCAGCGCGCCGGGCCGGCCGTCGCGGACGCCGACCTCCTGCCGCGCCTCGCACACGTGCTGCTGACCGCGCCGGCACCGGCGGCAGGTCCCGTCGCCGATCATCGTGTCGCCCATGACCCGGCGGCCCAGCCACGCGTCGTCCACGCCGGAACCGACGGACGTGACGACGCCGGCCCACTCGTGGCCGGGCCGCAGCGGATACGTGGTGTGGCCGGAACGCAGGTAGGCCATGTCGCCGGAGAAGAACTCCGCGTCGGTGCCGCAGACGCCGGCCCGCTCGACGTCGACGACGACCTCGCCGGGCGCCGCGACCGGCGGTGGCACGTCCTGCACCGCGCCCGCTCCCGGCCCGGTCAGCACGAACGCCCTCATGAGCTCTCCCCCAGGCGGCCGAGCACGGCGCGCACCTCGTCGACGGCGTCGACGAGCGTGGCCAGCGGCGTGCGGTAGGTCAGCGCGCTGATGCTGATCGCGCCCGACGGCGTGCCCGGCGCCAGCGCGTACACCGGCAGCGCCAGGCAGGCGACGCCGGGCTCGTTCTCCTCGTCGTCCAGCGCGTAGCCGCGCTCCCGGATGAGCGCGAGCTCGCGGCGCAGCGCGGCCGCGGAGACGATCGTGCTCGGTGTCCGGCGCTCCAGCGGCCCGTCCACAAAGCCCAGGCCGTACGCCAGCAGCAGCTTGCCCACCCCGGTCGAGTGCGCCGGGTTGCGTCCGCCGACGGTCGACGTGAGCCGGGCGGCCCCGGTGGGCGGGTCGACCTTGGCGCGGTACACGACCTCGCGGCCGTCGAGCACCGCGTAGTGCGTCGTCTCGCCGAACCGCTCAGCCAGCGTCTCCAGCACCGGCCGCAGCCGGACGTGCTCGGGCCGGGCCTCGTGGTGCGCGAACGCCAGCCGCAGGAACTCGTCGCCCAGCAGATAGTGCCCGCGCGCGTCCTGACCGGCCAGCCCGGCCCGGCGCAGCGACCGCAGCGCCCGGTGCACGGTCGGCTTCGGGCTGCCGACGGCGCGGGTCAGCTCGTCCAGGCCGACGCCGCCGGGGTGCCCGGCCAGCTCCTTCAGCACGACGAGCACCCGGTCGGAGCCGACGACCCGGTCGCCCTCTTGACCCGGACGGTCCGCGCCCGCCACGATGTCCGCGTCGCTCACGTTCCGAATAGTAGAGCGCCGTGTCGTTAACCGGAAGAGCATCGGAGGACGGGCCGTGACCGGTACCGAAGGCAGGACGGCGATCGTCACCGGCGGCGGCAGCGGCCTCGGCGCGGCGGCGGCGCAGCGGCTGCGCGCCGACGGGCTGAGGGTCGTCACGCTCGACCTGCGCGGCGCCGACGTCGAGGCCGACGTCACCGACGACGCCGCGCTGGCCCATATCGCCGCCGACGTCGGCCCGGTGGACGTGCTGGTGAACTCCGCCGGCATCGTCGGGCCGAACCGGCCGCTGGTCGAGACGACGGCGGACGAGTGGCGCCGCACCTTCGACGTCAACGTCATCGGCACCGTCAACACGATGCGGGCGTTCGTCCCCG
The DNA here is from genome assembly GCF_003236295.1 of Jiangella anatolica. Classification (GTDB taxonomy): domain Bacteria; phylum Actinomycetota; class Actinomycetes; order Jiangellales; family Jiangellaceae; genus Jiangella; species Jiangella anatolica. The sequence goes on from NZ_POTW01000005.1 coordinate 25,022, forward strand.
GCATGGCCGAGCGGGGCTGGGGCCGCGTCGTCAACCTCGCCAGCATGGCCGGCAAGGACGGCAACCCGAACCTGGCCGCGTACTCCGCGTCGAAGGCCGCCGTCATCGGCCTCACCAAGGCCGCCGGCAAGGAGCTGGCCACCAGCGGCGTCCTGGTCAACGCGATCGCGCCCGCGGTCATCGCGACGCCGATGAACGAGACCACCGCGCCGGACGTGCTCGCGCACATCACCAGCCTGATCCCGATGCAACGGGTCGGGCGCCCGGAGGAGGTCGCCGAGCTGATCGCGTTCCTCTGCTCCGAGCGGGTCAGCTTCTCCACCGGGGCGGTGTACGACATCAGCGGCGGGCGAGCGACCTACTGAGCGCGGCCGCCCCGGCGAACTCCGTCGGCCCCGCGGTGGCCTCGATCTCCAGCAGCCGGTTCCACTTCGCCGTCCGCTCCGAGCGCATCGTGCTGCCGACCTTCAGCTGCCCGGTGCGCCAGCCGACGGCGAGGTCGGCCAGCCAGTCGTCCTCGGTGTCGCCGGACCGGGCGGAGATGACGGTGGCGTAGCCGGCCGCGCGGGCCAGCTCGGTGACGGCGCGGGCGCGGCTGACGGTGCCGGCCTGGTTCGGCTTGACGAGGACGGCGTTCGCGACGCCCTGGTCGATGCCCTGGCGCAGCCGGCCGGCGTTGGTGGCGAACAGGTCGTCGCCGAGCAGCTGCCGGTCCGCGCCGAGCGCCGGGGTGGCCGCGGCCCAGCCGGCCCAGTCGTCCTCGACCAGCACGTCCTCCAGCGAGACCACCGGATAGTCGCGGCACCACCGCTCCAGCCGCGCACGCCAGGCGGCGGCGTCCAGCGTCTCGCCGTCCAGCCGGTAGCCGGTCCCGTCGTGCAGCTGGTTGGCGGCCAGGTCGACGGCGAGGCCGACGTGCTCGCCCGGCGCCAGGCCCGCGTGCTCGACGGCGTCGGTGACCAGCGCGAGCGCCGCCTCGTTGTCCGCCAGCCCGCCGGCCAGCCCGCCCTCGTCGGCGACGAGCGCGGTCGTCGTCCCGCCCCGTTGCGCCAGCAGCTCGCCGGCGGCCGCGCGGACCCGCGACACCCACTCCAGCGCCTGCGCGAAGCTCGTCGCGCCGACCGGGACGGCGAGGACGTCCTGGATGTCCAGCGCCCGGCCCGCGTGCGCGCCGCCGGACACGATGTTCACCATCGGCAGCGGCAGCAGCGGGACGGCGTCGCCCGACACGTGCCGCCAGAGCGGCCGGCCGGACCCGGCGGCCGCCGCGAGCAGCGTCGCCAGCGACACGGCGAGGACGGCGTTCGCCCCGACGGCGCCGAGCAGCGGGTCGTCGTCGGCGGACTCGAGCGCGGCGTCGACGGCCTCCTGGTCGGCCGCGTCCAGGCCGATGACCAGCGGCGCGAGCGTCGTACGCACCGCGTCGACCGCGCCGCGCACGCCGTGGCCGCCGTACCGGTCCGGGTCGCCGTCGCGCCGCTCGCGCGCCTCGTGCCCGCCGGTCGACGCGCCGGACGGGACGGTGGCCCGGCCGCTCGCGCCGTCGGCCAGGATCACCCGGCAGCCGACCGTCGGCCGGCCGCGCGAGTCCAGCGCCTCCCAGGCCAGCACCTCGCTGATCGTCGTCATCGCCCCTCCGGGAACAGGTCGTCCAGGCTCCTGACGGCGCCGGTGAGCAGGTCCACGCCGAGCCGCCAGGCGGTGTCGCGTCCGGCCGCGGTCAGGTACTCGGCCGGCGACGCGCCGCGCACCCGGGCCAGCACGAGGCAGCCGGTGTGCCGCAGCACGTACGGCCAGTCGATCGTGCCCTTGGCTCCGTACGCCGTCGCGAACGCCGTCGCGCAACGGGCGTAGCCGGCCGCCGACGCGGGCCGGTGCACCGCCTTCAGCGCCAGGTGGCACAGCAGGAAGGCCAGGTCGAAGGCCGGGTCGCCACGGTGCGCGACCTCGAAGTCGATCACCCACAACCCCTGCCCGACCAGCACGTTCTTCGGCGAGAAGTCGCCATGCACGAGGCAGGCCGGGTGCTGCGTCATCGCGTCCGCCGTCGCGAGGATCGCCTCGCCCAGCTCGCCCGGCAGCTGCGCGGCGACGCGGCGGTAGAACGGCTCCACCCGCAGCCGCTCGAACGCGTCGCCGCCGTCACGAATCCGCCCCGGCAGCGTCGCCGGGTCCGTCGTCGCGGTGTGCCAGCGGGCCAGCACCTCGCCGAGCCGCGCCGCGGTGCTCGCGTCGACGACGCCGGCCAGCAGGTCGGCCTTCCAGTCGCGCCAGCCGTCCGGCGCGTGCTCCAGCACCAGCACGTGCCGCTCGTCGTCGCGGTCGATCACGGCCGGGACGGCGCCCGGCGTCAGCCCGGCGGTCAGCACCAGAGCGTCGGCCTCGGTGAGCGTGCGGTCGGTCGGCGCGGTCCACTCGGCGGCGACGCGCAGCCGCGGCAGCGCCTGCTTCACGACCAGCCGACGGTGCCCGTCTGCGACGGCCAGCACGACGTTGCTCACCCCGCCGCCGAGCGCCGTCACCGTCACCGGTCCGGCGCCGAGCACCCCGCGGCCGCGCAGGTGCGCGACCACCGACGTCTCGTCCAGCAGCTCGATCGTCACGTCGCCGCCTCGATCGCGGCCCGCAGGTCGCGCTCGACCTGCCGCAGGTGCGCCCGCATCGCCCGCTCCGCCCCGGCGACGTCGCGGTCGCGCACGGCGTCGAGGATCGCCCGGTGCGCGGCGACCACCTCGTCGAACCCTCCGCCGCGGGCGACGTGGCCGCGGTAGCTGGCGGCGAAGCTGCGGTGCAGCGCGTCCTCGAACCCGGACAGCACGAACGACAGCATGCGGCTGCCGCCGGCCAGCGCCAACGTCTCGTGGAACGTCGCGTCGGCCTCGTGGAAGCGGCGCTCCCGCTCGGGCTCGTCGAGCGCGACCGCGGCGGCCATCCGGTCCACGGCCGTCTCCAGCGCCGCGACGGCGGCCCGGCCGGGCCGCGCGGCCGCCTTCCCGGCCGCCAGCGCCTCCAGCGAGCGGCGGATCTCGCACAGCTCCAGCAGCGCGCTCGGGTCGCGCCGGACGGCCAGCGCGAAATGCCCGGACAGCACCGAGCCGTCCGGCTCGCGCACCGTCGGCCGGCGGCCGCGGGTGAGGTCCAGCAGCCCGCGCCCGGCCAGCACCTTGAGCGCCTCGCGCACCGTCAGCCGGCTCACCCCGAACCGCTGTGCCAGCTCCGTCTCGCCGGGCAGCCGCGCGCCCGGCCCGAGCTCGTCGACGACCAGCCGCTCGGCCGCGACGACCGCCTGCTCCAGCGCAGTCGTGACCATGGCGGCGAACTTATCAGCAACCTTCGCCGCCGCCTAGGTCGTTCTCACGCTTGCTGAGCTGAAAGTGTCAGATTCCTTTCGCGCAGCACACGGCGCTCGAACCACACGGTCATGAACGGCGGGATCGCCGACGCGAGACCGAGGATCGTCGTCGTGAAGGACCAGCGCTCGGACCGCCAGGCGGCGAGCACCGTCACGAGGTAGACGAGGAAGATGCCGCCGTGGATCGGGCCGAAGATCTGCACCCCGATCTCGTTCTCGACGACGACGTACTTGAAGAACATCCCGACGAGCAGGCCGGCCCAGGAGATCCCCTCGGCGATGGCGGCGATGCGGAACCAGCGAAGCGCAGCACTCACCCCGTCACCCTACGGGCCGGCCCGCCGTCGAGACGTCCGAGGGTCAGCCGGCAGGCGCGAACGTGAGCCGGTGGATCGCGCCGGCGCCCGGGGCGATCGCGTCGGTGACGAAGTAGACCTCGCCGTCGGCGTCGGCGCCGAACGAGGTGATCCGGGCCGGCAGCATGCCGACGGCGTCGTTGACGTCGTGCCGGCCGCGGCGCCCCTCCTGGATCGCGAACGCCTGCCCGGTGCAGTAGTCGGCGGCGACGTAGGTGCCGTCGGCGATGTCCTCGAACTCCTCGCCGCGGTACACCAGGCCGCCCATCACGGCGCACCGGTCGTTGCCGGCCAGGCCGTAGGCGTAGACGGGGTCGGTGTACTCGGCGCGCGGGTTGCAGCGGATGTCGAGGAACGGGTCCGGCCCCTCGCCGGCGTTGGCGGGCTGCCGGTGCAGGTCGTCGCCCTCGCGGCAGGACCAGCCGAAGTTCCAGCCGTCGCGCGGCTGGTCGTCGTCGTCGATGGAGACGTGGTTGATCTCCTCCCAGCGGTTCTGGCCGACGTCGCCGATCCACATCGAGTCGCTGCGCTCGTCGATGGAGAACCGCCACGGGTTGCGCAGGCCCCACGCCCAGATCTCCGGACGGGCGATCGTGCTGCGGGCGAACGGGTTGTCCTTCGGGATGCAGTAGAGCCGGCCGTCGCACTCGCGCATGACGTCGATCCGGACGATCTTGCCCAGCAGCGTGCTGAGGTTCTGCGCGCCGTACAGCGGGTCGTCCGCGCTGCCGCCGTCGCCGGTGCTCCAGTAGAGGTAGCCGTCGGGGCCGAACATCAGGTCGCCGCCGTTGTGGTTGGAGTTGAGGTTGTGCTGCTGGCGGATGACGCGCTGCTCGGTGGCCGGGTCGATGATCGTCTGGCCGGCGTCGTCGAGCACGAACCGCGAGACGGTGAGCGCGCCGTTCTCGACCCCGGTGCCGATCGCGGTGTAGCTGACGAACAACGTGTGTGTCTCCTCGAAGTCCGGCGACGGCGCGACGCCGAGCAGGCCGCGCTCGTTGCCGGCCGTGCTGACCCGGCCGGTGAGGTCGAGCAGCGGCTGCGCGTCGACGACACCGGTATCAGGGTGGAAGACGAGGACGCGGCCGGCCTTGTCGACGACGAACAGCCGGCCGCTGCCGTCGTCGGGGGTGCCGATCGCGGACAGCCGGAGCCCGGTCGTCGCGACGACCTCGCTGCCGACCTGGAGCTCGGAGACGGGCAACGGGCCGTCGTCACGGTCGGCCTGAGCAGCCGCGGACGTCGCCACGGCGGCGACCAGCAACAGCGGCGGCATCAGCGCGAGACGGAGCCTGCGGAGGACGGGGGTGGCGGACATGGCATCTCCCTTGGACGATGAGTCGATCGCTAGGGCGGCCGGTAATACGTGACACGGCACTCGATGGATTGCCCTTTGCGCGGATGCAACTTCGGCCCACCCGCTCGCGTCTTGAGGGGTGACCCGAAGGGGGTGGGATGGACGTCGACGCGAACGCGGCACTCGTCGCGATGGGCCGGGACCGGGCCTTCGAGCAGTACGTCGAGGCCCGGCAGGCGGCGCTGCTGCGCCTGGCGTACCTGCTCACCGGCGAGCAGCACGCGGCTGAGGACCTCGTGCAGACCGCCCTCGCCAAGCTGTACCTGGCCTGGAACCGGCTGGAGCGGGCCGACTCCGTCGACGCCTACACGAAACGGATCATGGTCAACGAGCACGCGAGCTGGTGGCGGCGGGCCTGGCGACGGGCCGAGCGGAGCACCGACGCCGTCCCCGAGCGGCCGGCCGGCCCGGACTTCGGCCAGGCGCTGGCCGACCGCGACGCGCTGTGGACCGTGGTGCAGGGGCTGCCACCGCGGCAGCGCGCCGCCGTCGTCCTCCGCTTCTACGAGGACATGAGCGAGCAGGACGTCGCCGCCGCGCTCGGCTGCTCGGTCGGCACCGTGAAGTCACAGACCAGCCGGGCGCTGGCGACCCTGCGAACCCGGCTCGAGGAGCGAGGGGGGAACGACCGATGAACGAGTTCGACGACCTCGAGAACACGCTCGCGACCGAGCTCCGCCGCCGCTCCGGCGACGTGCTCACCACCCCCGGGCTGGCCGGGCGGGCCCGGCGGCAGGCCCGGACGCTCCGGCGCCGCCGCGCCGTGGCCGCCGGCGCCGCGACCGCGCTCGCGCTGGTCGTCGCCGTCCCGGCGGTGCTCTCCCTGCGCGACGGCCCGCAGACCGCGCCACCGGTCCGGCCGGCGCCGACGTCGTCGACGACGACCGAGCTGGTCGTGGACGGGATGCGCGTCGGGGCGCCGCCGTCGATCGGGTATCTGGCCGGCGACACCTTCCACCGGACCGACGGGAGCACCGTCGAGCTGCCGGCGGGCCTGCGCGACGTGCTGGAGGTGCCCGGCGGCTTCTACGGCACCTCGCTGACCGCCACGGGTCCAGAGATCCAGAACTTCGACGAGTCCGGGCGGTACCAGTCGACCCTGGACGGGGCCGGTCCTGTGCTCTCCCCCGACGGCGCGCTGATGGCGTACTACGACGCGAACTCCGGCGTGGTCTGGGCCGGCCCGCCCGACGGCGGGACCGGGCCGCTCAGCCACGCCGTGCCGCCGGGCCAGCGGGTGGACCCCGTCGGCTTCCTCGACGACCACCGCCTGGTGTCCAACGTCGAGACCGACGCCGAGCCGTGGGCCGGCGTGCACATCGACGGCTTCGGCGTGGGCCCGGACGACGGCGCGTGGGAGACGCCGCCGTGGGACGTGCTGCGCGTCGGCGCCGTGTCGACGGGGGCCGGGCTGGTCGCCGGGATGACCGAGTCGTCGGACACCGGCAGTTGCTGGGCGGTGTTCGAGGACGGTGCGGCCGAGCCCCTGTGGCGGACCTGCGACTACTCGTTCACGCGCTTCAGCCTCGACGGACGCCACCTGCTCGGCACGGCGCCCTCCCCCGACGACGAGGGAAACCCGTTCGCCGTCATCGTCAACGCCCGCACCGGCGCCGTCGTCCATACCTACACCGGCCGGTTCGTCCACGACGCCGCCTTCGAGGACAACGAGCACGTGCTGATCTCCGTCGTTCTGGATGGCGGCGGCGAGCGGGAGGCGGCGCTGCTGCGGTGCGACCTCGACGGCGCGTGCGAGCTGGCCGCGCCGGTGGTCCCCGCCGACCAGAACGGGTACGCATACGAGCTGGCGCGCCAGTTCTGGTGACGCCTTCCTGCGGCGGCGCGGGCCGGCGGGCGATAATGCCCTGGTGACCGATCCCGCGACGCCGCAGGCAGTGCTCGGATCGCTGACCGAGGCCGCGATCTTCCTCGTGGCCACCGTCGACGAGGGCGGCGAGGACGTGGTCCGCGGGCTGCTCGCCGACGTCGGCGGGCTGACCCGGGCGGTCGGGTTCCGCAGCGCCGACGGCGACCTCACCTGCGTCACCGCCATCGGCGCCGCCGTCTGGCCGCGGCTGCGTCTGGGCGACGCGCCGTCCGGCCTGCACCCGTTCCGCGAGTTCCACGGCGCTCGGCACACCGCCATCGCCACCCCAGGTGACCTGCTGTTCCACATCCGGGCGCGGCGCATGGACCTGTGCTTCGAGCTGGCCTCGCTGATCGCGGCGCGGCTGGCCGGCGCCGTCACCGTCGTCGACGAGGTGCACGGGTTCCGCTACTTCGAGCAGCGCGACCTGCTGGGCTTCGTCGACGGGACGGAGAACCCGGTCGGCGCGGGCGCCGCTGCCGCCGTCCTCACCGACGAGCCGGGGTTCGAGGGCGGCAGCTACGTCATCGTGCAGAAGTACCTGCACGACATGGAGGCGTGGAACGCGCTCACGACCGAGGACCAGGAGCGGGTGATCGGGCGCCGCAAGCTCTCCGACGTCGAGCTGTCCGACGACGAGCAGCCGGCCGACTCGCACGTCGCGCTGACGTCGATCACCGACGACGACGGCGAGGAGCTGGAGATCCTGCGCGACAACATGCCGTTCGGCCGTCCCGGCGCCGGCGAGTTCGGCACCTACTTCATCGGCTACGCCGCCGACCCGGCCGTCACCGAGCGGATGCTGGAGAACATGTTCATCGGCGACCCGCCCGGCCGGCACGACCGGATCCTCGACTTCTCGGTCGCGGTGACCGGCGGGCTGTTCTTCGCGCCGCACAGCGAGTTCCTGGCCGATCTCGGCGATCCGCCCGCCCCGCCGGCCACCGCCCGTAGCCTGAACATCGGCAGTCTCAGGAGGAGCGACGCCTCATGAACAACCTGCACCGCGAACTCGCGCCCGTCTCGGCGGCCGCCTGGGCCGACATCGAGGCCGAGGCCCGCCGCACCTTCGTCCAGTACGTCGCCGCCCGCCGCGTCGTCGACGTCATCGGCCCCGGCGACGACGTCCTGCACGGGGTCGGCACCGGGCACCTGCGGCTGCTCGACGGTCCCGGCGAGGGCGTGCTGGCGCGCAGCCGCGAGGTCCGGCCGGTGGTCGAGCTGCGCGTCCCCTTCACCGTCGACCGCCAGGCCGTCGACGACGTCGAGCGGGGTGCGAAGGACGCGGACTGGCAGCCGGTGAAGGACGCGGCGAAGCGGATCGCCTATGCCGAGGACCGCGCCATCGTCGCCGGCTTCGCGGCGGCCGGCATCGAGGGCATCGTCGCGGGCACGACGAACGCGCCGGTCACGTTGCCGTCGGACGTCCGGGAGGTGCCCGACGCGGTCGCCCAGGCACTCACCACGCTCCGGCTCGCCGGCGTCGGCGGCCCGTACAGCCTGCTGCTCTCGGCCGACGTCTACACCGCGGTCGAGGAGACCACCGACCACGGCTACCCCATCCGCGAGCACGTCGCCCGCGTCCTGCACGACGGCGAGATCATCTTCGCCCCCGCCATCGACGGCGGGCTGCTGCTGTCCGCCCGCGGCGGCGACTACGAGCTGCACCTCGCCCAGGACCTCTCCATCGGCTACCTCTCCCACGACGCCGACACGGTCGAGCTCTACTTCGAGGAGGCCTTCACCTTCCTCCTCCAGACCGGCGAATCCGGCGTCGCCCTGCACGGGTAACGGACGGCCGACCGGCCTAGACTGGCCACATGACGAGCCACGCTGAGGACCTGCTGCGCGCGGCGCTGGCACTGCCTCGCAGCGACCGTGCCGACGTCGCGGCCGGACTGCTCGCCAGCCTGGACGAGTCCGACGAAGCGGATCGGCAAGCCGTTGAGGACTCGTGGGCTCGCGAGATCGAGTTGCGGGCCCGCCGCGTGCTGTCGGGCGAGTCCAACGGTGAGGACTGGGGTGCGGTCCGCGATCGTCTCGCCGACCGTTGACTCGTAAGGTCCGGATCGAGCCGGAGGCCGCGGCCGAGCTCGAAGGCGCGGTCCACTGGTACGACAGGCACCGCCACGGCCTGGGGGCCGACTTCCTCGCGGCTGTCGACAACACCGTCGCGCACATCAGCCGCTGGCCGGTGGCGGGAGCTCCCGTGCCGGGCGTCGCGGACGACATCCCGGCCCGCAGGGCCCCAGTGCCGAGGTTCCCCTACACAGTCGTGTATCTCGTCCTCGACGACACGATCAGCGTCCTCGCCGTTGCCCATGACAAGCGCCGGCCGGGCTATTGGCGGCGCGATCGACCAGGTCCGGACACGACGCCCTGAGGCCGGCCCGACCCGGTCTTCCCTCGCTTGCACGCCGTGTGGGATCGTTGCCACATGAAGCTCACCATCGTCGGCGGCGGGTCCACCTACACCCCCGAGATCGTGGCCGGCCTCGTGCGGCTGCGCGACGCCCTGGACGTGACGGAGCTGGCGCTGCACGACGTCGCGGCGGAGCGGTTGGACGTGCTGGCCGGGGTCAGCCGGCGCATGCTCCGAGCCGGCGGCCACCCGGCCGCCGTCACCACCCACACCGACCTCGCGGCCGCGGCCGACGGCGCCGGGATCGTGCTCGTCCAGCTGCGGGTCGGCGGGCAGGACGCGCGCCTGAGCGACGAGACGATCCCGCTGAGCTGCGACTGCCTCGGCCAGGAGACCACCGGCGCCGGCGGGCTGGCCAAGGCTCTGCGGACCGTCCCCGTGATGCTCGACGTCGTCGAGGGCGTGCGCAAGGTCAACCCCGACGCCTGGATCATCGACTTCACCAACCCCGTCGGCATCGTCACCCGCGCCCTGCTGCGGGCCGGGCACGACCGCGTCGCCGGTCTGTGCAGCGCCGCCGCGGTGTTCCAGCGGCACTTCGCCAGGATCCTCGACGTGGACCCGGCCCGGATCGCGCTCGACCACGTCGGACTCAACCACCTCACCTGGGAACGACGCGTCTGGCTGGACGGAGAGGACGTGCTGCCGCGGCTGCTGGCCGAACACGCCCACCGGGTCGCGCCGGCCACCGGCCTGCCCGCCGGCCTGGTCCGCCGGCTCGGCACGGTGCCGTCGTACTACCTGCACTACTACTACGCGCACGACGAGGTCGTCGCCCGGCAGCAGGAGCACGGCGTCCGCGCGCAGGAGGTCATGGCGATCGAGGCCGAGCTGCTGCGCCAGTACGCCGACGAGTCCGTCACGGCCAAGCCGGAGCTGCTCACCCGCCGCGGCGGCGCGCACTACTCCGACGCGGCGCTGGACCTGATGAACTCCCTGCTGAGCGGCGACGGCCGGACGCACGTGCTGAACGTACGCAACGGCTCGACGCTGCCGTTCCTGCCCGTCGACGCGGTGGTCGAGGTCCCGGCGGCGGTGACGGCGGACGCGGTCGCGCCGCTGCCCGTCGACCCGGTCGAGCCGCTGGTCGCCGGGCTGATCGCGCACGTGACGGCGTACGAGGACCTCGCGCTGGACGCCGCGGTGCACGGCGGCCGCGACCGCGTCTTCAAGGCGCTGCTCGCGCACCCGCTGATCGGCCAGTACGCCGTCGCCGACGAGCTGACCGACCTGCTGCTGGCGGCCAACCGCGACCACCTCGCGTGGCTGCGGTGACGCTCGTCCTCGGCGTCGACGGCGGCAACTCCAAGACCGACGTCGCGGTCGTGACGGGCGACGGCGAGCTGCGCGCGTGGGTGCGCGGACCGGGCAGCGCGACCGGGCCGGACCGGGCCGCGGCGATCGTCGCGGATCTCGTCCAGCGGACCGGGCTGGACCTGAGCGACGCGACCGGCGGCTGCCACCTCGCCGGCGTCGACCTGCCGTTCCAGGCCGACGCGGTCCGGGCGGCGCTGGCCCGGCGCGGCGTCGTCGCCGAGGTGGCGAACGACGCGTGGGCGCTGCTGCGCGCGGGCGCGCCGCCGTCGGCCCCGGCGGTCGCCGTGGTGGGTGGGGCGGGGCTGAAGTGCGTCGCCCGGGCCGGCGCGACCACCGTCGAGTTCCCGGGCCTCGGCTGGCAGTCCGGCGACCTCAGCGGCGCCGGCGACCACCTGGCCCGGGAGGCGGTCCGGGCGGCCGCCCGCGCGGAGGACGGCCGCGGTCCGGCGACCGCCCTGGTCGACGCGGTCCGCGGCCTGCTCGGGCTGCCGTCGGTCGCCGTGCTTGCCGAGCGGCTGCTGCGCGGCGAGCTGACCGAGCGTGACCTCGACGGCCTCGTCCCGGCCGTCCTCGACGCCTGGCGCGACGGCGACCCGGTCGCGTCCGCGCTGGTGAGCGGCCTGGCCGAGGAGATCGCGGTGTCCGCCCGAGCGGCCCGGCGGGCGGCGGGCGCGTCCGGCGCGTCCGGCGCGTCCGGCGCCGAGGGACGGGCCGACTGGACGCTCGTCCTCGGCGGCGGCCTGCTGGCCGACCCGGCCGGCCGGCTGCTCGCCGCGCTGCCCACGGACCTGTGGGACGAGTTCGCGCCGAGCGTCGTGACCGGCCCGCCGGTCGCCGGTGCCGTGCTGCTCGGCCTGGACCGGCTCGGCGTCACGGGCCGCGACGACGACGTCCGGCGGGCCTTCCGCGACGCCGAGCCGAAGGTGCTGCCGTGACGACGACCCGGGTGTTCCCCGACGCCGACGCGCTCGGCCGGGCGCTGGCCGCCGAGATCCTCGCCGACCTGGACCGCGCCGGCGGCCGGTACCTGCTCGGCTGCCCCGGCGGCCGCAGCCTGATGCCGACGTACCGGGCGGTCGCCGCAGCCCTCGCCGAACGACCGCGCGACCTGTCCGGCCTGGTCATCGTCATGATGGACGACTACTTGGCCGGGCCCGGCCGCCGCGTCGGCATCGACCGGGCGCACAGCTGCGAGCGGTTCGGCCGGGAGCACATCGCCACGCCCTGGAGCGACGCCGTAGCGCCGCTGCCCGGCGTCGCCGAGGTCTGGCTGCCCGACCCGGCCGACCCCGCCGCGTACGACGAGCGGATCGCCGCGGCCGGCGGCGTCGACCTGTTCCTGCTGGCCAGCGGCGTCTCCGACGGCCACGTCGCGTTCAACCCGCCGGGCTGCGACCGCGCCGACCGCACCCGGGTGATCGACCTCGCCGAGACCACCCGTCGCGACAACCTCGCGACGTTCCCGCACCTGCGCACGCTCGACGCGGTCCCACGCCAGGGCGTCAGCGTTGGACCGGCGACGATCGTCGAGCTGTCGCGGCGGGTCCGCCTGGTCGCGACCGGCGCGGCGAAGGCGCACACCGTCCGACGAACCCGGGCCGCGTCCGGCTGGCAGGCCGACTGGCCCGCCACGCTCGTCCACGAGTGCCGCGACCCGCAGCTGTGGGTCGACGAGGCCGCCGCCCAGGGCTGACGGGTCCACGGCCGCCCTGGCCGTGGCACTGTTCCGGACGTCACACTCAGACTCGTCACGAACGGGCACCGCTACGCCGTCGTCATGGTGAGAACACGAGGAGGAGCGATGCGCAGGATCCTGATCGTCGGCGGCGGGTACGCCGGGTTCTACACCGCGTGGCGGCTGGAGAAGAAGCTGCGCCGCGGCGAGGCGGAGGTCACGATCGTCGACCCGCGGCCGTACATGACCTACCAGCCGTTCCTGCCGGAGGTGACGGCCGGCTCGGTCGAGGCCCGGCACGTCGCGGTGTCGCTGCGCCGGCACCTGCGCCGCACCCGGATCATCGCCGGCACCGTCGTCGGCATCGACCACGCGCACCGGACGGCCACCGTCAGCACGCCGGACGCGCCGGACCGGGAGCTGGAGTACGACGTCATCGTCGTCACCGCCGGCGCGGTGACCAGGACGTTCCCGATCCCGGGCGTCGCACGCGAGGCGATCGGCCTCAAGCACGTCGAGGAGGCCGTCGCGATCCGCGACCGGCTGCTGACGGCCTTCGAGCGGGCCGCGGCGCTGCCGCCCGGCCCGGACCGCAAGCGGCTGCTCACGGTGACGGTGGTCGGCGGCGGCTTCACCGGCGTCGAGGGCTTCGGCGAGCTGTTGTCGCTGGCCACCGCGCTGCTGAAGCGGTACCCCGAGCTCAGCTTCGACGACCTCGGCTTCCACCTGGTCGAGCTGCGCGACCGCATCCTGCCGGAGGTGACGGACAAGCCCGGCGCGTGGGTGGTCCGGCACCTGGAGAAGCGCGGCGGGCACGTGCACCTGGAGACCAAGCTCGTGTCCGCCGAGAACGGCCACGTCGTGCTCTCCGACGGCACCGAGTACGACAACCACCTGCTCGTGTGGGCCGCCGGCAATCAGAGCAACCCGGTCGTCGCGCACCACACCGACCTGCCGGTGGACGAGCAGGGGCTGTTCCGGGTCCGCGCCGACCTGCGCATCGGCACCGACGACGCGCCGGTGGCGGACGCGTGGGCGGCCGGCGACAACGCCGCCGTCCCGGACCTGGCGTCGGACCGGCCGGGCGCGCTCGTCGTCCCGAACGCGCAGAACGCGGTCCGCGAGGGCAAGCGGCTGGCCAAGAACCTCGTCGCCGACCTGCGCGGCCGCAGGACCAAGCCGTACGTGCACCACAGCCTCGGCACGGTCGCCACACTCGGCCTGGGCAAGGGCATCTTCCAGTACCGCCGCATCGTCATCACCGGCCTGCTGGCCTGGCTGATGCACCGCGGCTACCACGTCCTCGCGGTCCCGACGTGGGAGCGCAAGGTCCGGGTGTTCCTGGTGTGGGCGGCGGCCGCGTTCTACGGCCGCGACATCGTCTCGCTGCTGTCGGTGCAGCACCCGCGCGCGGAGTTCGTCGCCGCCACGCTCGGCGACCGGGACCGCCGCGTCAGCCGGCAGTGAGTGCCGAGCGGTCCGCGAGCAGGCCGGCGTCAGGGACGGGCAGGGCGTCGGTCGCGGGCCGCTCGGGCGTGTCCGGCAGCGGCTCCGGGACGGCGGTCAGGTCGCCCTCCATGCCCGGTTGCGGCCCCGGCAGCGTCACGTCCAGGAACGGGACGCCGGGCGGGGCGGCCGGGACGTCGGTCAGCGTGACGCCGGAGATCGCCGGCGTGCCGGCCGGGCAGACGGCGGTCGCGATCGCCTCTGGCAGAACCGACGCGAACCCGTTGCCGTCCAGGCAGGTCCCGGTCGACGGCGCCCGGTCGGTGGAGATGTCGGCGATGTCGTATCGGTTCGCGCTGAACGTGTTCGCGACGAACCGGTTGTCCAGCGCCGGCACGTCCTCGGCGCTGCTGATCAGCGTGCCGGCGGTGGTGTTGCCGCCGATCAGGTTCCGCTCGATGACGTTCTGCTGGCCGCCGGCGATGCCGATCCCGACACCGAACCCGCCCTCGGCCTGCGCCGGCGAGTCGGCCTGCACGTTGTCGGTGATGACGTTGCCGACGACGAGGTTGTCGCGCTGCGGGACGAACGCCTCCTGGTAGTCCGACGTCAGCGTCAGCCCGACCCGGTTGCCGGCGAACCGGTTCCCGGTGATCAGCACGCCGCCCGAGGCGTTCGCGTTCTCGAAGCCGACGGCGTTGCGCTCGGCCACGTTGCCGGTGACGACGGCGTCGCAGTCGACGCACTGGCCGAGATAGAACCCGGAGTCCGCGCCCCCGGAGGCGTAGCTGTCGACGATCGCGCCGTGCTGGGAGTGGAACGCGTAGATCCCGTACAGGCCGTTGTTGGTCGAGGTGACGTTGCGGACCTCGTAGCGCTGCAGCAGCTCCTCCTCCGGCTCCTCGCTCGTGTACGCGTCGCCGGGCACGTTGCCGGTCTCGTCGTGCACGCCGGAGATCAGCACGCCGGCCAGCGTGTGCCGGGTCGCGGTGAGGTTCTGCACCCGCACGCCGTCGGCGATGCCGAGGATCCCGATCGCCCGCTCCCCCTCGCCGTCGACGACGACGGCGTTGCGGTCCGCGCCGCGGATGGTGACGTCGGCCTTGTCGACGACGACCGCCTCCGGGTACGTCCCCGCGTCGACCAGCACCAGGCCGCCCTCCGCGACCGCGCCGACGGCCTCGGTGATCGTCGCCGCGTCCGCCGGCACCCGCACCACCTCCGCGCCGCCGCCCGCCGAGGTCGTCTCGGCCGAGGAGGGCTCGTCCTCGCCGGAACAGGCGGCGGACAGGACGAGGGCGAGGACGAGTGGGGCCGCGTAGCGGAGGCGTGGTCTCACTGCCGCACGGTAACCGGGCCGCCACGCCGCCCGCGGCCGATTCCGTCGAAATGTGATCAGTGCGGCACCCAGTGGTAGCCGGTTGATGCCCCTATGGATGTCAAGCGGCTGCAGCGGCTGGTGATGGCGATCGTCTGGCGGTGGTGATGTCGCGATAGATCTCTCGGGCGATGTAGCGCTTGAGGCAACGGATCGCTTCGCGTCGGGTCTTGCCCTCTTCGGTGCGTCGTCGAACGTAGTCCTGGGTGTGCTTGTCCCAGCGCAGCCGGGCGATGGTGATCGTGTAGAGCGCGGAGTTGGCTTGTCGGTCTCCGCCCCGGTTGAGCCGGCGGCGGTGCGTCTTGCCCGATGACGCTTCGATCGGACTGACACCGCAGAGCGCAGCGAAGGATGCCTCGCTGGTCAGCCGTTCAGGGTTGTCGCCGGCAGCGAGCAGCAACGCGGCAGCCGTGTCCGGGCCGACGCCGTAGCGCTGCAGCAGCGCCGGTGCGTGAGCCTGGATGGCGGTGGTGATCTGGTTGTTGAGCTCGTCGATTTCGCTGGTCAACTCGATGATGCGACGGGCGAGCAGTCGCAGGGTGAACGCGGCCGCTCCGGTCGGATCGATGGGGCTTGCCGCGCTCAGCTCGGCGCATCGGCGGAACAGGGCCGGGTTGCTCAGACCGGTCATCGCCTCGCGTAGGGCAGGGTCGGCGCGGACCAGGACTGCCTTGAGCTGGTTGATCGCCTGGCTGCGGGACTTGATGGCCGAGGCCTTGGCCAGTTTGAACATCCGCAGCATCTCGACCTGCCCGTCGCCGGACTTCGCGACTGCGGTGGCGCGTCCGGACAGCACGGCTCGGGCTGCTGTCTCGGCATCAAGGGTGTCGGTCTTTCCGCGGCGCCGTCGTTCGCTGCGGTCACCGCGGTTGACCTCGATCACGCTGACCGCCTCGGCGCTCAGATAGCGGGCCAGCGCAGCGCCATAGGAACCGGTGCACTCCACCCCAGCGCGGCGCACCGGCCCGAACCCACGCGCCCACGCCAGCAGCTGCCGGTAGCCGGCCGCCGTTGTCGGGAACGTGGCGGTGGCCAGCAAGACACCCACCGCGGTGAGCGCCGCCGCGACGTGCACGTCCTTGTGCGTATCAACCCCCAGCACGACCTCGGCAGAGTCGGACGGAATCGCCGGTGCAGTTGGGTAGGGCATGCTGGGCAAGGTCGTTCGTCTCCTGACGGCTCGGGAACGGATGGCCGTCGTCGGGTCGGCCCAGGCGGTCAGGACTGTGGCGGTGCCCTGTTGCGAGCAAGGCCCCTATAGAGACACGCCTGGCCGACCCGACGGCAGCAAGCACCGCCCCGGACGCGCAGTCGACAGATCAAACACAAGGCACCCAAGGCCAGTCGTAACGCGGGTCAGACCACGATCCGGGGCGGCACCATCTCATCCTCACAGTCGTAACGGGGCACTCGTCGTTCGTCTCCTGGGTAGAAGGACTCTCGAAGACCCAGGAGGACCAGATGAGCGTGACCCCGATCCCGGACACCTACCGCCGCATCACCCCCTGCCTCGTCGTGAACGGAGCGGCGCAGGCGCTGGAGTTCTACGCCGACGTGTTCGGCGCGGCCGAGCGGATGCGCTTCCCCGGTCCCGGCGGCAGCGTGGCGCACGCCGAGATCGTCATCGGCGACTCGGTGCTCATTGTCGAGGACGCGTCGCCGATGATGGGCACCGAGGCGCCGCCGCCCGACGGGGTGCCCGGCACGCCGTCGTTCCTCTTCCTCTACGTGGAGGACGTCGACGCGACGGTGGCGCGGGCGGTGGAGAAGGGCGCGACGCTCAAGCGGGCGCCGGAGGACCAGTTCTACGGCGACCGCGACGCGTTCGTCATCGACCCGTTCGGGCACGGCTGGACCGTCGCGACGCACGTCGAGGACGTGCCGGAGGACGAGCTCGCGCGCCGCCTGAGCGCCGTCATGGGAGCCTGACGGGATGAAGTACGTGCTGCTGTTCGTCGACACCGAGCAGTTCCACGCCGACCTCCAGGCGCTGACGCCGGACGACCGCGCTCGTGCGTTCGCCAAGGTGGACGAGTGGATGGCCGAGCACCGCCGGGTCATCCGCGGCGGCAACAAGCTGCAGGACCCGGACACCGCGACCACCGTCCGCCTCGACGGGCCGGAGCCGATCGTCACCGACGGCCCGTTCGTCGAGGGCAAGGAGGTGGTCAGCGGCTACCTCGAGATCGAGGTCGCCGACCTGGACGAGGCGCTGGCGATGGTGCGGACGTGGCCCGGCTGCCCGGTCGTGGAGATCCGGCCGCTGGAGTCATGACCCGCGAGGCGCCGCAGGACGAGCTGGCCCGGACGGTGCGGGAGCACGCGGGCCGGCTCGCGGCCGCGCTGGTCCGGCTGATCGGCGATTTCTCCGCCGCCGAGGACCTGGTCCAGGACGCCGTCGTCGCCGCGCTGGAACGGTGGCCGGTCGACGGCATCCCGGACCGCCCGGACGCCTGGCTGTTCACCGTCGCCCGGCGGCGCGGGCTGGATGTGCTGCGCCGCGAGGCCCGGTACCGGGAGAAGCTCGACCGGCTGCAGTGGCCGGTCCCGGCCGAGCCGGACGAGCGGCTGCGGCTGATCTTCACCTGCTGCCACCCGGCGCTGCCCCGGTCCGCGCAGGTCGCGCTGACGCTGCGGCTGGTGTGCGGGCTGACGACGGCGCAGATCGGCCGGGCGTTCCTGGTGCCGGAGGCGACGGTGGCGCAGCGGATCACGAGGGCGAAGCGGAAGATCGCCGCCACGGCGATCCCGTACCGGCTGCCCGCCGAGGCGGACCTTCGGTCGCGGACGGCCGAGGTGCTCACCGTCGTCTACCTGATGCTGAACGAGGGCTACCTGTCGACCGGCGGCGAGGTGGCCTCGCAGCGGCTGGTCGACGACGCGGAGTGGCTGGCGGCGCTGCTGCACGAGCTGCTGCCGGACGAGCCGGAGGTGGCCGGGCTGCTGGCGCTGATCCGGCTGCACCGGGCCCGCTCCGGCGGCCGCTTCGGCGCCGACGGCGGACTGGTCCGGCTGGCCGACCAGGACCGGTCCCGCTGGGACCACGCGGCCATCGCCGACGCCGTCGCGCTGCTCACCCGGGCGGCGCGGCGTCATCGGCCGGGGCCGTACCAGCTGCAGGCGGCGATCGTCGCCTGTCACGCCGAGGCGGCCCGCTGGGAGGACACCGACTGGGAGCAGATCGTGCTGCTCTATGACCTGCTGCTGCACCTCGCGCCGTCACCGGTGACGCGGCTGCACCGGGCCGTCGCGCTGCGCTACACCGCCGGGGCCCGGGCCGCGTTGGACGAACTGGACGAGCTGGCCGAGCCGCTGGCCGGCTACCACCTGCTGCACGCCACGCGGGCGGACCTGCTGCGCGACCTCGGCCGGCCGGACGAGGCCCGGACGGCGGACGCGCGGGCACTGCGGCTGACGCAGAACCCGGCGGAGCAGGCCGTCCTGCACGACCGCCTCCGCTGGACCTGACCGCCCGTCAGGCGGTGTAGAACGCCGCCAGCTTCGGGGCCAGCAGGGCCGGGTCGGCGACGTGGCCGGCAACCTCCACGGTGAGCCGGTGGGCGTTGGGCAGGCTCGCGGCGGCCGCGTCGGCGGCGGCGCCGAAGAAGTCGACCGGCAACCCGGCCGAGTGCGGGTCGACGGTCACACCGGTCGACAGCAGCACCGGCTGCGTGACGTTCGCCAGCCGGTCCGCGGGCGGCGGGCCGGCGCCGAGGCAGGCGGCGTCGTAGCGCAGCGTCGGCGCCAGCTCGCGCAACGCCGGCCACACCGGCGCCGCCTCGGCCGCGGCGATCTGCTCCTCCGGCGAGCCGGCCAGACGCATGAACAGCCGCAGCGCCTCGTCACGGTCGCCGCGGCCCAGAGCGGCGTCGAGGCCGGCGACGTACCCACGCCAGGCCGCGACCATCGGCTCGTCCACCAGGTACGGCACCTCGTGGACGGCGATCCGGTCCACCGCCAGCCCGGCGACCGCGGCCTCCAGCGCCAGCGCCCCACCGGACGACGCGCCGAACAGGTGCGCCCGCCCGCCGGCCGCGTCGATCACCGCGGCGAGGTCCTCCACCTCCCGTGCGACGGCATACGGCGGGCGGTCGCCGCTGTCGCCCCGGCCGCGGCGCCGGTAGTTGACGACGGCGAGCCCGGCGGCGGCGAGGTGCTCGCCCAGCGGTGCGTTCTCGCTGCCGTCGTCCAGCCCGCCACCGACGAGGACCACCACCGGCCCGTCGTCGCCGATCCGGTCGTAGCCGATCGCGGTGCCGTCGGCCGAGGTCACGTGCGGCATGGCGCCTCCCTCACAGGTTCGTCGTCCCAATCTAGGAGGAACGACCGGCGAGCTCCGCGGGCGGGAGCAGGGCGTGGATCAGGGTGTCGCCGATCCATCGCTCGTACTCCTCGTGGGTCCAGCCGCACGCCAGGACGAGCGCGTCGTAGGTCGCCTGCCCGCACACGGTCCAGATGATGTCCGCCGCCCGATCCGCCGAGACCTCCGGCCGCAGTGCGCCCCGCGACTCCAGCAGCCCGGCGAACCGGCGCAGACCCGCATGCCGGAACTCGCCCTGCTGCGTCCGCAACGCCTGCAGCGCGTCGTCGGTAGGTGCGGCCGCGTCGAGCACGCGCAGCAGCGGACCGACGCGGTCCCAGATGCCCGGCTGCGTCGCGGCGTAGGCGCGCAGCTGGCGGCGCGGGTCGGGCTCGGCGATGATCCGCTGGATCGCCGGGCGCTGCTCCACCGGGACGTCAGAGCGCTCGACGCCGCCGGCGACAGCGGCCAGCACGGCCGCCTCGAGCAGGCCGGCCTTACCCGTGGCCGAGCGGTACACCGTCTCCACGGCGACGCCTGCCTCGGCGGCGATCCGCGGGATCGTTGCCCGCGCGTACCCGTGCTCGACGAAGACCCGGGCGGCCGCCTCGACGATGCGGGACCGGGTCTCGGCGGCGCGGGCGCGCCGGTTCGTCGAGTCGTACCGGCGCTTGGCACTTGCGGTCTGAGACATTAGGGAGAAGGATACTGTCATGAATTAGTCGGAGCCGGCCCGACACGCCGGCACTCAGAAACGGGGGACATCATGAGCACCGAAATCAAGGAGCGCGCCCGGCGCGTGCTGGAGGAGATCTTCCCGGCGAACGACGAGGCCGCACTGGCCGAGCTCATCGGCGACGACTTCGTCAACCACGAGGCGCCGCCCGGCACGCCGCCGGGGCTGGGCAGCGTCGCGTTCTACATGCACGCGCTCGCGAACGCCTTCGCCGACCAGAAGTGGACCGTCCACCAGGCCCTGGCCGACGGCGACACCGTCGCCCTCTTCTGCACGCACAGCGGCCGCCACATCGGCGACTTCTTCGGCCTCGCGCCCACCGGCCGGTCGTTCAGCTACCGGCAGATGCACTTCATCCGCTTCTCCGGCGGCAAGGGCGTCGAGCACTGGGCCGTCCGCGACGACGCGGGCCTGATGCGCCAGCTGACCGGGCCGGCGCAGGGGCCGGCCTGAGCCGGCGCCTCCGCGACGACCGTCCGGGTCAGCGCGTGAGCAGCCGCCGCGTCGTCTCGAGGCCCCACTCGTCGAGCCCGAGCAGACGGTCACTGCTGACCACGGCCCCGCCGACCCGGGAGACGTGGGCGGCCCACGTCTCCCGGTTCTCCATCTTCGGCCCCACGAGCAAGCAGTCCGGGTCGTTCGCGAAGAACACCCCGTTCATGAACTGACGCCCCTCAGCACTGAGAACGGCCGCCTCCTGGCTCGGCGAGCACATGTCGCCGTCCTCCGGAGCGAACGTGTGCCCGGTGTCGGCGCTCACCCGAATGGAATCGACCAGCCCCACCGACGGCAGCACCGGCGCCCCGCACCCCAGGATGTGGGCGGACGGCCCGACGGCGGACCGGATCAGCGCCAGCCCGTCCCGGTACGCCGTCACCGGATCCGCACCGGACGACCGCTCCCCCGGGATCGCCCCCGCCGCGATGAAGTCGATCTTGAAGTAGTCGATCCCCCACGACGCGAACGTCGAGAACACGGTGTGCATCCACTCCGCGGCGCCGGGGTGCGACAGATCGAGCGAGTACAGGTCCTGGTTCCAGTTGTGCCCGGCGTGCAGCGGCCCGCCGTGCGGGTGCCGCAGCAGCCAGTCGGGGTGCTCGGCGGCGATCCGGGACCGGGCGCCGGCGAAGAACGGGGCCAGCCAGATGCCGGCCCGGCGGCCCTCGGCGCGGATCTGCTCGACGAGACCGCACAGGTCCGGGAACGTGGCCGACGGGCTCAGCCAGTCGCCGATCTCGGTGAAGTAGCCGTCGTCGAGCTGGACGACGTCGACGGGCAGGTCCAGCGCGCGCATCGCGCCCAGGTTCTCCACGACGTCCTGCTCGCGGACGTCGCCCCAGTACTCGTACCAGGTGCACCACGCCGTCGGCGCGGGACGAGCCGCCGCCAGCCCCGCGGCCGACGCGGCCGACACCGCCCACGACCGCAGCGCCGCCTGCACGTCGGACCCGGACGTTGCGGTCACGAGCACGGGCCCGTCGGCGCCGATCACGACCGACGACCCGGTGACGGCGGCCTGGATCCGCACCCCGGTGGCGAACGGGTCCGCGGCCGCCACGACGTGGACGGAGCCGTGACCGTCGGCCACCGCGAGCACGCCCTCGCCGAAGTAGCGCGACGCGTCGGGGTGGGAGGACTGGCGGTAGTTGAGCATCCGGTTGCGCTCGGTCGCCGGCCGGTGCGGCCGTCCGCCGAGCGGATACGTGGTGGTCGGACTGAAGGACTGCCAGCCGTGCTCGAAGACCGCGGACCCCTCGGAGGAGACCGCAACCTCGTGGACGACGTCGAAACCGGGCGAGAGAGACATGAAGAGAACCTCAGGAGTTGGGGCCGTCAGGCCTTGATTCCGGACATCGCGATGCCGCGGATGAACTGTTTCTGCAGCAGGACGAAGACCAGCACCATCGGCAGAATCGTCAGCAGCGAGCCCGCCATCAGGACGGGGTAGTCGGTGCCCTGGGCGCCCTGCAACGTGGCCAGCCCGACCGGCAGCGTCATCCGGTCCGGGACGGTGTTGACGATCAGCGGCCAGAGCAGGTCGTTCCAGGAGAACAGGGACGTGAGGATGGTCAGCGCCGCCAGCGCCGGCCGGCACAGCGGCAGGATGATCCGCAGGTAGATCTGGAGCGGGTTGGCGCCGTCCATCCGGGCCGCCTCGTCCAGCTCCGGCGGCAGCGTCCGCATGAACTGGTAGAGGACGAACACGCCGAACGCGCTGAACATGCCGGGCAGCGCCAGCGCCTGGACCGAGTTCAGCCAGCCCATCGCGCGGATCACCTCGTACTGCGGTATCACGAACAGCTGCGGCGGCACCATCAGCACGACGAGGAAGCCGGCCAGCAGCGGCCCGCGGAACCGGAACCGCAGCCGGGCGAACACGTACGCCGCCAGCGACGCCACCAGCAGCTGCCCGGCCACGCGCAGCACCAGGGCCAGCACGCTGTTCACCGCCATCGACCCGACCGGGACGACGTCGAAGAAGGCCGAGTAGTTGCCCCACTCCGGCGACGACGGCAGCACCGTCGGCGGGATCCGGGTGGACTCCCCCAGCGTCTTCAGCGACGTTAGGAACTGCCACACGAACGGCGACACCATGAGCAGCGCGCCGGCCATCAGCAGGACGTGCGTCACGAGGTGCCGGGAACGAAGCCGCTCACGCATAGGTCACCCACCGTCGCTGCAGGCGGAACTGCACGGCCGTCACCGCGAGCGTCACGACCAGCGTGACCAGCGCGATCACCGCGCCGAGCGGGCGGTCGTTGCGCACGAACGCCTCCTCGTAGAACAGGTAGACGATCGTCCTGGAGTCGGCCAACGCCGGGTTGGTCCGGCCGAGCATGATGAACAGCAGGTCGAACATCTGCAGCGACCCGATCACCGACAGCACCGACACCAGGAAGATCGACGGCGTCAGCAGCGGCACGGTGACGGAGAAGAACCGCCGCACCGGGCCGGCGCCGTCGAGCATCGCCGCCTCTTCCAGAGACGGCGGGACCGACTCCAGCCCGGCCGCCAGGATGATCAGGTTCGTGCCCAGCGCCATCCAGATCCCGACGACGGCGACGGCGTACAGCGCGGTGTCCGGGTCGGCCACCCACGCCCGCGTCGGCCCGCCGACGGCGTCGAGCACCTCGTTGAGCAGCCCGAAGTCGCCGTTGTAGATGTAGCGCCAGACCATCGCGACGGCCACCGGCATCGTGACCACCGGGACGAAGTACAGCGTCCGGTAGAACGAGCGGCCGCCCAGCCCGCGCTGGTGCAGCAGCGCCGCGATCACCATCGCGATCGGCACGCCGAGCAGCACGATCGCGGCATACACGAGTGTGTTGAGCAGCGCCCGCCACACGTCGTCGCCGTTCTCGAACAGCTGCCGCCAGTTCTCGAACCCGGTGATCGTGTAGCCGGTGAACGCGGTGCCCTCGGAGAAGCTGAGCAGGACCGTGCGCAGCAGCGGCCACAGGTAGAAGATCACCAGCCCGCCGAACGGCACCGCGAGCAGGATCGCCGCCCACGCGTTGTCCGGGTACCGGTTCGGCCTCATTCCTGCGCCAGCGCCTCGTTCATCGCAGCGGCCAGCCCGGCGGCGGCCTCCTCGACGGTCTGCTCGCCGGTCCACGCCGGGGTGAGGAACTCGCCCTCGCGGCTGGCCCACGCGTCGGTGTTGCGCGACACCGGCAGCACGACGCCGTTCTCTGCCTGGTCGAGGAACGCCTGCAGGTTGAACTGCGGGAACGCGTCCACGAAGGCCTGCTCCGTGCCGGCGTAGGAGCCGATGACGGTGCCGGTCTCGCTGGAGATCCGCGAGGCCTCCTCGCCGCTCAGGAAGACGGCCAGCTCGGCGGCCTCCTCCGGGTGCTCGGTCGAGGCCAGCGCGACGTTGCCGATGCCGTTGATGATGGTCGCCTCCTGGGCGCCGGCCGGCAGCTCGGTGACGTCGAAGTTCTGCGACGAGTACTCGTCGTTGGCGAACCGGATCGCGTAGAACGAGCCGGTCGTCAGCATCGCCAGCCGGCCGGACATGAACTGCGCGACGGACTCGGTGTCGGCGAAGGACTCCAGCGTCGGCGAGACGTGGTGCACGTTGATCAGGTCGGTCCAGAACTTGATGCCCTCGATCGCCTCCGGGCTGTCGTAGCCCGACGTCGTGCCGTCCTCGCTGATCACCTCGCCGCCGGCCTGGTAGATCGTGTTGTAGTACGTGGCCTGCGGGTCCATCGGCGCGCCGATGCCGTAGACGCTGCCGTCGGGCTTGGTCAGCGCCTTCGCGTTGGTGATGACGTCGTCCCAGGTCCAGTCCGGCGTCGGGTACGGCAGGCCGGCCTCGTCGAAGAGCGCCTTGTTGTACCAGAGCCCGATCGTGTCGAAGTCCTTGGGCAGCGCGTACGTGGTGCCGTCGTCGACGAACAGGTCGACCAGCTGCTCCGGGTAGTTCTCGATGTCCAGGCCGGACGCCTCGAACGCGTCGTCCAGCGGCAGCAGCACACCGCCGTCGATGTACGCGCCGATCTTCGCGCCGAGCATCCAGGCGACGTCCGGTCCGGTGCCGCCGGCGGTCGACGTCTGCAGCGTGCTCCAGTAGTCGGTCCACGGGATGATCTGGATCTCGACCGTGACGCCGGGATTCTGCTCCTCGTACACGTCGAGGATCTGCCGGATGGCCGGCTCCTGGTCCGGCGAGAACGTCGCGAAGGTGAGGTTGACCTCCTCACCGTCGCCGCCGTCGCCGCCGGAGCCACCGGCCGAGGCGCCGTTGTCGCCGCAGGCGGCCAGCGTCAGGACGGCCGCGGTGGCCGCCAGGGCCAGCAAGATCTTCGTCGACTTCATCGTCGTGCCTCTCATGAGTGGGACGTTGCGGGTCGCACGTGCGGGTCGATCCAGTCCAGGTGCGCGGGCTCGGCGCCGTCGGGCGACCGCACGACCAGTCGCAGCCGGGTGACGCCGGCCAGATCCAGGTCGAGCTCCCGTGCCGGGTCGCCCGCGGTGAGCTCGACGGTCGTGAGCACACGGCCGTCGCCGACGACGGAGCAGGTGGCCGTCGTGCCGGCGGGGCTCTCGTCGTCGACGCCGACGGACGCGGTGAGCCGCGCCGGGACGCCGTCGAGGACCCAGGTGACGTCCGAGGGAGCGCAGACGCCGAGGCCGTGCGGGTGGTGCACGCCGGCCACGGACATCGGCCGGCCGTCGGCGGGGTTGCCCTCGCCGTTGGACATGTCCCGCTCGACCGGGCCGCTGCCGTTGGTGGCGGCGACCGGGGTGAGCGCGACGAGCGACGCGGGGTCCGCGCCGAGAGGGCTGACGACGCGCACGTGCGCGAGGGTGGAGCGGCGGGCGCCGAGCGGGTCGCCGGCGTGCACGGCGAGGACGGCGACGTGGCCGGGCTCGGTGCCGGCGGGGACGGTGACCGTCCAGGCGCCGTCGCCGGCGGGCAACGGCGGGTCCCAGCCGGGCGGCACGACGAGGTGCGCCTCGGCGCCGGTGACGACGGCGGCGATCTCCACGGCCTCGCCGGGTACGCCGCGGACGATCGGCTCGGCCACGGTGACCGTGGGCCGCGGGGCCGGCGCCGGGCGTGCGTGCCCGGCCGTCGCCGGCGCCAGCAGCACCAGCGTGCCGCCGTTCGGCCGCAGCGTGACGTCGATCGTGTCCGCCGCTGTGACCGGCCGCGTCTCCTGGGTGAGCCGGTCGGCGTCGTCGTCGGTGATGACCGTGGCGACGTGCTCGCCGGCGCCGAGCCCGAGCGACGCGAGGTCGACGGTGACCGTCGTCGCCTCGGTGAGCGCCGACAGCGCGCCGACGAACCACTCGTCGCCCGAGCGGCGGGCCAGCACGACGTGCTCCCCCGGCCGCCCGGCCAGCAGCTTCGTCTCGTCCCAGGCCGCCCGGATCCGCTCGATCGCCGCCTCCGCGATCGGCCGCTTCGCGTACTCGTCCACGTCGTCGGCGTAGTTCAGCAACCCGGACTCCAGCACGACCGCCAGCGCCAGCTCGTGCGCCTCGGTGGTGAGCCGCGGCGGCGCCGAGAACGTCACCGGCGTGTAGTCCGCCGACCCGACGACGTTGCGGGTGAACGGCACGATCGTGTTGTGCTCGGGTGTCAGCGGCTCGCTGTAGAAGACGTAGTACTCCGCGCCGCGGACCGCCTCGTAGCTCATGACGTGCGGATACGTACGGGCCCAGCCGCGCGGGATGACCGAGCCGTGGAAGTTGATCATCAGGCCGACTCGGGCGCACTCGGCGATGACCTCGTCGTACCAGCGGTAGCGTTCCTGCGCCTCGGACTCCATGAAGTCGACCTTGACGCCGGCCACGCCCCACGACGCCCACTCGGCGAGCTTGCGCCGCTGCTCCGGCGTCGCGAGGTGGTCCCAGACGACCCAGACGAACACGCCGACGCCGCGCTCGCTGGCCGCCGACACCAACTCGGGCATCCAGACGCCGTCCCAGCCGCAGTCGACCAGCACGTACTCCCAGCCGCGGGCGGCGGCGTAGTCGAGCATCCGCAGCTGCTTGGTCAGCTGGGCGCCGCTGTAGAAGTCCGACCACCACGACCAGGCCGCCCGGCCCGGCCGCGCCCACGCCGGCGGCGCTGCGTCGGCGGCCGGGGCGAGGTCGTCGACCAGGTGCGACGCGACGACGGTGGCGAGGTCGCCGAGGATCAGCACCCGCCACGGCGTCGCCACGCTGTCGCCGTCGAGCACGACGTCGTTGGCCAGCGTGACGGTGAGCGCGCCGCCGCCGGCATACCGGGCGAGCGAGCCGCCGTAGCGGCCGTCCAGGTCCGCCTCGGTGACCAGCGCGAACGTGTCGTCCGCCAGCTCGGCGAGGAACGGGAAGCCGTAGTCGCCGGGCTCGAGCGCGTCCAGCGTGCTGCTGAACCGGGTGGTCTCGTACCAGGGCGTGTAGGTGAGCGGCCAGACCGCGGCCGTCGCCGGGAGCCGCAGGCCGACGTCGCCGCCGGTCACCGTCACACCGTCCAGGCCGCCGAGGACGAACCGCAGTGCGACACCGTCGGGCGCGGCCCGCAGCACCACGGCGACCTCGCCGCCGTCCGCGCAGGCGAACCGGACGGTGCGCTCCCGGTGGTCGACGGTGTGCCGGCCGACCCGCTTGCCGACGACCAGCTCGTACTCCTCGGCCACCTCGCGGCTCTCGTCGGCCACGTACGTGACGCCGGAGAGCAGGTCCCGGCCGTCGGCCGTGTGCAGGTGCAGCGGCGCCGGCGGCGTCGCCTCGACGCCGTCGCGCAGCGCGGTCCAGGTGAGCCGGCCGCGGAACCACGTCACCGCGATGGTGTGGCCGCCGTGCCGCACGGACCAGGTGGTGGACTCAGACACGACGGGCTCCTGGACGGCGGCGGATGTCGGCGGCGACCCGCTGACGGGACGGGAAGACGAGCTCCTGGATGGCGACCGCGGCGGCGCCGCGGGCCCACTCCTCGAACGGCAGGTCGCGCACGTGGATCGGCACCTGGTGGGCGGCGCCGAAGGCCTGCTCGGCGAACGCCTCGCGGATGGCGGCCTCGAACAGGTCGTAGCTCGACACGCCCTCACCGGCGACGATGACGCGCTCCGGGCCGAGCAGGTTCGCCACCGAGGCCAGCGCCAGCCCGATCAGCCGGCCGGCCCGGGCGAAGATCGCGCGGACGCCGTCGTCGCCGGAGCGGGCCAGCTCGACCGCGGACTCGATGGTGAGGTCGTCGCGGCCGGTGGCGGACCGGCAGCGCTCCAGCAGCGCCGTCGTCGACGCCTCGGCCTCGACGCAGCCGTGGGCGCCGCAGTGGCACTGGACGGACGGGTCGCCGAGCGGCAGGTGGCCGATCTCGCCGGCGACGCTGTGCGCGCCGCGGACCAGGCCGCCGTCGACGACGATGGCGCAGCCGATGCCGGTGCCGATCGTCACGACGGCGAAGTTCGTGATGCCCTGGCCCAGCCCGAACCACTGCTCGGCGACGGTGAGCGCCTTGACGTCGTTCTCCACGACGACCGGCGCGCCGACGGTCTGGCTCACCGCGGTGCCGAGGTCGACGTCGCGCCAGCCGAGGAACGGCGAGTAGCGGACGTAGCCGGTGTCGTGGTCGATGTCGCCGGAGAGGCTCAGCCCCAGGTCGTGCGGCGCGACGACGAAGCCGGCGCCCTCCGCGCGCTGGACCAGCTCGCGGTAGAAGGCGGCGATGGCGGCGATCGTGGCGGCGACGGAGTTGTCGTCCAGCGGGCGGCGCTCGGCCACCAGCGGCGCGCCGGCCAGGTCGCACACGACGCCGATCAGCTCGTCGCGCCGGACGATGATGCCGAACGAGCCGGTCTGCCGCGCGTGCACCCGCAGCGGGCTGCTCGGCCGGCCCATCCGGGTCTCGTCGGCGCTGGCCGGCTGGTCCGGCGCGTACTCGAGGTAGCCCTCGTCGATGAGCAGCTTCGCGACCCGGGTGACGGCGGCCGACGACAGCCCGGTCTCGCGGGCGATGTCGACGCGGGCGATGGGGCCGGCGGTCAGCGCGGTGAGGAAGACGGCGCCCTCGGCCGGAGTCCCCTCGACCGGGCCGCCTCGTTGGATCGGCACGTCGCCGACGGTACGGAGACTTAATAAACTTTGTCAAGTATGTAACTCGTGCCATACTCGGAGCCGTGCCAGCCCGCGACGGTCTCCGCCCGCAGCGGCTGTACGCCGTCCCCCGGCGGCAGGTCACCGCGGCGCTGACGGCGCCGGTCACGCGGCGGCTGGTGGTCACCGACGCCGGGTACTCCCCCGCCGCGGCGCCGTTCGCCGCGTCCCGCCCGGCCGCGTCGCGGCACACCGTCCTCGCCGTGTGCGCGAGTGGCAGCGGCTGGGCCCAGCTGGGCGGACGCCGGCACGGCGTCGGCGCCGGCGCGGCGCTGGTCGTCCCTGCCGGGACGCCGCACGCCTACGGCGGCTCGCCGTCGTCGCCGTGGACCGTGTGGTGGTGCCACCTGCGCGGCAGTGACGTGCCCGAGGTGGTCGAGGCGCTCGGCGCGCCGGTGGTGCCGATCCGCCAGCTGGACCGCGCCGTCGCGCTGGCCGACGAGATCGTCGCGCGGCTGGCCCGCGAGGTCGACGCGGACGGCGACGGCCGCGGCGCGGCCCGGCTGGTCGGCGTCGCCGGGGCGGCGTGGAAGCTGCTGACCCAGCTGATCGCGGACCGGTCGCCGGCGCCGGAGGCCGCGTCCGACCCGCTGCGGCGGGCGATGGACTACCTGGCCTCACGGCTGGACGGGACGGTCCGGGTGCCGGAGCTGGCCGCGCTGGTCGGCGTGTCGCCGTCGCATCTGACGGCGCTGTTCCGGCGCGCCACCGGCGGCGGCGTGCACGCCTACCAGACGACGCTGCGGATGGAGCGGGCCCGCCACCTGCTGACGACGACGCAGGCGACCGTCAGCGAGATCGCCCGCGACGTCGGCTACGGCGACCCGTTCCACTTCTCCCGCCAGTTCCGCCAGCTCCACACGATGAGCCCGACCGACTACCGCCGCGCCGCGCACCCCGCTCCCTGACCTAACCCGCCCGCTGTGTCACCTGATCGTTTTCCGGAAGATGATCAGGTGACGAACACGCCGAGGAAGGGGGCCGGCACGTCACCTGATCATCTCCACGATGTGGACGCGAAACGATCAGGTGACGTAGCGGCCGCCATCCGGGGCCGTACGTCACCTGATCGTTTCGGGCGGGCGCTCGGCCGGGGTCAGTTGGTGACGGTGACCCGGTCGATGTCGGGTGCCGCGCCGGAGCCGCCGGCGATCCGGATCGTGTTCGAAGCGCCTGCGTTGACGCCGAGCCCGAGCGTGACCGTCGCGGTCGCCGTCGCGCCGCCCGTCGACGGGAACGCGACGGTGACCGGGGCGCCACCGTTGACGCTGACCTGCGCCGTGCTGTCCGCCGTCGCCGCATAGTCGACACGGACGGTGTGGTTGCCGGCCGCGGTCGCCGTCACCCCGTTCACCGTCACCGAGCCGCCGCCGGACAGCCCCGTCACCTTCGAGCCGCCCGAGCACCCGCCGCAGGCGGCCACCGCCGCGCCGCCGGCGAGCGTGTTGCCGGATGCCTCCGCCTCCGTCCGCCGCGACAGGATGAGGGCGTCGATGTCAGGCCCGAACGCCGCCGGGTTGGAGAAGCGGATCGTGTTCGCGCCGGCGTTGAGCGGCACGTCGATCGTCCACTTGTTCACGAACTCCCAGCCGCCGGAGTCCTTGAGGTTCTCGGTGCTGACGACGGACCCGTTGACCTCGATCTGGATCGAGCGCGGGTCGCCGGAGGTGTAGGTGAAGGTCAGCTCGTGGGTGCCGGCGGCCCCGGCCATCACGTTGTTGAACTGCACCGCCCCGCCGTTGCCGAGGAACCCGACCTTCGAGCCGCCGGAGCAGCCCTTGCAGTTGTCGGTCCCCGCGCCGCCGGAGATCGTGTTGCCCGGCGCCTCCGCCTCGTACCGGACGTCGGCGCTGCCGATCTGCGCGAGCGGCGTCTTGGAGATGTGCACGGCCACGCCGCCGGTGGCGATCATCGGCAGCGACAGCGTCGACGCGCTGGTCACCGTCTGCGTCGTCACCGACGACACCCGCCCGGCGGCGTTGTCGGCGAAGATCGTCGCGGTGTACGTCCCGGAGCCGAGGAACGAGAGCGGCACCGTCGCCGTCCGGGCCGGGTCGGTGATCGCGCCGACGAACCAGTCGGTCCCGCTGCGCCGGGCCATCGTCACGTGGTCGCCGGGGAAGCCCTCGACGACGCGGGTCTCGTCCCACACCGTCGGGACGGCGCGCATCAGGTGCCGGCCCGGCCACTGCTCGTACGCGGCGGCGGAGTCGGAGTAGTTGACCATCGCCGAGGTGAACACGATCGACTGCGCCAGCGTGTGCGCCTGGGTGAGGATCGACCCGTTCAGCGAGATCATCGTCGGCGTGTAGTCCATGCCGCCGATCGGGTTGCGGACGAACGGGAACGTCGCGTCCAGCCGGGCCGTCGTCGGCGGCGGGTACAGGTAGTGCTCGGTGCCGGCGACCGCCTCGGACGTGACGACCCACGGCCAGGTGCGGTTCTCGCCACCGGGCTTGGTGCTGCCGTGGAAGTTGAGCATCAGCTCGTGCTCGCCGGCGGCGTCGCCGATCGACTGGTACCAGCCCATGACGTTCTGCGAGTCGTTGAGGAAGAAGTCGACCTTCAGCCCGACGACGCCGTACGCCTTGTGCTCGGCGACCAGCGCGTCGGCCTGCGTGGGCGTGGCGAACGGCTCGGCCGTCACCCAGGCGAAGATGCCGACGTCGCGCTGGGCGGCGTACTGCGAGATCGCCGGCAGGTCGACGTCGGGGTCGTAGCAGCAGTCGACCGTCACGTACTCGAAGCCCATCGACGCGGCGAAGTCGACCATCTGCTTCTGCTTGTCCAGGTCCGCCGCGCTGTCGCCGTCGCTGAACCAGGACCACGCGGCCCGGCCCGGCTTCACCCAGTCCGCGTTCTGCGTGGCCGGCGGGTTGAGGTGCTGGACGAGGTCGGAGTTGACCAGCGTGTCCAGGTCACCGGCGATGATCGCGGCCCGCCACGGGGTCTGGAACGGGTACGTGCTGGCGATCGGGAACGACTGGTCCGGAGTCCGCCTCACGTTCAGCAGGCCGTCGTTGGCCTGGCTGCCCTTGAGCAGCGCCGGCGCGAAGCTCGCCCCGGCGTTGTAGACGTTCGCCTCGGAGATCACGGTGAAGTAGGCGTTGTTGTCGATCGACGCCAGCAGCGGCATCGTCAGCTCGGTGCCGTCGTTGAGGCCGGCGGCGGACCGGTAGATGTAGTCCTGCTCGTAGTTCCCGTTCCACACCGCGGCCCAGCCGCCGGTCGGCGCGGGCAGCCGGAAGCCGCTCTTCTCGTCGGTGATGCTGACGGCGCCGGAGCCGCCCGGCAGCACGTACCGGTACGCGACCCCGTCGTCGTAGGCGCGCACGACCAGCTGCATCGTCTGGCCGCCCTTGGTGTAGCTGAGCACCAGCTGGTTGGCGTGGTCGCGATAGGACGGCTTGGTGCCGGCCGGCAGCGTGTAGGTCTGGTCGATGGTCGTCCGGGCCTGCGACGCGTACGTCAGCCCGGTGGAGAAGTCGACGGCGCTGGTCGCGATGCCCAGCGGCGACTCCTCGAAGATCGTCGTGGTGCCGGCGGTGACCTCGTAGGTCAGCGCGCCGGAGGCCTGTTCGTGGACGGCGAAGGTGATCGCGCCGTCCGGTGAGGTGACGGTGTGCGTGGTCAGCGCCTGCGCCGGGACGACACCGACGTCGGTCGCCGTCAGCGCCGCGACGACGGACGCGGTGACGGCGACGGTGGCCAGGGCGAGGGTCGATCGGCGGCGTTTCGAGCCTGCGAACACGGATCCTCCTCCGAGTGCTGCGGTTCCCCTGTCGCGTGACGCTAACCGTGACCGCGCGTCGCGCGGAATGACGAAAACGCGACCGCACCTGGAGAAAGCGATCGAACCGCCGACGGCGCCGGAAACAGGGACGAAGCGGTGGGTGAACAACGCGTCCCGGGCTGGATTCGGGCACGACCGTCCGGCAAGATGCGACTGAGTCGCACATGCGACGTTGTCTCCGGAGGTGCTGTGAGTCTGACCGACACGCTCGTTCTCGACGAGGACGACGACCTCGGCCAGGTCGCGCAACGGCGGCGGACCGCGCTGTGGATCGGCGGGCTGTCCGCCGGGCTGCTGGTCACCGTCGTGCTGGCGGTCGGCATCGGCGCCGTCGGCATCTCCCCCGGCACCGTCGGGCGGATCGTCGGGCACCACACGCTGGGCAGCCCGGACGCCATCACGTGGACGCAGGCCGAGGACTCCATCGTCTGGCAGGTCCGGCTCCCCCGGGTGCTGCTCGGCGTCGTCGTCGGCGCGGCCCTGGCCGTGTGCGGCGTCGCGCTGCAGGCGATGGTGCGCAATCTGCTGGCCGACCCGTACCTGCTCGGCGTCACGTCCGGCGCGTCGACCGGCGCGGCGGCGGCGATCCTGTTCGGCCTCGGCGCCGGGCTCGGCGAGAACGCCCTCTCGGCGAGCGCGTTCGTCGGCGCGCTGGCCGCGTCGGCCGCGGTGTTCGTGGTGGCCCGGGCGGGTGGGCGGATCACGTCGCTGCGGCTGCTGATGGCCGGAGTCGCCGTCGGCTACGCGCTCTACGCCGCGACCAGCTTCCTGATCTTCGCCTCCGACTCCGCCGAGGGCGCCCGCTCGGTGCTGTTCTGGCTGCTCGGCTCGCTCGGGCTGGCCCGCTGGGGCCTGCCGCTCGCGATCGTCGTCGTGGTGGTGACGCTGACGCTGGCCGCGCTGCTGCTGTGGAGCCGGCGGCTGGACGCGCTGGCGATCGGCGACGAGACCGCGCGCACGCTCGGCGTGCCGCCGACGCGGTTCCGGATCCAGCTGCTGATCGTCGTGTCGCTGTGCGTCGGCGCGGTCGTCGCGGCGTCCGGCGGCATCGGCTTCGTCGGCCTGGTCATCCCGCACGTCGCCCGCCGCTTCGTCGGCGCGGCGCACGGCCGGGTGGTGCCGGTCGCGGCGCTGATCGGCGCGATCTTCCTGGTCTGGGCCGACGTCGCCGCCCGGACCGTGCTGGAGCCCCGGGAGCTGCCGATCGGCATCATCACCGCGCTCGTCGGCGCACCGTTCCTGCTCATCCTCGTCCGGCGGTTCCACGCCGCCGGCGCCTGACCTGAGGAGCACCATGCGTTACCTGCCGCCCGTCGCCGTCGCCCTGGTCCTGGTGGCCGCGGCCTGCGGGTCCGACGACACCAGGGAGACCGCCGCAACCAGCGGCGGCTATCCGGTCACCGTCGAGAACTGCGGCGTCGACGTGACGTTCGACGCGCCGCCGGAGCGGGTGGTGCTGCTGGAGAGCGCGCCGGTGACGATCATGCACGAGCTGGGCGTGCTGGACGCTGCCGTGCTGCGGGCCGGAGCGTTCCCGGAGGAGTACTACGACGACGAGACCGACGCGGCGATCGCCGGCATCGAGTCGCTCGGCGAGGACCTCGACACCAGCGGCCATCTGCAGATCTCGCAGGAGGTCATCATCGCCCAGCAGCCCGACCTGGTCATGGGGCTGCCCGACGGCATCACCCGCGAGGGGCTGGACGGCGTCGGCATCGAAGCGCTGGTGCAGCCGGTGATGTGCCCCGAGGGCGTCGACGCGACCACGTTCGACGACGTCTACGAGCAGATCGAGACCTACGGCCGGATCTTCGACCGCGCCGACGAGGCCGGCGCGCTGGTCGCCGACCTGCAGGCGCGGGTCGCCGCCGTCGAGGAGTCCGTCGCTGCCGCCCCCGAGCGCACCGCCGCGGTGCTGTACCCGACCGTCGGCGGCGGCAGCGGCTACGCCTACGGCAACCGCAGCATGGCGCACCCGCAGCTGGAGGCGGCCGGCTTCACGAACGTCTTCGCCGACGTCGACGAGCGGGTCTTCGAGGTGACGCTGGAGCAGATCATCGCCGCCGACCCGGACGTGCTGATCCTGCTCCACGTCGACGGCGACCCCGCCGCCGTCAAGGACGCCGTCGTCGGCCTGCCGGGCGCGGACGACCTGCGCGCGGTCCAGAACGACGACATCCTCGTGCAGCTGTTCAACTTCACCGAGCCGCCCACGCCGCTGTCGATCGACGGGCTGGAGCGGATCGCCGAGCGGTTCGCGCCGTGATCGGCGCCGACGGCGTCTCGTTCGCCTACGGCGACACGCTGGTGCTCGACGGCGCCCGCGTCACCGCCGGTCCCGGCCGCGTCGTCGGGCTGATCGGGCCGAACGGCAGCGGCAAGACCACGCTGCTCCGGACGCTCTACGGCGCGCTGGCGCCGAGGGCCGGACTGGTCACGCTGGACCAGACGCCCGTCGGCGAGCTGAAGCCGCGCGACCTGGCCCGGCGGCTGGCCGTCGTCGTGCAGGAGGGCTCCGGCGAGCTGCCGCTGACGGTGACCGAGACGGTGCTGCTCGGCCGCACGCCGCACCTGTCGACGTTCCAGCGGCACGACCGGTCCGACTACCGGATCGCGGCCGCGGCGCTGGCCCGGGTCGGCGCCCGGCACCTGGCCGGCCGGGTGTTCGCCGGGCTGTCCGGCGGGGAGAAGCAGCGGGTGCTGATCGCCCGCGCGCTGGCCCAGCAGGCCGACCACCTGTTGCTCGACGAGCCCACCAACCACCTGGACATCCGCTACCAGCACGAGGTGCTGCAGCTGGTCAGCCGGCTGGACGTGACCACCGTCGTGGTGCTGCACGACCTCAACCTGGCCGCCCGCTACTGCGACGAGCTGGTGCTGCTCGACGGCGGCCGGGTCGCCGCCGCGGGCACGCCGGACGACGTCCTGCGCGCGGAGGTGCTGGAGCCGGTGTACCGGATCGGCGTCCAGCGCATCGACACCGGCGACGGCGTCCAGCTGCTGTTCCGTCCGCTCGACTCCGTACCCGAAGGAGCGCCCGTATGACCGACGTCGCCACCGCTCAGGACAGCATCAACCGGTACTGGACCGAGCGCGCCGACTCCTACGACGCCCACCACCTGAAGCAGCTCGGCAACGCCGAGATCAAGGCCGGCTGGACCGGCGTGTGGCGGCGCGCGCTGCCCGCCCCGCCGACCCGCGTGCTCGACGTCGGCACCGGCACCGGTCATGTCGCGCTGCTCCTCGCCGAGCTGGGCTACGACGTCGTCGGCACCGACCTCGCCGAGGGCATGCTGGACAAGGCTCGCGCGAAGGCAGCCACGCTGGCGACGCCGCCGAAGCTGCTGATCGGCGACGCCGTCACGCCGGACTTCCCCGATGCGAGCTTCGACGTGCTCACCAGCCGGTACCTGCTGTGGACGCTGCGCACGCCGGAGCTGGCCCTGGCCAACTGGCGGGCGGTGCTGCGGCCTGGCGGTCTGCTGGCGGCGGTCGACAGCACCTGGTTCCCGGCCGGCGTCGGGCCGGACCCGCTGTACGACCGGACGGCGATGTCGCTGCTGCCGCTGGCGGAGGCGGCCAGCATCGACGAGTCGGCGGCGCTGGTCCGCGCGGCCGGCTTCGCCGACGTCGCCGTCACGCCGCTGCCGCAGATCCTCGACCTCGACCGCCGCTTCGGCGTCGCCGACGGGCACGAGGTGCAGCTGCAGTTCCTCATCACCGGGCGGGCCGTCGCATGAGCTGGCTGGAGCGCTGGGACCGCCAGCAGGAGGTCTACATCCGCGACCGGGAGCGGCGCTACGACGCCATGCTGGCGTTCCTGGAGGACCTCGCGCCGAAGGACCCGGTCGTGCTCGACCTCGCCGCCGGCCCCGGGTCGACGGCGGTCCGCGTTCTGGACCGGCTGCCGGGCACCCGCTGCCTCGCCGTCGACGTCGACCCGGTGCTGCAGCGGCTCGGCAAGGACGCGTACGGCGACGCCGGCGGCCGGCTGACCTGGGTCACCGCCGATCTGCGCGACCCGTCGTGGCCGTCGGCGCTGGGCGTGGACGGCGTCGACGCGGTGGTCTCGACGACGGCGCTGCACTGGCTGCGGCCGGAGGAGCTCACGCCCTTGTACCGGACGCTGCGCGAACTGCTGGCCGCGTCGGGCGGGCCGTTCCTCAACGGCGACCACCTGCCGTTCCCGCGCGAGACGCCACGGATCGGGGCCGCCGCCGAGCGCGTCGACCAGGCCCGCCGCGACGCCGCCGTCGAGGCCGGCGCCGAGGACTGGGCCGCCTGGTGGGACGCGCTGCGGGCCGACCCCGCGCTGGCCGCCGAGCACGCCGCCCGCGAGGCGCTCTGGCCCGCCGACGGCCGCGGCTCCGCGGCGGCGTCGCTCGCCTACCACCAGGCGGCGCTCGACGCGGCCGGGTTCGCCGAGTCCGCGATCGTCTGGCAGGACCTGGACGAGCGGGTGCTGCTCGCGCTGCCCTGACTACTCGACCAGCTTGCCCTCGGTGGAGACGTCGCGGATGAGGCCGGCGATCTCGTCCGGCACCGGCGGGATCTCCTCGCGGACCACCCCGGTCGCCGGCGACCACACGAGGTTCACCCGCAGCGCGGGGTCCAGCTCGGGGTGGTCCGCGCGGTTGTGGCAGCCGCGGGTCTCGCGCCGCTCCAGCGCGGCCTCCAGCGTCGCCCGGGCGGCCAGCGCGGACGCCTTCAGGTCGAACGCGTGCGCGAGGTCCTGGAAGCCGGCGATGTCGGGATGGATCCCGACGTCGGCCATGCGGTCCTCGATGCGGCCGAGCTCGGCCAGCCCGGTCTTCAGGCCGGTCTCGTCGCGGACGACGCCGGCGTGCTCGGTCATCGTGTTGCGGATGGAGCGCTGCAGCGCCCGCACGTTCTCGCGCCCGTCCGCCGCCAGCAGGTCGTCGACCTCGGCCCGAGCCTGCGCCACCGCACCGGGCGAGCGGCGCTGGGCGTCCAGGCCGGCCGCGTGCTCGACGGCGGCCCGGCCGACGATGCGGCCGAACACGAGCAGCTCGATCAGCGAGTTGCCGCCGAGCCGGTTGGCGCCGTGCAGCCCGCTGGACGCCTCGCCGATTGCGTAGAGGCCGTCGACATCGGTGCGGTGATCCTCGGGCCGGACCCACACCCCGCCCATCGAGTAGTGCGCGGTCGGCGCCACCTCGATCGGGTCGGTGGTGATGTCGAGCATCTGCACCTCGAGCATCGTCTGGTAGACGCGCGGCAGCCGGGACATGATCGTCTCGCGCGGCAGGTGCGACACGTCCAGCCAGACGCCGCCCTTCTCGGTGCCGCGGCCCTCCTTGATCTCGGTGTACGCGGCCAGCGCGACGCGGTCGCGGGTGGACAGCTCCATGCGCTGCGGGTCGTAACGCTCCATGAACCGCTGGCCGAGCGCGTTGCGCAGGATGCCGCCCTCGCCGCGGGCGGCCTCGGAGATCAGCGTCCCGGCCGCGTTCTCCGGCTCGATGATGCCGGACGGGTGGAACTGGACCAGCTCCGGATCGCGCAGCCGGGCGCCGGCCTCGACGGCGAGCCGGAACGAGTCGCCGGTGTTCTCGTCGCGCCGCGACGAGGTGCGCCGCCAGATGCGGTTGTGGCCGCCGGCGGCCAGGATCACGGCGTCGGCGTGGATGCGGTAGCGGGTGCCGTCGCGCAGGTCGAAGCCGTACGCGCCGAACACCACGTTGTCGCGGACGAGGATGCGGGTGACGTAGACGCTGTCGAGGATCGGGACCGCCAGCTGCTCGGCACGCCGCACCAGCGTGCGCTGGATCTCCAGCCCGGTGTAGTCGCCGGCGAACGCGGTGCGCCGGTACGTGTGGGCGCCGAAGAAGCGCTGGGAGATGCGGCCGTCGGTCTCCCTGGCGAACTCCATGCCGTAGCGCTCGAGGTCGCGGATGCCGCGCTCGGCGCCGCGGGTGACGATCTCGACCGTGTGCGGGTGGGCGAGGAGGTAGCTCTCCTTGATCGTGTCGGCGGCGTGCTGCTGCCAGCTGTCGGCGGCGTCCATGGTGCCCAGCGCCGCGTTGATGCCGCCGGCCGCGAGCGCGGTGTGCGCGTCGTCGCGTGGCCGCTTGCCGACGGCGAGGACGTCGACGCCCTGCTCGGCGACCTCGATGGCGGCCCGCAGGCCGGAGCCTCCGGTCCCGATCACGAGCACGGTGGTGGACAGCTGTCGTTCCGTCATGCTTCTCACGCTAGGCGCGCTGCGTCGATGACGCCAATGCATTGTTCGAGTCGTTTCGATGCGCCTAGGCTATGGAGAATGAACCTCGAGCAGTTGCGCGGCTTCGTCGAGGTGGCGCGGCTCGGCCACTTCACCCGGGCCGCGGAGCACCTGCACCTCGCCCAGCCGTCGCTCAGCCGGCAGATCTCGGCGCTGGAGAGCGACCTGGGCGCCGACCTGTTCCACCGCGCCCGCGGGCACATCGCGCTCACTGCCGCCGGCGAGACGCTGCTGCCGCTGGCCCGGCGCATGCTGGCCGACGCCGAGACCGTCCGGCGCGAGATGGACGAGCTGGCCGGGCTGCGGCGCGGCCGGGTCCGGCTGGGCGCGACGCCGACGCTGTGCGTCAGCCTGGTGGCCGAGGCGGTCAGCGCCTTCCACGAGGCCCACCCGGGCATCGACCTGCACGTCACCGAGGGCGGCTCGCGGGTCCTCATCGACGAGCTGGCCGGCGGCGGGCTCGACCTCGCGCTGATCACCGGGGCCGCCGGCGGGAGTCTCACGCGGACGCCGCTGCTGACCGAGGAGCTGGTCGTCGTCTCCTCCGCGGCGCGCCCGCCGGTCTCGTCCCGGCCGGCGATCGACCTGGAGCGGCTGGCCCGGCTCCCCCAGATCGTGTTCCACGAGAGCTACGACCTGCGCGTCACCACCGAGGCCGCGTTCCGGGCCGCCGGGCTGACCCCGTCGGTCGTGCTGGAAGGCGCCGAGATGGACGCCGTGCTGCGGTTCGTCGAGCGCGGCCTGGGCGTCGCCGTCGTGCCCGCGATGGTGCTGCTGGACCGGCCCGGGCTGCGTTCGGTGCGGCTCACCAAGCCTCGGCTGACCCGCACCGTCAGCCTCGCGCACCGCTCCGACGTCACGCCGACGCGGGCGGCCGCGGCCATGCAGCGGGTGATCGCCGCGACGGCCGACGCGCTCGCGGCCGGCAGTGCGCTGGTCAGCCCGGCGCCGGCTCCCGGTCGGACCCGCCGGTCCACACCCAGCGGGTGAACGTCGGCCCGGTCAGCGCCTCCCACCAGGCCAGCGCGCGCTCGGGGCGCAGCTCGAAGAGCCGGTTCGGGCGTCGCCGACGGATGCCCTGGGATCCGGCGGATGCGGCCCGGCAGGGAGCCGCATCCGCCGGAAATTCGGGCATCCGCCCGCGACGCGCGCCACGGTGTCCGCAGCCGGCCCCGCACCGGCCGGAGAGGCGGGCGTCAGCCGGCGACGCCGTCGGCGAAGGCGAGCAGGTCGGCGGCGAGCAGCTCCGGCGCCTCGAGGGCGGCGAAGTGGCCGCCGCGCGGCTGGTCGGTCCAGCGCTCCAGCCGGTACATCCGCTCCAGCCAGGACCGCGGCGGGTCCTCGCGGAAGCCGCGCTCGTGGCCGAACCGGGCCACCGCCGTCGGCACCTCGACCCGAGCGCCGGGCGGCAGCGCCGTCGTGCCGGCGGCGCGGTTGTCGGCGTAGTCGAGCATCGACGTCTCGATGGTGCCGGTCGCCCACCACCAGGTCAGCAGCTCCGGCAGCGCGTCGCGCCCGGTCCGCGCGGCCACCGTCGGGCCGAGCGCCGGATCGGTCCAGGTGCTCCACTTGTCCAGCACCCACGCGGCCAGCCCGGCCGGCGAGTCGAGCAGCGCCGGGACCAGCGCGCCGGGCCGGGTCGCCTGGATCTCCTTGTAGCCGCGCTCGCCCTGCCACCACGCGTCGCGCCGGTCCAGATAGTCGCGCTCCGCGGCGGCCGGCTCCTCGCCGGGTGCCAGAGTCGGGGCGAGGTCGAGATTGGACAGGTGCAGTCCGGCGACGAGGTCAGGCCGGTCCAGCGCCAGCCAGCTCGCCGTGTCGGAGCCGAAGTCGGTCCCGTGCGCGACGAACCGGCGGTGCCCGAGCGCGGCCATCACCTCGGCCAGCAGCCCCGCCGTGTCGCGCGTCGTCCATCGTCCGGCCGGCCGCTCGGACCAGCCGTAGCCGGGCAGCGACGCGACGACGACGGTGCGCGGCGCCAGCAGCGGGACCAGCCGCTCGAACTCCAGGAAGCTGCTCGGCCAGCCGTGCAGCAGGAGCAGGGGCGGCCGCTCGTCGCCGTCGTGCACCGCGACGTGGACGCCGCGGACCCGCAGGTGCCGGGCCCGGTTGATCCGCCGTTCCGCGGCCGGCCAGTCGAACCCGTCCGCCCACCAGCCGCACAGGTCGCGCAGCTCGGCGGTCCGCGGCCCCAGTTCGTCGCCGTCCGACGTCCGGGCCGGCCAGCGGGTGGCGCGCAGCCGGTCGCCGAGCTCGTCGAGCACGTCCCGTCCGACCGCGATCGGCACCGGTTCCAGGTCCATCGGCCCAGACTACGTGTATCTGTCTACATGTATATATGTCTTTGTGTATGTTCGACGCATGGACGAGCTGCGGCACCGGCTGAGCGTGATCGCGGAGCCGAACCGGTTCCGCATCGTCGAGCTGCTGCGGTCCGGCCCCCGCAGCGTCGGCGTCATCGTCGACGCGCTGGAGCTGGCGCAGCCGCACGTGTCGCGGCACCTGCGGCTGCTGGCCGAAGCCGGCGTCGTCGACGCGACCCGCCAGGCGCAGCAGCGCATCTACCGGCTGCGGGCGGAGTCGATGCGCGACATCGGCGCCTGGGCGCAGAGCTTCGCCGTCCTGTGGACCGAGCGGCTCGACCGCCTCGGCGACCTTCTCGACGACACCGACCCGAACGGAGACCGCACGTGAGCGCCGACGGCATCGTCATCGACGAGCGCCAGCGCTGACCCGCTGAGCACGTGCGACGGCGGCAGCCCCCTCACGCGGGGCTGCCGCCGTCGTCTCGTGGTGGCTCAGTCGGTGCCGAACTCCATCGCCGCGCGGTCCAGCATGGCGTCGGAGTCGACCTCGCCGCGCGATGCGATGGCCTCCGCGCCGCCCTTCGGCAGCTCCCCGACCAGGTGCGTCGCGCCGATCAGCTCGGCGTGCGCGCCGCCGACCAGGCCGAGGCCGGCGTACTGCTCCAGCTTGGCCCGCGAGTCGGCGATGTCGAGGTTGCGCATGGTCAGCTGGCCGATGCGGTCGACCGGGCCGAACGCGGAGTCCTCGGTGCGCTCCATCGACAGCTTGTCCGGGTGGTAGCTCAGCGCCGGGCCGGTGGTGTCGATGATCGAGTAGTCCTCGCCGCGCCGCAGCCGCAGCGTCACCTCGCCCGTCACGGCCGAGCCGACCCAGCGCTGCAGCGACTCGCGCAGCATCAGCGCCTGCGGGTCCAGCCAGCGGCCCTCGTACATGAGCCGGCCGAGCCGCCGGCCCTCGTTGTGGTAGTTGGCGACGGTGTCCTCGTTGTGGATCGCGTTGACGAGCCGCTCGTAGGCCGCGTGCAGCAGCGCCATGCCAGGCGCCTCGTAGATGCCGCGGCTCTTCGCCTCGATGATCCGGTTCTCGATCTGGTCGGACATGCCCAGCCCGTGCCGTCCGCCGATCGCGTTGGCCTCGAGCACCAGCTCGACGGCGTTGCTGTGGCGGTGGCCGTTGATGGTCGTCGGGCGCCCCTGCTCGAAGCCGATGGCGACGTCCTCGGTGGCGATCTCGACCTCGGGGTCCCAGAACCGCACCCCCATGATCGGGTCGACGGTCTCGATGCCGGCGTCGAGGTGCTCCAGCGTCTTCGCCTCGTGCGTCGCGCCCCAGATGTTCGCGTCGGTCGAGTACGCCTTCTCGGTGCTGTCGCGGTACGGGAGGTCGTGGGCGCGCAGCCACTCGCTCATCTCCCGCCGTCCGCCCAGCTCCCCCACGAACTGCGCGTCGAGCCACGGCTTGTAGATGCGCAGGTTCGGGTTCGCGAGCAGGCCGTAGCGGTAGAACCGCTCGATGTCGTTCCCCTTGAACGTCGACCCGTCGCCCCAGATCTGGACGTCGTCCTCGAGCATGGCGCGCACCAGCAGCGTGCCGGTGACGGCCCGTCCCAGCGGGGTCGTGTTGTAGTACGCGCGGCCGCCGGAGCGGATGTGGAAGGCGCCGCAGGTCAGCGCCGCCAGGCCCTCCTCGACCAGCGCGGCGCGGCAGTCGACCAGCCGGGCGATCTCCGCGCCGTACAGCTTGGCCCGCCCCGGCACCGCGTCGATGTCCTCCTCGTCGTACTGCCCGAGGTCGGCGGTGTACGTGCACGGCACCGCCCCTTTGTCGCGCATCCACGCCACCGCTACGGACGTGTCGAGACCGCCGGAGAACGCAATGCCGACCCGCTCGCCGGCGGGCAGGGAGGTGAGCACCTTGGACACGAGCAAAAGTATGCAGTGTTCCGCATGACTATGCAAGCGGTCGTCCAGGTGATCTGCCGCACGCGGCTTGTCAGTCGTCGTCGGGAGCGGGGTCAGGCAGGGCCGGGTGGTCGGTCGGATAAAGGCCGGCCACGAAGCCGAAGACGGTGTCGCCGGAGCGCGGGATCGTGCTGAACTCGCGGACCAGCTCAAGCACCTTCTCCCAGAACTCCATCCCCCGCTCTCGCGGGATCCGAGCGTGCCGATGGATGCTCATCAGCACGTCCGCCTCGTACGCGGCCCGCGCCTCGGCCGCCGCGACGGAGAGGTCGTTCTCCCAGATCACCGGATGGTCGATCTTGCCGATCCGGAACAGCCGCGCCGTCCGCCCGTAGTAACGCTCGTCAATGGCGCGCACCCGCCGGGTCCGCACCACCCGCAGCATGCCGGCGTCGACGAGCACACCGACGTGGTGGGCGACGGTGGACTTGGGGCGCCCGACGGCGGCGGCGAGCTCGGTGACCGTCGCCGCCCGCTCGAGGACGAGCTCGAGGATCGTCGATCGCAGCGGATCGGACATCGCGCGCAACTGCGCCGGCGCCGTCACGACGGCCTGGTCGTCCAGGTCGTAGTCGGGCATCGCGCGATCGATCGACATTTCCGGTCCGTTCCACTAGGTTGGATTGATCGGCAGATCTGGATCATACCCGAGAGGCGAACCATGCACATCGTTCTCATCCCCGGCCTCTGGCTCGACGGCTCGTCGTGGGACCGGGTGACCCCCGTCCTCGAACGGGCCGGCCACACGACGCACGCGCTCACGCTGCCCGGCATGGAGTCGCGCGACGCCGACCGCTCGCAGGTCACGCTGCAGGACCACGTCGACGCGGTCGTGGCAGCGATCGACGCTGTCCCGGCGGACGCGGGAAAGGTGCTGGTCGTCGGCCACTCGATGGGCGCGGCGCTGGCGTACGCGGCCGCCGACGCACGGCCGGACCGAGTCGCGCGCACCGTCTACATCGGCGGATTCCCGGCCCGCGACGGCGAGCCGCTCGGCGACTTCCCGGCCGAGAACGGCGAGATCCCGCTGCCCAGCTGGGAGGACATCGGCGAGGACGACCTGAAGGACCTCGACGACGCGGCCCGGGCCGACTTCCGCGCCCGCGCGATCCCGTCGCCGCAGCGGTTCACCACCGACCCGGTCCGGCTCACCGACCAGCGCCGCTACGACGTCCCGGTCACCGTCGTCTGCCCCGAGTTCACCGCCGCCCAGCTGCGCGCCTGGATCGACGCCGGCGAGCCGTCGGTCCAGGAGTTCACCAGGCTGCGCGACGTCGAGTACGTCGACCTGCCGACCGGGCA
Source organism: Jiangella anatolica (assembly GCF_003236295.1). Classification (GTDB taxonomy): domain Bacteria; phylum Actinomycetota; class Actinomycetes; order Jiangellales; family Jiangellaceae; genus Jiangella; species Jiangella anatolica. The sequence continues at coordinate 69,433 of NZ_POTW01000005.1, forward strand.
CTGGCCGCAGTTCAGCCGTCCCGACGAGCTCGCCCGGGCCATCGACGCGGCGGCGGCGAAGTGACCGACGTCGACGAGCACGGCCGGCCGGAGCCGCCGGTCGACGGCGACGAGCTGGCGACGCTGACCGGCTTCCTCGACTACCAGCGCGCCACGCTGGGCTGGAAGTGCCGCGGCGTCGACGCCGCCGGCCTGAACGCCACCGTCGGCGCGTCGACGATGACGCTCGGCGGACTGCTCAAGCATCTCGCCCTCGTCGAGGACGACTGGTTCACGTTCTGGCTGTTCGGCCGCGACCGCAGCGCGCCGTGGAACACCGTCGACTGGGCCGCCGACCACGACTGGGACTGGCACTCCGCCGCCGGCGACACCCCGGACCAGCTGTTCGCGCTGTGGGAGGAGTCCGTCCGGCGGTCGCGGGCGAGCCTGGCCGAGGCGATGGCCGACGGCGGGCTGAGCCGGCCCGCCGACCGCACCTGGCGCGACGGCCGCGCGCCCAGCCTGCGCTGGATCCTCACCCACATGATCGAGGAGTACGCGCGGCACAACGGCCACGCCGACCTCCTGCGCGAGTCCATCGACGGCAGCACCGGGGAGTGACCATGTCCGAGCCCATCACCATGCGCGCCTTCCACGCCGACGAGCGCACCCGCGACTGGCGGGTCGTCGGCGACGGCGCCACCGCCGTGTTCCGCACCGGCACGTTCACCGCCGGCGCGACGCTCGTCCAGGTGATCGCCGCGGCCGCCGGCGACGCCGGGCCGCACCAGCCCGACGTCGACCTGCGGCACGACACCGTCACCGTCCGGCTTCTGACCGCCGGCCCGGACTACATGGGGATGACGACGGGCGACGTCGAGCTGGCGGTGCGGATCTCGGAGCTGGCCCGCTCCCTGGGTCACAGCGCCGACCCGTCGCCGATCCAGACCGTCCAGATCACCATGGACGCGCTGGTCAGCGCCGACGTCATGCCGTTCTGGGCGGCCGTGCTCGGCTACGAGCGGCGCCCCGACAGCCCGGACGAGGACCTCATCGACCCGCGCTGGCGGGGCCCGTCGATCTGGTTCCAGGACATGGACGCGCCCCGCCCGCAACGCAACCGCTTCCACATCGACGTCTGGGTGCCGCCGGAGCTGGCCGAGCAGCGGGTCGCGGCGGCGCTGGCCGCCGGCGGCACCCTGGTCCGCGACGCGTCGCCGACCTGGTGGACGCTGGCCGACGCGGAGGGCAACGAGGTCGACGTCACCTGCGCGACCGGCCGGGACTGACGGCGTTCAGCGCTGCAGATCCGCCGTCTCGTCCACGTCGTCGACGTCGTACACGGGGCCGGCGTCGCGGCTGGCCTGCGCCCGCAGCTGCGCCGTCCGCGGCTCGGCGAACTCGACGGTGACGCCGGGCCGGCCGGCCTCGACGAGGAACTCCGCCGCCGTCCGCACCGTCGCGCCGTCGGGCTGCCAGACCGTGTCGAGCAGCCGCAGCGAGCTGAGCATCCGCTCCGGCGTCACGTCGCAGACGACGTAGCCGCGCTGGTTGTCGAAGTACTTCCAGTGCGGGCTCTCCGCCGCGATCGGCTGGTAGGTGTTCTGGAACGCGACGGGGTCGGAGTTGCCGCCGGACGAGATCGACGTTCCGGTGATCTCCGCGCCGACCACCGGCGACGACGGGTCGTCGAAGTCGGGGTGCAGGTCGGCCACCCAGGTGCAGTGCCGGTCCCCCGTCAGCACGACCGGGTTGTTCACCGCGTCGCTGCCGAACACCTCCAGCAGCCGGCGGCGCTGCACCCGGTAGCCGTCCCAGTTGTCGAGGTCGAACGTGTCGACCTCGCCGGCGGTGCGGTCGTTCTGCGCCCACATCACCTGGTTGGCCAGCAGGTTCCAGCGAGTGCCGCCGTCGGTGAGACCGTCGACCAGCCAGCGCTCCTGCTCCTCGCCGGTCATCGTCAGCGGCTGCGTCTCGGCCTGCTCCAGCGTCGCCGGCTGGTCCGAGCGGTACTGCCGGGTGTCGACGACGTGCAGGTCGACGAGGTCGCCGAACCGCAGCCGCCGGTACAGCTGCAGGTCCAGGCCGCGCGGGCGGGACCCGCTGCGCAGCGGCATGTGCTCGTAGTAGGCCTGGAACGCGGCCTGCCGGCGGGCCCGGAACGCCTCCGGGGTCTGCTGGGCCGGGTCCTGCGGGATCTCGTCGGCCCAGTTGTTGTCGACCTCGTGGTCGTCCCAGGTGACGATCCACGGGAAGCTCGCGTGCGCGGCCTGCAGGTTCGGGTCGGACCGGTACTGGGCGTGGCGGTTGCGGTACTGGACGAGCGACAGCGGCTCGCCGGTGCCCTCGTGGGTGCGGACGGTGGTGGTGCGCGGCACCGACTCGTAGATGTAGTCGCCGAGGAACGCGACGAAGTCCAGGTCCTCACCGGCCAAGTGGTGATAGGCGGTGAAGTAGCCGTCCTGCCAGTTCTGGCAGCTGGCGAACGCGAACCGGACGGCGGCGACGGAGCCCGCCGGCGCCGTCTTGGTGCGGCCGACCGGCGAGATGCGGCCGCCGGCGCGGAAGCGGTAGGCGTACTCGGCGCCCGCCCGCAAGCCGTCGACCTCGACGTGGACGCTGTGACCCTGCTGCGGCAGCGCGACGGCCCGGCCGCGGCGGACGACGCGGGCGAACGTGTCGTCGTCGGCGACCTCCCACTCGACGGGGAACGGCCGGTCCGGCATGCCGCCGCCGTTGAGCGGGTCCGGCGCGAGCCGCGTCCACAGCACGACGCCGTTCGGGAGCGGGTCGCCCGAGGCGACGCCGAGCGAGAAGACACCGTCCGGCAGCGCGCCGCCGGTGCCGGGCGGGGCCGCGTACGCGCCGTCGACGCGCAGGATCCCGGGGACGGAGGCCGCGGCGGCGGTGGCGCCGAGGCCGGTGAGCAGGAGACGACGGGACAGGGGACGCTGAGGGGAGACATCCATGGGATCACGCTTCCCACGGGGGGTTAACGGTCGGTATGACGGGAAGTGACCGTCCGCTGAACGTCGGCCCGATCAGCTGGGCGTCGCGTCGAGTCCGTCCAGCAGCGGCCCGGCCAGCTCACCCGCTATGGCCTCGGGCCGCTCCCGCAGCTCGCGGCCGGTCGGCAGGATGAGCCACAGTCCGCGCAGGAACATCATCACCCGCCACGGCGCGGTGGCATCCGGTTCGCGCGTTCCGGCGAGGGCCAGCACGGCCCGGGTCAGGCCGTGCACGAGGGCCGGCTCCGGCACACGGCCGCAGATCAACGTGACCAGGCCGTTCTTCGCCAATGTGATGATCAGCAGGTCGTTCTCGTCGATCCGGCCGGCGTCGATGCCGTGGGTGAGCCGCACCGTGCCCCTGCGGGCCGACGAGCGGAGAGGCCCGAAACCGGGCCAGTTGACCGTCACGCCGTACGTCACGAGAAGCCGCCCGACCTGTTCCGCGAGCTCGGTGTGGCGCGGCAGCCGTGGTCGTCGGCGCCACCGAACCGGACGAGCGACCAGGTACAAGTGGGCGTTGTTGCGACGGGTGTCGACCGGCACCGGATCGGTGGCCAGCAGCGCGACAAGGTGGCCGGCTGTTCGGTCCTCGTCAGGGTCGTCGCCGTCGGCCCCTCGCCGCTCATCCGCGTCGCGGTCGTCCGCTCGGCGACGACGCACGGCCCGAAGGACGAACAGGGCCACCACGACCGGAGCCGCGAAGACGACGGGCGCGGGCCGCGGATAGGCACGGACGGCGACGAACGCGACGACGCCGAGCAGTACCACGGCCAGGCCCACGTCGACCCGTATCACGGGTACGCGCGCAGCCGCCGTCCACGACTGCAACTCGAGGGCCGTTCGCACCGCGATGCCGGCGAGAAAGAGGCTGAAGCCGGCGGCGATCAGGGCGAACGCGGCGTTCACGGGCACGGCGTACCGCGGGTGTGCCTCGGTCTCGAGGACGTCGCCGGACGGCAACCGCAGCCAAAGCACGTCCGCGCCGCCCGAGACCACCGTGACCTGCCGGCCGGCAGTCAGCTCGTCATCGTGGGCCTGCGATCGCAGCGTCACCTCCAGGCGCGTGCCACTCGCACGGCTCGGATTGGAGGGCTCGACGACCAGCTCCCACGTTCTCAGCCCGACCGCCCAGTAGCCGGCATCGGTGCGGGGGTCGACGACCTGCACCGTGTGCTCGGTCAAGCAGCCGTCGCCGTCGCACAGCCGCGAGTTGGCGTCGACGGCCTTCGCAACGAAGAGCGCGCAGACGAGCAGTGCGAACAGGGCGCCGACCAGCGCCGCAACGGGCCGGCCCAGATTCCACATGCGTGCCCCCCAGCTCGTCGCTCTGGCGCAGAGTACCGCCCGGACCCTGAGGTCAGGGATCTCGTACCCGGGGACAGCGGTCCGGCACCTCAGGTGGAGGTCCGGCACCGGCCCTGATTCCTAGCGTGCTGGTCATGACGATCCTCCTGTCCGACCCGCGAGTCGCCGCCATCCCTGTCGAGGACGAGGGCGAGCCGCTGGTGGAGCTGACCGAACCGTTCGGCCCGGCCCGGGCGCGGGTGCGCGTCTCGCTCGCCCAGCGCCTCCTCCTCGCCGCCGGCCGCCTCCCCGACGGCATCGGGCTGCGCGTGGTCGAGGGGCACCGCAGCATCGCCGACCAGCGCGCGATCATCGCCCGCTACGCCGCCGAGCTCTCGGCGACGCATCCCGGCCTGGACCGCGACCTCGCCGAGCTGGAACGTCTCACCAGTCGGTTCGTCTCACCCGTCGCCGTCGCGCCGCACGTGGCGGGCGCCGCCGTCGACCTGACGCTGGTCGGCCCCGACGGGCGGGAGCTGGACATGGGCACCCCGATCGACGCCACGCCGGAGCAGAGCGACGGCGCCTGCTACTTCGCCGCGCGCAACATCTCCGCGAACGCCCGCGTCCACCGCGCCCTGCTGGCCGACGTGCTCGGGTCGGCAGGCCTGGTCAACTACCCGACCGAGTGGTGGCACTGGAGCTACGGCGACCGCTACTGGGCCCTCACGATCGGCGCGCCGGCCGCCCTCTACGGCCCGATCGGCGCGCACCTGGTGACGGCATGAGCGCCGCCCTCGCCATGGCTCCCGCACCCACGGTCACGACGACGAAGCCCACCCTCAGCACCGACCTCGCGGCCGTCGCGGCCAACACCCGCACCCTGATGGCGCACGCGCCCACCGCCGTGCTGATGGCGGTCGTCAAGGCTGATGGGTTCGGGCACGGCGCCGCCGACGTCGCCCGGACGGCGCTCGCGGCGGGCGCGACCCGGCTCGGCGTCACCAGCGTCGACGAGGCGCTGGCGCTGCGCGCGGCCGGCATCGGCGCGCCGATCCTCAGCTGGCTCAACCCGGTCGACGCCGACTTCGCGGCGGCCGCCCATCAGCACGTCGACCTGGCCGTGCCGAGCAGGGCGCACCTGGACGCCGTCATCGCGGCGGCAAGCGGCGGCCCGGCCAGGGTGCACCTGCACCTCGACGTCGGCCTGGCCCGCGACGGCGCCCCGCCGGCCGAGTGGGCCCAGCTGTGCCGCGCCGCCCGGCTCGCCGAGCAGCGCGGGCTGATCCGCGTCGACGGCGTCATGGGCCACCTGGCCTGCGCGGACGTCCCCGGCGACCCCTCCAACGCGACCGGCCGGACGCGGTTCGCCTGGGGCGTGGAGGTCGCCCGCGCGACCGGCCTGCGTCCCGTCCACCGGCACCTCGCCGCGACCGCCGCCACCCTCACCGACCCGCGCACGCACCACACGCTGGTCCGGGCCGGCGCCGGGCTGTACGGCATCGACCCGTCCGGGACGGTCCGGCTGCGGCCCGCGCTGACGCTGACGGCGCCGCTCGTGACCGTCCGCCGGGTCCGGGCCGGGACGCCGGTCGGCTACGGACACGCGTGGACGGCGCCGGCCGCCACGCACCTGGGACTGCTGCCGCTGGGCTACGCCGACGGACTGCCGCGGGCGGCCGCCGGACGGGCCGAGGTGCTGGTCCGCGGCCGGCGCCGCCGCGTCGTCGGCCGGTTCTCGATGGACCAGATCGTCGTCGACCTCGGCGACGACGCCGTCGAACCGGGCGAGGTCGCGACGGTGTTCGGCGGCGCCGACGGGGCGCCCACGGCGGCCGAATGGGCGCGCTGGGCCGGGACGATCGAGCACGAGATCGTCACCGGCATCGGTCCGCGAGTGACGAGGAGGACGCGATGAGCACCGGACGAGTGGCCGTGATCGGCGGCGGGCAGAACTGCGAGCACGAGGTCTCGCTGGCCTCGGCCGCCGCCGTCGCCGGCGCGCTGGAGACCGCCGGGTACACCGTCGTCCGGCTCACCATCGAGCGCGACGGGAGCTGGCGGCACGGCGACGTCGGCTGCCCGATCGACCTCGCCGACGCCATCCAGGTGCTGAGGACCTGCGCCGCCGCCGTCCCCGTCCTGCACGGGCCGCGCGGCGAGGACGGCACGCTGGCCGGGCTGTGCGACCTGGCCGGCGTCCCCTACGTCGGCTCCGGTGTGCTGGCCGGCGCGCTGGCCATGGACAAGTGGGCGACGAAGCTGCTGGCGGAGGACGTCGGCATCGCCACGGCGCCCGCCACGCTGCTGACCCGGTCGACGGCGCCCGGCTACCGCTGGACCCGCCCGGTCGTCGTCAAGCCGGTCGCCGCGGGGTCCAGCCAGGGCGTCTCGCTGGCCGGCACGCCGGACGACCTCGAGCCGGCGCTGGCGGCCGCGTTCGCGCTGGATCGCCGCGTGCTCGTCGAGGACGTCGTCGTCGGACGCGAGATCGACCTCGCCGTGCTGGGCCGGCCGGACGGGACCCGCACCGTCGCGCCCGCGCTGGAGATCGTCGCCGACGGGTTGTTCGACTACGACCAGAAGTACGGCGGCGACGCCGACTTCCGCGTCCCGGCACCACTGTCCGACGCCGAGCGCAAGGCGCTGGAGGACGCCGCCGTCGCGATGTTCGACGCCCTCGGCTGCGCCGGCGTCGCACGCGTCGACTTCTTCCTGACCGCCGGCGGACCGGTGCTCAACGAGGTCAACACGATGCCCGGGTTCACCGAGCAGTCGCAGGTGCCGAAGATGTTCGCCGCGGCCGGCGTCTCCTACGCCGAGCTGCTGGACCTGCTCGTCCGCGACGTCCTCGGGTGAGAGCCGTGGTTCCATTGCTGGGACACGCCCGCACCGACCCCGCCGGAGGACCCGACATCGCCGCGTTCGACACCGTCGCGCCGCCACCCGGCCCGGGACCGGACCGCGATCCGGGCGCCGACTGGCAGGCGTGGGTCCCGGACCTCGCGGTGGCGGCGGTCGTCGCGTTCCTCGGGCTGTTCGAGGCGGCGACGGCGTGGGTCATGCCGATCAGCCGGGTCGAGCTGGCGTTCGTCGCGATCGGCACCGCCGCCGCCGTCGGGCTGAGCCGCCGGCTGCCGGCCGCAGCGCTCGGGCTGGTCTGGGCGGTGTGCGGGGTGCAACTGGTCTTCGGCATCGACCTCATGCTGGTGCAGGTGACCATCGCCGCGGTGGCGTTCGGCACGGCCCGCTGGGGCAGCACGGCGACGGTGTGGCTGAGCGCGCTGTCGATCCCGGTCGCCGCGATGATCGTCGTCGTCATCGCCAACGCGCGCGGCCTCGGCGGCCTGGCGGACCTCGCCGGCAACGCGAGCCTCGTCGAGAGCCTGCGCGACCTCAGCATGACCTGGCAGGTCACCGGGGTCCTGGTGGGGACGGCGGCGCTCGGCGCACCGTGGCTGGCCGGGCTGGCGCTGCGGTACGGCGACCGTGCCCGCCGGTCGCGGGTGTCGCAACAGGCCGCCGAGGAGGACACAGCGCGCGCCGTCCGCGAGACCGGGCAGGCACGCGAGATCGCCCGGCTGCGCGAAGAGCAGGCGCGGCTGGCCAACGACGTGCACGATGTGGTGGGGCACTCGCTGGCGGTGATCCTGGCGCAGGCCGAGTCCGCCCAGTACCTCGACGACCCGCAGGCGCTGAAGGAGACCATGGCGAAGATCGCGACGTCGGCACGGACCTCGCTGCGCGACGTGCGGCAGGTGCTGACCGACACCAAGCAGCCGCCGGCCCAGCCGGCCGGGCTGGAGACGCTGGTCGACGGCGTGCGGGCCAGCGGGCACGAGGTGGTGTCGACGGAGATCGGCGTGCCGCGGCCGATGCCGCCGGAGCTGGAGGTCGTCGCGTTCCGGGTGCTGCAGGAGATGCTCACCAACGCGATCAAGCACGGCCGCCGCGACGTCCCCGTCCACGTCGAACGGCACTGGGAGGGCGAGCTGCGCATCGAGGTCCGCAACGTCGTCGCCGAGTCCCCGTTCGCCGCACCCGCCGGCACCGTCGCGGGCGGCGGCGCCGGGCTGGAGGGGATGCGCCGCCGGCTGGAGTCCGTCGGCGGCCGCCTCGACGTCCGCCGTCGCGACGAGGACGGCCGGACGACGTTCACCGCGACCGCGTGGGTGCCGGTCCGGGCGGGCGGCGCATGACCGCTGACATCCGGGTGCTCCTGGTCGACGACCAGGAGCTCTTCCGTGAGGGCGTGCGCGTCATCGTCGACGCTCAGGAAGGGATGACGGTGGTCGGCTCGGCCGGCGACGGGCTGGAGGCGGTCCGCCTCGTCGACCAGCTCTCCCCCGACGTCATCCTCATGGACATCCGGATGCCCGACATGGACGGCGTCGAGGCGACCCGGCAGATCTTCCTGCCCGACCGCGTCTCGCGGCGGCCGAACCCGGTGCGCGTCGTCGTGCTGACGACGTTCAACCTCGACGACCGCGCGGCGACGGCGATCCGCTACGGCGCCAGCGGGTTCCTGCTCAAGGACACGACGCCGCTGCAGCTGCGCGACGCGATCCGCACCGTCCACGCCGGCAACGCGGTGCTGGCGCCGCAGGACCTCGCGACGCTGCTGGAGGGCCAGTACCGGTCCCGCTCCGCGGTGCCGTCGGCGTACCTGTCGCTGACGGACAAGGAGCGCGAGGTGTTCACGGCGGTCGCGCGCGGGCTGTCCAACACCGAGATCGCCGGGCTCGTCTTCGCCAGCGAGTCGACCGTGAAAACGCACGTCGGCGCGATCCTGCGCAAGCTGGCGCTGCGCGACCGCGTCCAGATCGTCGTCTTCGCCCACGAGCACGGACTGCTCGACGCGCGTTGAGTCCGGCCCAGACAGCCTGACCGGCGGCAACGGTGCCGCATCGGTGTCGTTGGGGCGACAGTGATCTCACACCGTCGTCGCAGGGAGCAGGGCGATGTCAAGCGGCCTGATCAACCGCCCTGCGGATGACCAGGCCACAAACGATCTACGTCGACCACAGTCACAGGGATGGCGCCGTGATCACACCGTGACGAGGGCGGCTAGCCTGAGCCGATGACGACGCAGCCGATACCGGACCCGGCGGTGGTGGTGCTGGCCGGCGCGTCCGGCGCGGGCAAGTCGGCGTGGGCGCAGGCGCGCTACCGGGCGCCGGAGATCGTCTCCTCCGACGACCTGCGCGGCGTCGTCGGCAGCGGCCGGCACGACCTAGATGCGACGGAGGACGCGTTCGGGCTGCTGGACCGGATCGTCGCGGCGCGGGCCGGGCGCGGGCTCACCGTCGTCGTCGACACGCTGGGGCTGGACGCCGACCGGCGGCGCGAGTACCTGACGGTCGCCAGGAATGCCGGGCTGCCCGCCGTCGTCGTCGTGTTCGACACGCCGGCCGAGCTGTGCCGGGCCCGCAACGCCGCCCGCGACCGGCCGGTGCCCGCGCCCGCGCTGGCGAGCCAGCTCCGCCGAGCGGCGGCGGTCCAGGACGAGGCGGCCGGCGAGGGCTGGGACCTCGTCGTGACGGTCCGCGCCGACACCCCCGAGCAGCCGGCCGCGGCACCGCACCAGCCCGCGGCGCAGAGCGACGCCGACCGGCAGGTGATCCTGCAGGTCTCCCGGTTCCCCTGGGGCGACGACCCGGCCCGCTGGCTGAAGGACGTCGCCCTGGCCGCCGACGACGCCGGGTTCGCCGGCCTGGCGCTGATGGACCACCTGATCCAGATCCCGCAGGTCGGACGCGCCTGGGACCCGATCCCGGAGCCGTTCACCACGCTCGGGATGATCGCCGGCCTCGGCACCGGGCTGCGCCTGGGCCCGCTGTGCACGCCGGTGACGTTCCGCCGCGGCGGCATCATCGCCAAGTCGGTCGCGACGCTCGACGTGCTGAGCGGCGGGCGGGCGTTCGTCGGCATCGGCGCCGGCTGGTTCGGCCGTGAGCACGACGTGCACGGGCTGGCCTTCCCGGGCCCGAAGGAACGGCTGGACGAGCTGGAACGGGCGATCGAGACGATCCGCGCACTCTGGGCGCCGGGCACGAAGGCCCACAAGAGCGAACGGGTCAGCCTCCCGGAGACGACGTCCTACCCGCGCCCCACCGGGACGCCCCAGATCGTCGTCGGCGGGTCCGGCGACCGGTCGCTGCGCATCGCCGCCGAGCTGGGCGACGCCTGCAACCTGCGCACCGACCTCGCGCTCGACGAGCGGCTGGCAGTGTTCGAGAAGCAGCGCGACCGCACCGGCCGCGACGTCGCCGTCACCGTCCTCGACCTGCCCATCGTCGGCCGCGACCGCGACGACGTCTGGCGCCGGGTCGAGCGGGCCCGCGGCAACGCCCCGGCGGCCGCGTACGCCGCCAAGCACCATGCCGCGACGGCCGAGCAGACGGCGCAGCGGTACCGCGAGCTGTTCGCCCGCGGCGTGAGCACCATCTTCGTCGCCGTCCAGGACCTCGCCTCCCCCGACGACGTCCGCGCGCTGGCCCCGATCGCCACGCCCTGAAGCGATGCAGCGTCCGGCCACACCCGCGCGTCCTTGAGGGTGAGGAGGCGATGTGAGCCCTGACGACGAGGAGTTCCGCCAGTTCGTGGCCGGACGGTCGCTGGCCCTGCTACGCACGGCGTACGCGCTGACCGGCGACAAGGAGGCCGCCGAGGACCTGGTCCAGGGCGCGCTGGCCAAGCTGTACCGGCGCTGGCACAAGGTCGACGAGCCCGAGGGCTACGTCCGCCGGATCATCTACAACGACCAGGCCAGCCGCTGGCGTCGCCGGATGGTGCTGCGCGAGGACCCGGTCGGCGACGTGCCGGAGACCGCGCTGCCCGACCTCACCGGTCCGGCCGGCGACCGCATCGACGTGTGGCAACTGCTCGGGCAGTTGGCGCCGCGGCAGCGGGCCGTGCTGGTGCTGCGCTACTACGAGGACCTGTCCGAGCGGGAGATCGCCGCCGTCCTCGGCTGCTCGACCGGGACGGTGCGCAGCCAGGCGCACCGCGCCCTCGCCCGCCTCCGCGACCTGGCGCCCCAGCCGACACCGGACGGAGCCTGACCCGTGAACGTCGACGACCTGCTCAAGACCGCCGTGAACGACGCCGTCCGGGAGGTGCCGCCCGGATTCGCCGACGGCGCCATCCGCCGGGCCCGCCGCGCACGGCGCACCGCCCGCCTCGTCGCCGCGGGCGGGACCGCCGTCGTGGTGGCGGCCGCCGCCGTCGGGGCCTCTGTCATCGGCGCCAACGGCCCCAGCACCGGAGCCGACCCGGCCGGCCTCGGCCTGGTCGAGCTCGCCCGGCTCGACGCCGGTCCGGCACCGGAGGTGCCCTGGTACGGCGGCGACGCACTGCACTTCGGTGACTCGGCGACCCCGTTCGAGTACCTGGGCGGGCTGGAGAGCCCGCCGGCGACCATCGCCCGGATCAGCGGCGGCTACGTCGTGACACAGGGCGAGGCGGACCTGGCCCACGCGACGGTGACTCTCGTGCGCGACGACGGCGAGCAGATCGAGCTCACCACGGGCCTGGCCCAGCCGCCGGTCGTCTCGTCCGACGGCGAGCGAGTGGCCTGGTCGGTGCGGAACGAGGAGGTGGTCCGCGACACCCCGCAGACCTTCACCACCACCGTCACGGTCGCCGACGCCACCGGCGAGGTCGTCGCCCAGCTGCCCGCGTCGGCCAGCCCGTACGCCGACCCGGCCGGATTCCTGGCCGACGGCCGCCTCGTCCTGAACGCCGAGGTCGACGGGGAACCGGGCGTGTACGCCTGGGAGGTGGGCGACGACGCCATCACTCCCCTGCCGATCCCCGCCAGTCTCCTCGCCATGGCGCCGGCCGCGGACCTGGGTCTGTACAACGAGGGTGACGGCCGCTACGAGGTCGCCGACCTGGCGACCGGCGAGGACCTGTGGCGGTTCGAGGACGGCAAGGACGCGGCGTTCTCCCCCGACGGGCGATACATCGCCGGGAGCGACCGGCCGGACGCTCCCAACCCGCCGTTGGAGCTGGTGCTTCGCGACGCCCGCACCGGCGACGAGGTGCTGCGCGTCGCGTTCGAGTGGATCGCGCACAGGATCTGGGAGTCGCCGACGTCGATCGTCCTGAGCGTCGTCCAGGGCGGCGAGGCCGCGCTGGTCCGCTGCACCGTCGACGGCGACTGCGAACGGGTCACCGAGCTCCTGCCGGCCGACGCCGACCCGGCCCTCCTCGACAGTCCCTACCTCCTCTGAAGCGGCCGGCTCAACGGTTGCGGCCACGTGTGCGTCTAGACAGCGTGAGCTCGAAGGACGACGACTTCGCCGGCTGGTACGTCGCGCTGCGGCCGCGGGTGCTGCGCGCCGTCACCATCGCCGTCGGCGACCGGGACCTGGCCGAGGAGGCCACCGCCGAGGCGTTCGCCAGGGCACTGGCCCGCTGGCCGGCCGCCACGGCGTTGGACGCGCCCGTCACATGGCTGGTGACGGTCGCCGTCAACGAGGTCCGCTCGCGCTGGCGGCGGGCCCGGCTGGAACGGCGCCACCTGCACAGAATCGCCGCGGAGCCGGAACGGCACACCCCGGCCGCCGAGCCCCGCGACGACGCGCTGTGGACGGCGGTGGCGGCGCTGCCCGAGCGCGGCCGCCAGGTCGTCGCGCTGCGCTACGTCCTCGACCTCACCGAACCAGAGATCGCCACCGCGCTCGGGATCTCCCGGGGCACCGTGGCGTCGACGCTGAGCCGCGCCCGCCAGCAGCTCGCGGCCGCTCTCACCCGTGAGGAGTCTCAATGATCGAGTTCGACGACGATGCCCTGACCCGCGCGCTCGCACGCCTCCCGGTCGGCGAGTACGCACCGATCGAGCTCCTGCGCGACCGCGCCCGCCAGGCCCGGACCCGCCGCCGGCTGGCCCAGGCCGGCATCGCGATGACGGCGGTCGCCCTCATCGCGGTCCCGTCCGCGCTGGCCCTCGGCGGCGACGGCGCCGGCCGGCCGCAGCCCGCCGGGTCCGGCGCCGCGGACTGCCCCGCGACCTTCGCCGCGGTCGATGTCTCCGATGTGCCACCGGTCCCGGTGGACGACGTCTCCGACCTCCCGGAGCCGCTGCGGCTGATGTGGATGCCCGAGGCCGCACCCGACCCGGACCGGGTGTTCGCCGAGGACGCCTCCGCCCGCAACGCCGCCATCGACGATCGGCTCGCCGGCTGCCCGGAACCGGCCGACCAGAGCATCCTCGTCGTCCAGGCCGAGGGCGGCGTCGTCACCCGCAGCGTGCTCATCCTCCGCGCCGACCCCGAGTCCGTCGGCGCCGACGAGAGCAGCACGCTCACCGTCGACGACGTCGAGGTGCACCTCCAGCGCGGCGACGGCTTCGTCTACGCGTGGTGGGAGTCCGGCGACGCGACCTGGGAGCTGCGCGCCGACACGCTGTCCGACGACGAGATCGCCGAGCTGATCCGAACCATGCGGACCGACGGCGAACGCGTCGACGTCAGCGACTGGTCCGTGGCCGCGGACGCCGAGCAGCTGATCCAGGGCACCGGCCGGAGCGACCGTCCCGGCGACTACATCTACACCGCGGTCGCCGGCGACCTCCGCCTCACCGTCACCGACGAGGTCGACTCGATCTGGCTGCACGCCCGGCCCGGCTCCCGGGTGACGGAGTTCCTCGAACGCGAGGTGCTGGTCACCCCGCTGCCCGAGCGCGGGACGCTGCTGGCCTGGCACCTCCACGACGGGGACACCGTGACGCTGCAGGGGCAGGCGAGCGCCGAGGAGCTCCTCGCGATCGGCGAGACCATCGGCGTGACGCCGCCCGACGACCCGCGGTTCGACGCCTGGGCGCTCGGCGAGGAGGAGCCACAGCAGTGACGCCGGTCAGCCGCGCAGCGTCAGGTAGTCGGCGCGGTCGGCGAACACGCCGCGCATCTCGGCCGTCACCCCGGCCATGAACTCGTCGCGGTAGGTGGAGTCGGTGAGGATGGAGATGGCGTAGTACAGCCCGGTGAACGCCGCCATCCCACCGGCCACCCGCAGTAGCGTCTCCGTCAGCCGGACGGGGTGGCCGAGCAGGTCGAACCGGTACTCCCACGAGCCGGCCGTGCCGGCCCACTCCACACCGACGTCCGGGGTCAGCGCGAACAGCCCGAACGCGACGAAGAACGCGCCCACGCCGGCGGCGACGACGGCCACCTGCAGGATCTGGCTCACCACCAGCGTCAGCCCGACGTTGAACCGCTGCCGGCGCGTCAACGGCCGGGCGTCGGCGTTGAGGTCGCGCTCGAGCTGGCGCACCAGCCCCGGCGCCCGTACTGCCAGGAACACCAGCCCCAGGCCGAACAGCAGCCCCGTCACCACGAACACGAACGGCCGCGGCATGGTGCCGAACATCTGCCACATCTCGGCGTTGACGAACAGCACGAGCGAGAAGATCAGCAGCAGCGGCAGCGTCCGGACCAGCCGGCCCAGCGACGCCGCCAGCTCGTCGGCCATCCGGGTCAGCGCCCACAGCACCGTCGCGATCAGCCCGTACCCGACCACCAGGTAGATCAGCAGCAGGAACAGCGAGTTGCCGGCGAGGATGCCGAAGAACTGCCGCCACTGGCCACCGAAGATCACCGGCAGCAGCGCCGGGACCAGCACGAACGCCGCCAGCTCCGGCCGTCCGACCTCGCGCGGCAGTTCCAGGAAGCGACGGCCGCGGATCCGGTTCAGCACGCCGAACGCGACGATCAGGATGACCAGGCCGCCCAGCGCCGCGGCCAGGTTCAGCAGGAACGGCCACTCCAGTTCGGTCGCTCCCAGCATCTCGCCGAGGAACACCAGCGCCAGCCAGGGCGCCGCGCGGGTGAAGATGTCCTCGCTCGCGCTGTAGTCCTCGATGAACAGCGGCAGCCCGCTGCGCCGGAACCGGCGTTCGTAGTCGGCGAGGGCGTCGTGTGCGGCCACCTGCCGGACTCTACCGACCGGCGGCGTCGCGGGCCGGAAGCCTCACCTGGGCGGGTTTGGGTACGATCCGCCCGATAGGAGGTGCGGTGGACGAGCCAGGGTACGCCCGCAACGAGGACAAGGCCGACCGCTACGACCGGCACTGGAACGAACTGCTGCAGGAGCTGCGCATCGCCCAGACCGGCGTGCAGATCCTGTTCGCGTTCCTCCTGACCATCGCGTTCACCTCGCCGTTCCGCGAGGCCGACGAGTTCACTCACGACGTGTACGCGGTGACGATCGTGGTCGCGGCGATGTCGATGGCGCTGCTGATCGCGCCGGTCTCGCTGCACCGGATCGTGTTCCGGCAGGGCGTGCGCGACCGGATGATCCCGGCCGCGTCGCGGATGACCGCGGGCGGGCTGCTCCTGCTGATGCTGGCCGTGTGCGGCGGGCTGCTGCTGGCCCTGGACGTCGTGCTGCCGCGCTGGTTCGCCCTCGCCGTCGACGCGGCGGCGCTAGTGTGGTTCGTCGTGTTCTGGTACGTGATCCCGGCCCGCGTCCGCGCGCGGAGCGCGTCTTGACCCTCGTTCACCACCGGCACGACGGCGACGGCTGGGTGGACTGCGCCTGCGGGCAGCGGCACTGGGGCCGGTACGGCGCGGCCGGCCTGATGCTCGTCGACGACGAGCGCGGCGTGCTGCTGCAGCACCGGGCCCACTGGAGCCACCACGGCGGCACCTGGGGCGTGCCCGGCGGCGCGCGGGCGTCGGCGGAGACGGCGCTCGAGGCGGCGCTGCGCGAGGCCGCGGAGGAGGCCGCGATCCCGCCCGACGCCGTCCGACCCAGCCACGCCTGGGTCGAGGACCACGGCACCTGGTCCTACACGACGATCGTCGCGCGCTCGTCCCGGCCCGTGGAGGGGCGGACCGCGGACCCGGAGAGCCTGGAGATCACCTGGGTGCCGCTGGACGACGTCGAGGCGCTGCCGCTGCTGCCGGCGTTCGGCGCGATGTGGCCGCGGATCCGAGCGGCGGCGCCGTCGGACCTGGTCCTCGTGGTCGATGCCGCCAACGTGGTGGGCTCGCGGCCGGACGGCTGGTGGCACGACCGCGTCGGCGCGACCGCCCGGCTGCGCGACGAGTTGGGCCGCCTGGCGCCGGTGCCGCCGGCGGCGCTGCAGCTGCCGGCGGCGCAGTGGTGGCCGCGGATCGTGCTGGTGACGGAGGGCCGGGCCCGCGGCGTCGCGTCGCTGGACGGCGTCACCGTCGTCGACGCCCCCGGCAGCGGCGACGACGCCCTGGCCGCCGCCGTCGCCTCAGCCGTGGCCGAGCGGCCGCAGGACCACGTCGTCGCCGTGACGGCCGACCGCGAGCTACGCGCCCGCGTCGAAGCCGCCGGCGGCCGCAACGTCGGCCCGTCCGCCCTCTTCGAGATCACCCACCGCCGCGGCTGAGAGTCAGGCGGACTTGCGCTTGGCGGCGGCCTTCTTCGCCGTCTTCTTGGCCGGCTTGGCCTCCTTGTCGGCGGCGCGGCTCTGCTTGGCCTCCTCGACGCTGCGGCGCAGCGCCTCCATGAGGTCGACGACCTTGCCCTCGGCCGGCTCGGCCTCCGGCGCGGCGATGACCTCGGCGCCCTCGGCCTTGGCCTCGACCACCTTCAGCAGCGCCTCGCGGTAGTCGTCGTGGTACTCGTCGGGGTTGAAGTCGCCGGAGAGGGTGTCGATGTAGGACTCGGCCATCGCCATCTCCTGCTTGCGCACCTCGACGTCCTCGTCGAGGAAGTCGAACTCGGGCTTGCGGATCTCGTCCGGCCACAGCATGGTCTGCACGATCAGCGTGCCCTCGAACGAGCGCAGCACCGCCAGCCGCTCCTTGTTGCGCAGCGCCACCTTGACGACGCCGACCCGGCCGGAGCGCTCCAGCGAGTCGCGCAGCAGCGCGTACGGCTTGGTGTCGCCGGTCGGCTCGGCGTAGTAGGCGCGGTTCAGCGACGTCGGGTCGATCTGCGAGAACGGCACGAAGCCGAGCACCTCGACCGCCCGCGACGACGTGATCGGCAGGTCCTCGAAGTCCTCGTCGGTGAGCACGACCAGCTGCCCGCCGGGCAGCTCGTAGCCCTTGGCGATGTCGGCGTAGGCGACCTCGTGGCCGCCGGCCTCGCACACGCGCTTGTACCGGATGCGCCCGCCGTCGGCCGCGTGCACCTGCCGGAAGCTGACGTCCTTCTCCTGGGTCGCCGACACGAGCCGGACCGGGATCGACACCAGTCCGAACGAGATCGACCCCTTCCAGACCGTCTGTACAGGCATGTTCCACTCCGTCCGCCGGCCACCTCTACCGATGCGTGCCCAGTGCCATTGTTGCGCGTCGAGGCCCCGGCGCGCCTCCCCGCCCCCGTCCGGGCCGCGTGTCACGCTCGAAACATGAGGGCAAGACGAGATCTCAATGTCGCGGCGCCCGAGCTGCTCATCGGGTCCCTCACGGCCTGGTGCAGCGAGTGCGACGCGGAGACCGAGTTCGACAAGGTCCCGGGCGGCATGGGCGTGGAGTTCGCCTGCCGGGAGTGCTCGGCGGCGGTGTTCAACGGCGACCTGCCGCTGATCGAGTCGATCTTCCAGCCGATCGCTGTCTAGCGCCACGATCGTCGCCGCCTGCCTGCGTGACGGCCACGGCGGCAGCCCGACGGCGGTGCTGGACGACGGCCCGCTGCCCGACGCCGACCGGCGCCGCGTCCCGGTGCTGGCCGGCACGTCGCACGCGGTCTTCATCGCCGACGCCGACCCGGTGCGGCTGCGCTTCTTCACCTCGGCCGGCGAACTGCCCGCCTGTGGCCACGGCACGCTGGCGGCGCTCGCCGTGCTGGCCGGCCGGAGTGGCACCGACCTCGACGTCGCCCTGACAGCAGCCGGGCGCACGTTCGCCGGTCGGGCGGTTCGGACCGGCTCGCTGGTCACGGCGGAGTTCGACCCCGGGCCCGTCACGCTCCGCGACCCCGCGCCGGCCGAGCACCAGGACGTCGCCGCGGCCCTGGGCGCCGCGCCGGAGACGTTCATGGACGGCGCCGTCGTGGCGTCGGCCGGACGGCCGCGGCTGCTGGTCCCGCTCAGCACCCGCGCCGCCGTCGCCGCGCTGAACCCGGATCTCGACCGGCTCCGGGCCGCCTGCGACCGCCACGGCCTGCTGGGCTGCTACGTCCACTCGGCGCCGGACGACGACGGCCGGGTCGCCGCCCGCATGTTCGCACCGTCGATCGGCGTCCCAGAGGACGTCGCGAACGCCAACAGCACGGCCTGCCTCGCCGCCCACCTCGGCCGGCGCGTGACGGCGGATCTGGGCGACGCGCTCGGGCGGCCGGCCACCGTCACCGCGACGGTCCAGCCGGGCGGCGCGGTGCGCCTCGGCGGCACCGCAGCCGTCGTCGGACGCGGCAGCTCTGACGGCCTCAGGCCGCGGCCGCGGCGTCGACCACCCGGCCGTCGCGGAGCTCGACGGTGCGGTCGGCCTGCTCCATGAGCGCGGGATCGTGGGTCGCGACGATCGCCGTCATGCCGCGGCGGCGGACGAGGTCGTGGATGAGCGTCATCACCGAGGCGCCGGTGCGGGTGTCCAGCTGCGCGGTCGGCTCGTCGGCGATCAGCACCTCCGGGTCCCCCGCCAGCGCGCGGGCGATGCCGACCCGCTGCTGCTGCCCGCCGGACAGCTCGTACGGACGCTGCTCGGCGTGCCCGTCCAGCCCGACCAGCGCCAGCAGCTCGGCCACCCGGGCCGCCCGCGCGACCGGGTCCAGCTCCTGCAGCCGCAGCGGGATCTCGACGTTCTCGGCGGCGGTGAGGATGGGGATCAGCCCGAACGACTGGAACACGTAGCCGATCTGGTGCCGGCGGACGGGGACCAGTTGCTTCTCGCTCATCGACGACACCTCGAGGTCGCCGACGAACACCTGGCCGCTCGTCGGCCGGTCCAGCGCGCCGAGCATGTTCAGCAGCGTCGTCTTCCCCGACCCCGACGGACCCTTCACCACCAGCAGCTCGCCCGGGTCGGCGCGCAGGTCGACGGCGTTGACGGCGTGCACCTCGCGCGCGCCGCCGCCGAACACCCGGCTGACGGCGACCGCCCGGACGGCGTGGTTCCCACTCACTCGCGACCCTCCCGTTCGTCCGGCCACACGCCGATGTGGTCCGGCTCCAGCGCCAGCCGGACCCGGTCCTCCAGCCGCAGCGCGCCCACGAAGTCGTCGGGCAGCTGCAGCCGACCGGCCCGGTCCAGCACGGCGAACTCCTCGGCGATGTGCTGCTCCTGGCCGTGCTCGTCCAGCTCGGTGCGGCGCAGGATCTCCGTCGCCGTGCGGCCGTCGCGGATCTGCACCGTCCGGCCGACGTGCCCGGCGACGGTCTGGTCGTGCGTCACCACCAGCACCGTCACGCCGAACTCGGTGTTCGCGTGCCGGATCGCCTCGAACACGTCCGCCGACGTCGCCTCGTCCAGTTCACCGGTGGGCTCGTCGGCCAGCAGCACCCGCGGCTCGTTGACCAGCGCGACCGCGATCGCGACCCGCTGCTGCTCGCCGCCGGACATCTCGCCGGGCCGGCGGTCGCCGCAGTGGGCGACGCCCATCGCCTCGAGCAGCAGCTCCACCCGCTCCGCACGGGAGCGACGGCCGGCGATCGCGGCCGGGACGGCGACGTTCTCGGCGGCGGTGAGGTACGGCAGCAGGTTGCGCGACGTCTGCTGCCACACGAAGCCGACGGTGTGCCGCTGGTAGCGGACCCGCTCGCGGCCCTTCATCGTCAGCATGTCGTGACCGGCCACCTTCGCCACGCCGGCGGTCGGGGTGTCCAGCCCGGACAGGATGTTGAGCAGCGTCGACTTGCCCGACCCGGACGCGCCGACGACGGCGACCACCTCGCCGGCGTCGACCCGCAGGTTGAGCCCCTGCAGCGCCTGCACCTCGACACCCTCGGCGGTGTAGATGCGCACGAGGTCCTCGCACACGATGTCGCGCCGCTCGTCCACAGCAACGGTCATGTCTCGTCACCTATCCGTAGGATCCCCGCCGGCGACAGCCGCCGTCCCGTCAGCACCGACACCACCACCGCCACGCCGACCACCAGCACGAACACGAGCATCACGACGCCGAGCAGGCCGACCGGCAGGTGCACCGCCGGTTGCTCCCCGCCACCGGTCAGCGAGCGCAGGTCGATGCCGGAGAGCACCGCCCAGGGCAGCGCCACGCCCAAGGCCAGCCCGGTGACCAGCGACACCGCCGCCACCGGCGCGGCCTCCCAGACGACCAGGCCCTCGCTCTGCCGCCCGGACAGCCCCAGCGTGCGCAGCTGCGACAGCAGCCGTCCGCGCGACGGCGCGCCCACCACCATGGTGAGCACCACGGCGGCGGCGCACAACAGGCCGGTCAGCGCGATCGCGCCGACGATGGCCCGCGCGGTCCCGTCGTTCACCGGGCCGCGCAGCGCGGCGGTCGCCGACTCCGGCGTCGTCACGATCCGGTCGCCCACCTCGGCCGCGACAGCCGACGCGCTGCCACCGGAGGCGAGGTCGACGAACACGAGCCGCGGCGGGATCATCGTCACGCCGGCGTCCTCGAGCACGCCGCGGTCGGCCAGCATCCACTGGCTGCCGACGGTGAGCCCGGGGACCGCGCCCGCGGTGCCGGCGACGACGGCGTCCAGCCGCTCGCTCAGCGCCAGCCGCCCGGTCGCGCCCTCCTCGACCAGGCCGTCGGCCACCAGTAGCGGGATCGCGCCGTCCGGGCCCGGCTCGGTCAGCCCGGCCGGCAGCGGGTCCAGGGCCGACCCGCCGGCCCGCACCGCGTTCAGAGCGGCGACGTCGACGACGTACAGCGGGATCTGGCTGTCGACGGCGCCGACCTCGAGCAGCGTCGGGCCCGGGTCGACGAGCGGCGCGACGGCCTCGACGCCGGGCAGCTCCGCGACGGCGGCCAGCTCGGCCTCGGTCAGCGGCGCACCGGCGATCCGGACGTCGGCGCCGACCTGCTGCCACGCGGTCTGCTCGATCCCCCGCTCGGTGGTGGCCCAGACGACGGTGGAGAACGCGGCGATCGACATACCGACGACCAGCGCGAGCATCGGGACGAACCCGGCGACCGGGTCGCGGACGGCCCGTGCGGTGCCGAGGTAGGCGACGGTGCCGCGGCGGCCGCCGAGCACCCGGCCCAGCGTCGCCATCGGCCGCGGGTACAACCGCATCACCAGGACGCTGGCGGCCAGCGCGAGCAGCGGCGGGGTCGCGGCGGTGAGCGGGTCGACACCGGCGCCGCCGGCGTCCAGCCCGCGGGCGTTGAGCGTGGCAGCAGCGGCGACGGCCGCGCCGACCGCCAGTCCTTCGAACAGCTTGCGGGCCCGCGACGACCGGCCCAGGCCGAGGTCTCGGCGCACGACCCGCAGACCTCGAGGCCGCGCCGCCAGCGGCAGCAGCACGGCCGGGGCGAGCCCGACCAGCAGCGGCAGCACCAGCCCGGCCGTCCCGCCGACGCCGTCGGTGAAGCGCCCGGTCAGCACCGTCGCCAGTGCGGCGGCCGGCAGGCCGAGCAACAGCCCCTCCACGACCATCAGCAGCCGCAGTTGCAGCGGCGAGGCGCCGCGCGCGCCGATCAGTGCCAGCGCGGACCGGCGCCGCTCGATCATGAGCCGGGCGGCCAGCGCCAGCACCGCCAGCGCGACGCCCAGCGGGCCGGCCGCGACGACGGCCATCACGGCCCGCGCGGTGTCGTGGCGCTGCGACACCTGGTCCAGCACGTCGGTCGAGTCGGTGGCGAGGATGGGGGTGAGCGGCGGGCCGCCGGGCGCGCCGGCGAACGCCGGCGCCGCCGCGACGAACCGGCTCAGCGCGTCGCGCACCCGCTCGGTGTCCGCGGCCCGAGCGGACGACACGTCGACCGGGTACCACAGCCGGGTGCTCATCGGCGACCCGAGCGTCGGCGCCAGCACGTTCCACGAGTTCGGCTCGACGTACGCGGCGGCGGTCAGGGTCCGGCCGAGGTTCCAGTCGTCGAAGACCGCCGGCTCCGGCGCGCCGGTGTGGTGCGCCCACGCCGGTGCGCCGGGGTCCAGCGGCTCGAACACGCCGGACAGCCGGTACGACAGCGCCGACACGGTGATCTCCGGGCCGACCGGCAGCTCGGACTCGATGACCTCGCCGACGGCCCAGCCGAACTGCTCCGCGGCCGACCGGGACACCATGACGTCGACGACGGCCGGCTCGCCCGGCGCCGGCGGCTCCGTCGCCGGGGCGGGCGCCTCGCCCTCGACCACGCGGGCCGTCTCGGCCCAGTACGGGTCGGCGGTCGGCAGCAGGAACGTGCTGGCCTCCACCGCGCGCCCCTCGATCTGCACCGGCGGCGCGGTGACGACGAACCGGCCCGGCCCGGTCGCGTCCCGGATCCCCGGCGCCTCGTCGCGGACCCGGGCGAGGCTCCGGTCGAACGGCGCCCAGACGTCGTCGCCGACGGCGCTCGGCGGCGGCTCCGCGACCACCGCGGTGACGTCGCGCAGCGCCGGCGGCGTCCGCTCCATCACCGTGTGCAGGTCGTCGGTGAACACCTGCTCGGCCAGTCGTGGCAGTGCGGCGGCCACCAGCGCGAGCACGAACACGACGCCCATGACGACCAGCGCGGCGACGCGGTCGGCGAGGAACTGCCGGCGGAACAGCCGGCCGGTGCCCAGTCGCAGTCCCGGTCGCGCGCTCATCGCCGCTCCTCCCCGGGCATCGCGACGGCCGCGTCGTGCCCCGCTCGCGACGCCTGTAGCAGCGCGACGGCGGCGACGACCGCCGTCAGGACGACGCCGAACAGCGCCAGCGCGCCGAGGCTGGCGCCGGCGACCGGGTCCAGCGCCTCCGGCACCCCGGACGTCGCGGCCCGGGCCAGCACCGTCACCGTCAGCGCCGCCACCAGCAGCCCGCCCGCCGCGCCCGCCACCATCGCCAGCACTCCCATCCCGGCCTGCTCGATCCGCCGCGACCGGGCCTGCTCCGACGGCGCCACGCCGACGACCCGCAGCACGGCCAGCTCGCCGCGGCGCTGCCGTCGCAGCGTCGCCGCAGACGCGACCGCGCCGATCGCCGTCAGCACGACGGCCGCGGCGGCCACCGACCAGAACGCGGGCACGACATGCCGGGCGAGGCCGTGGTCGAGCAGCTCGGACCGGACCGTCTCGCGGTCGGTCAGCTGCGCCGCGCCGGTCAGCCCGGCCGCCTCGGCCGCCGCCGCCAGGTCCGCGGTGCCACCGTCGGCGCGAAGCCACACCTCGCTGATGCGCTGCGGCAGGTCGGCGGTGCGCAGCAGCGTCGACGTGATGCTCGGCAGGTCGGCGACGAACGCGACCGGGTCGGCGACGCCGGGCACGACCGGCACCGTGCCGGTGACCAGGAGATCGACCCGGCTGCCGACGAGGTGCATGGTGACCGGGTCGCCGGTGCGCAGGCCGAACCGGTCCATCGCGGCCTGCGAGGCGACGACGGGTACCGGCTGGTCCGTCACGGCCTGCGGCGTCACGCGGACCTTGCCGCCGGGCTGGAACGCGACGGTCGCGGCCGACAGCGGCGACACCGTGCCGGGCTCGGCCTCGTCGATCCGGTAGCTGGCCTCGACCTGCGGCGCCCACGGCCCGGCGCCGTCCAGCGGCACGACGGTGGCGGGACCGGACGCGCCGGCCGCGCGCAGCTCCGTCACGGCGACCTCACTCGCACCGGTCGCCGCGAGGGTGAGATCGGCGGCCACGAGCGTGCCGAAGCCGGCCGGAACGGCCGCGACGCCGTTCTCGACGACGGCCTGGGCCAGCACGCCGTCGACGTCGGCGAGCAGCAGCGTCGCCGCGGCGACGCCGGTCGTGTCGACCTCCAGCCGCTCGCTGCCCTCGGGCAGCTCCAGGCCGATCAGCGGGGCCTGCTCCGGCGTGACGTCGGCGGCCACCCGGGCGGCCGGGAACACGTCGTCGCGGGTCTCGACGACCGTGCCCAGGCCGGCGGCCGGCATCGCCAGCAGCGCCGCGCTCTCGTCACCGATCCGGGCGCCGGCGGACAGCACACCGACGGCCTCGCCCGCGCCGCCGACCTGCCCGAACGGCGTGGCCGACTCGGCCGGGCGGGCCGCCGTGAGCGGCCCGGCGCGGTCGAACGTCACCCGGACGTCGGCGCCGGAGCGGACGTCGGCGAGATCCTCCTGCAGGCCGGTCCAGGTGGCCGAGTAGGACGCCGCGAGCACGCCGGCGCCCGCCGTCACCACCACCAGCACGACCACCGACGCGTACACCGGCAGCCGCCGGGTCACCTGCCAGGCCGGCAGCAGCAGTCCGAGCCGGCGCCGCCCGGCCAGCGCCTTCTCGGCCAGCGCGAGCGGGAACGGGACGGCGAGCAGCGCGATCGCCGCGCAGGCCAGCAGCGCCAGCGCCGGTCCAGGAGTAGCAAGAAGGTCCGCGCTGCTGCTGTCGGAGGCTCCGGAGCCCGAGCCGTAGCGGCGCAGCTGCCAGATCGCGACCGCGGCGGCGATCAACGCGACCGCGGCGAAGGTCCAGCCGATCGCGCCGGTCGCGCGGCGGCTGGTGAACGCGACGGTGTCCTCGACCCGGCGGCGCGCGGTCGCGACGGCGCCGGTGACCAGCAGCGCGAGGGTGCCCGCGGCGACACCGGCGGCGCACCAGGCGGCCACCCCGGCGCCGACCTCCGGCCCGCCGCCCGCCCGCAGCGCGAGCACCGTCGCCGCGGCGCCGAGCGTCGCGGCCGGCAGCACGACCGCCACCGACTCCAGCACCGACCACCACACGAGCTGCGCGGCGGACAGCCCGCGCGAGCGCAGCAGCGTGGTCTCGATCTCCCGGACGACGCCGAGCAGCCGGGCCACCTGCGCGCCGGCCACGACGGCGACGGCCACCAGCACGACCAGCGGCACCGCCGAGACGCTGGCGCCGCGGTCGACGTCGGCGTCCAGCGCGGCGGCGGTCGCGGCCAGGTCGCCGCTGATCGCGACGCCGTTGACGTCGATGCGGTCGTCCTCCAGCGCGCCGGGCAGCCCGGGCAGCGCGGCGGCCAGCCCGTCGACCTGCCCGGGCGTGATCTCGTCGGCCAGCGGGGTGATCCGCCAGCGGGCCCGCGGAGACGCCTCGACGGCGGTCAGCGAGTCCTCGGTGACGACGAACGGCCCGTACGCCGAGCCGTCGACGCCGGTCACCTCCAGCGGCTCGCCGAACCAGAACGGGTCGGCCGGGTCGGCCGGCAGCCAGGTGCCGGTGACCACCACCCGGACCTCGCCGACGGTGATCTCGTCGCCCACCGTCAGGCCGAGCGCCTCGGCGGCGGTGGCGTGCAGCGCGGTCTCCGTGTCGCCGACGGCGGCCGCCGAGATCGGCTCCGGCCACTCGCCGCTGGCCAGCTCGGCGTGTTGCTCCAGGTCCTCGTAGGCGACGAGGACGCCGCGGGCGTCCTCGTCGCTGCCGGGCACCGTCAGGGCGTCCTCGCCGCCGGCCAGGCTGCGGTGGACCGCCAGCGGCGCGCCGCCGGACCGGTCGTCGACGGCCGCGCGGACGGCGGCGTCCTGATCGGCGGGGTCGGCGCCGAGCCGGGTGACGGCCTGGACGGCGGCCTGCGCCGGCGGCGCGTCGCGCAGCGCCTCACGGACGCCGTCCTGGCTGGCCACGACCAGGTAGCCGATCAGGCCGGTGGTGACGGCGGCGACCACGAACACCCAGGCGGCCACCGTCGCGACGACGGCGGCATGGGCACGAGCGCGCTTGACCCGCATCACCTGTACCAGCCGTATCGGTAACCGTGACCCCCACGCATGATCGCCACAGACTACCGGGGAGAACCCAGGGCATAACAGGCTACGGCCGTAGCCGCGGCCACATTGAGACTGTCGACGCCGGCCTGCATCGGGATCCGCACGCGCCGGTCCGCGGCCGCCATCCAGCGCGCCGACAGCCCGTGCCCCTCGCCGCCGATCAGCAGCGCCGTCCGCTCGGCCGTCTCCACGTCCGCGAGGTCGACGGCGTCGTCGGCGGGGGTGAGCGCCAGCGTCCGGAAGCCGGCCGCCGCCAGCGCGCCGGGCACGTCGTACCACTCGTCGACCCGGGTGTACGGGACGGAGAAGACGGTGCCCATCGAGACCTTGACGGCGCGCCGGTACAGCGGGTCGGCGCAGCGCGGTCCGAGCAGGACGGCGTCCCAGCCCAGCCCGGCCGCGCAGCGGAAGATCGCGCCGACGTTCGTGTGGTCGACGAGGTCCTCCAGCACGACGACGCGGCGGGCCGGGCGCAGCACGTCGGCGACCGGCGGCAGCGGCCGCCGGTGCAACGACGCGAGCGCGCCGCGGTGCACGTGGAAGCCGGTGACGCCCTCGATGACCGGCTCCGGCGCCACGTAGACGGGGACGTCCCCGGCCGCGTCGAGCACGTCGGCCAGCGCGTCCAGCCAGCGCGGCGCCATCAGGAACGAGCGCGGCCGGTAGCCCGCCGCGACCGCCCGGCGCACCACCTTCTCCCCCTCGGCGAGGAACAGCCCGTGCTCGGCCTCCAGCGACGTGCGCAGCTGCACGTCGCGCAGCGCGACGTAGTCGGCCAGCCGGGGGTCGTCGACGCCGGCGACCTCGACCACGTTCATCGCAGCACCAGCACGACGACCGCCGTCACGCCGACCACGACGACGACCACGCGCAGCACCAGCGGCGAGAGCCGCCGCCCGATCCGCGCGCCGACCAGCCCGCCGGCCGCGGCGCCCAGCGCGATCAGCCCGGCCGCCGCCCAGTCGACGTCGCCGACCACCACGAACACCAGCCCGGCGACCAGGTTGACCAGCCCGGCCTGCACGTTCTTGACCGCGTTCAGCCGCTGCAGCGAGTCCGAGAGCGACAGCCCCAGGACGGCGAGCAGCAGCACGCCCTGCGCGGCGCCGAAGTAGCCGCCGTAGACCGCGGTGAGCAGGATCAGCAGCCACACGACCGGGCCGCCGTGCTCGCGTCCGGGCGGGCGCTCCTTGAGCCGCCGCGAGATCCACGGCTGCGCCGCCACCAGCACGCAGGCCAGCACGATCAGCACCGGCACGATCGCCTCGAACGCGCCCGGCGGCAGCGCCAGCAGCAGCACCGCGCCGCCGGTGCCGCCGACCACTGCGGCCAGCCCGAACCGGAGCACCCGGGCGCGCTGGCCGCGCAGCTCCTCGCGGTAGCCCCAGGCGCCCAGGAGCGAGCCCGGCACCAGCCCGACCGTGTTGGACACGTTCGCCACCACCGGCGGGTAGCCCAGCGCCAGCAGCGTCGGGAACGTGATCATCGTCCCGGACCCGACGACGACGTTGATCGCGCCCGCGGCGAAGCCCGCCGCGACGATCGCGACGACGTCGAGCAGGCTCACCCCGCCGGCGGGGCCGGCGGCGCGGGCGGCGGGCCGGACCGCCGGCCGTCGCCGGAGTCGGGCTCGGCGGTCAGGTCGCGGCCGATCGCCGGCAGGTCACCCGTCGCCGCCTCGTCCATGGCGTCTCGTGCCGCCTCGTCCTCCGCCGGGCCGGGCTCGCCGGTGTCCACCTCGGACGGCATCGACCGCGACGGGTCAGAAGCGACCTCGGCCGCCGCCAGCGCCCGCCGGACCTCCTCGGCCGCGGCAGCGGCGGCGGCCTCGCTCTCGGCGGTGGCCTCGGCCGCGGCGGCCTCGATCTCCTCGGCGGCGCTGTCGTCGGACGGGATCGCGCCCGGCGCCAGGCCCGCGCCGAACCGGCCGACGGCCTGGCCGAGGCCCTCCAGCGCCTTGCTGAACTCGCTCGGCACGATCCAGACCTTGTTGGAGTCGCCCTTGGCGATCTCGGGCATCATCTGCAGGTACTGGTAGGCCAGCAGCTTGTGGTCCGGGTTGCCGCGGTGGATCGCGTCGAAGACGGCGCCGATGGCCTTCGCCTCGCCGTCGGCGCGCAGGATCTGCGCCTGCTTGTCCGCCTCGGCCCGCAGGACGGTCGACTGCTTGTCGCCCTCGGCGGTGAGGATCGCCGACTGCTTCTGGCCCTCGGCGGTGAGGATCTGCGACTGTCGCACACCCTCGGCGTTGAGGATCGCCGCGCGCTTGTCGCGGTCGGCGCGCATCTGCTTCTCCATGGAGTCCTGGATCGAGGGCGGCGGGTCGATCGCCTTCAGCTCGACCCGGTTCACCCGGATGCCCCACTTGCCGGTCGCGTCGTCGAGGACGCCGCGCAGCGCGTTGTTGATCTCCTCGCGGCTGGTCAGAGTGCGCTCCAGGTCCATGCCGCCGATGACGTTACGCAGCGTGGTGACGGTGAGCTGCTCGATGCCCTGGATGTAGTTGGCGATCTCGTAGGTCGCCGCCTTCGGGTCGTTCACCTGGTAGTAGATGACGGTGTCGATGGACACGACCAGGTTGTCCTGGGTGATCACCGGCTGCGGCGGGAACGACACGACCTGCTCGCGCAGGTCCAGCAGCGGCAGCACGCGGTCGATGAACGGCACGACGACGGTCAGGCCCGGGTCGAGGGTGCGCTGGTAGCGGCCCAGCCGCTCGACGATGCCGGCCCGCGCCTGCGGCACGATGCGTACCGACTTGGCCAGCGTCACCAGCACGAAGATGGCCAGCAGGATGACGACGAGGAGGATGAAGATCTGACCGGCTTCCATAACGACCTTCCGCTGCGGTTTTCCGTGGGTCAGGCGAGTCGCGCGGCCAACCTATCAGTGCGCACGGCTAGCGCGGGTCGGCCTCGAACACGAGCGCCGTCGCCCCCTGGATCTCGATGACGTCGACGTCGCGACCGGCCTCGATGACCGAGGTTCCGTCGTAGCAGCGGGCGGTCCAGATCTCGCCGGCCAGCTTGATCAGCCCCCGATCGGCGTCGACCGTCTCGACGACGACGCCCTTGCGGCCGACCAGCGCGGCGGCGCCGGTGCGGGTGCTGCCGGCGCTGCGCAGGTGCCGCTTGGCCACCGGCCTGACGAAC
The DNA here is from genome assembly GCF_003236295.1 of Jiangella anatolica. Taxonomy (GTDB): domain Bacteria; phylum Actinomycetota; class Actinomycetes; order Jiangellales; family Jiangellaceae; genus Jiangella; species Jiangella anatolica. Next base: position 98,582 of record NZ_POTW01000005.1, read on the forward strand.
CCCAGCAGTGCGACGCTGACGACGACCGCGACGAGGATCTGCAGCCACAGCGCGTCGACACCCACCAGCGACGCCAGTGCGCCGGCCGCGGCGCCACCGGCCAGCATGAGGAAGATCAGGTCGACCGTGGTGGTCTCGACGATGCCCAGGACGAACGCCAGCCCCAGCCAGGCGGCCCAGGCGTGGTCGCCGAGCCAGTCCAGGAAGTCCTGCATGGTCTCAGTCTATGGTGCGGAGACGCTCTCGCGCTGCGCCGAGACGGCGCGCGCGGACCACCGTCCGTCCTCGTGCCGGATCCGCAGCGGCAGCCCGAACGCGGTGCTCAGGTGCTCGTCGGTGAGCGTCTCGGCGATCGGCCCGGCGGCCACCACGCGGCCGCCCGACAGCAGCAGCGCGTGGGTGAAGCCGGGCGGGATCTCCTCGACGTGGTGGGTCACCAGGACGGTGGCCGGCGAGGCCGGGTCGGCGGCGATCTCGCCGAGCGTCGCGACCAGCGTCTCGCGGCCGCCGAGGTCCAGGCCGGCGGTGGGCTCGTCGAGCAGCAGCAGCTCCGGGTCGGCCATCAGCGCGCGGGCCAGTTGGGTGCGCTTGCGCTCGCCCTCGGACAGCGTGCCGAACGTGCGGCCGGCGAGGTGCTCGATGCTCATGCGGCCCAGCAGCCAGCGGGCGCGGTCGTCGTCGAGGTTCTCGTAGGACTCGCGCCAGCGGCCGACGACGCCGTAGGCGGCCGTGCGCACGACGTCGAGCACCGACTCCTGCCGCGGGATCCGCTCGGCCAGCGCGGCGCTGGTGATGCCGATGCGCGGGCGCAGCTCGAACACGTCGACCGCGCCCATGAGCTCGCCAAGCACGGCCGCGTAGCCGCTGGTCGGGTGCAGCTGCGCGGCGGCGATCTGCAGCAGCGTCGTCTTGCCGGCGCCGTTGGGCCCGAGCATCACCCAGCGCTGCCCCTCGGCGACGGACCAGGTGACCTCGTCGAGCAGCCGGTTCCCCGAGCGCACGAGCGTGACGTCGGCAAGTTCGAGCACATCGGACATCGCGTGGACCGGCTCCCCTCGACGAACGGCTGACGGAGGCGATGGCGGCGCGCGCCCCGGAACCCCCGCACGACTCTAGCGGGCGGGCCGTAGGCTCTGGCGTATGGTCACCCTCCCCCGTTCCGCCCGCCTCGCGGCGTGGGGCACGGCCTGGCTGCGCAGCGAGGCGAGCCTCGACGACGTGGTCGCCCGGGTCCGCGCCGACGACGAGCCGCACGACGCCGTCGACGTGCCCGGATCGGCCACCGCGACTGGGCTGTCCGAGGCGCTGCGGGCGCTGCGCGACGCCGGTGCCACGTCGTTCCTGGTCGCGCTGCCCGCGCCCGGCGACCCCAGGGGCCTGGGTGGCCCGGCCGACCTCAACGGTGACGCGATCGACGCCGGCGAGGCGGTGCTCGCCGCCGGCGCGCCGTACGCGCTGGTGCCCGACGTGCGCACGTTCGGCCCGCCCGGCGACCAGGGCCATCTGGTGACATGGATGGTCCGTCCGGCCGCGCCCGCGCCGCCGGGCCCGGCGCTGGCCGACGCGGACCGCGAGCTGACGGCGTCGCTGCTGGCGGCCGGCTCGATCCTCACCGACCTGGACGTGCCGTCGTGGCGGCCGGAGGTCGAGGCGCTGCTCGAGGACATCCGCACCAACCGCGAGTCCGACCCGCTCCCCCGCGCGTTCCCGCCGCAGGCTCAGGCCGTCGCGGCACGGTCGGCGCGGCTGCTCGCCGTCGTCCGGTTCGCGCTCGGCGACGACGGCGGCGCGGTGACGGCGGCCGCGGCGGCGTCGCGGCGCGAGGCGCTGACGCCGCTGGAGCGGGCCTCCCGGTCCGCGCTGGCCGCCGCGTGCAACGCGCTGGCCACGCGGTAGCGTTTCGGCTTGCGATGAGCCTGCCACCGGAACCCCCCGCCACCACCCTGCTGGTCACCCTCACCGGGCGCGACCGGCCGGGCCTGACCGCACAGCTGTTCACGGCACTGTCCGCCTTCGACGTCGAGGTCCTCGACGTCGAGCAGGTCACCGTCCGCGGCAGGCTGGTGCTGGCGGTGCTGCTCAACCCGGCCCCGGCGTTCGACGAGGTCGCGTTCCGCCCCGCGCTGGTGACGCTGGGCGAGCAGCTCGGCGTCGACGTCGAGCTGGCGCCCGGACACGGCGACCGCCGACGTCCGCCGGGACGCGCGCACATCACCGTCCTCGGGCACCCGCTGCGCCCCGGCGCCGTCGCCGCCCTCACCGACGCCGTCGCGAAGGCCGGCGCCAACATCGACCGCATCGTGCGACTGGCCTCCTACCCCGTCACCTCGATCGAGTTCGAGGTGTCCGGCGCCGACCCCGGCCGGCTCAAGGCCGACCTCGCCGCCGTCGCGCTGGCCGAGGGCGCCGACGTCGCCGTCCAGCCGTCCGGGCTGCTGCGCCGGGCCAAGCGGCTGGTCGTCATGGACGTCGACTCCACGCTCGTGCAGGGCGAGGTGATCGAGATGCTGGCGGAGAAGGCCGGCGTGCTCGACCAGGTCGCCTCCGTCACCACGCGCGCCATGCAGGGCGAGCTGGACTTCGCGGCGTCGCTGCGCGAGCGGGTCCGGCTGCTCGCCGGGCTGCCCGCGTCCGCCGTCGCCGAGGTGCGCGACGCGGTGCAGCTGACGCCGGGCGCGCGGACGCTGATCCGGACGCTCAAGCGGCTGGACTACCGGTGCGCGATCGTCAGCGGCGGGTTCACGCAGATCACCGACCCACTCGCGGACGAGCTGGGCATCGACTACGCGGCCGCCAACACGCTGGAGATCGCCGACGGCGTGCTGACCGGCGGGCTGGTCGGGCCGATCCTGGACCGCGCCGGCAAGGCGGCCGCGCTGGCCCGGTTCGCCGCGGCCGAGGGCATCCCGCTGTCGCAGACCATCGCCGTCGGCGACGGCGCCAACGACCTGGACATGATCGCCGCCGCCGGTCTCGGCGTCGCGTTCAACGCCAAGCCGGTCGTGCGCAGCGCCGCCGACACCGCCGTCAACGTCCCGTACCTCGACGCGATCCTCTACCTGCTCGGCATCAGCCGCGACGACATCGAGGCCGCCGACGCCGCCGACGGGACACCCACCCCCGCCCCACCCGTCCGCTGAGGACCGGGGCCCTAGCCGCGGGCGACGGCGTAGCCGGTCAGCCGGACGGCGCCGGGGTCGACCGTCGCCCAGTCGCCGTCGACGGCGAACACCGCCACCGAGGCCGTCGGGAAGCCGGCCCGCATGCGCGCCGTCTCCGCGACCTCCGATGCGCCGTCGTCGAGCGCGTTGGCCAGCATGCCGATGCCCGGGTTGTGACCGACGATCGCCGCGGACAACGCCTCCGGCGGCAGTGCCCGGACGATCTCCAGCAGATCGCCCGCGGACGCGTAGTACACGTCGTCGGAGACGACCGGGTCGGGGGCGCCGGGCAGCTCCGCGGCCAGCAGCCGGTACGTCTGCCGCGTCCGGTCGGCGCTCGACACGACCGCCACCTGCAGCGTCACGTCCTGCGCGTGCAGCCAGCGGCCGATCGCCGGCGCGTCGCGGCGGCCCTGGCCGGCCAGGGCGCGGCCGTGGTCGTCGCGGTCGTCCGGCTGCTCGGCCTTGGCGTGCCGGATGAGCACGAGGGTCCTCGCCATCCCGGCAGCCTAGGCGCTCCAGTACCCTGCGGCAGGATGGGGTCGCCCGCGTTGGCGGGCATAGCCACGATCGTCCCGATCTGGTAAGGATTCGCTGTGGAGATCACCGTGCCCGAAGCCGACGCCACCGTGCCCGACGTCCCGCCGCCGCCCGCCACCCCGGACCCGGCGCCGCCGGTCGCCAGCTCGCGGGCCGACCTGCGGCATCGGCTCAACACGGCCACGGCCGGATTCGAGGCGCCACTGGCCGCCATCGACATGGACGCGTGGGACGCCAACGCCACCGATCTCGTCCGGCGCGCGGCCGGCAAGCCGATCCGGGTCGCCAGCAAGTCGCTGCGCAGCCGGGCGCTGCTGCGCGACGTGCTGGGCCGCGACGGCTTCCACGGCGTGCTGGCGCTGACGCTGTCTGAGGCGCTCTGGCTCGTGGGCACCGAGCTGAGCTCCGACGTCGTCGTCGGCTACCCCACCGCCGACCGCCGCGGGCTGGCCCGGCTGGCCGGCGACGACGAGCTGGCCGCCGCCATCACGGTCATGGTCGACGACGTCGCGCAGCTCGACCTCGTCGACGCGGTCGCGCCGGCGGACGGGCGGGTGGAGATCCGGGTCTGCCTGGAGCTGGATCTGTCCTGGCAGCCGCTGGGCGGTCGGCTGCGGGTCGGCGCGAAGCGGTCGCCGCTGCACTCCGTCGACGACATCGTCCGGCTGGCGCACGCGGTGCAGTCGCGGCCGGGGTTCCGGCTGGTCGGCATCCTGGGCTACGAGTCGCAGATCGCCGGCGTGCAGGACGCACCGCCCGGGCGCGGCTGGCGCGGCCGGATGGTGCGCTCGATGCAGAAGCGGTCCTGGGCCGAGCTGTCCGAACGACGCGTCGCGGCCGTCGAGGCGGTCCGCAAGCTGGCCGACCTGGAGTTCGTCAACGGCGGCGGCAGCGGCTCGATCGAGCGGACCGTGTCCGACCTGTCGATCACCGAGGTGGCGGCCGGGTCCGGGCTGCTGGCGCCGCGGCTGTTCGACGGCTACACGAGCTTCTCACCGCGCCCGGCGGCGTTCTTCGCGGTCCCGGTCGTGCGCCGGCCGGGTCCTGGCATCGTCACCGTCGCCGGCGGCGGCTACATCGCCAGCGGCGCGGCCGGCGACGACCGGCTGCCGGTGCCGTGGCTGCCCGAGGGCCTGACGCTGGACAAGGACGAGGGCGCCGGCGAGGCGCAGACGCCGCTGCTGGGCTCCCCCGCCGACGACCTCGCGATCGGCGACCGCGTCTGGTTCCGGCACGCCAAGGCCGGCGAGCTGTCCGAGCGGTTCGACCAGTACTACCTGGTCCGCGGCGAGCGCCTGGTCGACACGATCGCGACCTATCGCGGGGACGGCAAGACGTTCCTCTAGTGCCGGTCGTCAGTTACGAGGAGCTGGCGGCGCGGATCCGCGGGCTGCGGTCTCCCGTGCTCGTCGCCGTCGATGGGCCGGCCGGCTCGGGCAAGACGACGCTGGCGGGACGCCTGGCGGCGTTGCTGGGCGACGCGCCGGTCGTGCACATGGACGATCTCTACCCCGGCTGGGACGGGCTCGCGGCCGCCGCCGTCGCCGTCGCACCGGAGGTGCTGGCGCCGCTGGCCGCCGGCCGGCCGGCGCGGTACCGGCGCTGGGACTGGGCCGCGTCGCGCTGGGCCGGCTGGGTCGACGTCGCGCCGGCGCCGGTCGTCATCGTCGAGGGGTGCGGCAGCGGGTCGACGCCCGGCGCGCCGTACCTGTCGCTGCTGCTGTGGGTGGAGGCGCCGCACGACGTGCGTCAGGCCCGCGGCTTCGAGCGCGACGGCGACGGGTTCCGGCCGCACTGGTCGCGCTGGGCCCGTCAGGAGGACGCGTTGTTCGCCGCCGAGCGGACCCGGGAGCGGGCAGACGTGCGCATCGACACCGCGCCGGCCGTCCCGCACGACCCGGCGCGCGAGGTCGTCGCCGAGTTCCGGCTCTGAGCCGGGGCGGTTCGTCGGTTAGCGTTGGTCGCGTGCGCGTCGTCGAGCTGAACATCTACCCCGTCAAGTCCACCCGTGGCATGGCGCTGACCGACGCCGCTGTGGAGCCGTGGGGGCTGGCCGACGACCGCCGCTGGATGGTGGTCGACGAGTCCGGGTACGTCGTCACGGCGCGCGTGCGGCCGGCGCTGCTGGGCGTGACGGTGACGCCGCTGGGCCGTGGCCGGATCCGGCTCGAGGGCCCGCACGCCGCCGCCATGGACGTCGACGCCGCCGAGTCCCGCCAGTACGTCCCGGTGCAGATCTGGAAGAACACCCTCGACGCCGTCCACCCCAGCGCGGCCGCCGACGCCTGGTTCGGCAAGCTGCTCGACGAAGACGTCCGCCTCGTCTGGCTCGACGACCCCACCCGGCGCCCGGTCAATCCCGCCTACGGCCTGCCCGCCGACCGCGTCACCTTCGCCGACGCGTTCCCGCTGCTCGTCACCAGCACCGGGTCGCTGGATCGGCTCAACGACTGGGTCGTCGAGGAGGCGCTGCTGCGCGGCGAGGAGCCGCCGGCGGCGCCGCTGCCGATGCGCCGGTTCCGCCCCAGCGTCGTCGTCGACGGCGCCGTGCCGTTCGCCGAGGACACGTGGTGCCGCCTGCGCATCGGCGAGGTCCCCTTCCGCGCCGTCATGCTGTGCGGCCGCTGTGTCCTGACGACGGTCGACCCGGACACGCAGGTGCGCGGCAAGGAGCCGCTGCGCACGCTGGCCCGGCACCGTCGCTGGGACGGTCAGGTCTGGTTCGGCATGAACCTCGTCCCCGACGGCACCGGCCGCATCGCCGTCGGCGACGAGGTCGAGGTCACCGCCGGCTGACCTCGGTCACTCCTGGGCCGATGTCATGCCGAGCGCTGCCGTGATCGGCATGACAAAGTCCACGAACCCGTTCGTACCGGTGGTGTCGATCGCCACCTGGAGCTGCCGCCCGATCGCCACCGCGGTGGAACCCATCGAAGGCGCGCTGTCGTCCAGTGCGGCGAAGTAGTCGATGCTGCCCGGCCACTGCTCGCAAGCGGTCAGGATCCAGCACAGACCCGCGTAATAGCGCTCGCTGCTGGCCCACATGGTGACGGTGACGTTGCCGGCCTGGGTCGCGTAGGTCGCGGCGACGTGGTCGCGACTCGTGTCGGCCGACAGTTCCTCGACCGGCCCGGCCGCGGCCTCGAGAATCGCCTCGATCCCCTGGAAGTCCCGCCGAACCGCGTCGACGTCCCAGCCGGGTCCGGTGCCGACGACGAGCTCGTCGGCGTCGTATCGCGACCCGGCCCGCCAGGCGGCCTCGGCGATGGCGTTCGCCTCCTCGGGCGAGAACGTGCCGGCCAGGTCCTTCTGGTCGCTCGGACGATGGTCGATCAGCGTCGACCACACCACCGTGACGGCGGCGCTGCCGCCCTCCGCGACGGCCACCCCCGTGACGTCGCCGGCATGGCCGACGACCCGCCAGCGGTCCTCGTCATCCCAGCCCTGACTGCAGGCGGACCAGAGGTCCACGGCGTCGGGGGTCTGCGCGGGCTCGGTGCACGGCCGGAACACACCGAGCTCCGGCGGCGCGGCTTGCACGACGACGTCGACGGTGAACACGGCCTCGCCGCGGACTGCGGTGAAGGACAGCCCGTAGCCCTCGCCGAGGCCCTGAACAGCGAAGCCGGGCTCGGTCGGGCTGAGGTCGGCGGGCAGGGCCGACCGCACGGCCGCCCAGACCACCCGTTCGAGCGGGTCGGCGGTGGCGTCACTTTCCGGTCCGGCGTCCGCCGAGCTCGGCATCGGCCCTCCGAACTGCGGCACGACGGACGCCACGTCGGACGAAGCCGAGGTCGAGTACGGCCAGACCTCGTCGGACGCGGCCGGCACCGGATCGTCGTCCACGAGGGCTGGGACCAAGAGCGCCGTCGTGCCGGCCGCGGCGAGCGCCGCCCCGGTGACCGTGAGGCGGCGCTGACGACGGCGGGTGCGCCGCGCCCGCCCGCGCGCGAGGTCCTCCTGGATCGACGCCGTGATCGGCGGCTCGTCGGTGAGGACGTCCCGGAACAGGTCCTTGAGATCGGAGTCGACCATCAGCCCTCCTCGACCAGTGCGAACTCGTTCGTGCCGAGCAGGTCGCGCAGCTTGTCCAGGCCACGCGCGGACTGGCTCTTCACGGTGCCGGCGCTGCAGCCGAGTAGTCCGGCGACCTGCTCCACCGAGAGGTCCTCCCAGAACCGCAGCACCAGGACGGCCCGTTGCCCCGCCGGGACCGCCGCCAGCGCCGTCAGCAGCCGGTGCCGGGCGCGCGGATCGGACCCGTCGGCCGGGTCGCCCGAGCCGCCGCCGTCGGGGACGACGTCGACGGCATGCTCGCGGCGCCACGGCCGGCGCGTGCTGTCGATGTAGGCGTGCAGCATCGTCTTGCGCGCGTACCCGTCGAGATCGTCGCGGCGCAGGACCCGGCGCCAGGAGACGTAGAGCTTGGTCAGGGTCTCCTGGACCAGGTCCTCCGCCGCGTGCCAGTCACCGGTCAGCAGATAGGCGGTGCGCAACAGGGCGCGCCGGCGCGCTGCCACGTACTCGCCGTACGCCGCCTCGTCGATCGCCGGCATGGACCCGCCTTCGTGGTCACGTCGAACTACTCACTCCGTAGACGGTACGGGCGGCGGATCGGGTTGCACTCAGATGCGGCAGGCGAGGATCTCGGTGACGAGGATCGCCCGGGCGCCGACCGCCCACAGGTCGTCCATGACGCGCTGCGCGTCGGCCCGCGGGACCATCGCCCGGACGGCGACCCAGCCCTCGCGGTGCAGCGGCGACACCGTCGGCGACTCCAGGCCGGGGGTGAGCGCGCTGGCCTCGTCGACCCGGTCGGCGCGGATGTCGTAGTCCATCATCACGTAGCCGCGGGCGACCATGACGCCGTTGAGGCGGCGCAGCAGCAGGTCGATGGCGGGCGGCCGGTCGCTCTCGGCGCGGGCGATGAGCACGGCCTCCGAGCGCAGGATCGGCTCGCCGACGATCTCCAGGCCGGCCTGCCGCAGCGTCGTGCCGGTCTCGACGACGTCGGCGATGACGTCGGCGACGCCGAGCTGGACCGCGGTCTCGACCGCCCCGTCCAGCCGGACGACGGTGGCGTCGACGCCGCGCTCGGCCAGGTAGTCGCGGAGCAGTCCGGCGTACGACGTGGCGACGCGCAGGCCGCCGAAGTCGGACACCTTCTCCGCGGTGCCAGGCCGCGCCGCGAAGTGGAACGTCGAGCCGCCGAAGCCGAGCGACAGCAGTTCCTGCGCCGACGCGCCGGAGTCCAGCAGCAGGTCGCGGCCCGTGATGCCGGCGTCGACGGTGCCGGCGCCGACGTAGACGGCGATGTCGCGCGGGCGCAGGTAGAAGAACTCGACGTCGTTGTCGGGGTCGCGCAGCACCAGCTCGCGGCCGCCGTCGGAGCGCTGCCGGTAGCCGGCCTCGCGCATCATCTCGGCGGCCGGACCGGCCAGCGAGCCCTTGTTGGGCACGGCGATGCGAAGAGTCATGTCAGAGCCTTTCGTAGACGTCGGCGAGGCTGATGCCGCGGGCGAGCATGAGCACCTGCACGTGGTAGAGCAGCTGCGAGATCTCCTCGGCCGCTCGTTCGGCGCTCTCGTGCTCGGCCGCCATCCAGGCCTCGGCGGCCTCCTCCACGACCTTCTTGCCGACGTGATGGACCCCGTGCCGGACCGCCTCGACCGTGCCGGAGCCGGCCGCACCGGACTCCACCTTCGCCGACAGCTCGACCCACAGGTCATCGAAACTCTTCACGTCGCACAAGGGTACGGACACTGCGCCGCCCGATGGCGACGAGGTTCACGAGCCGGACACGCGGCGCCCCGCCGCCGGGCTCTCAGCCGCCCCGCGTCCGTACCCTCAGCCGCCCCGCGGCCAAGGCTCTCAGCCGCCCCTAGGCGTAGCAGCCCTTCAGCGCCACGACCGTGGCCAGCGCCGCCTGCGTCGCCTCGTAGCCCTTGTCCTCCTTGGACCCCGGCAGCCCGGCTCGGGCCAGCGCCTGCTCCTCGTCGTCGCAGGTCAGGACGCCAAAGCCGATCGGGACGCCGGTGTCGACCGCGACCCGCGTCAGCCCCTCGGTCGCTGCCTGGCAGACGTAGTCGAAGTGCGGCGTCTCGCCCCGGACGACGACGCCGAGGGCGACGACGGCCTCGTAGTTGGCCCGGGCCAGCCGCGCCGCGACGACCGGCAACTCGAACGAGCCCGGCACCCGCAGGATCAGCGGGTCCTCGACGCCGGCCTCGTCGAGCGCGCGCTGCGCCCCGGCGATCAGCCCGTCCATCACCTGCTGATGCCACAGCGACGCGACGACCGCGACCCGGAGGTCGCCCACCTTGCCCACCTGCAACTCGGGCGCGCCCTGACCACTCATCGTCCGGTGTCCTCTCGTTCTGGGGTCTCCGAGCCTGGCAGATTGTCGAGCTCATGGCCCATGCGGTCCCGCTTCGTCGTCAGGTACCGCAGGTTCTCGGGGGTGACGGCGACCGGCAGCGCGACCCGTTCGGCCAGCTTGAGGCCGTATCCCTCGACGCCGGTGAGCTTGGCCGGGTTGTTCGTCATCAGCGCGATCGTGCGCACGCCGAGGTCGGCGAGGATCTGCGCGCCGGTCCCGTAGTCGCGGGCGTCGGCCGGCAGCCCCAGCTCGAGGTTGGCGTCGACGGTGTCCAGCCCGCCGTCCTGCAGCTCGTACGCCTGCAGCTTGTGCGCCAGCCCGATGCCGCGGCCCTCGTGCCCACGCAGGTACACGACGACGCCGCGGCCGGCGCCGGCGACCAGGTCCATCGCCGCCCGCAGCTGGGGGCCGCAGTCGCAGCGCAGCGAGCCGAACGCGTCGCCGGTCAGGCACTCCGAGTGCAGTCTGACCAGCACGGCGTCGTCGCCGACGGCGTCGCCTCCGACGTCGCCCATGACGAGCGCGACGTGCTCGCTCCCGTCGAGGACGTCGCGGTAGGCGTGCGCCGTGAACGTGCCGTGACCCGTCGGCAGCCGCGTCGTCGCGACCCGCTCGATCTGCCGCTCGGTGCGGCGGCGGTAGCGGATGAGGTCGGCGATCGAGATCATCGCCAGGCCGTGCGCGTCGGCGAACTCGCGCAGCGCCGGCGCCCGCATCATCGAGCCGTCGTCATGAATGATCTCGCAGAGCACGCCCGCCGGCGACAGGCCGGCCAGCCGGGCGAGGTCGACGGCGGCCTCGGTGTGCCCGGGGCGGGTGAGCACGCCGCCCTCGCGGGCCCGCAGCGGGAACACGTGGCCGGGCCGGCTGAGCTCGTACGCCTCCGTCGCGGAGTCGGCCAGGACCCGAGCGGTGTGGGCGCGCTCGGCCGCCGAGATGCCGGTCGTGATGCCGTGCCGCGCGTCGACGGAGACGGCGAACGCGGTGCCCTTGCGGTCCTCGTTGACGACGGTCATCGGCGGGAGGTCGAGCCGGTCCAGCTCGCTGCCCAGCATCGGGACGCAGATGACACCCGACGTGTACCGGATCGTGAAGCCCATCAGCTCCGGCGTGGCCTTGGCGGCGGCGAAGATCAGGTCGCCCTCGTTCTCCCTGTCCTCGTCGTCGACTACCACGACCGCCTTGCCGGCCGCGATGTCGGCGATCGCCCGCTCGACGGTGTCCAGTTGCACGGTCATGCGTCCACCTCTGTCGTGTTCTCGGCCGTTCCACCCGGCGCCGGGACGCCGTCCGTTCCGTCCGTGCCGGCTGTTCCGCTCGTTCCGCCCGTCAGGAGGCGCTCGACGTACTTCGCGACGACGTCGACCTCGAGGTTCACGCCGTCGCCGGGCTGGCGGCGGCCGAGCGTCGTCAGCTCCAGGGTGGTCGGGATCAGGCTCACCTCGAACCAGTCGTCGCCGAGGCCGGACACCGTCAGCGACACCCCGTCGACGGCGATCGATCCCTTCTCGGCGACGTAGCGCAGCAGGTCGCGCGGCGCCTCGACGCGGACGACCTCCCAGCGGCTGCCCGGCGTGCGCGCGACGACCGTGCCGACGCCGTCGACGTGGCCCTGGACGATGTGGCCGCCGAGCCGGTCGCTGGCACGCACCGCCCGCTCCAGGTTGACCGCGTCGCCGCTGGTCAGCTTCGCCAGCGTGGTGCGGTCGAACGTCTCGCGCATGACGTCGACGGTGAACGTGTCGCCGTCGATGTCGGTGACGGTCAGGCACACGCCGTCGACGGCGATCGATGCGCCGTGCACCGCGTCCTCGGCGACCTTCGGGCCGCGGACGGTGAGCCGCCCGTCGTCGGCGTCTCCCTCCGTTCGGACCAGCACCCCAAGTTCCTCGATGATCCCGGTGAACATTGCCTCACGCCTTCCTGTGTTCTCGCGGAGTTGCGGTGATGCGGAGATCGGGTCCGAACGTCTTGACCTCGGTGATGTCGAGCCGGATCGCGTCGGCGATGGTGCCCACGCCGGCGTCGGCGAGCGCGGCCGGCCCGGCGCCGAGCAGGGCGGGCGCGACGTAGCCGACGACGCGGTCGATCAGGCCGGCTCGCCAGAACGCGCCGGCGAGGGTCGGTCCGCCCTCGAGCAGCACGTAGCGGTGCCCGTCGTCGTAGAGGCGGGCGAGCAGTCTCGGCAGGTCGACCCTTCCATCCGGGCCGGCGCCGACCTCGCCAACCGTCGCAACCCACGTCGGCGCCGCACCGTCCCGCACCCTCGCCGTCGCCGGAGTCCGCCCCGCGCTGTCGACGACCACCCGCAGCGGCTGCTCCCCGGCCGCGCCGCCGCCGGTCGTCGCCGCCGTCGCAGTGGTCGCAGCCGTCGCCCCCATCGCTGTCGTTGCGGTTGCCGCAGCCGTAGGGATCGCCGCCGTCGCAGTGGTCGGGGACACCGGGGTCGCCGCCGCCGTCGGCGTCGCCCCCATCGCTGTCATTGCGGTTGCCGCAGCCGTAGGGATCGCCGCCGTCGCAGCCGTCGGCGTCGCCCCGGTCGCCGCGATCGCCGAGGCCGGGGTTGCCGCGGTCGCTCCGGTGGCCGAGGTCACCGAGGTCGAGGTCGCCGAGGTCGCCTCAGCCGTCGGCGTCGCGCCGGTCGCCGAGGTCTGGGTCGCCCCGGTCGCAGGCGTCGCCGTCGCTGCTGGAGCGGTCGTCGCAGCCGCCGCGATCTGCGACCTCTCGGGATCACGCCGCCCCGCGACCTGCGGATCACTGGCCCCGGCCGGCGCCGTGCCCATGGGCACCGCGTCGGCCGGCCGCGGCGTGAGCAGCGACCCGTCCGTGTCCACACGCGCCGTGAGCTGCGGATCGTCCGCCAGCACGGTCCCCGAGCCGACCACGACCGCATCGACGGCGGCCCGCAGCCTGTGCACGTCGGCCCGAGCCTCGTCGCCGGTGATCCAGCGGCTGGTGCCGTCAGCCGCCGCGCTCCGCCCGTCGAGCGTGGCGGCGAACTTCCAGACGACGAACGGGCGGTGGGTCCGGAACGGCGCGAGCCAGCGGGCGTTGGCGACCGTCGCTTCGTCCTCCAGCACGCCGAGCTCGACGTCGACACCGTGAGTGCGCAGCGTCGCCGCTCCCCCGGCCGCGAGCGGGTTCGGGTCGGCGACCGCGACCACGACCCGAGCGACCCCGGCCGCGATCAACGCCTGCGTGCACGGTCCGGTCCGGCCGGTGTGGTCGCACGGCTCCAGCGTGACCACGGCCGTCCCGCCCCTGGCCCGCTCGCCGGCCTGCGCCAGCGCGTTGACCTCGGCATGCGGCCCGCCGCGACGCTCGTGCCAGCCCTCGCCGACGATCGCGCCATCCGCGTCGAGGACCACGCAGCCGACATCGGGGTTGGGCGGCGTCGTGTAGGCGCCGTTCAGCGACAGCTCGATGGCGCGGCGCATCGCCGCCAGTTCCACCGGACTCGCCACCGGCCCCTCCTCGCCTCTCTGGCGAGCTCCGGGGCGGGCGCGAGTGCGCCACGAACGACCGGCCCGGCGGTTCGGGCACGCACCAGGGCGCGTCCGGCCGAGACGGCCGCGCGTGCTGCCTCCCATCCGGACTTTCACCGTCGGTCCCGGAGTTCCACCGGGTCAACCGCCCACCGCCCGCTGGTGCGGACGCCGGCCGGGTCGCGGACTGTCACCGCCGGTTCGGACTTTCACCGACCCCGGAGCACGCGTCGTGTCTCTTGCAAGGGTAACCGCCCTTGCTCGGAACGCATTCCCGGCCTGTCATTCCGGCCGGTGATCAGGGCTTTTCCGTATCGACCTCCTCTCATCCCGGCGTCACGTCTCGGGTGTCGCGCCCCGAGTGTTCCTGTGCGTCCGCGTCCCGGGGCATCGTGTCCCGGGCGTCTCATGCCAGGCGTCTCACGCGGGCGCCTTGTCCTGGGCGTCTCGCCCGGCGCCTCATCCCGGGTACCTCGTCCCGGAGCGTCGCCTCCCGGGCGTCTCATACCGGGTGGCCCATCTCAGGCGTCTTCAGACATCACGTCTCGAGCCTCACCTCCCGGAGCGTCGCGTCCCGGGCGTCGCGCCCGGCGGCTCGTCCCGGGCACCTCGCCTCAGCTGCCTCTTCCTGGCCATCTCCTTTCAGGTGTCGCGGCTCAGGCCTCGCCCTTCTTCGTTGCACGCAGCGCCAGTCGCTGCGTGCTGGCGTCCAACTGGTCGCCTCCTCGTGGTCAGGCCTCCTCTCCGTCGCGCCGCGGCCGCGAACCGAGCGCCGACCAGCGGGCGGCCAGCGCCGGCACGTCGATCGCGAGCGGCCACGGGTGGTCCGTGCTGAACGGCGCCGACGTGGGCGGCGTGCGCTCGGCGTAGGCGCCGGTCGCCGGGTCGAGCCGCAGCTCAGCGATCTCGATCCACGGCGGGCTCCCCCGCACGACGACGATCCAGTACGCCGGTACGCCGGCCCGGGCGTACAGGGCGCGCTTGGTCACGGTGTCGCGGAGCACCGAGCTCGGCGACACCACCTCGACGACCAGAGCGAGGGCGCCCACCGGGATCGGAGTCGTCTCGGCCATCGCCACGTCCGCGACGACGACGTCGGGGCGCACCTCGTCGTGATCGCCGATCCGCACCGGCTGGCCGCGATCGACCACGACGGGGCTCCCCCGATTCGACACCTCGAGCGTGTTGGCCAGCCATCGCCAGATCTCGGCCTCGGCGGCCGTCGGCGGCGGCGACACGACGAAGCAGCCCTCGATCAGCTCGAAGCGCGGCCCGTCGGCAGGCAGGAGCCGCAGATCGGTGCTGCGGAAGCCCAACGATCCGGGATCGCGAGCCAGCGGGTTGGCGGGGTTCACGGCGACTCCTGTGGGACGTGCGGCGGACGCGGATGGTCAGCGATCAACTTCACGCTAACCAGCCGGTTCGCCTGCTGTCGCCTCGTGGCGTTTGCCCGGATCAGGGCAACCGTTGCCCTCATTCGGGCAACCGGCCACGAGCTCCGAACCGTCTCCACGGCAACTCTCAGGGCTACCCGGGTGAGCTAGGCGGCAGCGGTGTCGGTCGAAGGGTTTCCTGTGAGACCGGCGACCGAGCTCCGGTGCGGAGCGACCATGCGGCACCACACGCGCCGAGGACTCACAGGGTTCTCTCAGAAGCTCTCGGGAATCGCCCGGATCGGCCGGTCAGCATCGACTCCATGACAACCATCGACGTACGAGGGCTGACCAAGCGGTACGGGCCCGACACAGTGGTCGACGACGTGTCGTTCACGGTCGAGCCGGGGCAGGTGACCGGCTTCCTCGGGCCGAACGGCGCCGGCAAGTCCACCACCATGAAGATGATCACCGGGCTGGCCACTCCGACCAGCGGCGACGTCACCATCGGCGGACGCCGCTACCGCGACCTCCCGGTCCCGTTGACCGAGGTCGGCGCGCTGCTCGACGCCGGCGCGGTGCACGGCGGGCGGACCGCGCGGGACCACCTGCTGGCGCTCGCCGCCAGCAACGGGCTGCCGCGGCGCCGGGTCGACGAGGTGCTGGCGCGGACCGGACTGGAGGGCGTCGCCGGCAAGCGGGCCGGCGGGTTCTCGCTGGGCATGCGGCAGCGGCTCGGCATCGCGGCCACACTGCTCGGCGACCCGCGGGCGCTGATCTTCGACGAGCCGCTGAACGGCCTCGACCCGGAGGGCATCCGCTGGATCCGCGACCTGCTCCGCTCGCTCGCCCGCGAAGGGCGGTCGGTACTGGTCTCCAGCCACCTGATGAACGAGATGGCGCTGAGCGCCGATCACCTGGTCGTCATCGGCCGGGGGCGGCTCATCGCCGACACCGGCATGAGCGAGTTCCTGCGCGCCAACGGCGAGGGCACCGTGCTGGTCAGGACGCAGGAGCCGGGCGCGTTCGCGGTGCGGCTGACCGAGGCCGGCGCGACGGTCCGGGAGGGACTCGAGTCGTCGCTGGTCGTGTCGGGTCTGAGCAGCGACGAGATCGGCCGGCTGGCCGCCTTCCACGGCGTCGCGCTGAGCGAGCTCACGCCGCAGCGCGCATCCCTGGAGGACGCCTTCATGGAACTGACCAGGGACAGCGTCGAGTACCAGGGGGTGGCGGCATGAGCACGCTGACCAGCACGCCGACGAGGGCGACGTTCGGCCACGCGCTGCGAGCGGAGTGGATCAAGCTGCGCAGCCTGCGCTCGACCTGGTACACGCTGGCCTGCCTGTTCGCGGTCGGCCTCGGCGTCACCAGCCTGGCGTTGAGCTCGGCCGGGACGGACTACGCGGACGCGTCGGCCGCGGACCGGGCCGCGTGGGACCCCACGAACCTCAGCCTGACCACGTACATCGTCGCGCAGCTGATCATCGGCGTGCTGGGCATCCTCGTCGTCACGTCCGAGTACGCGACCGGGCTGATGCAGACGTCGGTGATGGCGACGCCGCGACGGCTGCGGCTGCTGGCCGCCAAGGTCGTCGTGGCCGCCGCAGTCGCCGTCGTCGCCGGACAGCTGCTGATGCTCACGTCGTTCCTGCTCGGGCAGGCCATCCTGAGCGCGCAGGACGTGCCGCACGCCGCGCTCGGCGACCCCGGCGTGCTGTCCGCGGTCATCGGCGGCGGCGTCTATCTGACGGCGATCGCCCTGCTCGCGGCCGGTCTCGGCACGATCATGCGGGCGACGGCGGGCGCGCTGGCGACGCTGGTGGGGATCGTGTTCCTGGTGCCGGCCCTCGCGGGGCTGTTCCCGTCCTGGTTGGAGGGCCTGATCGACGTCTGGCCGACGAGGGGCGCGGCGGCCGTGCTGGCGACCGTCCCGGACCCGGAGTATCCGGACCCCTGGCTGAACCTGGGCGGCATGTGCCTGGGCGTGGCCGCGGTGCTGGTCGCGGCGTTCGTCCTCTTCCGCCGCCGCGACGTGTGAGAGCGGACGGATGAGCGGAGCCGGGCGGGCCCGCGACCGTATCCTGGCGACCGTGGAAGGACCCGCGGCGCCAGGCGCCGGGCAGCTGCTGGTGGTCGACGACGAGGCGACGGTCCGGGAACTGCTCTCGGCGGCGCTGCGGTTCGCCGGGTTCGGCGTGTCCTCGGCGGCGACCGGCGCGGAGGCCGTCGAGGCGGCCGCTGCGGAGCCGCCGGACCTGGTGCTGCTCGACGTCATGCTGCCGGACATGGACGGCTTCGAGGTCGTCCGCCGGCTGCGCGAGGCCACGACCAGCAGAAGAGGTCCGGTCCCCGTCCTGTTCCTCACCGCCCGGGACCGGCAGGCCGACAAGGTCACCGGCCTGTCGCTCGGCGCCGACGACTACGTGACCAAGCCGTTCGACCTGGAGGAGCTGATCGCCCGGATCCGGGCCATCCTTCGCCGCACGTCGGGCAACCCCGCCGACCTGCTGCGCACCGGGCCGCTCACACTGGATCCGGTGGGCCATCAGGTCACCCGCGACGGCGCCGTCGTCCGCCTATCGCCCACAGAGTTCCGGCTGCTCAAGTACCTGATGGAGAACGCCGGCCAGGTCGTGTCGAAGGCGCAGATCCTGGACCGGGTGTGGAACTACGACTTCGGCGGCGACGCCAGCATCGTGGACACCTACATCTCCTACCTGCGGCGCAAGATCGACACCGGCGAGCCGCGGCTGATCCAGACGGTGCACGGCGTCGGCTACGTGCTGCGGGAGCCGCGGCCGTGAGACGGCTGTCGCTGCGCGCCCGGCTGCTGCTGCTCACGTCGGGGCTGCTGCTGACCGGGCTGACGCTGATCAGCGCGGCCGTCGCGGGCCAGCTGGAGCGCTACCAGCTGGATCGGATCGACGACCAGCTGCGCTCGCTCACCGCGATCCTCGGCAGCGTCGCCGGCGGGCCGCCACAGCCCACCGACCCCGGCGGACGGCCGGAGCTGCTCGACGCCGCGCTGGACCTGATCGGGGCACCGTATCTGGTGTACCTCGATGCCGACGGACGGGTCGCCGACGGCCTGCGCACGTCCGGCCTGGCCGCCGACGAGCTGCCGGAACTGAGCCGCCTGACCGAGCTGCCCCGGGACGCGACGCCGGTCAGCCTGCCGTCCGCCGACGGCGACGGCCGCTGGCGCGCGGTCGCGGTGCCGGCCGCCGACTGGGACGGGACGGTGGTCGCGGCCGCCCCGCTGGACACGGCCGACGCCACGATCGACCGGCTCCGGGTCGCCAGCCTGGTCAGCGGCGCTCTCCTCCTCGTCCTGCTGACGGCGATCGGCTGGTTCGCGCTCGGCCGGGGCCTGCGCCCGCTGCGCCGGATCGAGCACACGGCCGCCGCGATCGCCGGCGGCGACCTGACCCGCCGCGTCCCCGGCCTGGCCGCGTCGAACACCGAGATCGGGCACCTCGCCGAGTCGCTCAACACCATGCTCGGCCAGCTGGAACGCGCCTTCGCCGACCGCGCGGCCGCCGAGACGCGCATGCGCACGTTCCTGTCCGACGTCAGCCACGAGCTGCGCACGCCGCTGGTCGGGATCAAGGGCTCGGCCGAGCTCTACCGCATGGGCGCGCTGCCGGAGCGCGCCGACGTCGACGCCGCGATGCTGCGGATCGACCGCGAGGCCACCCGGCTGGCGGCGCTGACGGAGGACCTGCTGCTGCTCGCCCGGCTGGACGAGGCGCCGGAGGGCCAGCTGGACCGCGCGCCGATGGACCTGCGCACGCTCGCCGGCGACGCCCGCCACGACCTGCGCACGCTCGACCCGTCCCGAACGGTCGAGCTGACCGGCCCGGACGGCGACGGCACGCCGGGCCCGGCACCGGTCGACGCCGACGAGGACCGGCTGCGGCAGGTCGTCGCGAACCTCGTCGGCAACGCCGTCGCGCACACGCCGCCGGGCAGCGCGGTACGCATCGGCGTCGGCACGGTCGGCGACAAGGCGGTCCTGGACGTCATCGACGAAGGGCCCGGGATGACCCCTGAGCAGGCCGAACGCGTCTTCGACCGGTTCTACCGGGCCAACCCGTCGCGGACCCGGGCCGGCGGCGCCAGCGCCGGACTCGGCCTGGCGATCGCCCGCTCGATCGCCCATGCGCACGGCGGCGACGTCGAACTGCGCACCCGGCTCGGCGACGGCGCCCGGTTCCGGCTGACCCTGCCCCTGGTCGGCCAGGACCAGCGGCCCGTCACCAGGAGTACCTGAGCCTCAACACGATCAGGCGTAGTCCGACACGGGATCTCGTGCCGAACGTGATCATTCCGGGGTCAGTGGGCGGCCTTGGCGGCGAGGGCGCGGAGCTCGGTGACGGCGGCGGCGGCGTCTTCGGCGCCGTAGACGGCGGACCCGGCGACGAACACGTCGGCCCCGGCGTCGGCGCAGCGCTCGATCGTCTCCGCCGACACGCCACCGTCGACCTGGATCCAGACGTCCAGGCCGGACCGCGACACCAGCTCACGCGCCCGCCGGATCTTCGGCAGGCACACGTCCAGGAACGCCTGCCCGCCGAACCCAGGCTCGACCGTCATGACCAGCAGCATGTCGATCTCGGGCAGCAGGTCGGCCCAAGGCTCGACAGGGGTCGCCGGCCGCAGCCCCACACCGGCCCGGGCGCCGAGCCGGCGCAGCTCACGGGCCAGCCGGACCGGCGCAGCGGCCGCCTCGGCGTGGAACGTGACGTTGTGCGCACCCGCCTCGGCGTACCCGGGCGCCCACCGATCCGGCTCGTCGATCATCAGGTGGCAGTCGACCGGCCGGTCCGTGCGGGCCAGGATCGCCTCGACGACCGGCAGGCCGAGCGTCAGGTTGGGGACGAAGTGGTTGTCCATGACGTCGACGTGCACGAGCTCGGCGTCGCCGAGGCGGGCGATCTCGGCCTCGAGGTTGGCGAAGTCCGACGACAGGATGCTCGGCGCGATCTGAATCCCCACGAGCGCTCAGGCTACCCGCGTCCCATGATCATCAATGATCCAACCACCCATAGGGGGTTGGATCATTGATGATCATGGGGCAGCGCGCCGAAGCACGACCAGGGCCTGGACGGCGGCGGCCACGACCATCAGCGCGCCGACGACGCTGGTCACCTCGACGGCCCGGGTGAAGGCCGACTCGGCGGCCGTCACCAGCGCGGATCCCGCCGGCGTGGGCAGCGACCCGGCGACGTCGACCGCACCGCCCAGCGTCTCCCGCGCCTGCGACAGCACGTCGCCGGAGACCCCGCTCACCGGGCCGAGCGACGACGCGTACACCGCGGTGAGCAGGCTGCCCAGCACCGCGGTGCCCAGGCCCCCGCCCACTTCGTACGCCGTCTCCGACACGGCCGCGGCGGCGCCGGCCCGGGCCGGGTCGACGGCGCTCATGATGACGTTGTTGGTGATCGTCTGCACCAGCCCGACACCGCCGCCGACCAGCACGAACGCCACCATCACCAGCTCAGCCCCGTACCCGCGGCCGGCCAGCACCATCAGCGCGAACCCGGCCGCCACGACCAGCAGCGCGCCGAACAGCAGGTACGGCATGGGCAGCCGGCGCATCAACGGCACGGCCGCCAGCCCGGTCACGATCGCCAGCGCCAGCCCGGGCAGCAGCACCAGACCGGACCGCAGCGGCGCCATGCCCAGCACGATCTGCAGATACTGCGTCATGAAGAACAGCGCGCCGATCATCGCGAACGTCGTCAGCAGGTTCGTGAGGACCGACGCCCGGAACGCCGGCCGCTCGAACAGCCCGAGGTCCAGCAGCGGCGTCTCCAGCTGCCGCTGCCGCCGGACGAACGCCACCCCGACCAGCACCCCTGCCGCCAGCGCGAGGCCATACCCGAACGACGGCCCGTCCGCGAGCCCCTTGATCCCGTACACCGCCAGCAGCATCGCCACCAGCGACAACGCGGCGCTGGGCAGGTCGTACCGTCCGGGTGCGGGGTCGCGCGACTCCGGCACCAGGAACGGCGCGAAGATCAGCAGCAGCGCCAGCACCGGCAGCGCTACGAGGAACACCGAGCCCCACCAGAAGTGCTCGAGCAGCCAGCCGCCCAGGATCGGCCCGAGCGCGGCGCCGGCGGAGAACATCGTGGCCCAGATCGCGATGGCCAGCGTCCGCTGCCGCACGTCGTGGAAGATGTTGCGGATGAGCGAGAGCGTCGACGGCATCAGCGTCGCACCGGCCACGCCGAGCAGCGCCCGCGCGGCGATCAGCATCTCCGGCGACGTCGAGTACGCCGCCAGCGCGGACGCCAGGCCGAACGCCGTCGCGCCGGCCAGCAGCAGCTTGCGCCGGCCGATCCGGTCCCCCACGGTGCCGGCCGTCACCAGCAGCCCGGCGATCATGAAGCCGTACACGTCGACGATCCACAGCAGCTGGGTGCCGCTCGGCGCGAGGTCCGAGCTCAGGTGCGGGACGGCGAAGCTGAGCACCGTCATGTCGACCGAGATGAGCAGCACGGGCAGCAGCAGCACGACGAGTGCGCCCCACTCCCGCGGACCGGCCAGCACCCGCTCGCGCTCCGTCGTCGTCATCGCACACCCTCCGCGGTAAGCTAAACCGTCCAGACGGTACAGTAACACCGTCAGAATCGAGGTTCATCCCCCATGCCGCGCCCTTCTTCCCGCGATCGCATCCTCGACGCGCTGGAGCGCATCCTGGTCGACACCGGCCTGCACGCGGTCACGCTGGAGTCCGTCGCCGAGAAGGCCGGCGTCTCCAAGGGCGGCCTGCTCTACCACTTCCCCAGCAAGGAAGCGCTGATCACCGGGCTGGCCCGGCGGCTGGCCGAGGCGGTGGAGGCCGAGTTCGAGCAGGCGGTGCGCTCGGACGACGTCGTGGACTTCTTCCTGCGCACGTCGGTGCCGTCGTCGCAGGACGGCGCCGTGTACTGGTCGCTGCTGGCCGCGCTGCGCACGAACGACGTCGCCAGCGAGGAGGCCCGCCGGCTGGTGATGTACTGCTTCATCCGCTGGGCGGAGATCCTGCGCGAGCACGTCGAGGACCCGGTGACGGCCGAGATCGTCCGCCTGGTCGGCGACGGGCTCTACCTCAGCGCGCTGGCCGGACTGCCGATGCCGGACCCCGCCCTGCTGGACGAGCTCCGGCACCGGCTCACCCGCGATGCAGGCGCGCAGCGGACCTAGGAGACGACCGCCGGCTCGACGTCGACCGGGAGCCGCGTCTCCTGTTGCCGGCTGACGGCCGCCGCGACCAGACCCGCGAACAACGGGTGCGGACGGGTCGGCCGCGACTTCAGCTCCGGGTGCGCCTGGGTGGCGACGAAGAACGGGTGCACGTCGCGGGGCAGCTCGACGAACTCGACCAGCGTGCCGTCGGGCGACGTGCCGGACACGACCAGCCCGGCCTTGACGATCCGGTCGCGGTGCTCGTTGTTCACCTCGTAGCGGTGCCGGTGCCGCTCGGTGACCCGGTTCGCGCCGTACAGCTCCCGGACGACCGAGCCCTCCGCCAGCACCGCCGGGTACGAGCCCAGCCGCATCGTGCCACCGAGATCGCCCTGACCTGACACGATGCCCTTCTGGTCCTCCATCGTCGCGATGACCGGCTCGGGCGTGTCGGGATCGAACTCGGCCGAGCTGGCCTGCACCAGGCCGGCCTCGGAGCGGGCGTACTCGATCACCATGCACTGCAGCCCCAGGCACAGCCCGAGCGTCGGCAGCTGGTGCTCGCGGGCGTAGCGGATCGCGCCGATCTTGCCCTCGATGCCGCGGATGCCGAACCCACCCGGGATCACGACGCCGTCGACGTCGCCGAGCCGGGCCGCCGCGCCCTCGGGCGTCTCGCACTCGTCCGACGGCACCCAGCGGATGTGCACCTTGGCGTCGTTGGCGAAGCCGCCGGCCCGCAGCGCCTCGGTCACCGACAGGTAGGCGTCGGGCAGGTCGACGTACTTGCCGACCAGGGCGACGGTGACGTCGTGGCGCGGGTGGTGCACGCGGCGCAGCAGCTCGTCCCACGCCGTCCAGTCGACGTCGCGGAAGGACAGCCCGAGCCGCTTGACGACGTAGGCGTCCAGGCCCTCGGCGTGCAGCACCTTCGGGATGTCGTAGATCGACGGGGCGTCGACGGCGGCCACGACGGCCTCGGCGTCGACGTCGCACATCAGCGAGATCTTCTTCTTCACGCTGGGCGGGATCGGCCGGTCGGACCGGCAGACGATCGCGTCGGGCGTGATGCCGACCTGGCGCAGCGCCGCGACGGAGTGCTGCGTCGGCTTCGTCTTCAGCTCGCCCGACGGCGCCAGGTACGGCACCAGCGAGACGTGCAGGAAGAAGCAGCGGTCGCGGCCGACGTCGTGGCGGACCTGCCGCGCGGCCTCGAGGAACGGCAGCGACTCGATGTCGCCGACGGTGCCGCCGATCTCGTGGATGACGACGTCGACGTCGCCCTCCCCGATGGCGATCATGCGGTCCTTGATCTCGTTGGTGATGTGCGGGATGACCTGGACGGTGTCGCCCAGGTACTCGCCGCGCCGCTCCTTCGCGATGACGTCGGAGTACACCTGGCCGGTGGTGACGTTCGCGGACTTGTTGAGGTCGCGGTCGAGGAACCGCTCGTAGTGGCCGACGTCGAGGTCGGTCTCGGCGCCGTCCTCGGTGACGAACACCTCGCCGTGCTGGAACGGGTTCATCGTCCCGGGGTCGACGTTGAGGTACGGGTCGAGCTTCTGCATCGTGACCCGGAGACCCCGGGCCGTGAGCAGGCTCCCCAACGAGGAGGCGGTGAGCCCCTTACCGAGGGAGGAGGCGACTCCTCCGGTCACGAACACATGGGTAGTCGGCTGCAAGGCCAAGAGGGGCTCCCGTGGTCAATCCGTCAACGAACGGTTCGGCGACGAAACGCTGAACCTTTGCTCCACGGACCTCCAGCCTAACAGTCCCCGGGCACCGGCCGGGCCGACTCGCCGCAGCCCGCTGTTCGCCGTCGCAGAACTTGATGAGATCTTTCTCCGATCGGGGTGGCTTGCCGATCTTGATCCGGTACGTTTGGCTTCGGCCACTTTCCCCCGTGGTGGCCACCGCCCCCGCCGGACTCGCGGCTGGCGGGGGCGGACCAAGCCTGCGTCAATGCCCGGCGAGGTCCCGGCACAGATCGGCGACCAGCCGGGCGTTGTCGTCCTCGTCCGGCCAGTCCGCGGCGGTGCGGCGGCCGCGCTCGCCCAGCTCGGCCCGCGCCCGTGGGTCGTCGAGCAGCGTGTCGACGGCGTCCGCGACGGCCTGGACGTCGCCCACGGGGACGACCTTCGCCCCGTCGCCGACCAGCTCCGGCACGCCGCCGGCCGCCGTCGTCACCACCGCCAGACCCACCTGCATGGCCTCCTGGATCACCAGTGGGCGGCCCTCCCAGACCGACGTGAGCACGTACAGGTCGGCGGCGGCCAGCAGGTCCGGGACGTCGGAGCGACGGCCGAGCAGCCGCACCGGCAGGTCGTCGCGCGCGATGTCGGCATTCAGCTCGTCCTCCAGCGGCCCGTCGCCGGCGACGACGACGAGGGGTTGCGGTTCACGGTCCCGCCAGCGGGCCGCCGCGGCCAGCAGCACGTCCAGCCCCTTCTGCTCGGCCAGCCGGTTGACGGCGAGCAGCAGCGGCCGGTCCCCCGCGCCCAGCTCGGCCCGGACGGCGGCCGCGTCGCGCTCGGCGGGCTGGACCCGGGGGGCGGCGACGGGTGCCAGACGGACGTCCGCCGCGCCCAGTTCACGCGCCCGGGCGACCAGGTCGGACGAGACGCCGAGCGTGACGTCGGCCCGACGGGCGGCCAGCTTCTCCAACTGCCCGATCAGCACCCGCTTCGGACCGGTCACGAGGACGGCGTTGTGCCACGTCGCCAGCAGCGGCACCCGGCCGTCGCGGCGTCGGCCCAGCGCCAGCCCGGACAGCGCGGCCGCCCGGAACCCGTGCGCGTGCACGACGTCGGTGGCGCGGAAGGCCCGGCGCAGCGCCAGGACGGCGGCCAGGTCGGCCGGTGGGTTCGGCGCGCTGCCGATCCGGACCGGCGCGAACCGAGCCCCGGCGCCGACGAAGTCGAACCGGTCCTGCGTCTCCTGCGGGCCGGCGACGCCGACCTCGATGCCGAGTCCGCCCAGCCGCTCCACCAGCGACCGGACGTGCATGCCGACGCCCCCCGCCGTCATGCCGACGACGATCGTCAGCCTCATCCTCGCTCCTCCGTCCCCGCTCCCATGATCATCAACCTTCTCGGTCGTCATGGGCAGGCTCAAGTGGTGGTTGCAACGAGCAGCTGGTTGAGCCGCTGGGCTGGAGTCTGCCAGTTCAGGGTGTGGCGGGGGCGGGTGTTGAGTTGGTCGGCGACGGTGTCGAGGTCGGCCTGGGTGAG
>NZ_POTW01000060.1 GCF_003236295.1 Jiangella anatolica
GTGGGGGCGGGCTGGCGGCCGGTACGGCGCTGGCCGCCGGCGGGCGGACCACCGTCGCCGTCGAGCCGGAGCACTGCAGCGCGCTGCACCAGGCGCTGGCCGCGGGCGAGCCGGTGGACGCCGCCGTCGACTCCGTCGCGGCGTCGGCGCTGGGCGCGACCCGGGTCGGCGAGCTGCCGTTCGCGATCCTCACCGCGGCGCCGCTGCGCTCGCTGCTCGTCACCGACGCCGAGCTGCTGGCGGCGCGGGACCGGCTCTGGGACGAGTTCCGGCTGCTGGTCGAGCCGGCCGCCGCCGTGCCGTTCGCCGCCTGGCTGGCCGGCCGGGTGCCGGGCGAGCTGCCGTGCATCGTGCTCTGCGGCGCCAACACCGACCGCTGAGGCATTCCCCGCGGCCGCCCGGGTCGCCCATACTGGCGGGCATGATCCGGACGGCGGCGGTGCTTCTCGCCCTGCTGGTGGCGGCCTGTGCCGGCGGCGACGACGGCGAGGCGAGCCCGACCCCGTCGTCCACCACGCGGGAGCTCGACGAGGAGCTGCGCGCCGAGCTGCTGGCGATGATGGAGCAGGACCAGGCCGAACGCTCCGGCCAGGCCGCCGGCGAGTGGAACGACCAGGAGCGCACCGACCGGCTGGCCGAGATCCTCGACGAGCACGGCTGGCCGGGCTCGGACCTGGTCGGCGACGACGGCTCGACCGCGGCGTGGGTGATCGCGCAGCACTCCGACCTCGACCCGCAGGTGCAGCAGCGGGCGCTGGAGCTGATGCGACCGGCCGCCGAAGCGGGCCTGGCCGACCTCGGCGACCTCGCGTACCTGGAGGACCGGGTCGCGCTCAACACCGGCGGCGAACAGGTCTACGGCACCCAGATCGCCTGCGCCGGCCCGGTGCCCGAGCCCGCGCCGCTCGCCGACCCGGAGACGGTCGACGAGCGGCGGGCGGAGGTCGGGCTGGAGCCGTTGGCCGACTACCTCGCCACACTCGAGGAGGCGTGCGCGGCCGAGGCGCAGGCCAGCGCCACCCCCACGGACTGGGGTTAGCCGAACGCCAGCCAGCCCTGCGGCGCCAGGTCGTCCAGCGCGTTGGCCTGCACGCCGTCCTGCCACACCGTGTAGAGCGTGTCGCCGACGACGAGCGTGCGGCGCAGCCACGTCCAGCCGTCGGGCGACGCCTCGGTGCGGGCGACCTGGCCCTGCTCGGTGACGGTGTCGGCGCCGAGCTGGACGACCAGTGCGCTGGAGCCGTTCATCCCCTCGATCGGCACCACGATCTGGCCGGTGTCGGCCCAGAACAGGAACGCCTGCGGGTCCCACTCGGTCTGCGACCACGCGTTCGGCACGACGTGTCCGTCCAGCTTGGCCGGCGCCGCCGGGTCGGCGACGTCGAACAGCGAGATCTGCGCGCCGACGCTGACGCCGTCGGCGGTCGCCTCCTGGCCGACACCGATCAGCCGGTCGTCGCCCGCGTCGTGGAGGTACGCCGAGTAGCCGGTGATCTTCAGCTCGCCGGTCACCGTGGGCTTCGCCGGGTCGGAGAGGTCGAGCACGTAGAGCGGGTCGACCTGCCGGAACGTGACGACGTAGCCGGTGTCGCCGAAGTAGCGGACGGCGAAGATCTGCTCGCCCTTGCCCAGCCCGCCGACCTGACCCAGCTGGACCAGCTCGCCGTCGCCCTCCTCGAGGGTGTAGAGCCGGCTCTCGCTCGTGTCGGTGGTGCCGGTCCAGGAGTCCAGCGTCGTGGCGACGCGCAGCACGCCCTCGTGCTCGGACATCGCGTACCGGCCGATGATCCGGCCCTCGACCTCGCCGGAGGCCAGGTACCGCGCGGGCACCGTGCCGGTGATGTCGAAGGCGTGGATGCCGGTGGTGATCGTCTCGGGCGCCGGCATCAGCCGGGAGGTCGCGTCGGGTGTCGCGTAGGGGTCGCCCCACCGGGTCGTCGCGACGTAGAGCCGGTCCTGGCTGGCGTAGACGGTGTCGCCGTCGGTCAGCACGCCGACGGTGCCGTCGGTGCTCAGGCCCGCCTCCGGGTCGAACGTCAGCACGCTGAGCGTGGCGAACCCGGCGAACTCGTCCGGCCGGCTCAGTTGCTCGCAGCCGACCAGCTGGCCGCTGACCGGGTCGGCGTCGCCCTGCGTGAACGTGTACGACGGCAGCCAGTCCTCGATCGTGGACTCGGCGACGATGTCCTGGTTGCGCTCGGTGAGCTCGTCCTCCGGCCGGTTCCAGTCCGCCTCGTCCATCGGGAACTCCAGCGTCGGGTAGGAGCTCACCACCAGCCGGACGGTGCCGTCGACCATGCGGGCGTCGAGGTAGCTGCCGTCGACGTCCAGCCGCGACTCGACCGCGGGCGCCGCCGGGTCGGAGATGTCGACCAGCAGCGCCGTCGTCGTCGCCGGCGGCATGCCACCGGCCGGATATGTGACGGCCATGTCGTAGGCGATCATCGGGTTCTGCCGGACCAGCGCGACGACGCGGTCGCCGGCGAGGAACACCGACGCGTCGACGGTCTCCGGCGCGAACCGCTGGTCGGCCTCGTCCGGCCCGACGGCCGCGGCGAGGTCGAGCGAGCCCAGCTCGCGCGGCGCGTCGCCGGTGACGTCGACGATGCGCAGCGTGCCGTCGGCCGTGGTGACCAGCACCCGGCCGTCGGTCTTCGCGACGTCGGGCTCGTCGACGCCGGCCTCCTGCACGTTCGTGGTGGAGTGCGGCTGGCGGGCGGCCGAGTCGTCGCCGCCGCCCTCCTGCGGCGCGGCCAGGGCGGCGGAGTCCTCGGCGGCCCCGTCGGTCGCGTACGCGACCATGTCGCCGCCGGGGCCCAGGCCGTAAGGCCCGACCCGGTCGGCCGCCTCGCCTTTCAGGTGATCCAGGACGTCCGCGCAGGCATCGAAGGACGTCAGCCCCATGACGGCGATCGCACCGTCTTCGTTGTCGTTCCCGAACGTGCAACCGGCGAGCATGCCCAAGGAGACAAGGCCGGCAAACCACCGCCTCATGACCGATTCGACGGCGGCTGTGCCGAGCCGGTTCCGTTCAGCCCAGATAGCGGTCCACGAAGTCGTTGCCGAACCGGTCGTCCGGGTCGTACTCGCCGCGCAGCCGGCGGAAGTCGGCCAGCCGCGGGTACCGCTCTTGGACCTGCTCAGGCTCGGCGGTGAACAGCTTGCCCCAGTGCGGCCGGGCGTCGTACGGAGCCAGCGCCGCCTCGATCTCTGCCAGCACCGGCAGGACGGCGTCCGGGTCCTGGCGCCAGGTGAAGTGGAAGCCCGCGACGTCGCGGCCGTAGGACGAGCTGAGCCAGAGGTCGTCGGCGGCGACGGTGCGCAGCTCGCACACCTGCAGCACCGGCGCGATCCGGCCGGCCAGCGCGGCGATCGCGCGGAAGGCGTCGGGCGCGTGCTCGCGGGGGACCAGGAACTCCGACTGCAGCTCGTCGCCGCTGCTCGGGGTGAACTCGAGCCGGAAGTGCGGCAGCCGGTCGAACCACGGACCGGCGACCCCGAGCTGCTCGGTGCAGTTGACGGCGGGCATGCCGGGCACCGGGTTGCGCGGCTCGGCGGCCAGCCGGGCGCCCATCCACGCCGGCTCCGGGGTCCAGTCGTCGCCGTCCTCGACCCGGTGCTTGACCCAGGCGCGGGTGGTGCCGGCCCAGTCGGTGAAGACGCTGACGCTGTAGGCGGCGGCGAAGATCTCGTCGAACCGCTCGGCGACGGTGTCCGTCGCGAGGTCGTCGTAGACCACCTGGCGCACGTCGAACGCGGGCACGACGTCGAGCGTCACCGTCGTCACGACGCCGAGGGCGCCCAGCGCGACCACCGCGCCGGGGAAGTCGGGGTCGCCGCGGCGGACGGCGAGCAGCTCGCCGTCGCCGCCCACGAGCTGCAGCCCGGTCACCGCCGTCGCCAGGTTGCCGTTGCGGTCGCCGGACCCGTGGGTGGCGGTCGCGACCGCGCCGGCGACCGAGATGTGCGGGAGCGAGCCGAGATTGTGCAGTGCCCAGCCGCGCCGGTGCAGCTCGGCGGCGACGTCGCCGTAGCGCAGCCCGGCCCCGACGGTCACCGTCCGCGCCGCCCGATCGACCTTGATCAGCCGCGGCAGCCGGGCCAGCGAGACCAGCTCGCCGGTCGTGTCGGCGACGTCGCTGAACGAGTGCCGGCTGCCCAGCGCCCGGATCCGACCGGTGCGGGCGACCAGGTCCTGGACCTCGTCGACCGACGCCGGCGTGTGGATCCGGGTCGCGCCGTAGTGGAGGTTGCCCGCCCAGTTCGTCCGCTCCGCGCTCACAGCGAGCAGCGTACGGGCCGGGTCCGGGCGGCGCCGCGGCGGTCGGTCGAGCAAGATGGTCCGCATGAGGCCCTGGCTGCAACAGTGGATGGACGACCTCGTCAACGAGCGCTACGTGGAGGCCGACGAGAACGTCCACTTCACCGAGAACCTGGCCGAGACCGTCATCGCCGAGTACTCGCTGCCCGGCCAGCTGGTGCTCGACCCGTTCGCCGGCTTCGGCACGACGCTGGTGGTCGCCGAGCGGATGGGCCGGTCCGGCCTGGGGATCGAGCTGCTGCCGGACCGCGCGGAGATGATCCGGCGGCGACTGGGCGGGAGCGGCGAGGTGATTACCGGCGACGCGCGGAAGGTGTCGGCGCTGGTGGACCGGCCGGTCGACCTCTGCCTGACGTCGCCTCCGTACATGACGCTGGAGAACCATCCGGAGAACCCGCTCAACGCCTACGAGACCCTCGACGGCGACTACAAGACCTATCTCGGTGAGCTGGACCGGATCTTCGGGCAGGTCGCGGGCCTGCTGCGGCCGTGGGGCCACCTCGTCCTCAACGTCGGCAACATGATCGACGACGGCGTCGCCACCACCCTCGCCTGGGACGTCGGCCGTCTCGTCGGCCGGCACCTGACGTTCCGGCAGGAGACGTTCCTGTGCTGGGACGAGCAGCCGGAGTGGCTCACCGGCGACTACTGCCTGGTGTTCCAGCGGATCGGCGAGGAACCCCGCCCGGAGTGAGGTCGCGGGCCGCCGCCAGCAGCAGCCGGATCGGCGCCGGCGGCGGGCCTGCGGGCACGGCCAGGTACGTCGTCGAGACGAGCGACGCGAGCCTGCGGTAGGCGACGCCTGGCATCGGCGGTGGCGGTCCGACCTCGTAGAACGGCGTCCACGACGGTGTCGCGTGGGCGAGGTCGGCGAGCGTCTCGCGCAGCGACGTGAACGGCCGGCCGGCCGGCGGGTCGACCCCGGCCGCCTGGAACGCCGTCGTCATCAGCCGGTGGAACGGCGGGTTGGCGCGCGGTTCGGCCAGCCGGACCGGCAGCGCGCCCAGGTCGGACAGCTCGACGGTCTCGTGGGCGGCCAGCGGGTGCCCGGCCGGCAGAGCGACCACGACCGGGTCGGTCCACAGCTCGAGCAGCTCCAGACCCGGTGCCGTGGCGACGTCGCGGACCAGCGCCGCGTCGAGCCCGCCGGAGCGCACGGCGTCCAGCCGGTCGGCCAGCCGCACAGTGCTCAACTGGACGCGCAGCTCCGGCGCCCGCGTCGCGAGCGCGGCCAGCAGGTCCGGCAGCCACCGGCCGGGCGCCGGGCTGGTCCCCAGCCGCAGCGCGCCGGCGCCGGCGAGCTCGGCGGCCAGCCGGCGCGTGCGCTCGGCCGCGGCCAGCACGGCCCGCGCCTCGGCCAGCAGCCGGTCGCCCGCCGCGCTGAGCCGGACCCGCCGGGTGGTCCGCTCGAACAGCGTCACGCCCAACTCCCGCTCCAGCTTGCGCAGCTGCTGGCTGACGGCCGGCTGGCCGACCCGCAGGGTCTCGGCGGCGCGCGCGAACCCGCCCTCGTCGGCGACCGCGACGAAGTACGCGAGCTGCCGCAGTTCCACGGGCCTCCCTCTGATTCATCACTGCCAGTGATAACTGTACGAGCCATTCGGGTCTGGCCGGGGTGCTCGGGGTGCGGTGGGATCGAGGACATGGACATGACACTGCTGCGGCCGGGGGACGACGGGTACGACGACGAGCGGTCCGGCTTCAACCTCGCCGTCGACCACCGCCCGGACGCGATCGTGGCGGCGACGTCCGCGGCCGACGTCGTCGCCGCGGTGCGGTTCGCCGCCGAGCGCGGCCTGCAGGTCAGCGTGCAGGCCACCGGGCACGGCGCCGGCGTCCCGCTGGACGGCGGCCTGCTGATCAGCACCCGGCGGCTGGCCGGCGTCGACCTGGATCCCGTCGCCAGGGTGGCCAGGGTCGAGGCCGGTGTGCGCTGGCACCAGGTCATCGAGCCGGCCGCTGCCGCCGGGCTCGCGCCGCTGAACGGGTCGTCGCCGCTGGTCGGCGCCGTGTCGTACCTGCTGGGCGGTGGGCTGCCGGTGCTCTGCCGGACGTTCGGCTGGGCCGCCGACCGGGTCCGCCGGCTCGACGTCGTCACCGCGGCCGGCGAGCTGGTCACCGTCACTCCGGACCAGAACGCCGACCTGTTCTGGGCGCTGCGCGGCGGCAAGGGCGGCTTCGGCGTCGTGACGGCGGCCGAGGTCGAGCTGGTGCCGCTGCCCCAGCTGTACGGCGGCGGCCTGGTGTTCGCCGCCGAGTACGCGGCGGCAGTCGTGCATGGCTGGCGGGAGTGGGCCGGCGACCTGCCGGACGCGATGAACACGTCGGTCGGGCTGGTGCGGCTGCCGGACCTGCCCGGCGTGCCGGAGCCGCTGCGCGGACGGCTCACGGTGCACGTCCGCATCGCCTACGCCGGTGACCCGGAGGCGGGCGAGGCGCTGGTCCGGCCGCTGCGCGCGCTCGGCCCGCGGCTGATCGACGCCGTCGCCGACCTGCCGCCGGCCGGCATCGGCGCCGTCTACAACGACCCGACCGAGCCGATCGGCTACGACGAGCGCTCGCTCATGCTCGGCTCGTTCGACGCCGCCGCGGACGCCCTGCTCGACGTCGCCGGCCCCGACGCGCCCACCGGCCCGATCATGGCCGACGTGCGGCGCCTGGGCGGCGCGCTGGCCCGGCCGCCGGAGCACCCGCGGGCGCTGGACCACAGCGACGCCGAGTTCAGCGCCGTCGCCGTCGGGCTGGACCCGGCGACCACCGAGCCGGCGCTGGCCGCGCTGCGGCCCTGGAGCACCGGCCGCCGCTTCCTCAACTTCATCAGCGGTCCGGCCGCGGCAGCGCTGGGCCCCGAGGCGTTCCGGCCCGAGACGCTGGCCCGGCTGGCCGCGATCAAGCGCGACCGCGACCCGGCCGGGCTGTTCCCGGCGCCGCACCTCGAGGGCGACCGGTAGGCTCGCCGGGCATGCCGACCGTGCTGGCCGTGGAGGCCGACGTCATCGCCGAGCTGACCCACGCAGCGGCCGCCGGCGCCGCCCTCGTCGGGCTGGCGCAGGACGAGAAGCCCGACGTGATCGTGCGCGCGATCGACGAGCTCGCGCACGCCCGTCTGGACGCCGGCGCCGAGGCCGACCGCGGCGACGCGCTCAACCTCGGCGTGCTGCTGGGCGAGCAGTACGTGCGCGCCTTCGGCTGGGGGTGGGTGCAGCTGGAGTACCCCGACGGCGACACGTCGTTCGCCGTCGTCGACCCGCAACACACGGTCGGCAACCAGCCGATGAACTGGGTCTACGTGGCCCTGCAGGGGCTCCAGACGGTCAACTTCATGCTGAACTTCAACATGGTCGCCGCGGGGCGGCTGCCCGCCGGCACCCACGGCGACCCGGAGATGTTCCACTGACGCTCAGGACGAGCGGCGCATCGCCCTCGTCCCCACGGCCAGCCCGAGGACCGCGACGACGACCGCGGCGACGACGGCGGACAGCACGGTCGACGCGGGGAACTCTCCGTTGAAGAGGGCACGTTCGGCGTCGACGACATAGGTCAGCGGGTTCGCGGCGGACAGCGCGCGCAGCCAGCCGGGACCGTCGTCGACCGGGAGCAGGATGCCGGCCAGCAGCAGCACCGGGAACAGCACCGTCTGCTGGACCGTCCAGAACAGCCACTCGGTGTCCTTCGACGCCAGCGCCAGCGTGTACGACAGCGCGCCCAGCCCCACGGCCATCACGGCGAGGATCGCCACGCCGAGGAGCACGCCGAGGACGTGCAGGTCGAAGCCGAACGGGACGCACACCAGCACGATGATCGCGGTCTGCACGATCATCGGGACGATCTCCTTCAGCGCCCGCCCGACGATCAGCGCCGGCCGCCGCAGGGGTGTCACCAGCATCCGCTCGTGCGCGCCGGTCTGGATCTCGAACAGCAGGTTCGACCCGGTGAACGCCGTGCTGAACAGGCATGACATCACCACGATGCCGGGAACGAACCACTGCAGCGCGGACCCGCCCTCGACGTCGGGCAGCAGCGGCGCGAACAGTCCGAGGAAGACCAGCGGCTGGATCATGGAGAACACGACCGAGAACGGGTCGCGCAGGACCGGCCGCAGCTCGCGGCTGAAGACGGTGACGGTGTCGGTGATCATGGTCGTGCTGCTCATGCCGCGATCTCCTCGCTCGACGGGGTGACGACGCCCTCGCGCAGGCTGCGCCCGGTGAGGTTGAGGAAGACGTCGTCCAGGGTGGGCCGGTTGACGGCGGTGGACTCGACGGCGATGCCGGCGGCGTCCAGGTCGCGGAGGATCCCGGGGACCAGTCGCGGACCGCCGGCGACCCGCACCTCGACGGTCGCGCCGCCGGCCGAGACCGTCGCGCCGGACAGCGACGACAGCCGCGCGGCCGCGGCGCCCGCGTCGGAGGCGGAGCCGAAGCCGAGCGTGATCAGGTCGCCCGCGTGCTCGGCCTTGAGCCTGGCCGGGGTGTCGTCGGCGATCACGGTGCCGTGATCGATGACGATGACCCGCTCGGCCATCGCGTCGGCCTCGTCGAGGTAGTGCGTCGTCAGCACGATCGTCGTGCCGTGCTCGGCGCGCAGCTTGAGGATGTGCTCCTGCAGGTTGGCCCGGTTCTGCGGGTCCAGCCCGGTGGACGGCTCGTCGAGGAACAGCAGCTGCGGGGCGTGGATGAGGCCCATCGCGATGTCCAGCCGCCGTTTCTGCCCGCCCGACAGCGACGACACCGGCCGGTCGGCGACGGCGGCGAGGTCCAGCGACGCGACCAGCTCGTCGGCCCGCGCCTTGGCGTCGCGCCCGGTCAGGCCGTACGCCCGGCCCTGGCTGACCAGTTCGTCGCGGCCGCGCTGGGCGTGCGCCGCGCCGTTGCCCTGGCCGATGTAGCCGATGACGCGGCGCACGTCGCGCTGCTGGGCGATGACGTCGTAGCCGGCGACGCTCGCGGTGCCCGAGGTGGGCGGGATCAGCGTCGTCAGCATGCGCAGCGTCGTGGACTTTCCGGCGCCGTTCGGGCCGAGCAGGGCGACGAGCTCGCCCTCCGCGACGTGCAGGTCGAGCCCGCGTACGGCCTCAACCACGTCCTTCTTCACGGTGAAGTGCCTGGTGAGGCCGGTGGTCTGGATCATGGTGGCGTTCATGGGAACCACGCTAGAATCCATTCCGGCCACTTTCTGACCTCAATTGCGAGGACTCTGAAGACATGGCGAACACGAGTGCTCGGATGCTCCGGCTGCTGTCCCTGCTGCAGACGCATCGGTACTGGCCGGGGGAGGAGCTGGCGGACCGGCTCGGGGTCAGCCCGCGCACGCTGCGCCGCGACGTCGACCGGCTGCGCGAGCTCGGCTACCCGGTCGACGCGGCGCGCGGCGTCTCCGGCGGCTACCAGCTGCAGGCCGGCGCCGCGCTGCCGCCGCTGCTGCTCGACGACGAAGAGGCGGTGGCCATCGCGGTCAGCCTGCGCACGGCCGCCGGTGGGGCCGTCAGCGGCATCGAGGAGACATCGGTGCGGGCGCTGGCCAAGGTGGTCCAGGTGCTGCCGCCGCGGTTGCGCCGCCGGGTCGACGCGCTGCACACGTACACCGTGCCGTCGTTGCCCGGCGGCGGGCCGAGGGTCGACTCCGGCGCGCTCACCGTCATCGCGCAGGCCTGCCGCGACGACGAGCGGCTGCGGTTCCGGTACACGTCGCGCGACGGCGAGGCCACCGGCCGGCTGGTCGAGCCGTACCGGCTCGTGTCGCGCGGGCGCCGCTGGTACCTCGTCGCCTGGGACGTCGAGCGGCACGACTGGCGCACGTTCCGGGTCGACCGGCTGACCGACCCGGTCGCGACCGGCGCCCGGTTCCGGCCGCGGGAGCTGCCGGCCGCCGACGCCGCGACGTTCGTGCACGAGCGGCTGGCCGCCGTGCCGACCCGCTACCGCGTCGTCGTCGACGTGCAGGTGTCGGCCGCCGAGGTCGCGGCGCAGGTGGCGGGCTGGGGGACGGTCGAGCCGGCCGGTGCCGCGTCCTGCCGGCTCACCATGAACGTCGACACCCTGGACTGGCCGGCCTTCCTGCTGGGCTCCATCGGCGCCGAGTTCGACGTCGTCGAGCCGGCCGAGCTCGGCGACTACCTGCGGACGATGGGCGGGTTGTTCCTCCGATCGGCCTGATCCGGTCCAAACGGTTGAAACCCGGTGGATCGGCGGACGCCGGCCGGGCGGACGGCGAGAATGGTCGTCATGTCTCGCCTGAGCGCCCCCACGCGAGTCCCGGCCGGCACGCAGGTCGTGGTGCACGGCACCCCGGCCGACGACGCCTTGCCGGGCGCCGGTCGCGGTCTCGCCGGTCGCGTCGTCCGCGAAGCCGGCGGCACGTACAGCGTCGCGCTGGTCGACGGACAGCTGGTCGACGCCGCGCCCGACCAGCTGGTCACGCTCGCCGACCCGCCGTCCGAGCTGCCCGAGCCGGTGCGCTCCGGAGGGGCCGACGATCTGGTGGTGGCTCGCACGATGTACGCGGCCGCCGTCGGCCGGCCGCCCGCCGACCCCGGCGGCCAGCTCACGGTGCGCGCTGTCTTCCAGGCGCCGACGGCCGCGTTCTGGTCGCTGCGCAAGCCGCCCGAGCAGGTCACCGGGCCGGGCCCGGCCTGGCTGTCGTGGGAGGTCGAGCACTTCTGCCGGCAGGCCCTCGATGCCGACCCGGTCTGCCTGGAGCTCCTGTGGTCGCCGCGGCGGGTGTGGGTCAGCGACGTCGGCCGCGAGCTGCTGGACCTGCGTCCGGCGTTCCTCTCGCAGACCATCTCCGCCGCCTACGCCGACCACGTGCTGGCCGGCTTCACCCGGCTGGCCGGCGACGGCCACCCCGACGACGAGCAGGCCGGCGCCGCGGCGGACCTGCTGCGGCTGCTGCTCGACGGACAGGCGCTGCTGCGCACGGGCGACGTCGGCATCGTGGACGACGAGCACCACGAGCGGCTGGCCGCCGTCCGGTCCGGCGCGCTGGCCTGGGACGACGTCGACGCCTACCGGCTGGAGCTGCAGCAGCAGCTGGACGAGGCGGCGGCCGTGTCGTACCTGTCACCCGGTCCGGACATCGGGCGGGTCGACGCCTGGCTCAGCGACCTGCGCCGTCGCGATCTCGACGTAACCTCCTAGGTCTCGAGCCCGATTGGACGGTGATTTGCCGGGTAAGTCCCGGTGCGTCACGAAATTCCGCTCACGGGGACGAAGGAGCTGGGATGATCATCCTGGGTGTCGTTCTACTGCTGATCGGGTTGTTCGCAGGTGTGGGCATCCTGACGACCATCGGCATCATCCTGCTGGTCGTCGGCGCAGTGCTGTACATCGCGGGAGCCGCAGGCCGGCCGCTGGCCGGACGCCGGCACTACTGGTAGCGCCCCACGACGACCGGCCGGGGCTCCAGACGGCGGTACATGATGTGCCGCCGGACGTGGCCCCGTCCGGGTGCCGGAACGCCTCCGGCAACGTCCCGATGACCTCGAGCGATCGCCACAGGCCGACCGCTCGGGTGTTCGTCTCGACGCCTAGGCTACTGTCGAAGGGGACGAACCAGCCTGGCCCGAGGAGTCCGCGTTGACCAGCCTGTACGACATCCCGCTGCACACGATCGACGGGGCCGAGGCCTCGCTCGCCGACCACAAGGGCAGCCTCCTGCTGCTGGTCAACGTCGCGTCGAAGTGCGGCCTGACCCCGCAGTACGAAGGCCTGGAGCGGCTGCAGCAGCGCTACGCCGGCCGCGGCTTCACCGTCCTGGGCTTCCCGTGCAACCAGTTCGGCGGGCAGGAGCCCGGCACCGCCGAGGAGATCCAGGAGTTCTGCTCCACCACCTACGGCGTGACGTTCCCGCTGTACGAGAAGGCCGACGTCAACGGGCCGGGGCAGCAGCCGCTGTACGCCGAGCTCACCCAGGTGGCCGACGCGGACGGCGAGGCCGGCGACGTCCAGTGGAACTTCGAGAAGTTCCTCGTCTCCGCCGACGGCGCCGTCCTCGGCCGGTTCCGCCCCGGCGTGCTGCCCGAGTCCGACGAGCTGGTCGGCGCGATCGAGGCACACCTGCCGCGCTGACGACCCCTAGTCGCCGTCCGCGGGCGGGCCGATCCGGGGCGCGATCCGCAGCAGGATCGGCGCGAACGCGTCGGCCAGGGCCATCAGCTGGTCGCGGTCGGCGTCCGGCGCGTGCGGCCGATGCCAGAGGTACGTGCTGACCTGCTGGTCGCCCATCCAGAAGTAGAGGCCGCCGGTGGGCACGTAGACGCCGTTGTCGCGCAGCCCGCCGACGTGGATGGTCTCGGCGCCGGGCAGCTCCTTCGCCCACATCCGGCCGACCTCGTCGCCGTAGCCGCGGATCGTCGCGGACAGCACGGCGCCGCCGGCCGACCACTCGCACCGCAGCTCGTCCTCGGTCCGCCGGTCCCGGCGCCGCTCGGGCTGCGCGCCCAGCACCGCGGCGGCCTGTGGGGTGACGGTGTCGCAGGCAGGCTCGGTGCCCAGCTCCGGCGCCGGCGCCAGGGACCGCAGCCGGGGCAGCACCAGCTCGGCCAGCTCGATCGCGTTGTCGTGGCCGCCGCCGCGCACGCGCAGCACCCGCTCGCCGTCGTAGACCTGCAGGAAGCCCGGCGCGACGAAGTGGGCGGCCTCGCCGAGGCCGGCGATCTCGACGCTCGGACCCATCCCGCCGGCGGCGAACGCGCGCAGCATCTCCTCGTGGTCGGCCGGCGTCACCGGGTCGATGGTGACCTGGAGCGGGAACGGGCGTAGCGGGCTGGTGGTGGTGCCGTGGTCGACGGTGATCTGGCAGCTGTCGAACGACGGGTCGCCGACCGGGCCCGCATAGTCCGTCAACTGCACGCGCACGCCGCCGTAGATCAGGCGGACCTCGTCCTCGCTCACCAGGTCGCAGACGCGGCTGGCCGTCAGCTCCGCACGGGTCTTCGGGCCGGACGGCCCGCCGGTCTCGGGCGCGCCGCCGCAGCAGGTGAGCAGCACGAGGCCGAGAGCCACGCCGGCCCGTAGTCGCATCCGCAGCACCTGCCTCTTGCATCGATACAAAGAGGATGACGGATGGGTCGGTCAGAACGGTTGCACCAGGTGATCTGCCAGGATCGTCCCCATGACGACGACGGTGGTGCTGCGGCACGCGCTGGCCCGGGCCGTGGCGGTGGCCGGCTGGGCCGCCGCGCTGGCCTGGCTGGTGGCGACGTGGCCGCCGGAGGGTTCCGGCCTGCTGTTCGCCGTGGCCGTGAGCGGGCTGCTCTGGGTGCTGTGCTGGCGGCCGGCGGTGGTCATCGACGACGCGGCGGTCACCGTACGCAACCCGCTGCGCGACGTGCGCATCGGCTGGTCCGCGTTGGACGAGGCGAGCTTCGGCTGGTCGCTACGGCTGCGCGCGGGCGACGTCGCGTGCCGGGCCGTCGCGGCGCCTGGTCCGGCGTCGATGTCGGCCCTCTACGACCGGCACGTCACCCCCGGCGGTGTGCTGGAGCGCGACGCCGTCGCCCAGGTGGGACGGCATCCGGCGCCGGCCCTGCTGGCAGTGCGGCAGCGCTGGGAGGCGCGCCGCTCCGCGCCGTCCGGCGGCGTGACGGTCGCGCCGGCGGTCGCGAGCGTCGCGGTGCTGGCGGCCTCGCTGGCGCTGCTGGTCGCGGCGGCCGTCCTGGCCTGATCGGGGCGGTGGCAGGATGGAGACATGGATGCCGGAGACGTCGTCGACGATTTCGTCCTGCCCGACCAGTCCGGCACCCCGCGGCGGCTCAGCGAGCTGCTGGCCGCCGGCCCGGTGGTGCTGTTCTTCTACCCGGCCGCGATGAGCCGCGGCTGCACCGCCGAGGCCTGTCACTTCCGCGACCTCGCCGCGGAGTTCGCCGCCGCCGGCGCCCAGCCGGTCGGCATCAGCGCCGACGCCGTCGAGCGCCAGCAGGCCTTCGACGCCGGCAACGACCTCGGCTTCCCGCTGCTCAGCGACCCCGACAAGACGGTCGCCGCCCAGTTCGGCGTCAAGCGCCGCATCGGCGCCATCCCGGTCAAGCGGCAGACCTTCGTCATCGGCGCCGACGCGAAGATCCTCGGCGTGGTCCGCAGCGAGCTGGCCATGGAGAAGCACGCCGACCAGGCCCTGGACATCCTCCGCAACACCGCCTGAGCGGATCGGGGGGCCCTCAGGCGATCCGGCGAGCGAGCGCCGGGTCCGGGACGCCCGCCACGTGCGGATGCAGGATCGCCGCGAGCGCCTCCACGCCGTCGACCAATCGTGGACCGGGCCGGGCGAACGAGGCGTTCGCGTCCACGGCCCACACCGGGACGGCCGGCAGCCCGCCGCGCTCGACGAGCTCGGAGGCCAGCCGCGCGGACTCGTCCAGGCCGTAGCCGCACGGCGCGCAGACCACGACG
The DNA here is from genome assembly GCF_003236295.1 of Jiangella anatolica. Taxonomy (GTDB): domain Bacteria; phylum Actinomycetota; class Actinomycetes; order Jiangellales; family Jiangellaceae; genus Jiangella; species Jiangella anatolica. Next base: position 14,713 of record NZ_POTW01000060.1, read on the forward strand.
TCCGCGCCGCAGCCGGCCAGCGTCGCGGCGTCGATGCGGTACGAGCGTTCGCCGGCGGCGCCGAGCACCGGCGTGCCGCCCGCGGCCGTCACCATGTCCGGGACCCAATGGCCCGGGGCGAACGGCGGGTCGGTCCACTCCAGCACCATCGCCGGCACCGGCGGCCGGTCCGCGACCTTGGACCGCACGACGTCGATCCGGACGGTCAGCTCGTCGACCAGCGCTCCGGCCCGGGCGGACGCGCCGACCGCGGCGCCGATCCGCCGGATCGACCCGAGCACCTCGCCGAGGTCCTGCGGGTCGATCGTCAGAACGTCGGCCGTGCAGCCCAGATGGGTGAGCGCGTCGTGCACCTCGCTGACGTCGACGGCGCACACGGCGCACAGGTCCTGGGTGACGACGAGGTCGGCGTCCAGGCCGGCCAGCGCGCCCTCGTCCAGGTAGTAGAGGTCCTCGCCCGCGGCCATCCGCTGCGACACGAGCCGGTCGATCTCGGCCGGGCCGATGCCCTCCGGGAGTGTGCTGGTCGAGACGATCCGCCGGGTCCGGGCCGCCGGCGGATAGTCGCACTCGAACGTCACACCGACGACGTCCTCGCCCGCGCCGAGCGCGAACAGGATCTCCGTCGTCGACGGGAGCAGCGAGACGATCCGCACACGGTCACCGTAACCCGGACTCCCGGGCCGCCCGGAGGTATCGGAACGATGATCGTTGTGCGAGGCTGCGCCCCATGAATCGAACGCGACCTGTGCGTGCCCTGGTGCTGGCGGCCTCGGCGCTGCTGCTGGCCGGCTGCTTCAAAGTCGACATGGAGCTCGACATCGCCGAGAACGACACCGTCAGCGGCGAGTTCGTGCTCGCCATCAGCCGCGACGCGTCCGCGATGGCGGAGTCGATGGGCGAGGACCCCAGCAGCATGCTCGGCGAGATGACCGACCTGCCCGAGGGCACCGAGACCGAGCCCTACGAGGACGACCGCTTCGTCGGCCAGCGCTATGTCTTCGCCGACGTGCCACTGTCGGAGTTCTCGCAGGACCAGGAGTTCAGCATCGTCCACGAGGGCGACGAGATCGTCCTCAGCGGCAACCTCGACCTGACCGAGATGAGCCCCGAGGCCCTGGGCAGCGAGCTGAGCGAGCAGCTGGGCGGGCTCGGCGACATGGACGAGCTGATGGAGTCGGTGGAGATGCAGGTCGCCGTGACCTTCCCGGGCGAGGTCACCGAGCACAACGGCGACCTCGACGACACGACGGTCACGTGGACGCCGGTGCCGGGCGAGCCCAACGAGATCAGCGCCCGGTCCGCCGACTCCGGCGGCGGTAGCGGCGACTCGTTCCCGGTATGGATCTGGATCGTCGTCGTGGCCGTGGTGCTGGGCCTGGTGGCGCTGCTGTTCTTCCTGTCGCGCAACCGGAACCAGGCGCCGCCGGCCGACACGGCCACGGCCGACACGGCCACGGCCGGCCCGGTGCCGCCGCCTCCTCCGGGTCGGGAGGCGGCGCCGACGCAGCCGACCACGCCGCTGCCGCCGCCGGCTCCGTCCGAGAGCGACCGGCCGGACCCGCAGCCGCCGGCGCCGCCCCGTTAGCTCCGGGTGAGGGTCAGCAGGAACTCCACCGTGCCGTGATCCTCCACCCGGACGAAGCCGAGGTCCGGCGGGTCCACGTCGAAGTCGGCGAACTGGATCTCGCCGGAGCCGGCCACCTGCACGCCGTCGCCGGAGCGCTGCACATCCAGCTGGATCTCGATCGACTGCGTGACGTCGCGCACCGTCAGGTCGCCGGTCGCGGTCACGCTGATCGGGCCGGCGCCGTCCAGGCCGTCCAGCGACACCGGCGACGTGAGCGTGAACGTCGACGTGGGGAACTGGTCGGTCTGCATGATCGGGCCGCGGAACTGGCCGTCGCGGCTGCCGCTGTCGGTGGTGATGGTCGTCATGTCGACGGTGATCTCGCCGGCGGTCGCCTCGGTGCCCTCGACCGTGACCTCGCCGGTGACGTCGCTGGTGCGGCCGACGACGGTGTTGTCCTGGCCGTTGAGGACCTCGTCGACGCGGTAGCCGGCCTCGGACCCGCCGGCCACCGTCCAGGTGCCGCCGAGCTCGGCGGCGTCGCCGGACGCGGGTGGCGGCGACGTCTCCAGCGCCAGCGGTGGTGGCGCGTCGTCGCTGAACACGTTGATGTAGAGGAACGTCCCGCCGACCACGAGCAGCACCAGGGCGGCCAGCGAGCCGACGCCGATGAAGACACGGCGGCGGGTGAAGACGGACATCTCGTCGACCTCCCGGATCAGCGTTTGCGACTCACTCGTTATACGAGGAACTCGGCGGCCGGGATGGCGGTTCCGTGAGTAGAGCCCGTCACAGCATCCGGACCTCCTCCGTCGGCAACCCGTCCCACCAGCGGTCATAGCGGCGGTACACCGTCGGGTCGCGGGCGGCGAGCAGCGCGGACAGCGCCGCCGCCTCCGCCGCCAGCCCGTCCCACTCGGCGGCGGCGAGCGGCCGGAACGCGGTCGCCTCGATGCCGCCGTCGACCGGCCGCCACACCCCGGCGACGAACCCGTCGACCAGCAGCGTCGGCAGGGTGTCGCCGTTGCTGCGCGTGACCAGCTTGCGGTACTCGGGCGGGATGATCCGGCCGCGGTCGGCGTGGGCGAGCAGCACGCTGTCCCACATGGCCATCAGCCGCGGCGGCGCCGGGACGTCCTCGTCCGGGCGTGGCGCATCGGGCAGGTCGTAGAGCACTGCGCCGTCCGGACCCTCGAACCGGGTCAGCCCGGCCGCGGCGGCGTCGGCGGCGGCCCGGGCCTGCGGCATGCGGACCAGCGCGAACCGCGCGAAGTCCGGCGCCGACACCGGACCGAAGCCCGCCACGTAGCGGTGGAACAGCCGCGCCTGCGCCGCCGCGGCCGTGTCGTCGTCGGCGATCGACGGCGGATCGGCGGCAGCGACGTGGACCGGGCGGGCGCCGAACGACCACGGCGGCCCGGTCGGCGCGTGCAGCACCGGCCCGAACTGCCGCAGCGCCCACCACAGCCCTTTCATCGGCGCGCCGTGCCGCTCGGTGAGCCACGCCTCGCACTCCGGCCCGCCGCGCGGCGTCGCGAGGAACTCCAGCAGCGCCGGGATCGCGGCCTCCGCCTCGGCCTCGCTCAGCCCGGTGACGCGGAACCGCGCGTCGTACAGCCGGGCCGCCCGCAGCGTGGGCTGCATGGCCTGCTGCCAGACCGGGTAGTCCGCCGCCGGCACCGCGTGCAGCGTGACCCGCATGAGCGTCGCCTTGACCAGCGCGCGATCGGCGAACGCCGCGTCGAGCTCGGCCGGGTCGAACCCGTCGAGCCGGTTCCACAGCGCGATGTACGGCGACGCCGGGTGCTGCGCCTGCAGCGCGACCAGCCGCCCGACGGCGTCGACGACGTCGAGCGGCACGCGTTCCAGCAGCAGCTGCCGGGCCAGCGTGGCGCGGTTGAGCGCCCGGGCGGTCATCGCCATGGCGGCATTCTGCCCCGCCGGACCGACAGCCGCGCGCCGTCAGCCGTCGGTGCGCTCGCCCTGAACCGGTCCGGGCGCGGCCTCGAAGTCGGCGGCGGTGTCCTCGCCGCCGCGCGCCGGGAGCCCGCGGGCGCGCGCGTCGGGCCAGGCCCACTCCGCGACCTCGGGGATGTCGGTGCCGTACTCGCGGGTGTACTGCCGGGCCCGCAGGCGGGCGTCGACCATCCGCTGCCGGAGCACCGCGTGCTCGGCGGCCAGCCCGGGCACCCGGTCGATGACGTCCATGACCAGGTGATAGCGGTCGAGGTCGTTGAGCATCACCATGTCGAAGGGTGTCGTCGTGGTGCCCTCCTCCTTGTAGCCGCGAACGTGGATGTTGTCGTGGTTGGTGCGCCGGTAGGTCAGCCGGTGGATCAGCCACGGGTAGCCGTGGTAGGCGAACACGACCTGCTTGTCGGTGGTGAAGAGCGCGTCGAACTCGCGGTCGCTGAGCCCGTGCGGGTGCTCGCGCTCGTCCTGCAGCCGCATCAGGTCGACGACGTTGATCACCCGCACCCGCAGCTCCGGCAGGTGCCGGCGGATCAGGTCCACGGCGGCCAGCGTCTCGATGGTGGGGACGTCGCCGGCGCAGGCCAGGACGACGTCGGGCTCGCCCTCGCCGCCGTCGGTGCTGGCCCACTCCCAGATGCCGATGCCGCGGGTGCAGTGCGCGATCGCCTCGTCCATCGTCAGCCACTGCGGCCCGGGCTGCTTGCCGGCGACGACGACGTTGACGTAGTCGCGGCTGCGCAGGCAGTGGTCGTACGTCGACAGCAGCGTGTTCGCGTCCGGCGGCAGGTAGACCCGGATCACGTCGGCCTTCTTGTTCACCACGTGGTCGATGAAGCCGGGGTCCTGGTGCGAGAAGCCGTTGTGGTCCTGCCGCCACACGTGCGACGAGAGCAGGTAGTTCAGCGACGGGATCGGCGCCCGCCACGGGATCTCGCGGGTCACCTTCAGCCACTTCGCGTGCTGGTTGAACATCGCGTCGATGATGTGGATGAACGCCTCGTAGCAGCTGAACAGCCCGTGCCGGCCGGTCAGCAGGTAGCCCTCCAGCCAGCCCTGGCACTGGTGCTCCGACAGCATCTCCAGCACCCGGCCGGTCGGCGACAGCGAGTCGTCGGTCGGCAGCGTCTCGCCCAGCCACCGCTTCCCGGCCACGTCGACCGCTGCGGACAGCCGGTTCGACGCGGTCTCGTCCGGCCCCATGATGAGGAAGTTGTCCGGGTTCTCGCGGACGACGCCGGCCAGCCACTCGCCCAGCACCCGGGTCGGCTCGGCGACCGAGCCGCCCGGCACCGGCACGTCCACGGCGTGCTCGCGGAAGTCGGGCAGCCTCAGGTCGCGGGTGAGCAGGCCGCCGTTCGTGTGCGGGTTCGCGCTCATCCGCCGCGGCCCCGACGGCGACAGCTCGCGCAGGTCGGCGCGGAGCCGGCCGTCGTCGTCGAACAGCTCCTCGGGCCGGTAGGAGCGCATCCACTGCTCCAGCAGCCGGGTGTACTCCTCGTTGCCGCGGACGGCGCTCATCGGCACCTGGTGCGCCCGGTAGGTGTTCTCGACCAGGTGGCCGTCGACCTCGTGTGGGCCGGTCCAGCCCTTCGGCGTCTTGAAGATGATCGCCGGCCAAGCCGGCCGGTGGTCGTACTCGCCGGCCCGGAAGCCGGCCTGCGCGCTCGCGATCTGGTCCAGCGCCTGGTCCAGCAGCTCGGCGAAGCGTCGGTGGATGGACAGGTGGTCCTCGTCGTCGAAGCCGGCCTCGAACCAGAAGGGCGTGTAGCCGTTGCCGACGATCAGGTGCTCGAGCTCGCGCCGCGGGATCCGGGCCAGCACCGTCGGGTTGGCGATCTTGTACCCGTTGAGGTGCAGGATCGGCAGCACGGCGCCGTCGGTGGCCGGGTTGAGGAACTTGTTGCTGTGCCAGGCCGTGGCCAGCGGGCCGGTCTCCGCCTCGCCGTCGCCGATGCAGGCCGCCACGATCAGCCCAGGGTTGTCGAACGCGGCCCCGTAGGCATGCGACAGCACGTAGCCCAGCTCGCCGCCCTCGTGGATCGAGCCGGGCGTCTCGGGCGCGACGTGGCTGGGGATGCCGCCGGGGAAGGAGAACTGGCGGAACAGCTCGCGCAGGCCGGCCCTGTCGTCGCCGACGCCGGAGTAGACCTCGCTGTAGGTGCCGTCGAGCCAGGCCGCCGACACCAGCGACGGGCCGCCGTGGCCGGGGCCGGAGAGGTAGATCATGTCGAGGTCGCGCTGCACGATCGCGCGGTTGAGGTGCGCGTACAGGAAGTTCTGGCCGGGCGACGTGCCCCAGTGGCCCAGTAGCCGTGGCTTGACGTGCTCGGCCCGCAGCGGCTCGCGCAGCAACGGGTTGTCGAGCAGGTAGATCTGCCCGACGGAGAGGTAGTTGGCCGCCCGCCACCACGCGTCGATGCGGGTGAGCAGGGCGTCGTCGATGGTCTGGGTGCCGGCCTCGTCGAGCATCGTCGCCGCTCTCCTTCGGGGTGGGCTGCTCGTCAAGGTCCAGCATGTACCCGGCGCGGGCCGTCCTCATACCCGTTTCTCAGGACGGTCTCCGGATGTTCTCAGGTTCGCCCGGAAGGATTCAGAGCACGAACCAACGCGGACCCCACAGATGGAGACGGCCATGTACGCGATCCCCACGGCGGCAGACATCCTCGGCGTCACCCCGGCGGCCCTGGAGACCGCGCTCGCTCGCGGCGAGACCATTCGCAGCCTGGCCATCGCCTGCGGGCAGGACCCGGAGCGCATGACCGAGGCGATCATCGACGCCGAGACCGCCGACGTCGTGACGCTGGCGCGGATCGCCGGCTTCGGGGCCGACGCGATCGCCGAGTTCGCCCGCGAGCTGCGCGCCTACCTGGTCGCGTTCGTCACCGACGGCGCGCACGTCGCCGATCGGCTGTTCGAGACGCGCACCCTGCAGCCGGTCTGACCCGCCCGGACGGCCGGGTGGCCGCGGGTCAGGCTCCTCGAGATTCGGCCACCCGGCGCATCCAGTACCGGAACCAGCTGTCGCCGTACGGCGCGTAGATCCGCACCGGCACGCCCCGCGCGACCAGCGCGTGGGCGTCGTCCTCGCGGACGCCCAGCAGCAGCTCGACCCCGGCGCCCGGCACCGTCGCCAGCAGCGCCTCGCGCAGCACCGGGTCGTGCGTCGCCAGCACGGGCGCCGACCCGCCCGCGTGCACCTGATGGGCCAGGCGGACGAACGCGACGGTGGCCGGCTCGCCCCACGCGTGCGCGACGTCGGCGGACTCCAGATAGGCGCCCTTGACCAGCCGGACCGGCACGCCGGCGGCGAGCAGCCGCTCGACGTCGCCGGGGCTGCGGCGCAAGTTCGCCTGGACGGTCGCCATGACCGGCGCGCCCGCCTCGGCCAGCGCGACGGTGAGGTCCATGATCTGCGGCGTGCGCCGGCTCTCCTCGGCGCTGATCTCCAGCCGCGAGCCCGCCGGCAGGAACTCGACCAGCTGCTCCACGTGCCGGCGGCACACGTCCAGGCCGAGGTCCAGGCCCAGGTGCGACGGCACGATCTCCAGGTTCACGTCGCCGTCGACATCGGCCAGCGCGGCGGCCGCGGCGCGGTAGCCGCGCACCGTCCGCGTCACCGCCTCCTCGTCGGCCGCGCCCTCACCGAACAGGTCGAGGCTGACCCCCAGGCCGGCGCCGGTCAGCCGGCGGACGGTCTCGATCGCGTCGTCGAGGGTGACGCCGGCGACGTAACGCCGGGCGGCGGAGTACGCGAGGTCCCGGGCCGGCGGGATCGCACGGACGACGGACTCGACCTCGGAGCTGGTGGCCAGCGCGTAGAGCGCCCGGCGGGTGAGCGATGCGATCACGATCAGAGCTTGAGGAGGAGGCCCGCGAGCACCGACGCGTACCCGACGCACAGCGCGACGACCGCGATGACGGCGACGGTGTCGCGCCGACCCGGTGGCGATGGCTGGAACACGCGGGCCCTCCGATGGTCGAGGGCGCCGGCCGGCCGCCGGCGCCCTCAGAGACGGGTCAGGGCGCGATGAGCCCCGTGGTCTTCGACCGGGCCGCCTCGAACCGCGCGGCGACGTCCGGCCAGTTCACGATGTTCCAGAACGCCGCCACGTAGTCGGGCTTCACGTTCTTGTACTGCAGGTAGAACGCGTGCTCCCACATGTCCAGCATGAGCAGCGGGACGGTGCCGGCGGCGAGGTTGCCCTGGTGGTCGTAGAGCTGCTCGATGACCAGTCGCTGGCCCAGGCTCTCCCACGCCAGGATGGACCAGCCCGAGCCCTGGATGCCCAGCGCGGCGGCGGTGTAGTGCGCGCGGAAGCCGTCGAAGGAGCCGAAGAACTCGTCCACCGCGGCGCCCAGCTCACCGTCGGGCTTGTCGCCGCCCTCGGGCGACATGTTGTTCCAGAAGACGGTGTGGTTGACGTGGCCGGCGAGGTTGAAGGCCAGGTTCTTCTGCAGCTGGTTGACGGTGCCGAGGCTGTTGTTGGCGCGCGCCTCCTCGAGCTGCTCGAGGGCGGTGTTCGTGCCGGCGACGTACGCCTGGTGATGCTTGGAGTGGTGCAACTCCATGATCTGACCGGCGATGTGCGGCTCGAGCGCACCGTAGTCGTAGGGGAGATCCGGCAGAGAATAGTCGGCCATGGCTTCTGAGCTTCCTCTCGACGTCGTCAGGCCCGAGACCTGTCTCTAGCTAACCTACGCCTGCCCATCGGCACGGACCAGCGACGGCCCGGACTCGGCGGTGTCGCCCTGATCACGGTGCGACGTCCGGTTCGGACAGGGTGATCCGGATCGCCCGGAACGCCTCCGGGGTCGCCCGGAGGACGGCCAGCTTCGGGTCCGGCACGGCCAGGTGCTGACGGGTCGCGGCGGCCAGGGCCGCCAGCGCGGCGAGCCGGCGATCGGCCAGCACGTGGTCGGCGGCGGACCGGTCGCCACCGGTCACGACGGCGTCCAGCTCGCCCGCGTGCGGCAGCAGCACCCGCGCCGCGACGTCGGCGGCGGCCTCGAACGCCTCGCGGGCCTGCTTCTCGCGGCGACGGGCGAACCGCTGCTGCGACTGCCCGCCGGCCGCCGTCCGTCCCTGCACGTGCCGCGATCCCACCTTCGAGGCCACCAGCCGGGCACCGTCGAACACACCGGCCGCGTAGCCGCCGCGGCGCACCAGGAGCACGCCGACCCAGCGGTCGCGGGCGGCGTGCGCGAGCAGTCCGCCGTACGCCTCTGTCTCGTCCGGCCGCAACGGCGGGAATGGGACGGCGCAGCTCGCGACGGCGCCGTCAGCGGCGGTGACCACGACGGCCTCCGGCCCGGCCCGGTGCGTGGTGGCGCCGTGCCGGCGGGCGAAGCCGGTCAGCCAGGCCTCCAGCCGCTCGGGCGGGATGCTCAGCAGGCGTTCGGGCATGCCACGAGGATGCCCTGCCGGGCGCAGCGGTGGGAGCGGAGGTTGCGACCCCGGCCTCCGCAGCGAGCCGGGGCCGCAACCGGTACCCGAACGCTGCCGTCGATCCGTCGGCTCGGCGGCTCTTGCCTGACCCCCGCCGGTGTCCGGACTCCACGGCACTCGTCGAATGCACCCGTGATGTGAACTGGTCTGGGACCCCGGGCGTCCGCCCGGCGCCATCGCTGACCCTTCGGTCCGGTGATCGACCGCCGGAAGGGCGAGAACATGTCGGCGACCGACACGATCTCACTTCGATTCCTACACCATACCGGACAGATCGTCGAGGTCCAGGTCATGTTCACCCGCTGATCATCTCGGTGTGCGGACGTCAGCGGGCGGCCCGATCGGCCAGCCGGCGGGCCACCGTCACATAGCGACGGGTGGCGGCGCCCTGGACGGCGCGCGCGAGGGGGCCGCCGAGCCGGGCATACCACGCGGCCGCCCGGCTGAACGCCGTCACCGTGAACCAGACGTCGTCGCGCTCGTCCAGTTCGGCGACGAAGGACTCTTCACCGCGCTCGGGGTGGCCGGGCAGCGTGCCGTACGCGAACCCGGATCGGCGGTCCTCGTCGAGCACCCAGACCACCTCGCAGGGGATCCGCAGCAGCCCGGCCAGCGAGCTGGTGACCCGGACGCCGGCGGCGGCCCGCGGCTGCGACGTCGTGACGCGCAGGCCGAGGCCGCGCTGCACGCCGAACGTGAGGATGCCGTCGGCGACCGCCAGGAAGGCGGCTCGGCCGTGGCCGATCCGGCGGCGGACCCGCACGTGGTGGTAGCCGGACGGCAGCGCGGCGCCGTCGCGGGTGGCGCCGACCTCGGGGTAGGTGAAGGACATCACGCGCGACTCTGTCACAACCGCGGCCCGGTGCGTGTCTGAAGGTCATGCCTACACTGCGCGAGGAGGTGTCCGCACCATGACGCAGGACGTGTTCCAGCGGCACCGCGGCCTGCTCTTCACCGTCGCCTACGAGATGCTCGGCAGCGTCGCCGACGCCGAGGACGTCGTGCAGGACACCTGGCTGCGCTGGTCCGCCGACGACCGCTCCGACGTCGCCGAGCCGAAGGCCTACCTCGTCCGGATCGCGACCCGGCTGGCGCTGAACCGCCTGCGCACGCTGCGCACCCGGCGCGAGACCTACGTCGGGCCATGGCTGCCCGAGCCGCTGCTCACCGGACCGGACGCGGCCGGCGGCGTCGAGCTGGCCGAGGACGTCTCGATGGCGATGCTGGTGGTCATGGAGACGCTGACGCCGATCGAGCGGGCGGTGTTCGTGCTGCGCGAGGTGTTCGGCTTCCCGTACACGGAGATCGCGGCGGCGCTGGAGCGCGGCGAACCGGCGGTGCGGCAGGTCGCGCACCGGGCCCGCGAGCACGTCCAGGCCCGCCGGCCGCGGTTCGACACCGACCCCGAGCAGCGTCGCGCCGTCACCGAGCGGTTCCTGCGGGCCACCGCCGAGGGCGACCTCGCGGCGCTGATGGAGGTGCTCGCGCCCGACGTCGTCATGGTGAACGACACCGGCGGCAAGGCGCGCGCGGCCCGGCGCCCCGTCATCGGCGCGGACAACGTCGGCCGGTTCCTGTGCGGCCTGGTCGCACGCGGCGAGATGGAGGGCTACCGGTTCGAGTACGCCGAGCTGAACGGCGCACCGGGCGTGGTCGGCTGGCTCGGCGGGCGCCTGGACGTGGCCGCCATCGTCGAGACCGAGAACGGCCGCGTGGCGCGGCTGCTGGCGTTCCGGAACCCTGATCGGCTCACCGGGGTGAACCGCGTCCCGCTCCGGCCGGCCGGCATGGCGGATATTGACACACCCGATGCCGGGCGGCCGGAAACCGAGACGTTTCGGTGATGTTTTGTGGCTATTTCAGAAAAGGCGGCGGCTCAGAGCCGCGTCACCTTCGGGTTCGGCAGGGCGATGCGGCGTACCGCGGTGCCGAAATCGACGTGCACCTCGTGCTCGCCGGGCACGCTGACCACGCGCCCGAGACCGTGACGGTCGTGAGTGAGCAGGTCATCGACGGAGAACTTCTCGAGGGGCGGGGGAGCGATGGGGCGGAACGGACTCGAAGGAAAAACAGGCCTCGCGGCCGGTGTACGAGAGGTCATTGTGTCAGTCTGCCGTTCTGAAGAGCGGATGTGTAGCCCTCTTTGGAAGACTATGTCAACTCTTGACCATCAGTTCGGCGGGCAGCGTTGAACACGTGTTCCCCCTCGTCCGGCACGCTGCCATGACAGCACCGAACGGCTAGGACACGGCTCCAGGGACGCGGTCCGGTACGGACCGGGCGGATGTCGCCGCGCCCGGTCCCGCCGGCCGGCTGGCGACCTGGTGCGCGACCAGGATCGCGGCGAACGCGAGCGCCGTCACGGCCACCACGCCGAGCGACGCGCCGACATACGCCGTCGCCAGATCGGACCGCTCGGACACCTCGCCGGCGGTGTTCAGCACGTCGCGGGTGCGCAGCAGCGCGGACCCCGACATCAGGCCGGCGACCCCCGCCACGACGACGAACAGGCCGGTGACGACCGCCGTCGGCAGCGTGCCGACCGGCGGCGACGGCATCCGCTCCGGGCTGCTCAGCGCCGTCAGCACCGTCGTCAGCCCGGCCCAGGCCAGCACGACGGTGATCGCGGCGACGACGTCGGACGGCCGGTGCCAGCCGCCGACCATCGTCGAGACGCCGGTCAGCGCGGTGTACCCGGCGCCGACCACCGCGACCGCGGGCCGGGCCCGTCGCGGCACCACCAGCAGCAGCGCCGCCGCGACGCTGGCGGCGACCGTGGTGTGACCGCTGGGCAGCGAGTTGTCCAGCGGGCCGGTGTCCTCGGCCAGCCGGGGACGGTCCAGCACGCCGTGCTTGAGCACCTGGGTGGTGAGGTTGGCGCCGCCGACCAGCACGACGACCTGCAGCGCCAGCAGCCAGCGCTGCCGCAGCAGCGCGATCGCCGCGACCGCGCCGAGCACCACGACGACGAACGGAACCGACACGATGTCGAGGACCTGCTCGGCGCCGGACCACAGCGTGGACCGGCCGATGCCGGAGCCGCGGAAGGCGACCTGGTCGATCCGCTGGCCGACCGCGGTGTCGACGAACCATCGCCAACTCGCCCAGGTGCCCAGGACGCCGGCCGCGAACATCAGCAGGCCGAGGACGACACCGCCGGGCCGGGGCGAGTTGGGGCGCATGGTTCGAGGGTAGTCAGAGTCCCTGTGAATCCCGGACCTTCGCGAAGAACGCGCGGATGTCGGCGGCGTGGCCGGCCGGCTCGTCCATCGCGATGAAGTGGTGGCTGCCGGGGTTGCCCTCCGGCCAGTGCACGATCGTGTTGTCGCGTTCGGCCAGCCGCCGCATCAGCGCCGAGCCGCCGCCGTAGACGCCCGACGGCACCGCCCGCTGGCCCTCCGGCCACTCGAACCTCGGCCGTCCGGCGTCGCGCGCCAGGCCCTCGTACATCGGCCAGGACGACGTCGCCGCCGTCTTCGTGAACCAGTAGACGCTGACGTTGTCGAGGAACAGGTCGCGGTCGATGACGTCGAACAGCGGCCGGTCGGACATGGAGAACTCCTGGAACTTGTGCGCGTGCCAGGCCAGCAGCGCCACCGGCGAGTCGTGCCAGCCTGCGCCGAACGTCTGAGGCGCCGCCCGCAGCAGCGCGTGATGGTCGACGCCGCCGGACATCCACTGCTGCATCAGGTCCCACTCGGCCCGCTCGGCCTCGTCCATGCCGGGCACGTCGGCCTCCGTCGGGAACCCGAAGCCGCCGTCGATGTGGACGCCGACGACGCGGTCCGGGTGCAGCCTGGCCAGCTCCGGCGCGACGTAGGCGCCGAGGTCGCCGCCCTGCGTCCCGTAGCGGTCGTAGCCGAGCCGCTCCATCAGCGTCGCGAACATGCCCGCCACGGCCGGGATGCCGAAGCCCGTCGAGCGCGGCGCGGCGGAGAAGCCGAACCCGGGGACGGACGGGACGACGACGTGGAAGGCCTGTGCCCGCCCCTGTGCCGCGTCGCCGTGCGCGCGCGGGTCGGTGAGCAGCGGGATCGTGCGGGCGAACTCGACGAACGAGTTCGGCCAGCCGTGCGTGAGGATCAGCGGCAGCGCGTCCGGCTCCGGCGAGCGCACGTGCAGGAAGTGCAGGTCCATCCCGTCGATCTCCTCGACGAACTGGGGGAACGCGTTGAGCTGTTCCTCGCGGGCGCGCCAGTCGTAGCCGGTGCGCCAGTACTCGGCTGTCTCGCGCAGCCAGTCGGTGGGCACGCCCCGGTCCCACCCGTCGCCGGGCAGCTGCGGTGTCCAGCGGGTCCGGGCCAGCCGGTCGTGCAGGTCGTCGAGATCGTGCTGGGGGACGTTGATCTGGAAGGTCGTCATGCCGCTGACGCTAGGAGCCATCTAGGTCTGTTCTTGTCCTATTTCTGCGGCATTCTGTTTTTCATGAGTGACACGCCCGGGCGGCTCCTCGCGTTGCTGTCCCTGTTGCAGACGCTGCGCGAGTGGCCGGGTAGCGAGCTGGCCTCGCGCCTCGGTGTCAGCTCACGCACCATCCGGCGCGACGTCGACCGGCTGCGTGACCTCGGCTATCCGGTGGACGCGACGCTGGGTGCGGCGGGTGGGTACCGACTGGTCGCCGGCGCGGCGCTGCCGCCGTTGCTGCTGGACGACGAGGAGGCGGTGGCGATCGCTGTTGGGCTGCGGGCGGCGGCCGGGTCCGCCGTCGCCGGGATCGAGGAGGCGTCGGTGCGGGCGCTGGGGAAGCTGGAGCAGGTGCTGCCGGCGCGGCTGCGGTACCGGGTGCGGACGCTCGGTGCGGCAACGTCGCCGGTCGGCGGCGGGCCGGTGGTCGACCCCGAGGTGCTGACGGCGCTGGCCGCGGCCGTCGCGGGACGCGAGCGGGTCCGTTTCCGCTACGCGTCGCGTGCTGACGCGGACTCCGGCCGGCTGGTCGAGCCGCTCGCCCTCGTCCCCTCCGGCCGCCGCTGGTACCTCCTCGCCTGGGAGGTCGAGCGATCCCCAGGAGTCGGCGGCGGGCCTGCCGGTTCCGGCTCGTCGGCAGTGCAGACCCCGCCCGGCTGGGAGGGCCCTCCCACCCTACGGGCGGGCACCGACAACGTCGGCGGCGCGAGCCACGGCGGTGACGGCCGGGACGCCGGGCACGGCAATGGCCGCGACCGTACGCCAAGCGACGGCTGGCGGACGTATCGGGTGGACCGGATCGCCCGCGTCCAGCCGACCGGCGTGCGGATCCGCGCCGAGCGCGTCCTGCCCGCCGAGGACGCCGCGTCGTACGTCGCCGGCCGGCGGACCGACTGGGGCACCCCCGAAGTGCACGCCGTCGTGACGTTCGAGGCTCCGGCGAGCGCCGTGGCCGGCCGCCTCGGCGACAACCCCGGCGAGGTCACCGCCGTCGACGCGGGGCGCAGCCGGCTCGACGCCCGGCGCGATGACTCGATGGAGTGGCTGGCCGCGCGCCTGGCGAGCCTCGGCTGCGCCTTCGCCGTCCACGAGCCGGACGAGCTGCGGGCGGCGGTCGTGGCACTCGGCGAACGCGCAATGGCGGCCGCTAATAGTCATACAAGATGACTGAATGCTAGATTGCGGGACGTGAACGACAGCGCCGACGTCCTCGCACCTCGCTACCGCGGCCGGGTCGCCCTGGTCACCGGCGCCGCGTCCGGCATCGGCGCGGCGACCGCGCGCCGGCTGGCCGCGGAGGGTGCGCACGTCCTGCTGGCCGACCTGGACGAGGCCGGCCTGGAGCCCGCGGTCGAGGCGGCGACGGCGGCGGCCGGGTTCGGCGGCGGCGCCGAGGGCGTGCCGCTGGACGTGGCGGACGAGGACGGCTGGCGGCGGGTCGCGGCCCGCCTCGACGACGGTCCCGGCCGGCTGGACCTGCTGCACTCGAACGCGGCGATCGCGGTCATCGAGCGGGCCGATCGGATGGCAGTCGCCGACTGGCGCCGTCAGCTGGACGTCAACCTCACCGCGACGTTCCTCGCCGTGCGCGCGCTGGCCGCAGTGCTGACCAGGTCCCGCGGCTCGATCGTCCTCACGTCGTCGGTGCACGCGACGCGCGGGCTGCCCGGCCGGTCGGCGTACGCGGCGAGCAAGGGTGCGCTGGTCTCGCTCGGGCGCCAGCTGGCCGTCGACTACGGGCCCGAGGTGCGGGTCAACAGCGTCGAACCGGGCCCGATCCTGTCGCCGGCCTGGGACGGCACCAGCGCGGCCGACATCGAGCGCAGTGTCCGGATGACCACCCTGGCCCGCCTGGGCCGCCCCGACGAGGTGGCCGCCGCGGTGGCGTTCCTCGGCTCCGCCGACGCGTCCTACGTCACCGGAGCGAGCCTGCTGGTCGACGGCGGCTGGAGCGCGACGGCGGACTCCGCATGACCGTCTTCCGCGGCATCCACGGCGCCGTCGTCGCGCACCTCGGCGAGCTGATCGTCCGCGGCGACGTCGAGCCGGGCGAGCCGCTGGACCCGGTCCGGCTGGAGGCCGACCTCGGCGTGAGCCGTACCGTCGTCCGCGAGGCGCTGCGCGTCCTGGCCGCGAAGGGCCTGGTCGACGCCCGGCCGAAGCGCGGCACCATCGTCCGGCCGCGCGAGGAGTGGGCGCTCCTCGACGCCGACGTGCTGCGCTGGCGGGCGCAGGCGCCGGCCGACGCCGGGTTCCTGGCCGACCTCGCCGAGGTCCGCGGCATCGTCGAGCCCGACGCCGCCCGGCTGGCGGCGGCGCGCCGCACCGACGCCGACCTGGCCGCGATGCGCGCGGCGCTCGACGTCATGGCCGGCGAGGAGACGTCGGTCGACGCCGTCGTCGAGGCCGACCTCGCGTTCCACCGCGCGCTGCTGGACGCCGCGCACAACGCGCTGCTGCGGCAGCTGGAGCAGGTCATCGCGACCGGCCTGCGCGCCCGTGACCTGCTGGTGTACGGCCACGGCGGATGGGCGCACAGCGTGCCCGAGCACCTCGCCGTTCTCGACGCCGTCGCCGGTGGTGACGCGGACGGCGCCGAGCGCGCCGTCCGCCACCTGCTGACCCAGGCCGACCACGACGTCCGGACGATCACGTCCGGGAAGGAGCCCGAGTGAAGATCACCGCGATCGAGACGTTCCTGGTGCCGCCGCGCTGGCTGTTCTGCCGGATCGAGACCGACGAGGGGATCGTCGGCTGGGGCGAGCCGGTCGTCGAGGGCCGCGCCGACACCGTCCGCACCGCCGTCCAGGAGCTGGCCGACTACCTGGTCGGCCAGGACCCGCTCCGGATCGAGGAGCACTGGCAGGTGATGACGAAGGCGACGTTCTACCGCGGCGGGCCGGTGCTCTCCAGCGCCGTCGCCGGGCTGGACCAGGCGTTGTGGGACATCGCCGGCAAGACCTACGGCGCGCCGGTGCACGCGCTGCTCGGCGGGCCGGTCCGCGACCGCATCCGCATGTACAGCTGGATCGGCGGGGACGAGCCGGCCGAGATCGCCGACGGGATCGCCGAGAAGATCGCCGAGGGGTTCACCGCGGTGAAGATGAACGGGTCGGCGCAGCTGGGCCCGATCGCCACCGTGGCCGAGACCGACGCCGCGCTGGAGCGGCTGGCGGCCGCCCGGGAGGCGCTCGGCCCGGACCGCGACGTCGCCGTCGACTTCCACGGCCGGGTCTCGCCGGCCAACGCGCGCCGGCTGCTGCCGCTGATGGCGCCGCTGCACCCGCTGTTCGTCGAGGAGCCGGTGGTGCCGGAGCTCGGCGCCCAGCTGGCGTCCATCGTCGCGGCCAGCTCGGTCCCGATCGCGACCGGCGAGCGGCTGTTCGGCCGGCGCGACTTCGTCGAGCCGCTGGCCGCCGGTGTCGCCGTCGTGCAGCCGGATCTCTCGCACGCCGGCGGCATCTCCGAGGTCCGCCGCATCGCCGCACAGGCCGAGGTGGCCGGCGCGAGCCTGGCGCCGCACTGCCCGCTCGGCCCGATCGCGCTGGCCGCGAGCCTGCAGGTCGGGTTCGCGACGCCGAACTTCCTGATCCAGGAGCAGAGCCTGGGCATCCACTACAACGTGGGCAACGACCTGCTCGACTACCTCGTCGACCCGGCCGTCTTCCGCTTCGACGACGGCTGGGTGCACCGCTCGACGGCGCCGGGCCTGGGCATCGAGGTCGACGAGGACGCGGTGCGCCGCGCGGACGAGATCGGGCACCGCTGGCGGGCCACGATCTGGCGGCACGCCGACGGCAGCCTCGCCGAGTGGTGAGCCCGGCGAGCTCACCGCTCGACGAACACGGGTTGGGTCCAGGCGCGGCGGCCGTCGGCGTCGACGATGGTGGCGCGCACGTAGCCCTCGTCGCCGCGGATCCGGTAACGCGGGTTGGCCCCGGCCATCTCGGCCAGTAGCCGGCCGCCGCGGCCGGTGAACCTGGTCCGGAACCGGGTCAGCCCGACGAACTTCGCGGACCGCCAGCCGGGTATCGCTGCGAGGGAGATCTCGACAGAGTCGGGTCCGGCCGTGTAGCGGTCGACGACGATGCCCGTCGAGGCGTAGAAGTGGCCGTCCCTGAGCGCGTTCATGATCGACTCCTGGTCGAGCGAGCCCGCCCGCACGACGATCCATGCCTTGCCCGGCGTGGGTGCGTCCCGGTCGTCGAAGGCCGCGTACTCATGGACGTCGTCGCTCGCGGTGCCCCATACCCGCACTCCGTCGCTGAGCAGTTCGTCCCACAGCTCCTCGGTCGCGGGGGCGCGGTCACCGCCGTCGTCGACTCCGCCGAGGTTCCCGGCGAGCGAGAAGGCGTTCCAGATCTCCATCAGGTACGGCTGCGGCAGGCCGAGCAGGTCCTTGCGGCCGACGGACCAGTGCAGGTTGGGGTGGTTGATCTGGGCGATCCCGCCCGCCGCGCGGACTTCGGCGACGTTGCGGTGGAAGGTGGACGCCAGCGTGTGGTCGCCCTGCGGGTAGGCGGCGAAGATCGCGGCGATGTCCGGCCTGCGCTCGAACAGCGCCTCGCGGCCGCCCGGCGGACACGCGCGCCACACCCGCGCGATCTCGTCGGACAGCTCCGGATAGCCGACCGGCAGGATCACCCGGTCGGTGTTCAGCGCGTTGACGTGGCCCTGGCGGATGCCGTGCGGGTGCGCCGGGTCGACCACCATCTGCGTGATCTCCTGCCCAGGCAGCACCAGGAACTCACACTCGTCGCCGGACATCCGGCTGAGACCGGCCACGTCGGTGAGGTGCTCGTGGTCGGTGATGAACAGGAAGTCGTAGCCCTTGCGGCGGTACCACTCGGCCGCGAGCTCCGGGCTGCCGTTGGCGTCGGACGCCGGTGGGGCGCTGGTGTGGGTGTGCGTGTTGCCACGGAACCAGCGCTGGGGCGAGGCGGCAGTGATCATGGGGCCCTTCCGAGGTCGGCTGCCGCCACCGTAGGCGGTACGAAATTTCGAACCATAGAGTGGAACGAAATTTTCATACGGAGTTCGGATTCTGGTCGGACCCGATTCACGGCGCGTCCCTAGCGTCGCCGGCATGACTGGTGCAGAACTCGACCCGACTCCTCCGGCCGCCCGGCGAGACGAGCCGATCCTGGAGCGATTGCGTGCGTCGCTGGCGACGTTGAGTCCGGCCGAGCGACGCGTCGCGGAGGCGATCCTCCGCGACCCCGTCGGCGTCATCCACCAGTCGGTCTCGCAGCTGGCGCAGGACGCGGACACGTCGGCGGCCACGGTGGTCCGGCTGTGCACGGGGATCGGGTTGCGCGGCTACCAGGAGCTCAAGATCACCCTGGCGACCCAGTCCTTCTCCGCACCGGCACGGGTCCACAGCGACGTGGAAGGGGACGACGACGCCCGGGCCATCGCACGGAAGATCCTGAGCAGCACGTCCAGTGCGCTGCTGTCGACGGCGGAAGCACTGGACTCAGCCGTTCTGGGGGCGATCGCCCGCCGGATCATGGAGGCCAGCCGAGTGCTGCTGGGCGCTGTTGGCACGTCGGCCCCGCTCGCGCAGGACTTCGCCTACCGGCTGACCACGCTCGGTATCCCGGCCACGTTCGTACCGGACGTCCACACGCAGCACGTGACGGCGCGGATGCTCGGGCCGGGAGACCTGCTGTTCGTCATCAGCCACACCGGTTCCACGTTCGAGACGCTTGCCGTGGCACGCGCCGCGCGAGACTCCGGCGCCGGGACCGTGGCGCTGACCAGCTTCACCGCCTCGCCGCTGACCGAGATCGTCGACCTCGCCCTGATCGCGGGAAGTCCCGAGACGTCGTACCGGGTCGAGGCCATGGCCAGCCGGATCGTGCATCTCGCGGTCCTGGACGCGCTGTACGTCGCGATCGCGCTCGCCCACCCCGGGAGCGCGGCCGGGCTGACCATGACCGAAGACGTGCTGATCGAGCACCGGGTCTGATGTCGTGACCACGACCATGCGGCGACCCGTCGACGACCTGGCTCGGCCCCCGAGAGCCCGTCGCCGGCGTTCCGGCCGGCCGGCACTGATCCTGATGACGCTGCCCGCAGCGGTGGCCATGACGGTGTTCGTGGCGCTCCCGGCGCTGCTGTCGCTGATCGGGAGCTTCTTCGAGATCCCGCTGACCGGCGGGGCCTGGAGGTTCGTGGGGTTCGGCAACTTCACCGACGTGCTCAGCGATCCGGCAGTCCTGCAGGCGATCCGCAACACCGCCGTCTACAGTGCGATCACGATCGTGCCCAGCCTCGTGATCGGGCTCTCGCTCGCGCTGCTCGCCAACGCCGCCGGGCGTGGCCGGCCGTTCGTCCGCACCGTGCTGTTCCTGCCGATGACGGCGAACCTGGTCGCGATGGCCGTGGTCTTCAGCTGGATGTTCAGCTACCCCGGCGGGTTCGTCAACCAGGTCATCGGGCTGGTCGGCGCCGAGCCGGTCAACTGGCTGGGCGACCCGGCGACGGCGCTGCCGGTCGTGGCGCTGGTCGGGATCTGGCGTACCGCGTCGTTGACCATGGTGATCTTCTTCGCCGGGTTGGCTGCGATGCCGGCCGCGCTCGACGAAGCGGCGCGCGCCGAAGGCATCCGGGGGCTGCGCAAGCTCTTCCTCGTCACGCTGCCGACCATCCGGCCGACGGTGGTGTTCGCCACCGTCCTCGCGATCCTCAGCTCCGCCCAGGTCTTCGACACCATCAACGTCATGACCCAGGGCGGCCCCCGCGGGTCCACCGAGACCGTGCTCACCATGACCTGGCGGATCGGCTTCGGCTACTTCGACCTGGGCGCGGCGTCGGCGTTGGCGTTCCTGCTGCTCGTCGTCCTGGTGGGCATCGGCATCCTGCAGCGTCGCACGCTGTCGGGGTGGGGTCGATGAGGGCCGCCGCCCGGGCCGGCCTGCTGGCCGCGACCTGCGTCGCCGTCGTCGTGTCGCTGTTTCCCTTCTACTGGATGGTGCGCACGTCCATCGCACCGGCGGACGAGACGTTCTTCCAGGGCATCGCCTGGTTCCCGTCCGCGGTCGACCTGTCCGGCTACGCGCGGGCGTGGACCGACGGCGGGCTCGGCCGCGCGATGGTCGTCGGCCTCCTCCAAACGCTCAGCATTCTCGCGCTGCAACTGCTGACCTGTGTCCCGGCCGCGTACGTGCTGGCCAAGGTGCGTTCCCGGGCCACGGGAATCGCTCTGACCGCGGTGCTGGGCTGCCTGCTGGTACCCAGCCAAGTGACCTTGATCCCGCTGTTCATCGGCGTCAACGTCGTCGGCTGGTCGGACTCGCTCGTGGGGTTGGTGCTGCCCTTCACGACGAGCGCGTTCGGCATCTACCTGATCCGGCAGCAGATGATGACGATCCCTGACGCGCTGCTGGAGGCGGCACGGGCCGACGGGCTCGGCCATTTCCGCAGGCTGACCAGCGTGGTGATCCCGATGGCGGCACCGGGCATCGCGGCGTTCAGCGTGTTCTCGGTGTTCGCGCACTGGAACGAGTACCTGTGGCCCCTGCTCATCTCGCGCAGCCCCGACATGCGCACTCCACCGCTGGCGCTGGCCGTCTTCCAGCAGGCCGACGTCGGTTACGACTATCCAGCCCTCGCCGCGGGGGCGGTCATCATCACCGCCCCGATCGTGGTCCTGTTCCTCCTCGCCCAGAAACCGTTCGTGCAGGGCATGAGCGGCACCGAGATCACCGGCTGACCGAGCTTCGACAGCTGGACCCCATCGACCAGACAGGAACGACCATGCGTACTCGATCGATCGCTCGTGCGGCGCTCGTCGCGAGCGTCCTCCCGCTCGCCGCGTGTGCCTCCGACAGCGGGCCGGACGCCTCGACGGCGGCCGCGGCCGACATCGCCGACTGCGACCCGGCCGACTCCACCCTCACCATCACCCACCAGCCACCGGCCGCCGAAGCCGTCGCGGTCGCCGTCGAGGCCATGAACCGCGAGTACCCCGAGCTGGAGATCACCGTCAACGCGGTCCAGGCCGCCACCTACGACGAGTTCACCCGCACCGTCGTCGGCGACATCGCGGTCGGCAACCGGCCCGACATGATCGTCTCCGGGCTCGGCCAGCTGCCGTTCTGGGTCGAGCAGTACCAGCCGGCGCCGATCGACGTCGACGCGCTCCCGGCCACCTACCGGCGCGCGTTCCTGACCGCGGGCACCATCGACGGCGACGTGTACCTCGCGCCCGCGCAGGTGTCGGTGCCGTTCCTCGCCGTCAACCAGACCATGCTCGACCAGGCCGGTGCGGGCGACGCCGAGGACATCCGGACCTACGACGACCTGATCGAGGCCGCTCGGAAAGTCACCGCCATGACCGGTCAGCCCTCGGTCACCATCGCGACGCACAACATCCCGGACTGGCTCAGCCAGGCGTTCGTCCAGGGCGCCGGCGGGACGTTCATCACCGGCGACGGGCGGCCGGCCTTCGGCGACGGCCTCGGTGTCGACGCCATCTCGATCTGGAGCCGGCTGCACGCGGAGAACCTCGAGCTGGGCATCGTCCAGGACGCCGAGAGCCAGGCCGCGTTCGACAGCGGCACGGCGGCGTTCCTCGTCACCTCCAGCGCCGGCATCGCCGCCCGGGTGGAGAACATCGGCGACGCGTTCGAATGGGCCGCCGTCGACCTGCCCACCGTCAACGGCGAGCAGGGGCCGGCACCGGCCGGCGGCAACGGCTGGATCGTGCTGAGCGACGACCCCTGTCGCGCGGCCTTCGCCAACGCCGCGCTCGCCCACCTGCTGTCGACGGACGGGGTACTGGCCGCCAGCGGAACGTCGTTCAGCTACATCCCGGTCGACACCGCCGCCGCCGAAGAGTTGCTGGCCAGCGACGCCGTCACCCAGCAGACGACCTACGCCTGGTCCTTCGACGGCGAGATCACGCCCTGGGGCGGCTGGCGTGGCGACGCGACCGCCGAGGTCATCGGCGCCTTCCGGACGATGGCCCAGCAACTGCAGGCCGGCGCCGACCCCGAACAGACCATCCAGACCGCGGTCACCACCATCGACCAGTTGGTGGCGGAGTAGCCATGCCGGTCGTCGAACTGAACGGGATCCGGAAGTCCTTCGGCGCGGTCCGTGCCCTGGACGGAGTCGACCTGTCGATCGGCGACGGCGAGCACGTCGGCGTCCTCGGTCCGTCCGGGTCGGGTAAGTCCACCCTGCTGCGGGTCGTCGCGGGCCTGGAGACGGCCGACGAGGGCGACGTCCGGTTCGCCGGCGAGCCGCAGGGCGACACGCCGGCGCACCACCGGGACTGCGCGATCGTCTTCCAGCACTTCGCGCTCTACCCGCACATGACCGCGCTGGCGAACATCACCACGGGACTGCGGTACGGCCTCGGTCTGCCGAAGCGGGCCGCCGAGGCACGGGCGCGCGACCTGGCCACTGTCATGCAGGTCGAACACCTGCTGGACCGCAAGCCGCGGCAGATGTCCGGCGGCCAGCGGCAGCGCATCGCGCTGGCCAGGGCGCTCGCTCGGCAGAGTGGCGTCGTCCTGCTCGACGAGCCGCTGTCCGGCCTGGACGCGCAGTTGCACTCCGTACTCCGGCTGGAGATCGCCGCCATGCTGCGGGCCGCGGGCGCGACCGCGATCAACGTGACGCACGACCAGCTCGACGCGATGGCGATGGCCGACCGGATCGCCGTCATCAACCAGGGCCGCATCGACCAGGTCGGGACCCCGGACGACCTCTACGACCGGCCGGCGACGCTGTTCGTCGCCGGGTTCATCGGGTCGCCGCCGATGAACCTGCTCCCCGTCGACGCTTCCGGCAACGCGTCGTTCGAGGACGTGTGGATCAAGAGCAGCCAGCCGGTCACCCTCGGCGTCCGCGCCGAGCGGCTCACGCTCGGCGAACCGGCCGACGGCGCCTGGCGGTTGACCGGGTCCGTGGCGCTGGTCGAGCCGACCGGGCTGGACCGGATCGTGCAGCTGCGTACCGAGCGCGGCGACTCGCTCGCGTTCCGGTGCCCGGTGCACCGGTCACCTGCGATCGGGAGCCAGGTCACGGTGTCGGCTCCGCCCGACGCGATCCACGTGTACTCGCAGACCACCGGGCAGCGGCTCGGCGGGCTCGACCACGCGGACCTCGCAGTGGTGCACCGCGCGTGACGAAACTCGACGGCACCGCCGCAACCAACGGCGCCCGCTTCCACGACGTGCTGGTGCTGTTCGACTGGAACGGCACCCTGGTGCTCGACGCCGGCCGGGCCCGCACCGCGCTCAACGGCGTCCTCGGCCGGCGCGGGATCGCGCCGCTGACACCCGACGACTTCGCCGAACGGTTCCACCTGCCGATGGCGACGATGTTCACCGACCTCGGCGTTCCGAACGCCGACACCGCGGCCGCGGAATCGGAGTGGAACACCGACGTCGCCGGCCACGAAGCCGCGCCGCGCCCCGGGCTCGCGGCGGCCCTGGAGCAGTTGTACGACGGCGGCGCCAGGCTGGGGATCGTCTCGGCCGCCGCAGCCGCCGCGGTCGACGCCGACCTCGACCGACTCGGCGTCCGGCACCGGTTCCACACCATCGACACCGCCGCCGCGGACAAGCCCCACGCGCTGCGCAGCCGTCGGCAGAGTCGGGCGAACGCCTACTACGTCGGCGACACCACCTACGACATCCGGAGCGCACTGACCGCCGGGTTCGTCCCCATCGGCGTGGCCGACGGCTACACCAGCGCCCCTCGCCTGGTCGACGCCGGCGCCGCCGCGATCGTCGCGGACCTGCGCCAGCTCGTCCAGGTCATTGCCGGCTAGTCCAGGCTGGCGGACAGACCGCCGAACTCCTGCTGCAGGTCGTCGCCGGGCGAGCCGCCCAGGCTCAGGATGGCGATGATGGCGGCGGCCGCGACGGCGAGGCCGATGAGGATCACGACCGCCAGTTCCAGGCGGTAGCGGCGTTCTTCCGTTGCCTTGTGCTGACTCACGGAGCCCCCCGAGAAGTCCACGGACTGAGAAGAATTGTTCCGAATACATACCCTAGAGGTGCTGTCAATCGGTTCGCGAAGATCGTCCCCTTTCCGCGGTTCAGCGAACCCTGGAATCTCCGACGCTGTCGGACCCTCGTGTCAGGATCGGACCGTGCTCACCATCAGCGCCGAACAGCGCCGCCGGCGGCTGCTGCGGCGGCACCACCTCGCGGCCGAGACGCCGGCCGGCTCGGTCGCCGGCGCAGTCGCCGGAATGGTGGTGCTGCACGCCACCGACCCGGCGACGGTGTACGTGTCGGCGCTGGTCAGGGTGCCTGAGGCGACGCTGGACGACGTGTCGGCGGCCCTCTACGACGACCGCTCGGTGGTCAAGCTGATCGCGATGCGTCGCACCATGTTCGTCACGCCGACCGACTTCGTGCCGGTCGTGCACAGCGCCGCCGGGCTGATGATCGCCGACCGGCTGCGCCGCCAGCTGGTCCAGCACCTGAGCACGCTGCCCACCGAGCCGCCGGTCGACGGCGACGTCGCCGCCTGGCTGACCGACGTCGAGACCGCCACCGAGAAGGCGCTCGACGAGCGGGGCGAGGCGTTGGCCAACGAGCTGGCCCGGGCCGAGCCGCGGCTGCGCACGGCGGTGCTGCCGACCACCGACAAGAAGTGGGACGTCAAGCAGAACATCACCAGCCGGGTGCTCACGCTGATGGGCGCCGACGGCCGCATCGTGCGCGGCCGGCCCGCGGGCACTTGGCTGTCACGGCAGCACCGGTGGGCGTCGGTGCGCGGCCTGTGGCCCGACGGCCTGCCGGACGTCCCGGAGGCCGACGCCCGGGCGGAGCTGGCCCGGCGCTGGCTGCGGGTGTTCGGCCCGGCGACGGTCGCCGACCTGCAGTGGTGGACGGGGTGGACGCTCGGCGTCACGCGCACGGTCCTGGCCGGGCTGGACGTCGTCGACGCAGACCTCGACGGCGAGCCGGGCCTGGTCCTGGCCGACGACACCGAGCCCGAGCCCGCGACGGCGCCGGTGGCGACGCTGCTGCCGGCGCTCGACCCGACGCCGATGGGCTGGCAGCGGCGCGACTGGTTCCTCGGCCCGCACCGCGAGGCGCTGTTCGACCGCAACGGCAACGTCGGGCCGACGGTGTGGTGGGACGGGCGGGTGGTCGGCGGCTGGG